>CAVRTO010000033.1:0-109422 GCA_963724145.1 uncultured Solirubrobacteraceae bacterium
GTCACGCCGGCAGCGGCGCTCCCAGGATCGCGCCGATGCGCTCCATGCGCTCGGCGGGAAGCGGCCCGTACTCGGCGGCGCCGGCGTTCTCCTGCACCTGGGCGACGGTGCGGAATCCCGGGAGCGGGAGCGTCGCCGCGCTGCGGCCCCAGATCCAGCCGAGCGCGCCCTGGACGAGCGAGCGCCCGTCCGCGGTCAGCTCGGCGCGGGCGTCGGCGATCCGCTCGAGCCAGCGCTCCATCGCGCCCGCGTCGAAGAAGTCCCACCACGGGGCGTTGCGGCGCACGTCGTCGGCGGCGGGCAGCGCATCCGGGCGGTAGCGCCCGCTCAGGAGGCCCATCGCGAGCGGCGTGCGATTGAGGCTCGCCAGCCCGAGCTCCTCCGCGACGCCCAGCGCCTCGAGCTCGCCGCGCAGCACGCTGAGCTCATGCTGCGCGGCGACCATGTGCGGCCCCTCGGCCATGGCGCGCACGATCGCGGGATCGGACATGCTCGAGCCGTACCAGCGCACCTTGCCGGCCGCGACGAGCTCCTCGAGCACCTCGACGACCGCCGGCACGTCCTCCGGCGCTGCGATCCCGTCGTGGATCAGGTACACGTCGATGCGGTCGGTGTCGAGGCGGCGCAGGCTCGCGTCGCACGCACGGCGCAGATAGGCGGGGCTGACGTCGGAGCCACCCGCGGTCCGGGTCTGCTCGTCGAAGCGGTTGCCGACCTTGGTGACGATCACCGCGTCGTCGCGCCGCCCCGCGAGCGCCCTGCCGAGCACGCGCTCGCTGTGGCCGCAGCCGTAGACGTCGGCGGTGTCGAACAGCGTGACGCCGAGCTCGAGCGCGCGCCGGATCGCGCGGATCGACTCGTCGTCGTCCACCTCGCCCCAGCCCGCGGGCATGCCGTTGGAGGTCCACGGGCCGCCGATCGCCCAGCAGCCGAGGCCGAGCGCGCTGACTTGGATTCCTGTCCGGGTGCCGAGGTCGCGTTGGAACATGACGCCAAGGAAAGCGCGATCGGCGGCGGGCTTCCGAATAATGAGATTCGAGGATCCATCAGCCACGCTTATCGGCGCCGTTCCGATCACAATCCCGGGCGTGCGCGTGGGCATCGCCGATCATCTCGGCTGGGCGGTCGCGGTGACCGCCGCCTCCGACCACGCGGTGGTCGACCGCCGGCGCCTCGAGCTCGTCGAGCGCGGTGTCTCGCCGGCGCCGATCCACTACGAGAGCGGGCGCCTCGACGTCGCCGCCACCGCGGCCCTGGTCGCCACCGTCCGGGCCTCGGCGATCCGGGCCTGCTCGGCGGCGCTCGACGACCTCGCGGGCACGCTGCCCGCGCCCGTGGTCTCGATCTCGCTGCGGTTCTGGCCGCCCGGCTTCCCCGACGACATCGCCGTCCAGCGCCGCGTTCCGTACGAGGCCCGCGCCGACGCGATCATGTACCGCCTCCTGCTCGCCGAGCTCGCCCACGAACGCGGCTGGGAGGTGCACTGCTACGACGCCAGGCACGTCGAGGCGCAGGCGGGCGACCGGCTGGGCGAGCGGGCCGACGCGGTCCTGCGCGGCCCCCGGGCGACGCTCGGCCCGCCGTGGACGAAGGACCACCGCGTGGCGCTCGCCGCGACGGTCATGGCCGGCGCCGCGCCGGGCTAGCCGACCGCCGCGCGCGCGGCCTGGAGCGCGGTGACGCCCTCGAGCGTCGCCTCCTCCGCGGTCCGCGGGCCGAGCACGTCGCCCGCGCGGGTCACGCCCGGCCGGTCCTCGAGCGCGGCCCAGAGCTCGTCCGCGGGCTCGCGCCCGTGGGCGATGACGAGCGTCGCCACGCCGGGCAGCGGCCGCTCGCGACCGCTGAACAGGTGCCGCAGGCCGCGGGCGGTGACCTCGGTGTGGTGCTCGATCGCGATCCCGCGCTCGTCGAACCGCGCGAGGTAGAGGTTGCGCTGGTACTGGTGCAGCGTGTCGCCCGGGCACGGCGCGGCGCACGCCAGCGTCACCTCGCGGCCCTGCTCGGCGAGCGTCTCCGCGGCGTCGAGCCCCTCCCAGCCGCCGCCCCAGTCGGCCACGAGCACCGGCCCGTCGACCGCGGCGGGGTTGGCGATCGCGGTCCAGGCGTCGAGCGTGGCGTGATGGCCGACGCGGTCGTGCACGAACGGGCGGTCGTCGTCGGCGTCGGCGGCCCACTCCGGCGCGTACGGCCGCGCGCCCGTCGCGAGCACGACGACGTCGGCGTCGGCGTCGTCCGCCGCGATCTCCGTGCCGAGCCGCAGCTCGACGCTGGACCGCTCCAGCGCCCGGGTCGCGTTCGCGTGCCAGCGGCGCCACAGCTCGCGGTGCGCGGGCGCGCGGCCGGCGAGCCGCAGCTGGCCGCCGACGTCCGCCCCGCGCTCGGCGAGCACGACGTCGTCGCCGTGCGCGTCCGCGTGCAGCGCCGCCGCGACCCCGGCGGGGCCGGCGCCGATCACGAGCACGCGCAGGGCGCGGTCGGGTCCCGCGCGGCGCGGCAGCGTCCGCTCGCGGCCCGTCCACGGGTTCACGACGCAGGCGATCGGGAGCCCGGCGTGGTAGTGGCCGATGCAGCCCTGGTTGCAGCCGATGCACGCGGTCACCTCGCGGCTCGCGCCGTGCGCGGCCTTGCGCACCAGCTCCGGATCGGCGATCAGCGCGCGGGTCATCCCGACCGCGTCGGCGAGGCCGTCCGCCACGAGCTGCTCGGCGACCGCGACGTCGACCACGCGCGTCGTGCCGATCACCGGCACGTCGACGGCGGCCCTGACCACGCGCAGCGGCTCCGCGATCGCGGCCTCGGCGGCCGGCGGCGGCGGCGCGATCCAGCTCGACGACGGCACGTACGCGGAGTGCCCGAGCGCGAACGAGGCGAAGTCGACCAGCCCGGTGGCGCAGATCGCGCCCGCGATCTCGGCGCAGGCGGCGGCGTCCAGCCCGTCGGGGGTGAGCTCGTCGGCGGCGAGCCGCACGCCGACGGCGAGCTCCGGGCCGGCGGCGGCGCGCACCGCCTCGAGCACCTCCTCGGCGAACCGCAGCCGGCCGTCCGCCGCGTCGTAGGCGTCGTCGCGGCGGTTCGAGCGCGGCGTGAAGAACTGCGCGACCAGGTAGCCGTGCGCCATCGAGATCTCGATCCCGTCGATCCCGCCGTCGCGGCAGTGCCGGGCGGCGGTCGCGTAGCCGTCGACGAGCGCGCGGAGCTCGCGCGCGGTCAGCGCCCGCGGCTCGCTCTTGAAGCGCGGCGACGGCACCGCCGACGGCGCGACGGCGGGCGCCCGCGGCGCGGCGGAGATCTGCTCCCGCCCGCCGTGGAAGAGCTGGACGAACAGCCGCGTCCCGTGCGCGTGGACCGCGTCGGCGAGCCGCCGGTAGCCGGGGACGATGCCCGGCAGGAAGCCGCCGAGCGTGTGCGACGTCAGCAGCCCGGTCGGGTCGACCGCCGTCGCCTCGACGAAGATCGCGCCCACGCCGCCCTCGGCGCGCGCCCGGTGGTAGGCGACCAGGTCCTCGGTCGGCAGGTGCTCGTGGACGAGGCTGGTCTGGTGCGACGTCGAGACGACCCGGTTGGCCAGCGTGACGGGCCCGAGCGCGACCGGCGTGAGCAGCTGCACCGGCGCACCGTACCGCTCAGGCCGCGGGCAGCCCCAGCTTGCCCGGGTTCATGATCCCCGCCGGGTCGAGCGCCGCCTTGATCCGCGCGAGCGTCGCGTGCGCGGCGCCCCACTGGCGCGGGACGTACTGCGACAGCGTCGAGCCGACCCCGTGGTGGTCGTTCATCACGCCGCCCGCGTCGAGGATCGCGTTCACCCCCGCGCCCCAGATCTCGTAGTAGAGCGCGAGCGGATCGTCCGCCCCGCTCGCGTCCGGGATCACGAAGCGCGGGTAGACCATCGAGCCCCACTCGTACCAGTGGCTGAGGTGCGTCCGCAGCCGGAGGCCCTGGGCCTCGTACGGCTTGAGCGCCGCGCGGACCGCGTCGTAGACCGGGACGATCCGCTCGTACGGCGCCACCGCGTCGATCGTGCCCCACATCGAGGGCAGCGTCGGGTAGTGCGGCGGGTGGTAGAAGTCGTAGCGGTGCTCCCACCAGGTGCGGCAGAGCTGCTGATCGAGCCGCGTGCCGCCCGTCTCGGAGAGGAAGCCCAGCGCGGTCTCCGCCTCCGCGTCGGCGACGGCCTGCTCGCCCTCGAACATCAGCAGCGCCGTGGCGGAGTCGAGCGGCTGGCCGACGACCGTCGAGAGGCTGCCCGCGGCGGCCTCGGCGTCGTAGAAGCGGATCACGGCGGGGCGCAGGCCGCGCTGCATCGTCGTGCGCAGGCCGACGATGCCGGCCTCGAGCGACGGGAGCGCGACGGCCTCGAAGCGCCGGTACGCCGGCAGCGGCACGAGCCGGACGGTGACCTGCGTGATCACGCCGAGCGTCCCCTCGGAGCCGACGAACAGCTGCGTCAGCTCGGGGCCGACCGCGTGGCGCGGGACGGGGATCGTGTCGATGATCTCGCCGGTCGGCGTGACCACCCGCACCGCGACGACCTGGTCCTCGATCTTGCCGTAGCGCGAGGAGAGCACGCCCGAGCCGCGCGCGGCGACGTAGCCGCCGACGCTCGCCCACTCGGCCGAGGCCGGGAAGTGCGGGAAGGAGAGCCCGCGCTCGTTGAGCCGGCGCTCGAACTCGCTGCCGTTCATGCCGGCCTGGACCGTGGCGGTGAGCGAGACCTCGTCGATCTCGACGATCTCGTCCATCCCGGAGACGTCGATCACGATCCCGCCCGCGTACGGCACCGCGGCCCCCATGACCCCGGAGCCGCCGCCGCGCGGGACGACCGGGACGCCGTTCGCCGTCGCGAGCTTCAGCGTCGCCGCGACGTCCTCGTCGCTCGTCGCGCGCACGACCACGTCCGGCAGCTTCGGCGTGCCCTGCTGCTCCGCGTACAGCGCCGGCCACGACCAGTCCTTGGCGCAGCGTGCCCGCTCGCCGGCGTCCGTCGAGGCGCCGGCGACCTGCTGCGAGAGGTCGTCGAGGAACGAGGCGGATGCGGTCGGTTGCGTCACGGGTGCCTTTCGGAGAGGGTGCTGCGCAGGCGCGCTGCAAGGGCTGCGCCTGAAAAGAGTAATGTGATCTTGTGATACGACGTGATGGAGTCTTATCAGTCTGAGGCGCCCGCCGCCTCGTGAGCGAAGAAGGAGAACGAGAGGCTTGGAGCTTCCGACGTACAACCTCGGCGAGCTGTCGCCGGTCGATGTCCGCGCGTACCTCGAGGAGAAGGACGTGGTGATGGTCCCCATCGCGTCGCTCGAGCAGCACGGCCCGCACCTGCCGCTCCTGACCGACACGATCCAGGCCGAGGAGGTCACGCAGCGCGCCGCCGAGCGGGCGCAGGTCCTCTACACGCCGACGGTCTGGATGGGCTACTCCCCGCAGCACATGTACGACCCCGGCAGCGGCACGGGCACGATCACGATCCGGCCCAACCTGCTCCTCGAGCTCTGGTACGACGTCGGCCGCTCGCTGATCCACCACGGCTTCAACAAGCTCGTCTTCGTCAACAACCACGGCTCGAACGCGAAGATCATCGAGCCGCTGCTGCGCCGGCTGCGCTACGACACCGGCGCGATGGTGGCGATGTCGCGGCTCTACGGCGAGCGCTACCTGGCGCTGATCGACGACATCATGGAGAACCCGCCCGAGGAGACCCCGGGCTGGCACTCGAGCGAGCTCGAGACCTCGCAGGTGATGGCGCACAACGAGGACCTCGTGCGGATGGACCGCGCCGTCGCGCAGGTGCCCGAGCGCCCGGCGTCGATCCCCGACTCGTTCGTCAAGAACGACGGCGCGCCGGACGTCGCCTTCCAGGGCCACGAGTTCTTCCTGTTCGCGACCGACCACCAGGAGTTCACGCCCTCGGGCGTGATCGGCAACCCGTTCCGCTCGACCGCGGAGAAGGGCGAGCGGACCTACGACCGCTACGCCGAGCACCTCGCCGCCGCGCTGGGGGAGTTCGAGAAGCTCGAGGTCGAGGTCCACACCCGGGCCTGGCGTCAGATCGTCTGACCCGGATCCGTTTACAGCGAGTGAAGCGGCCGCACGGCCGACGAGGAGAAGGAGAGACGCCATGAAGGTGGCGATGCACAACTGGATGCGGGCCGAGCCGGTCGAGACGACCATCAAGCGGCTCGCGAAGTACGGCTACGACGCGATCGAGATCTCGTACGACTCGGTCGAGCTCTCGCCCGGCGCGCCGGGGACGAAGGCCGTCGCGGGGATGCTCAAGGACAACGGGATCGAGTGCGTCGGGTCGATCTCGCTGATGTTCGCCGGGCGCGACCTGATCCACGCCGACCCGGCCGTGCGCGCGAGCTCGGTCGACTACCTGAAGAGCTGCATCACGATGATCAAGGAGCTCCGGGACGGCGCCGACGGGCCCGGGACGATGAGCATCGTCCCGTCCGAGGTCGGCAAGGTGAAGGAGATGGACACGCCCGAGCAGGAGTGGGCGTGGGCGGTCGAGGGCCTCAAGGAGGTCAACGCGCACGCGAACGCCGAGGGCGTGCGGATCGCGATCGAGGCGCTCAACCGCTTCGAGACCAACTTCATCAACCGCCACGACCAGGCGCTGCTGCTCGCGCAGGAGGTCGGCGACGACGTCGGCGTCTGCCTCGACGTCTACCACATGAACCAGGAGGAGGCCGACACGCCGACCGCCTTCCGCGCCGCCGGCGACCGCCTGTTCGACGTCCACGTCGCGGACAACAACCGGATGGCCTGCGGCCAGGGCGACCTCGACTGGGCCCTGATCATCGGCACGCTGAAGGACATGGGCTACGACGGCTCGATCACCGTCGAGTTCGTGCCGTCGCTCGACCGCACGCCGGCCAACCCGTACAAGAACGCGATGGCCGCGGCGGACGACTCGCTCACCCCCGAGCAGCTCAAGTTCATCGAGGACCACGGCTCCGGCGTCCTGTCGGAGGAGTTCTACTCGTGGCTCGTGGAGGAGTCGGCCAAGACCCTCCGCCAGCACCTCTAGGCGTTCCGCGCGGGCCGGCCGGGAGCGCCTCCGCGGCGCGCCCGGCCGGCCGTGTCGGCGTCGCATCATCATGTGAGGATCCGGTAGCTTCTGATAGCTTCCGGGGGATCGTCGTGAACGCCATTCCCGCATCGACGCGCCGCGCCCAGATCCTCGACCGGATCCGGCGCGACGGCGGCGTCACGATCGCCGAGCTCGCCCGCAGCCACGCGATCTCGAACATGACCGCCCACCGCGACCTCGAGCAGCTCGCGGCGGAGGGGCTGGTCGAGCGCGTGCGCGGAGGCGCGCGGGCGCTGCCGGCCGGCGCCGCGCCGCCCGCGCACCCGACGGCCTGGGGGCACCGGATCGGCCAGGCGTCCGACGCCAAGGCGGCGATCGCGGCCGAGGCGGCGACGCTCGTCGCGAACGGCTCGACGATCTTCCTCGACGCGTCGTCCACCGCGCTGGCGCTCGCGTCCACGCTCGCGGCCGCGCCGCCGTTCGAGCTCACGCTGGTGACCAACTCGCCGATGATCGCCGGCGAGATCCGCGCGGACTCGATCCACGTCGTCGTCTGCCCCGGCGAGCTCGACCAGCACACGCGGACGATCACCGGCCGCTGGACGGTCGAGTTCGTCTCCCGGCTCAACTTCGACACCGCGTTCGTGTCGGCGGCGGGGATCTCGCTCGACGCGGGGCTCACGACGTCGCGGAGCCCGATCGCCGAGGTGCTCAAGGCGGCCACCGACGCGGCCGGGCGCACGATCGGCATGGTCGACGCGACCAAGTTCGGCCGGCCGTCGCTCGTCTCGATCCTGCCGGCGGCCGAGCTCGACCTGCTGATCAGCGACGCGGCGCTGCCGGACGACGTCGCCGCGGCCTACCGCGCCGCGGGCGTGGCGCTGACGCTGGCGCCGGACTGACGGGTGCATCAACGCAGCACGCGGCTCGTTCGGGGCGAGCGTGCTGCGTTGGGGGCGACCCACGACCTCAACGCGGCAACCGGCCGGTGGGGCGGCCGTGCTGCGTTGCTCGCGTCAGTCGAGCTGCTCGAAGATCCACTGGTCGCCGGAGCGACCGAGGGTGAGCTGCTCCGCGCGGCCGTCGGCGGCGACCTGGAAGACCGCCTTGTCGTCGTCGTTCCCGGGCCGGTCGACGATCTGCAGCAGCGTCAGCTCGGACGGCTCGGCGCCGTCGCGCCGGCTCGCGTAGGCGGCGCGGGCCGCCGACTCGAGGTTCTCGCGCGCCCAGCCGCGGTCCGCAGCATGCGCGGCGGCCAGGTCGCGGTTGATCTCGGCCAGGTTGAGGTCGAAGCGGTCGCGCGTGCGCTCGAGCTGGCGCCGGCGTGCGTACGCGCCGCCGAGGGCGAGTACGACAACGAGTAGTACGAACAGACCGATGACGATCGCGAGCCAGGTGGGCATGGCCCCTGATTACAGCAGCACGTCCCGCGAGCGGAGGTGGATGCCCACCTTGCGCTTGACCCGCTGGAGCGCGTTGTCGACGGTCTTGCAGTCGCAGCCGAGCTGATCGCCGATGCCCGTGTAGCTGTGCCCGTCGAGGTAGAGCCCGAGCACCTGGGACTCCAGCTCGGACAGCACCGTGGAGAGGCAGTCGACCAGCGACCGCAGCTCCTCGGACGAGATGACCTGGTTGACCGGGTCGTGGACCGTCGAGCCGGGCAGCAGCTCGTCGAGCGTCGGCTCGCTGTCGCTGGCGCCGGCCGGCGTCGACGAGAACGACACGTAGCCGTTGAGCGGCGTGTGCTTGTTGCGCGTCGCGGTCTTCACCGCGGTGATGATCTGGCGCGTGATGCAGAGCTCGGCGAAGTTGCGGAACGAGGACTCGCGGTCGGTCCGGTAGTCCCGGATCGCCTTGTAGAGCCCGACGAGCCCCTCCTGGATCAGGTCGTCCGAATCGCCCCCGATGAGGAAGTACGACGAGGCCTTGAGACGCACGAACGAGTAGTAGCGCCGCACCAGGTGCTCGTACGCGTCCGGGCTGCCCTGCTTCGCCAGTGCAAGCAGATATCCGTCATCAACCTGAACCGGAGATTGAGGCTTTGCAGAGATCTTGGCCACGAAACGTCCTCTCTCGGGCGTCGGGCCCGTGAAATAGGTCGTGGCGCACACCTCCCCCGGCGCCTATTGATGAATTCGAGGGCCATCGCTAACCCTCAAGCTCAACCTGATGCGCGGCAGTGTGGCAGGGTTATGTGGACGCGTCAAGTCGCGTCTGCAAGATCTGGTACAGCAGGACGGCGGCGGTGGCGCTCACGTTGAGCGAGTCGATCCGCCCGCGCAGCGGCAGCGACACCAGGTCGTCGCACGCGGCGGCCACCCGCGGGCGCAGGCCGCGGCCCTCCGCGCCGAGCACGAGCACCACGCCGCCCCGCCAGTCGACGTCGCGGTAGCCGGTCCGCGCGCCGGCGGCGGCGCCGTAGGTCCAGCAGCCGGCGCCCTTCGCGTCGGCGAGGAAGTCGGCGAGGTTGCGCACCCGGGCGACGGCGAGGTGCTCGACGGCGCCCGCCGAGGCCTTGCAGACCGCGGCGGTGACCTCGGCGGAGCGCCGCTCGGGCAGGATCACGCCCGTCGCCCCCGTGCATTCGGCGGTCCGGCACACCGCGCCGAGGTTCTGCGGGTCGGTGATCTCGTCCAGCGCCACGAGCACCGGGGCCTCGGCCCGCAGCAGCTCGGCGCCGTCGGCGTAGCGGTACGCCGAGACCTCGGCGCACACGCCCTGGTGCCCGTCGGAGCCGCAGCGCTGCGCGATCTCGTCCGCGCTCGCCGGCCGCGCGCCCGCGAACTCGCGCGCCGCGCCCTTCGTGGCCCACACGGCGGACACCTCCCGCGGGCCGCGGATGGCCTCGCGCACGGCGTTCCGCCCGTAGACGATCACGGCCCGATCGGCACCAGCTCGGGCCCGCCGGCGCCGTCGCGCACCTCCCAGCCGCGCGCGCGCAGCTCGTCGCGCAGCCGGTCGGCCTCGGCGAAGTCGCGCCCGCGCGCGCCGTCGCGCGCGCCGCGGCCAGCTCCCGCACCTCGGCGGGCGCGCCGTCCTCGCGCTCCAGCAGGTTCTCGAGCCCGAGCACGCCGAGCATCTCGCGCAGGTCCGCGTCCCCGACCGGCTCGGCAGAGGCGTTCGCCTCGCGCACCCACTCCGCCAGCGCGGCGAGCGCCCGCGGCGTGTTGTAGTCGTCGGCGAGCGCGTCGAAGAACGCCTCGCGGTGCGGCGCGAGCGCCTCCGGCGACGGCCCGGGCACGAGCCGACGGCCCGCGTTGCGGATCCCCTCGACGCGCCGCGCGGCGTCGGCGAGCTTCTCGGGCGTGAAGGCGAGCGGCTGCCGGTAGTGGGCCTCGTTGAAGAACATCACCAGCGCGTCGCGCCCGAACTCGTCGAGCACGTCCGCCAGCCCGCGGATGTTGCCGACCGACTTCGACATCTTGCCGCCGAGCTCGAGCATCCCGTTGTGCATCCAGATCTGCGCCAGCTCGCGTCCGCGCGCGGCGAGCGTCTGCGCCGCCTCGTTCTCGTGGTGGGGGAAGATCAGGTCGTTGCCGCCGCCGTGGATCTCGAACGGCGCGCCGAGCGTCGCCTCGGCCATCGCCGAGCACTCGATGTGCCAGCCCGGCCGCCCCTCGCCCCACGGCGCGCTCCACCACGTGTCCTCCATCGGCTTGCGCGCCTTCCAGAGCGCGAAGTCGAGCGGGTCCTCCTTGCGGGCCGACCCCTCGAGCCCCTCGCCCTGGTCCATCTGGTCGACGTCGCGATGCGAGAGCTCGCCGTACTCGGGCAGCGAGCGGACGCGGAAGTAGACGTCGCCGTCGGCCACGTACGCGTGGTCGCGCTCGATCAGGTCGCCGATCAGCGCGACGATCTCGTCGATCATCAGCGTCGCGCGCGGCTCGTGGTCGGGCCGGCCGAGCGCCAGCCGCTCGGTGTCGGCGATGTAGTGGTCGGTCATCTCCGCCGCCAGCTCGCCCGACGGCCGCCCGGCGGGCCGCGCCGCGTCGTAGATCTTGTCGTTGATGTCGGTGATGTTGGCCACGAGCACGGGGTCGTAGCCCTCGTGCGCGAGGAACCGCTTGAGCAGCGAGAAGACGACGAACGGCCGCGCGTTGCCGACGTGGATCCGCCCGTAGACGGTCGGCCCGCAGGCGTAGATCCCGACCTTGCCGCCGTCGCGCGGCGTCAGCTCCTTGAGCGCCCCGGTCTTCGTGTCGTGCAGGCGGACGGTCCGCATGGATCGGGCACCTTATCCCTCCACCGAGGTCGAGTGGTGGCGCGCGCCGACCGGCTTGGACTCCGGTGAGCCGCGCTGCCGCAGGTAGATCGCGAGCACCGCCATCGAGCCGACCGCGAGGAACTCCGACTGCCAGTTCTGGAGCGTCGTCTGCCAGAAGTCGGCCGAGCCCAGGTAGCCGAGCCAGGAGAGCGGCGGCTGCTCGTGCTCGATCCGCTCGGCGTTGTACTCGCTCCAGCCGGACACCGACTGCGCGAGCCACGACCAGATCCAGATGACCGCCATGACGAACACGAGCGAGTTCGAGTAGACGATCGTGCGCCAGCCGCCGGCGCGCGCCCACAGCGGCGAGTCCGGGCGTGCGGCGTGCCCCACGAGCTGCTCCTTGTCCGACTCGCCGCCCTCCTCGCCGGGCTGCTTGGACTCCGGCGAGCCCTTCTGGATGAACCAGACCGTGAGCAGGATGAACAGCGTGAACTGCAGGTACTCCGACTGCCAGTTCTCGGTCACCGCCTGGGCGAAGCTCGAGCTCGTCAGGTAGCGCCCGAAGCTCAGCGTCTCCGGCGTCTCGCCCGCCATCTGGGCGTGCCAGCTCTCGAGGTTGTTGTAGTCGTGCCAGCCGGCGACCGCCTGGCCGCACAGGGCTGCGAGGAAGAGCCCGAGGAAGACCAGGCTCAGCCCCTGGTCGCGGAGGAAGCGCCGCATCAGTGGTGGGTGAGGCCCACCACGGTGAAGAACGTGAGCCCCCCGACGATGATCAGCAGGTAGGTGACGAACATGACGCGCATGCGTCACGTCTACCCGCCGGGGGCGGTTCAGTCGCCGCCCTGCTCCTCGCCCGCGGCGGCTTCGCCGGTCTCGCGGTCCTCGCGCTCGACCCCGTAGTGGCGGTAGAGCGCGGACTCCTGGTCCTTGGTGAGCTGGCCGGAGGGGTCCATGTGCGGCGCGTCGCCGACCTGCTTCTTCGTGTGCGGCACGCGCAGACCGCCGTCCTCCTCGGTCGCGCCGCGGAGCGGCACGAACGTCTGCTTGGACCCGAACAGCCCGGTGTGGACGAGCGCCCACTCCGGCTCGCCCGAGTCGGCGTCGAGGTACATCTCGACGACCTTGCCGATCTTGTCGCCGGCCTCGTCGGTGAGGTCCTCGCCGCGGAACCCAGCATGCGGTCCTTGTCGATCGCGTCCATGGTCGAGGAGGCTACCCCGCCGTGCCCGGTTCCAGCCGCGTCACGGTGGCCACCGCGAGCGCCGCGGCGCCCTCGCCGCGGCCGACGAAGCCCATCCCCTCGCCGGTCGTGGCCTTCACGTTCACGGCGTCCTCGGCCACGCCGAGCGCGCCGGCGAGCGCCGCCGTGATCGCCGGCCGGTGCGGCAGCAGCTTCGGGCGCTCCAGCAGCACGGTGGCGTCGACGTTGCCGATCGACCCAGCCGGCCGCCGCGAGCGTCGCCACGACGTCGCGCAGCAACCCGAGCGAGTCGGCGTCCTTCCACTGCGCCTCGGTGTCGGGGAAGTGCGTGCCGATGTCGCCCAGGCCCGCGGCGCCGAGCAGCGCGTCGATCACCGCGTGCGTGAGCACGTCGGCGTCGGAGTGACCGGCGAGCCCCTGCTCGTAGGGCACCTCGACGCCGCCCAGGATCAGCCGCCGCCCGGGCGCGAAGCGGTGGCTGTCGACCCCGAGCCCGGTGCGGATCATCAGCCGAGCGGCTCCATCCGCCGCGTCCGGCCCTCGAACACGCAGATCTCGTGTCACGCCGGCCTCGGTCAGCGCGGTCACGGCGTCGTCGTAGCGATAGCCGAGCTGGTCGGGCACGTGGGCGTCGGAGGAGAGCGCGATCGGCAGCCCGGCGTCGACCGCCATCTCCAGCAGCGCGGGTCCCGGGTAGAGCTCGCCGGCGGGCTTGCGGAGCCCGGCGGTCGACATCTCCATCGCGACCCCGGCCTCGAGCATCGCCTCGACCGCGGGCTCGTAGAAGTGGCGCGGGTCGCGCTCGGGCGCTGGCCGCGCGCTGCCCCAGACCTTGACCAGGTCGGGGTGGGCCATGATGTCGTAGAGGCCCGACCGCGCGGCCTCGGCGAGCGTCTCGAAGTAGCGCTGCCACACCCGCTCAGGCCGGTCGCCGCGGCCCCAGACGTGGTCCCACTCCGGGCCCTCGAGGTCGACCGCGGCGTCGCCGACGAAGTGCACCGAGCCGATCACGTAGTCCCACTCGCGGGCGTCGAGGAAGGCGGCGATCCGGTCCTCGCGGCCGGCCACGTAGTCCATCTCGATCCCGAGCCGGAGGTCGGTCTCCTCGCGCACGAAGGCGCAGTAGTCGTCGACGTCGTCGCGCGCCCAGCGGCGCCACCACGGGTGCTGCCAGACGTCGAGCGACTGGGTGAAGCGATGGACGTGCTCGGCGACGCCGAGCTCGGCGATCCCGCGCTCCTCGGCCACGACGCGGTAGCGCTCGGCGTTCGCGGCCGTGAAGTAGCGCTCGGGCGGCGTGTCCTCGTCGTCGGGGCGGAGGTGGACGTGGTAGTCGGTCAGCACAGCAGGCCCTCGGCCACGGCCAGGTCGTGCGCCGTGGTCACCTTGAAGTTGGCGGCCGACGACTCTACGACGCGCACGCGGCCGCCGGCGCGCTCGACGAGCCAGGCGTCGTCGGTCGCGGCGGCGAGGACGTCGTCGGGGACGTCCAGCGCGCGCCGCAGCACGTCGGCGCGGAACGCCTGCGGCGTCTGGATCGCCCACAGCCGCGAGCGGTCGTGGGTGCGGACCACGACGCCGTCCTCCCCCGCCTCCTTGATCGTGTCCGGGACGCGGGCGGCGGCGATCGCCGCGTCGGCGTCGGCCAGCGCGGCGAGCGTCGCGGTGAACAGCCCGCCGGGGCGAGCGGCCGCGCGGCGTCGTGCACCGCGACCGCCTCGGCGTCGCCGGCCGCGGCCAGCGCGTTGCGGACGGACGCGGAGCGCACGGCGCCGCCCTCGACGAGCGCGAGGCCGAGCGGGAAGTCGCCGGCGGCGCCGCCGAGCGCCTCCTCGGCGACGGCGCCGTGGCCGGGCGGGACGGCGACGATCGCGCGCGGCACGCCGGCCGCGGCGATGGCGTCGAGCGACCAGGCGACCATCGGCCGGCCGGCGAGGGCGACGAACGCCTTCGGCCGGCCGGCGCCGAGCCGCGTGCCGCTGCCCGCCGCGACGACGATCGCGGCGGCGTGCGACACGGACGGTTCCAGGGCTAGGCGGAGGCCGCCAGGTTCTCGCGCGTGAGGACCTGGTCCAGGTACTCCTCGGCCTCGTCCTCGGTCTTCTCGAGCGCGTACATCAGCTCGGACGCGAGGATCTTCTTGGCGCGCGTGTACATCTGCTTCTCGCCGGTCGAGAGGCCCTTGTCCTGCTCGCGGATCGCGAGGTTGCGGACGACCTCGGCCAGCTCGTAGATGTCGCCGGTCTTGATCTTGTCCCGGTTGTGCTTGAACCGGCGGTTCCAGTTCTTCGGCATCTCCGAGATGTCGTCGGAGAGCACCGCGAGGACCTTCTTGACCGTCTCGGCGTCGATGATGCGGCGAAGGCCCGCCTTGCCGGCGTTCTCACACGGCACCATGACGGTCATGTCGTTGTGGAGGATCTTGATCGTGAGGTACTGGCGCGTCTCGCCCAGGATCTCCTTGTCCTCCTTCTTCAGGACCTGACCGGCTCCATGATGCGGATACACCACGTGGTCGCCGATCTCGAAGTCGATGCACTCGACCTCGCGCTCGAGCTCCAGGTCCTCGATCTGATCGATGGTCTCGGGGATGGTGTCCTCCTTCATCGGGGTCGGTCCGGTTGCCGGACCACCAAGCGGTTCATGTCTGCAGGTAACGGTCCACGAGGTTGATCTCCTGCAACCGGCGAAGGCCCTCGCGGATGTCCTTCGCACGGATCTCCCCCACACCGTCGACCGACTCCAGCTCGGGGTCGGTCGCGGCCAGGATCTCGTCCAGCCCGCGGAACTCGCGGACGATGTTCTGCACCACCAGCTTCGGGAGCCTGGGGATGCGGCCGAGGATCCGGTAGCCGCGCGGGGAGACGGGGAAGTCGAGTGTGTTGACCTTGCGGTCGTAGCCCAGCACCTCGGCCAGCCGGCCGAAGTCGAGCAGGTCCTGATGGGGCAGCCGGGCGATGCCGTCGAGCGCGGTGGCGAAGATCTCGTCCTCCGGCTCGGCGAGGTAGTCGTGCAGCAGGGCGGCCTTGTCGGCGGCGACGCCGACCATGGTCTCCTCGAGCTGCATCTCGATCAGCCGGCCCTCGGTGCCGAGCTCGACGATGTAGCGCTCGATCTCGACCGCCATGCGGGTGACGAGCTCGGCGCGCTGGAGCACCGTGAGGACGTCGTGCAGCGTGACGCCGCCCTCGAACTCGAGCGCGGTCAGGCGCGTGGAGACCTGGTCGAGCCGGCTGCGGTACTTGTCGAGCGTCGCGAGCGCCTGGTTGGCCTTGGCCAGGACCGCGGGGATCTCCTCGAGGATGTACTTGGCGCCGTCGACGTAGAGCGAGACGACGTCGCGCCGCTGCGAGACCGCGATGACGAGCGCGTCGGTCTGCTTGGACACGCGCTCGGCGGTGCGGTGGCGGGTGCCGGTCTCGGTCGTGAGGATCGTCGGATCCGGCATCAGCTGGACGTTCGCCCACGGGATCCTGGTCGCGTTGGCGTTGAGCGCGATCGCGCCGTCCATCTTCGCGAGCTGGTAGAGCAGCGCGGGCGAGTAGTCGATGTCGAGCTTGATGCCGCCGCTGAAGAGGAACGCGAGCTCGTCCGGGTCGCCGATGACGATCAGGCCGCCGGTGCGCGCGTGGACGATGTTGTCGATGCCCTCGCGCACGGCAGAGCCGGGCGCCACCATCTCGAGGGCCTTGACGAGCCTGGGCTCTTGACGCGCTTCGAGCTCAGCGAGCTCTTCCCCTGATCGCGGCGTCATGAAGCACTTATTCTAGCACCCCATTTATTCTGGTTTTACCCTCATTTTCGGCTCTGTAGAGCCAAAAACGGGGCTTGTAAAAGCCGTTCGGACGTGCTAGCGGATCACGCCGCGCGGGCCTGCGCGGCAGGCGCCAGAGCGGCCTTCAGCGCCTGCCGCAGGGTGGCCGCGGCCGTGCCGCCGGAGCCCGCCGGAGCGATCACCGGCCGCAACCCGAACTTGTGCGCCTCGGCGAGCCGGCGCTCGGGGTGGGCGACGCTGCGCAGCTCGCCGGTGAGCCCGATCTCGCCGAAGCAGGCGATCGGCCGCTCGCCCTTCGCCCGCGACGACGCCGCGCGCCGCGCTCGCGACGGCGAGCGCGACCGCCAGGTCGGCGCCGGGCTCGTCGACGCGGACGCCGCCGGCGACGTTCACGAACACGTCCGCGCTGCCGACGCTGACGCCCGCGTGGCGCGCCAGGACGGCGAGCACGAGCGCGAGCCGGTTGCGGTCGATCCCGTTGGCGACGCGGCGCGGCGGGACGATCTCGGACGGGCTCACGAGCGCCTGCACCTCGACGAGCAGCGGACGCGATCCCTCCATCGCCGCGAGCACGACGCTGCCGGGCGCGCGGGTCGCCTCGCCGACGAAGCGGGCGCTGGCGTCCTGGACCTCGACGAGGCCGCCCTGGCGCATCTCGAACACGCCCGCCTCGCTCGTCGAGCCGAAGCGGTTCTTGAGCGCGCGCAGCGTCCGGTAGGTCCGCTCGCGCTCGCCCTCGAACTGCAGCACGCAGTCGACGAGGTGCTCGAGCACGCGCGGCCCGGCGAGCGCGCCCTCCTTCGTCACGTGGCCGACGAGCAGCACCGCGATGTCGCGCGCCTTGGCGAGCCGCGTGATCCGGTCGGCGACCTCGCGCACCTGGCCGACGGAGCCGGCCGCGCCGGTCAGGTCGCCCGCGTGGAGCGTCTGCACCGAGTCGACGACGCACACCTCGGGCCGCTCGGCGTCGAGCGTGGCGAGGACGGTGTCGAGGTCGGTCTCGGCCAGCACCGGGACCTCCAGCGCGGCGCCGGGCAGCCGCTCGGCGCGCAGCTTGATCTGGGCGGCGGACTCCTCGCCCGAGACGTAGAGGGTGCGGCGGCCGGCGCCGGCGAGGTTGCCGAGCGCCATCGAGGTCAGCGTCGACTTGCCGATGCCGGGCGAGCCGCCGAGCAGGACCAGCGAGCCGGGGACGAGCCCGCCGCCCAGGACGCGGTCGAGCTCGCCGATCCCCGTCTGGAGGCGCGCGATCTTGACGGCCTGGACGTCGGCGAGCCGGACGGGCCGCGCGGACGCGGCGCGGACCGCGGTGCCGCCGCCGCGCCGCGCGGGCGCGGCGGGTGCGCGGGCCTCCTCGGCGAGCGTGTTCCACTCCCCGCAGCCGGGGCAGCGGCCGTGCCACTTCGGCTCCTCGTGGCCGCAGCTCGCGCAGGTGAAGACGGTCGTCGGGCGTGGCATGGCTGCGATGACGGTAGGCCGGGGGCCGGACGGGTTCGCCCCTGTGGCGCCGAACGTCAACGGCGGGCATTGAGGGAGGGTCCGGACCGCCACGCCTGCTGTGTTGCGGCTCAGCACCGCATGGCGGGGTCGAGCCGCAACAGAGCACTGCGTTGCGTCCTTGTCGCGATATGCGCGACAAAGCCGCAACGGAGCAGGCCGCGCGCGGTCCGCACCCTCCCTCGATGCCCGCAGTTCAGAAGCGTCAGCCGACGAGCGAGCGCGCCCGCTCCGCCACGGCGCGCATCCCGAGCGCGTCGGCGATCACGATCGCCTCGGCGAGCCGCACCCGGGCCGCGCCCGCGTCCCCGCGCGCGAGCTCCATCTCCGCCCACGCGAGCTGCGTGCGCGCGACGAACGGGCGCGCGCCCATCGCCTCGTGCATCGCGAGCGCCGCGGCGAAGTGGTCCTCCGCGCGCGGCCAGTCGCGCTGCGCCGCGGCGAGCGCGCCGAGGTGGCGGGACGCCGAGCCGTTGCAGGTCGCGCCGCGGCCCGACGAGCACGTTGCGCCCGGCGTAGGGCGCCAGCGCGGCGTACAGCTCGCCGGCGCGGTCGGCGTCGCCCAGCCGGGCGCAGACCTCGGCCAGCAGCGTGATCGCGATCAGCCAGTTCGCGTCGCGCGGGAGCGTGTCGAAGCCGGCCGCCGCGACCGCCTCGAACTCCGCCGCGGCGGCGTCCTCCCGCCCGAGCTCGAGCTGCAGGAGCGCGAGCGAGCAGCGCCAGGCGGGCACCGCGGGGTAGAGCCCGATCATCCCGCGCACGCCCTCCTCGACCTCGACGAGGCGCCCCTGCTCGCGGCGGACGTTGAAGATCGACTGCGCGTAGACGTGGGTGGCGTTCTCGGCCTGGCCGCGGCGCCCGATCGCGAGCGTCTCCTCGGCGAGCCGCTCGGCCTCGTCGAAGCGCCCGTCGATCTGCGCCCGCGCGCAGCGGAACTGCGACGTCCACCACTCGTAGAGCGGGCGGTGGAGCGCCTCGGCGAGCCGCGACGCGGCGGCGATCTGGATGTCGGCGCCCTCGATGTCGCCCAGCTCGAGCAGGTCGACCACGGTCCAGCCCGCGCCCTCCAGCTCCAGCTCCGGGTCTCCGACGGTCTCGGCGATCCGGCGCAGCTCCGACGCCACCTCGAGCCGCTCGTGGACGGTCTCCGGCCGCCACAGCGCGTAGTGGCGCGCGTCCAGGCAGATGGCGAGCGTCTGGGGATCGCCGAGCCGGCGGGCGAGCTCGACCGCCTCGTCGGAGAGCGCGAGCCGGCGCTCCGGATCGCCCGCGTAGTAGAGCTCGAGCGCGAGCCGGGCGAGCAGCCGCGCGCGCAGCGGGACCTCCGCGTCGCCGAGACCGGCGAGCGCGTCCTGGAGCAGCGCGGCGACGTCCTCCTCGACGCGGCCGAGCTGCGACCAGCGGCCGGCGTAGCCGAGCGCGGCGCGGCCGAGCAGCCCGGCGTCGCCGAGCGCCCGGGCCGACCGCGGCGGCCGCCGCGAACGTGGTCTTGGCGTCGCCGCTCCCCGCGCGCTCCTGCGACGCGCCCAGGACGAGCAGCAGCTCGCAGTGCATCCGGTCCTCGCCGGCGCCCGCGAGCTCGCGGGCGCGCAGCGCGGCGCGGTAGTGGCCGGCCGCCTCCTCCCAGGCGAGCAGCCGGTCGGCGCGGCGCCCGGCGGCGAGCGCGAAGTCGACCGCGCGCTCGGGACGGTCGACCGGCGCGGCGAGCGCGAAGTGGTGGGCGAGCTGGCCGAGGTGCGGGTCGAGCTGGGCGCCGCGGCGCGCGATCAGCGCCTCCCCCACGCGGCTGTGCAGGCGCGCGCGGCGCAGGCCGGAGAGGCCGTCGTAGAGCGTCGCGCGCAGCAGCGCGTGCGAGAACGCGTAGCGGCCCACGCGCTCGGGGTCCTCGCGCAGGACGCCGGCCGCGACCGCCTCCTCCAGCGCGTCGACGAGCGCGTCGTCGTGCAGCGGTCCGGCCTCGTCGAGCACGTCGTAGTCCGCCTCGCGGCCGATCACGGCGGCGACCGCGAGCATCGCCAGCGCGGGCTCGCCGAGCCGCGCGAGCCGGCGGCCGGTGACCTCGCGCACCCCGTCGGGCACGCCGGCGTCGGCCAGGGCGACGTCACCGGCCCCGGCGAGGTGGCGCAGGACCTCCTCGATGAAGAACGGGTTGCCCTCCGTCTCCTCGTGCAGCTCGGCGACGAAGGCGGGCGTGGCCGCGGCGCCGTCGAGCACGGCGACGAGCGCGGCGGTCTCGCCCGCGTCGAGGCCGCCGAGCTCGATCCGCTCGAGCGTCCCCTCGCGCCGGAGGCCCGCGAGCAGCGCCGCGAGCGCCTCGCTGCCCTCGTCGCGCCGCGCGGTGGCCAGGAACAGCGCGGCCTCCGGCGCGGGCGCGCGGACGAGATGGCCGAGCAGCTGGAGCGTCGGCAGGTCGGCCCAGTGGAGGTCGTCGAGCACGACGAGCAGCGGGGCGTCGCCGGCGATCTCGGCCAGCAGGGCGGCGATCCCGTCGAACAGGCGCAGCCGCTGGGCGCCGGTCTCCGGGCCGTGCAGCGGCGTCGCCTCGCCCGCGCCGGCGGCGCCCAGCTCGGGCAGGACGAGCCCGAGCTCGGCGGCGCGCGGGCCGAGCCGCTCGGCGAACGGGGCGAGCGAGGCGCCGCCCGCCCACCCGCGCAGCATCTGCACGACCGGCTGGTACGGGGCGGACGCCTCCTCCTCGAAGCGGCCGAAGAGCACGACGGCGCCGTCGTCGTGCGCCAGCGCGCCGAGCTCGGCCGCGAGCCGCGTCTTGCCGATGCCGGCATCGCCGCCCAGCACGGCGAGGCGACGGCGCCCGCCGGCCGCCGCGCGCCACGTCGCCTCGAGCGCGGCGGCCTCGGCCGAGCGGCCGACGAACGCGTGCCCGGCGCGGACCGCGTCGAGCGGCGCGGGCCAGCGGCGGCCGGCCGGGACCGCGGCGGCCGGGCGCGGGCGCGCCGGCGGGCGGCCGAGCAGCACGCGCTCGTGGACGGCCATCGCGTCCGGCCCCGGGTTCGTCCCGAGCTCCTCGCGCAGCAGCCCGCGCAGATCCTCGAACGCGCGCAGCGCCTCGGCGGGGTTGCCCGCGGCCTCGTGCGCCTCCATCAGCAGGCGGTGCGCGGACTCGCGGAACGGGGCGAGCGCGATCGCCGCCTGCGCCGCCTCGACCGCGGTGCCGAGCTCGGCGGCCCGCAGCGCGGCGGCGGAGCGGACCTCGAGCGCGCGGACCTGGACCGACGCGAGCTCGGCGCGCTGCTGGTGCAGCCAGGCGCCGTGCTGGTCGGGCAGCAGGTCGCCCGCGCAGGCGTCGAGCGCGGCCTGCGCCGCCTCGGCCGCGGAGGCCCAGTCGCCGTCCTGCGCGCACGCCTCGGCGCGGCGCGCGCCCGCGGCGGCGGCCTCGACGTCGACCCAGACCGGCGCGTCCGGCTCCAGCCGCAGCTCGGAGCGCCCGCGCAGCGCATCGTCGCCGAGCGCCTTGCGCAGCTTGGAGAGGAGCGCGCTCAGCGCGGCGTCCGGCGCGGACGGCGGCGCGCTCGGGCCAGAGCACGTCGAGCAGCTCGGCGCGCGGGCAGGCGCGCTCGCGGTTGAGCACCAGATAGGCGAGCAGGAGCCGGCCCTGGCGCCCGGGGATCTGTGCGGACACGTCGCGTCCGCCGGCACGCACCGACAGAGGCCCGCACAGGCGGACCGCCCAGCTCGACCCCGAACCTTCCACGTTCGTGGCAGACGCTACAGATCGGCCAACCTGACGCCAAGGTCTCGCCAAGGTCCGTCGCGCATAGTTCTCCACGGCGCTCGCACGGACCTTCCAGACGCTGGAGCGCCACCGCGACACGGAAGTCGCATCCCCAGCGGCGCAGGGCCCCCCGACCCCCGGTCCCTGCGCACACAGTGGACCTGAGGGGCCTGCCCGGCGGCAGGCCCCTCAGCCTTTCTCGAGCGCCTGCGCGAGGTCGGCCTGCAGGTCGGCCAGGTCCTCGCAGCCGGCGGAGAAGCGGATGAAGCCGTCCGCCACCGCGTCGGTGCCCCAGCGCGCGCGCCGCTCCGCCGTCGAGTGGACGCCGCCGAAGCTCGTCGCCTCCGCCACCAGCTCGAGGCCGGCGAGGAAGCGCTGCGCGCGCTCGGCGCCGTCGAGCGTGAAGCCGACGAGCGGGCCGAACGACTGCATCTGGCGCACGGCGATCGCGTGGTGCGGGTGGTCGGCGAGGCCGGGGTGGCGGACGTCGAGCACCTCCGGCCGCTCGCGCAGCCAGAGCGCGAGGGCGAGCGCGTTCGCGCTCTGGCGCTCGAGCCGCAGGGCGAGCGTGGCGAGCGAGCGGTGGAGCATCCAGGCCTCGAACGGGCCTGCGATCGACGCCGCCCTGCGAGCGGTGGGCGCGCAGCCGCGCGGCCCACTCGGGGTCGCGGACGGAGACCGCGCCGAGGACGAGGTCCGAGTGGCCGGACAGCGCCTTGGTGGCGCTGAGCATCGCGGCGTCGGCGCCGAGGTCGAGCGGGCGCTGGCCGAGCGGCGTCGCGAGCGTGTTGTCGACGGCGAGCCGGCCGCCCTGCGCGTGGACCGCGTCGGCGACGGCGGCGATGTCGGCGACGTCGAGCGCCGGGTTCGAGGGCGTCTCGATCCACGCGAGCGTCGCGCCCTCGCACGCGGCCACGATCGCCTCGGTGTCGGTGGGGACGAACCGCACCTCGACGCCGCGCGGCGCGAGCCGGTCGCGGGCGACGCCGCGCACCCCCGGGTACCCGTCCTCCACGACGACGAGGACGTCGCCGGGGCCCAGCGCGGGCTCGAGCACCGCGCAGACCGCCGCCATCCCGGCGGCGAACAGCACCGTCTCGCCGCCGTCGAGCTCTCCGATCGCCTGCTCGACGCCGGTCCAGGTCGGGTTCCCGTCGCGCCCGTAGCCGTACGGCGCGGCGTCCTTGGCGCCCTGCAGGTGGAACGGCGCGGCGAGCACCGGGCCCGGCGTGAGCGGCGTGCCCTGCTCCGCCGGCGGGAGGCCGGCATGGACGGCGCGGGTCGAGGGGCCTCGCTGCTGGTCGCTCACGGCCCGCGAAGGCTAGCCTCCGCCCACAGTGCGCCGCCTCGTCCTCACCGCGCTGCTGCTGGGGCTCGTGGCCGCGCCCGCCGCCGCGACGCCGCCCCCGGACTGGCGGCCCGGGTTCGCCGCCGCGCGCTCCTACGCCGCGGGCCGCAGCGGCGAGGTGAGCTTCGCGCTCAGGACCGAGCGGCGGCACTGGAGCTTCCACGGCACCACGCGTACCGCTCGGCGAGCGTCGTCAAGGCGATGCTGCTGGTCGCGTACCTGCGCCAGGGCGGCGTGCGGGACCGCGGGCTGCGACCCGGGCGAGCGGGCGCTGCTCGACCCGATGATCCGGCGCTCGGACAACGACGCCGCGACCACGATCTACGGGCGCGTGGGCATGCCCGCGCTCGCCGCGCTGGCGCGCCGGGCGGGGATGCGCGCGTTCGCGCCCTACCCCGTCTGGGGCGGCTCGCAGATCACCGCGGACGACCAGGCGCGGTTCTTCCTCCGGATCGACCGGCTGCTGCCGCCGCGCCACCGGCGCTACGGGATGCACCTGCTGCGGACGGTGATCCCCGCCCAGCGCTGGGGGCTCGCCGATGCGGTCCCGGCCGGCTGGAGGATCGCCTTCAAGGGCGGCTGGGGGCCGGGCGTGACGCAGGACGTGGAGCACCAGGTCGGGCTGTTCACGAACGCCGGGCTGCGGGTCTCGCTCGCGGTGCTGACGGCGAACAGCCCGTCGGCCGCCTACGGCCGTGAGACACAGCGCGGCATCGCGGCGCGGCTGCTGCACGGGCTCGCCGGTCAGGTGGTGGGCGAGCTCGCGCCCGTGGGCCGCGGGCTCCCGCGCAGATAGCCTTCGCCCATGTTGCGCGTGCTCGTGCTCGGCGAGCTCGTCGTCGAGGTCGACGGACGGCCCGTGCCGCTGCCCGACGGACGCCCGGCGCGGGCGCTGCTCGGCTACCTCGCGCTGCATCCCGGGCCGCATGCGCGCGCGGCGCTGGCGGCGCGGTTGTGGCCGGACGTGCTCGACGCGTCCGCGCGGACCAGCCTGCGCGGCGCGCTCGCGGACGTCCGCCGGGCGCTCGGCGCGGCTGCCGACGGACATCTCGTCGCGACCCGCGGCGAGGTCGGGCTGCGCGGGGTGGAGACGGACGCGGCGGACGCGGCGGACGCGCCACCGGCGGCGGCGCTCGCGCTGTGGCGCGGGCCGCTGCTGGACGGCCTCGAAGCGGGCGACTGGCTCGACGCCGCGCGCGAGCACGACCGGGCGACGCGCGGCGCGCTGCTCTCCGCGCTCGCGGACGCCGCCGCGGCGGCGGGCGACCACGCCGGCGCGGTCGCGCGGGCGCGCGAGCGGGTCGCGCTCGAGCCGCTGTCGGAGGAGGCGCACCGCGAGCTGATCGCCCGCCTCGCGGCGGCGGGCGATCGCGCCGCGGCGCTGACGGCCTACGAGCGGCTCGCGGAGCGGCTGCGGCGCGAGCTGCGGATCGCGCCGTCGGCGCCGACGCGCGCGCTGGTCGCGGAGATCCGCGGCGACGGCGCGGCCGCCGTCGCCGCGCCCGCCCGCCCGGCGCTCCCCGCGGCCTTCGCCGCCCGGCGCGAGCGCTCGCCGTTCGTCGGGCGCGACGCGGCGCGCGACCGGCTGCTCGCCGCGCTCGACGACGTCCGCGGCGGCGAGCGGCGGGTGGTGGTGGTCAGCGGCGAGCCCGGGATCGGCAAGTCGCGCCTCGCCGCCGAGGCGGCGCGGGCCGCATACGACGCGGGCGCCACCGTGCTGGCGGGCCGCTGCCACGAGGAGCCGATCGGGCCGTTCGCGCCGTTCGTCGAGGCGCTGCGGCCGCTCGGCGAGCTGCGCGCCGAGCCCGCCGCCGACCCGGGCGCGGCGCGCCTGCGGCTGTTCGACGAGGTCGCCGGGCTGCTCGCGCGGCGCAGCCGGGGAGCGTCCCGTCCTGCTCGTCCTCGACGACCTGCACTGGGCCGATCCGGCGACGCTGCGGCTGCTCGCCCACCTGGCCGCCGCGCCGGAGCCGGCCGCGCTGCTGCTCGTCGGCACGTACCGCCA
The DNA here is from genome assembly GCA_963724145.1 of uncultured Solirubrobacteraceae bacterium. Lineage (GTDB taxonomy): Bacteria > Actinomycetota > Thermoleophilia > Solirubrobacterales > Solirubrobacteraceae > DASQMT01. Next base: position 24,794 of record CAVRTO010000033.1, read on the forward strand.
GACCGACCTCGGCCGAGGTCACCCGCTGTCCGCGCTGCTCGCCGACCTGCGGCGCGAGCCGCGCGCCGAGCGGATCGCCCTGGACGGGCTCGACGCGGGCGCGACCGCGAGCCTGATCGGCGGCTGGGTCGGCGACGCGGAGCCGGGGCTCGCCGCCCGCGTGCTCGCCGAGACCGAGGGCAACCCGTTCTTCATCGAGGAGGTGCTGCGCGACCTGCTCGAGTCGGGCGCGGACGACGACGGGATCCGCGTCCCCGAGAGCGTCCGCGAGGTCATCGGCCGGCGCGTCGAGCGGCTCTCGGCCGGCGCGCTCGCCGCGCTCGAGGCGGCCGCCGCGTACGGGCGCGAGTTCGACGTCGGCGTGCTCGCCGCCGCCGCGCCGCAGCAGCGCGACGCGCTGCTCGACGGGCTGGACGAGGCCGAGCGCGCGCAGCTCGTGCGGCCGCTCACGGTGGGCACGACGCGCAGGATGGGCGCGGGCCGCTGGGCGTTCTCGCACGCGCTCGTCCGCGACGCGATCTACGACGAGCTGCCGACGCTGCGCCGGGCACGGCTCCACGCCGCGATCGCCGACGCGCTCGTGCGCGGCGGCGGCGCCACCGCCGAGGCCGCCCACCATGCCTACGAGGCCGCCGCGCTCGACGGCGGCGGGCGCGCCGTCGCGCTCTCCCGCGAGGCGGCCGCCGAGGCGCTCGCCGGGCTCGACTACGAGGCGGCCGCCGCGCACACCGCGCACGCACTCCAGGCGCTCGAGCTCGACCCGGCGGCGGGGCCGCACGACCGCGCCGCGGTCCTGATCGAGCACGGTGACGCGCTCGCGCGCGCCGGCGACCCGGGCGCGGTCGCGGCGTTCGCCGAGGCGCGCGATCTCGCGACCGGCGCGCCGGACCTCGTCGCGCGCGCCGCGCTCGGCGCCTGCGGCGTGGGCGTGACGATCATCGACGTCGACCTCGACCGCGCCGCCTGGCTCGAGGCGGCCGTGGAGCAGCTCGGCGACGGCCATCCCGGGCCTGCGCGCGCGGCTGCTGGCGCGGCTGGCGATCGAGCTCGCCTACGCGGGCGACCGGCTCGGCGCGCTCAGCGAGGCGGCGGTCGATGCGGCCCGCGCCGCCGGCGATCCCGACGCCCTGCTCGCCGCGCTCAACGCCCGCCATGTCGCGCTCTGGCACCCGGACGGGCTCGGCGAGCGGCTCGCCGTCGCCGACGAGATGATCGCCCTCGCCGCCGCCCACGACCGCCCGGAGGACGAGCTGCAGGGCCGCAACTGGCGCGCCGTCGACCTGTGGGAGCGCGGCGACACGCCCGCGTTCGAGGCGGAGCTCGAGCGCTACGCCGCGCTCTCCGGCCGGCTCAGGCTGGCCACCTTCGCGTGGTACGTGCCGATGTGGCGCGCGGCGCTGCGCATCCTGCGGGGGGAGGGCGAGGCCGCCCAGCCGCTGATCGCCGAGGCGGTCGCGATCGGCGCGCGCGCCGGCGACGCCAACGCGGAGCTGTGCGCCGGGATGCTCGAGTTCCAGCGGATCGTCAACGAGCGCCGCTTCGCGGACTTCCCGTTCGCGTTCGTCGACGCGAAGATCGCCGCCTCCCCCGCCGGGCCGGCCTACCGCGCGTCCCGCGCGTGGGCGGCGGCCGAGCTGGGCCGCACCGCGGCCGCGCGGGCCGACGTCGACTGGATCTGCGCCGACGACCTGGCGCGGCTGCCGTTCGACTTCAACTGGATGAGCGCGATCGGCGAGCTCGGCGAGGCGCTCGCCGCGCTCGGCGACGGCGCCCGGGCCGAGCAGCTCTACCGCGTGGCGCTCCCCTACGCCGACCGGGTCGTCACGTCCGGCCGGGCGATCGGCAGCCAGGGATCGGTCGAGCACACGCTCGGCCGGCTCGCGGCGACGGCGGGGCGGCCGCTCGCCGCGATCCGCCACTTCCGCGCGGCGATCGAGGCGCAGGCGCGCGTCGACGCGCGGGCGTGGACGGTCCACACCCGGGCCTGCCTGGCGGCGGCGCTCGACGCCGCGGGCGACGCGGACGGCGCCGCGCGCGAGGCGGCGGCCGCACGGGCCGCGGCCGCGGCGCTCGGCCTGCCGGCCGCGGCGACCGGCGCGCGGTAGGCCGCGCCGTCGCGCCGCGTGCGGGAGGATGGCGCCATGGCGACCGAACACCGGATCCTCCTGTTCGACATCGACGGCACGCTGGTCACCACCGGCGGCGCGGGCGCCGTCGCGTGGAAGCAGGCGTTCCAGGAGCTGCACGGCATCCCCGCGGACATCGGGAAGTTCACCGACGCCGGCATGACCGACCCGGACGTGGGCGCGAAGACGTTCGAGGCGGTGATCGGCCGCAAGCCGACCCCGATCGAGCTCGCCCAGATCGTCCAGCGGCGGCTCGAGCACCTGCCCGAGGCGGTCGCGAACAGCACGGGCTACAAGGTCTTCCCCGGCGTCCCCGAGCGGCTCCGGCAGCTCAGCCACGAGGGCCACCTGCTGGGCATCATCACCGGCAACGGCGACGGCGCCGCCTACATCAAGCTCGCGCGCGGCGACCTGATGCGCTGGTTCTCCTACGGCGCCTACGCGAGCGCGGGCCTGGACCGCGCCGGGATCGTCCGCCAGGCGATCCGCCGCGGCGAGGCGATGCTCGGGCAGGACGTCCCGAACGAGCGCATCCTCGTGATCGGCGACACGCCGCTCGACGTCGACGCCGCCCACGCGGCGGGGTGCACGGCGCTCGGCGTCGCCACCGGCCACTTCGACGCCGCCGCCCTCGCGGACGCCGGCGCCGACCACGTCATCGAGACGTTCGAGGAGGAGTTCCCGCTCTGAGGTCGCGCACGAAGTGCACACGCCCCGAGGGATCGCTCGCGGGCGCAGTCGGTGTCGTGGGACGACACGAACTGCGTCCGCGCGGCGCGTAGGGAGAGGTGTTGCGTTGATGTCGTCAGCGAGCCCGGAACGACGAAGGGCGCCCCGTGGGGCGCCCTTCGCGAACGGATGACCGGCGCCGCCGTCAGGCGTCGGCGTCGGGCTGCTCGACCGCGGGCTGGTCCAGCGCCCCGCCGTCGTCGGCGCCCTTGTCCTCCCCGTCGGACTCGGAGTCGCGGCCGCCGACCGCGGCCGGGACCGGCTCCTCCGGCGGCGAGACGACCGAGAGGATCATCTCCCGCTCGTCGCCCTCCGGCGCCGGCTCGACGAACACCGTCGCGCCCGGGATCAGCTCGGACTTGAGCACGAAGTCGGCCAGCGGGTCCTCGATGTAGCGCTGGATCGCGCGGCGCAGCGGGCGGGCGCCCATCGCCGGGTCCCAGCCCTTCTCGACGAGGAAGTCCTCGGCGCCCTCCGACAGCTCCAGCTGCAGATCCCGCTCCGCGAGCGACCCGCGGATGCGGCGCAGGAGGAGGTCGACGATCTGCTTGATCTCCTCCTTCTGCAGCTTGTGGAAGACGATGACGTCGTCGATCCGGTTGAGGAACTCGGGCCGGAAGACCTTCTTGAGCTCGCCCATGACCCGGTTCTTCATGTCGTCGTACGTCATGCCGTGGTCCGTGTCGCCGACCGAGAAGCCGAGCGGCGTGTTGCGGGCGATCTCCGAGGCCCCGATGTTCGAGGTCATGATCACGATGGCGTGCCGGAAGTCGACCGTGCGGCCCTGCGAGTCCGTGAGCCGCCCGTCCTCCAGGATCTGCAGGAGGATGTTGAAGACGTCCGGGTGCGCCTTCTCGATCTCGTCGAGCAGGAGCACCGAGTACGGCTTGCGCCGCACGGCCTCGGTGAGCTGGCCGCCCTCGTCGTACCCGACGTAGCCGGGGGGCGAGCCGACGAGCCGGGACACGGCGTGCTTCTCCATGTACTCCGACATGTCGATCCGGACCATGGCCTCCTCGTCGCCGAAGAGGAACTCGGCCAGCGTCCGCGCCAGCTCGGTCTTGCCCACGCCCGACGGGCCGAGGAAGACGAACGAGCCGGTCGGCCGCTTCGGGTCCTTCAGGCCGGCGCGCGAGCGCCGGATCGCCTTCGAGATGACCTCGATCGCCTGGTGCTGCCCGATGACGCGCTTGTGGAGCTCCTCCTCCATGCGCATCAGCTTCTGGGTCTCGGCCTCGGTGAGCTTGAAGACCGGGATGCCCGTCCACATCGAGACGATGTCCGCGATCTCCTCCTCGCCGATCGCGGGGCGCTCCCCGCTCTCGCCGGACTCCCAGGCGTCCTCGAGCTCGCGCTTCTTGTTCGTGAGGCGCCGCTCGGCGTCGCGCAGCTGCGCGGCCTTCTCGAACTCCTGGTTCTCGATCGCGGCCTCCTTCTCGCGCCGCGTCGTCTCGATCTCCTCCTCGAGCTCCCGGTACACGGGCGGGGAGGACATCGACTTGATGCGCATGCGCGAGGCGGCCTCGTCGATCAGGTCGATCGCCTTGTCCGGCAGGAACCGGTCGGAGATGTAGCGATCGGCCAGCTCGGCGGCGGCCTCGAGGGCCTCGTCGGTGATGTTGACCTTGTGGTGCGCCTCGTAGCGGTCGCGCAGGCCCTTGAGGATCTGCACGCACTCCTCCAGCGACGGCTGGTCCACCGTGATCTTCTGGAAGCGGCGCTCGAGCGCGGAGTCGCGCTCGAGGTACTTGCGGTACTCGTCGAGCGTGGTCGCGCCGACGGTCTGCAGCTCCCCGCGCGCCAGCGCCGGCTTGAGGATCGAGGCCGCGTCGATCGCGCCCTCGGCCGCACCCGCGCCGACGAGGTTGTGGAGCTCGTCGATGAACAGGATGATGTCGCCGCGCTGGGTGATCTCCTTCATCACCTTCTTGAGGCGCTCCTCGAACTCGCCGCGGTACTTGGAGCCCGCGACCAGCGCCGCCAGGTCGAGCGTGTAGATCTGCTTGTTCTTCAGCAGCTCCGGCACGTCGCCGTTCGTGATGCGCTGGGCGAGGCCCTCGACGACGGCGGTCTTGCCGACGCCCGGCTCGCCCACGAGCACGGGGTTGTTCTTGGTGCGGCGCGAGAGGATCTGCATGATCCGCTCGATCTCGGTCTCCCGGCCCACGACGGGGTCGAGCTTGCCCTCGGCGGCCAGCTTGGTCAGGTTGCGCCCGAACTGGTCGAGCAGCTTCGAGGACTTCTTGCCCTCGCCCTGGCCCGAGGTGCCGGAGCCGGCGGCCGCCGCGCCCTGGCCGGAGCCCTGGCGGCGCCCGCCCGGGCCGGACAGCATGCGGATGACCTCGTTGCGGATCTTCTCCGAGTCAGCGTCGAAGTCGAGGAGGATGCGCGCGGCCACGCCCTCGTTCTCCCGCACCAGGCCGAGCAGGATGTGCTCGGTGCCGATGTAGTTGTGCCCGAGCGAGAGGGCCTCGCGGAGCGCGAGCTCCAGGACCTTCTTCGCGCGCGGCGTGAACGGGATCTGGCCGGAGGTGACCTCTTCACCGGAGCCGACGATGCGCACGACCTGGGCGCGCACTCGCTCCACGGTGATGTCGAGGCTCTCGAGGACGCGGGCCGCAAGGCCCTCCTCCTCGCGCAGCAGGCCGAGCAGGATGTGCTCGGTCCCGATGTAGTTGTGCTTCAGCGTCCGCGCCTCCTCCTGGGCGAGGACGACCACCTGACGGGCTCGCTCTGTGAATCGCTCGAACATGGTGGCGCTGTGCTTCCTTCCTGCTAAGTGTCTGCCCTAGCGCTCGATCTACCTGGTTCTCTGGACGGTTGGAGGGCTGTACCCCGGCACGAGGCCGGAAACGAAAATACCCCGCCCTCGTCTCAACCTATTCGGCACGGGAGCCGCGTCGGATGAGTCGAGTCGGGGTCGGCTGACGGCCATGGGTCAGTCTACCAAGGGTCCGGACCCCTCCGAGCGGGCTCGGCGCGCCTACCGCATGGCGGGGAAGAGGACGACCTCGCGGATGCTCCGCTGACCTGTCAGCAGCATCACCAGGCGGTCGATCCCGATCCCGATCCCGCCCGTCGGCGGCATCCCCTGCTCCAGCGCGGCCAGGTAGGCCTCGTCGAACGGGCTGGGCCTCCTCGTCGCCCTCCGCCGCGTTGCGCTGCTGGTGCTCGAAGCGGGCGCGCTGGTCGTCCGGGTCGTTGAGCTCGGTGAAGGCGTTGGCGAACTCCATCCCGCCCGCGTACGCCTCGAACCGCTCGGTGAGCCCGGGCTCGGCGCGGTGGCGCTTGGCGAACGGCGAGAGCTCCACGGGATAGTCGAGGAGGAACGTGGGCTGGACCAGCTCCGGCTCGACGTACTTCGTCAGGAGGTGGTCGACGAGCTGGCGCCCAGGTCGTCCTCGCTCTCGGGCACCTCGTGGCCCTGCGCGCGCATCGCGGCGCGGAGCGACTCGAGGTCGCGGTTCGCGAGGATGTCGACCCCCGTGCGGTCGCCGATCGCGCCGGCGAGCGTCTCGCGCCGCCACGGGGGCGGAGAAGTCGAGCTCGCCCGTCGTAGCCGACCGCCTCGGCCGACCGACGCCGACGAGCGCCTCGCAGCGGCGCGCGACGTCCTGGTAGTCGGCGTACGCCTCGTACCACTCGAGCATCGTGAACTCGGGGTTGTGCTTGAACGAGACGCCCTCGTTGCGGAAGTCCTTGCCGAGCTCGTAGACGCGCTCCAGGCCGCCGACGATCAGCCGCTTCAGGTACAGCTCGGTGGCGATCCGCAGGTAGAGGTCGCGGTCGAGCTGGTTGTGGTGCGTGACGAACGGCCGCGCCGCCGCGCCGCCGTAGAGCGGCTGCAGGATCGGCGTCTCGACCTCGACGAAGCCCGCGTCGTCGAGGAACCGGCGGACCGCGGCGATCAGCTTCGCGCGGGTGATGAAGACCGCGCGCGCCTCCTCGTTGGCGATCAGGTCGAGCTCGCGGTGGCGATGGCGGGTCTCGACGTCGGCGAGGCCGTGGTGCTTGTCGGGCGGGGGCCGCAGCGACTTGGCCAGCAGCGCGAAGTCGTCGATCCGCAGCGACAGCTCGCCGCGGCGCGTGCGGAAGACGGTCCCGTCGGCCCCGATCAGGTCGCCGAGGTCGAGCGCCAGCAGCCGCTCCATCGCTGCTTCGCCGAGGACGTCGACCCGCGCGTGGAGCTGCATCCGGCCGGAGCGGTCGACGACGTCGAGGAACGCGGCCTTGCCCTGGCCGCGGCGGGCGGCCAGGCGGCCGGCGATCCGGGCGCGCACGTCGGTCTCCTCCCCGTCGGGGAGCTCCGCGAACGGCGCCTTGACCTCGGCGATCGGCTGCACGCCCGGGTAGGCGTGCGGGAACGGGTCGATCCCGGCGGCGCGCAGCCCCTCGAGCTTGCGCCGCCGGTCGAGCAGGACCTGCGAGAGGTCCTCGTCCGACACGCGCTACGCCACGCTGATCTTGCCGATGGTGAGCTTGCGCTCGCCCTTCGGCGCGGGCACCGTGACGGTGTCGCCCTTCTTGCGGCCGATCAGCGCCTTGCCGACCGGGGACTCGTTCGAGAGCCGCTTGTTCGCCGGATCGGCCTCGGTCGAGCCGACGATCGCGTACTCGAACGCCTTGCCCTTCTCGTCCTTGCCGGCGACGAGCGAGCCCACGCGGACCAGGTTGGTGTCGAGCTCGGAGGCGTCGATGACCTGCGCCGAGCGGAGCTTGTCCTCGAGCTGCGCGATCCGCTGCTCGAGCATCGCCTGCTCGTTCTTCGCGTCGTCGTACTCGGAGTTCTCCGAGATGTCGCCGAACTCGCGAGCCTCCTTGATGCGCTCCGCGACCTCGCGGCGGCGCACGACGGACAGGTGCTCGATCTCCTGCTTGAGCTTGTCGAGCCCTTCTGGGGTGAGGATGACGTCCTTCTGCATGCGTCTTCCTTGGGGAGATGGTCCTGGAAATACGCGCGGCCCGCTCTTTGGCGGGCCGAACGGCGGCGCATGGTAGCAGGGCGTTCAGGCCGCGATCAGGGGCGCGAGGCCGTCGATCACGGCCCGCTGGGCGGCGATCGTGTCCGCCTGCTGGAGCGCGGCCTGCACGGCGCGGCCCTCGCCGAGCCGGTCGACGTACCAGGGGTGGAACTTGCGCAGGTAGCGCGCGGCGCGCTCGGGCCCGAGATGCTCGGCGGCGCGGTCGAGGACCCAGCGCCACTCGGCCAGGATCTCCTCGCGCGACGGCTCGGCGTCGCGCGTGCCCAGCACCTGCGCGAACAGCCACGGGTTGCCGAGCGCGCCGCGGGCGAGCATGACCGCCGCGCAGCCGGTGGACTCGAACACGGCGCGGATGTGCTCCGCGCCCTGCATGCCGCCGCTGACCACGACCGGGACCGGCAGCTCGGCGACGAGCCGCGCGGCCAGCTCGTAGTCCGGCGTGCCGGAATGGCGCACGGCGGCGGAGCGGGGATGGAAGGTCAGGCCGGCGACGCCGGCGTCCTCGACGAGCCGGCGCGCGGTCTCGAAGCCCTCGACGCCGCCCGGCTTGAGCGCGGCCCGGAGCTTGACGGTGACCGGGAGGCCGGAGCCCTCGGCGGCGGCGCGCGCGACCGCGACCGCGGTGTCCGGGTCGCGGATCAGCGCGGCGCCCGCGCCGGTCTTCATCACCTTCGGCACCGGGCAGCCCATGTTGAGGTCGATGAAGTCCGCCCCGCGCTCGGCGGCCACGGCCGCGGCGGAGCGCATGATCTCCGGGTCCTGGCCGAAGAGCTGGATCGCGACCGGCCCGCCCGCGCGCTCGTCGGGGTGGACGACGAGCAGCTCGTCGAGCGTCTTGCGGTTGCCGTAGTGGATCGCGTGGCTCGAGACCATCTCGCTGATCGCCAGGCCCGCGCCGTAGCGCTTGGCCTGCAGGCGCACGAACCAGTTGCCGATCCCGGCCAGCGGCGCGAGCACGACCCGGTTCGGGATCGCGATCCCGCCGAGCTCCCATGGATCGTGCAACGACCGCACGGCTTCGAGTCTAGGCGTCGACGTTGCGCTCGTGGATGAGCCGCAGGCCCGTGAGCGTCAGCATGTCGTCGACGTCGTCGATCAGGTCGCAGAACGGCACGATCGCGCCGGCGAGGCCGCCGGTGGCGATCGCCTCGGTCTCCTCGCCCAGCTCCTCGCGCAGGCGCCCGACGATCCCGTCGACCTGCGCCGCGAAGCCGAAGATCACGCCGGAGCGGATCGCCTCGACGGTCGACTTGCCGATCAGCGCCCGCGGCGCGGTCAGGTCGATCCGCGGGATCGCCGCCGCGCGGCTCGTGAGCGCCTCCATCGAGATCTCGACGCCCGGCGCGATGATCCCGCCGACGTACTCGCCGGCAGGGCTGACGCAGTCGTAGGTGATCGCGGTGCCGAAGTCGACGATCACGCACGGCCCGCCGACGCGCTCGTAGGCGGCGACGGAGTTGACGAGCCGGTCGGCGCCGACCTCGCGCGGGTTGTCCATCCGGATCGGCATCCCGGTCCGCACGCCCGGGCCGACCACCGGCATCTCGTGCCCCAGGTAGCGCTCGGCCATCGCGGTCCACTCCGGCCGCAGCTGCGGCACGGTCGAGGAGAGGATCGACGCGTCGAGGTCGTCGAAGCCGAGGTCGCGCAGCGCGAGCAGGTTGCGCAGCGCGGCGCCGAGCTCGTCCGCGGTGGACTCGCGCACGGTGGCGAAGCGCCAGTCGTGGACCAGCTCCTCCCCGCGGAAGGCGCCCAGGTGGGTCTGCGTGTTGCCGACGTCGACGACGAGGAGCACGACGCGGGATTATGCTCGCGCGCCATGGACGCCGTGCTGTTCGCACTTCCGGCCTCGCATCCCTGCGCCGCGGTCGAGCGCGCGCTGGCGCTCAAGGACGTGGGATACCGGCGCATCGAGCTGATCCCCGGCCCGCACCGGATCGTGCAGAAGGCCGTCTTCGGCGCGACCACCGTGCCGGCCGTGCGGCTGTCCGACGGCACGAAGGTCGTCGGCTCGCGGCCGATCATGCGGGAGCTCGACGCGCGGGTGCCCGAGCCGCTGCTCGTGCCCGACTCCGCCGGCGCCGCGCGCGCCGAGGAATGGGGCGACCAGGTGCTGCAGTCGCTCGTCCGCCGCGTCGTCTGGGCCGCGCTGGTCCGGGCGCCCGAGCGGGTCATGGGCTACACGGTCGACGCGCAGCTGCCGGTCCCGCGGCCGGTCGCGCGGCTCAGCGCGCCGCTCATCGCGCGGCTCGCGGCGAAGCTCAACGACGCCTCGGACCCCAACGTGCGCGCCGACCTGCGCGCGCTGCCGCACCACCTCGACCGGATCGACGGCTGGATCGAGGACGGCTCGCTCGCGGAGGACGCGATCGCGGCGCGGCTCCAGGTCGGCTCCGGCCTGCGGCTGCTGATGACCGTCGAGGACGTCCGCCCGCTGATCGACGCGCGCCCGGCGGGCCGGATGGCGCGCGACGTGTTCCCGGTCCGCGCCGGCTCGGTCGGCGCGGGCGTGCTGCCCTCCGGCTGGCTGCCCTAGACCCAGAGCGGGGAGCCGGCGCGGCGGACCGCGCCCTCCGGCGCCGAGCGCGGCGAGCGCGGCGTCGGCGCGCCCGGCGCCCGGGACCTCGAGATCGGGCGCGAGCTCGAGCAGCGGGACGAGCACGAAGCGCCGGCTCGTCACCTCCGCGTGCGGGAGCGTGAGGCGGTCCGAGTGGTAGCGCTCGTCGCCCAGCAGCAGCAGGTCGACGTCGATCGGGCGCGGCCCGTGGCGGACGCCGCCGGCCAGCCGGCCGAGCTCGCGCTCGACGTCCTTGCACGCGTCGAGCAGCGGCTCGGGCCCGAGCTCGGTGTCGATCCGCAGGCAGGCGTTGAGGAAGTCGGGCTGGTCGAGCACGAGCCCGACCGGCTCGGTGTCGTAGACCGACGACGAGGCGAGCACCTTCACGCCGCGTCCCGGCAGCGCGGCGACGGCCGCCTGGAGGTTCTCGCGCCGGTCGCCGACGTTCGAGCCGAGGCCGAGGTAGCCGATCACGACGGCAGCTCCCGGATCAGGGCGAGCTGGCGCGACTGCGCGATCAGCTCGCCGGCGGGCGTCCACAGCTCGCCGTCCTCCTCCCACACGCCGGCCACCGCGAGCCGGGTGACGAAGCGGCACAGGACGTGGTCGTCCGGCGCCATCCCGGCGGGCGGGAGCGGCCGGCGGATGTGGATCGTGAGGTCGAGCGTCGGGGCGAAGCCGAAGCCGCCGATCGCCGCGAACGCGGCGGGCACCCAGGCGTCGGTCATCGCGGCCACGAGCGGGCCGTCGAGCGTGCGCGGCGCCCGGGTCCGGAGCCAGCCGACCGAGCCGGGCGCGGCGTCGGCCGGCGCGGCCCAGCGCATGTCGTAGTTGCGCATGAAGACGGGGACGCCGGGCGCGTCCGGGTCGACCGCATCGAGCTCGGCGGCGGACGGGACGTCGGGCGCGGGCGCGGCGTCCCACGCCGCGCCGTCCTCGGGCAGCTCGCCCAGCGTGGCGAGCGCGAGCGTCATCGGCGCGCCCTCCTGCTCGATCCGGACGGAGACGGCGGAGTACGTGCGGCCCGCGCGCTCGACGGTCGCGGCGACGTCGAGCGGGCCGACGGCCGGGGCGGCGGCGAAGTGCAGCGCGAGCGAGCGCAGCGGGCGCCCGGTGGCGGACTCCGCGGCGCGGGCGGCGACCGCGGCGAGGTAGCCGCCGTTCGGGCCGCGGGCGACGAACCAGTGCTCGGGCGCCCACGCGCGCCAGCGCAGCTCGCCCGCGGGCTCCAGCGCGGTGTCGGCGTCGAACGGGTGTGGCGGAGCCAGCGTCACCCGGCCCGCGCCAGGCGGATCAGGTCAGCGGGCTCGCACCACTGCGCGGCCCACTCGGACTCCGCGGCGATCGCCGGCAGGTCGAGCGAGGCCATCACGTTGAGCAGCATGCCGTGGGCGAAGAACTCCCAGACCTGCTCGGGCTCCGCGCCCGACTGCCGCGTGACCTGGTCGACGAGCACGCCGAAGCGGTCGCGGACGCGCTCCTGGATGACCGCGTCCGAGCACGCCGCGTAGCTCTGCATCTGGAACCGGAGCGCGGACGTGTCGCGCAGCCGGTCGACGTAGGCGTCGCCCATCCGGCCGAGCACCTCGCCGGGCGGGGCGTCCGCGGCCGCCTGCGCGAAGGTCGCCTCGATCCGGTCGTGGTTGACGTCGACGCAGGCGAGGAAGAGGTCGCGCTTCGTACCGAACAGCCGGAACAGGTACGGCTGCGAGATGCCCGCCTCGGCGGCGATCGTCTCGGTCGAGGTGCCCTTGTAGCCGTTGACCGCGAACTGGCGGATCGCCAGCGCGACGATCTCCTCGCGGCGCTCCTCGGCGGACTTGCGGGTGCGGGTGGGCGGATCGTGGAGGGACATCGGCCTCCTAGGTTAGTAGCCACTCACAAGACGGGCAACCCTGGCGCGCACAGCTGCGCATCATCCGTCCGGTCGTGGTGTTGTGGTGCGAGGATGGACACGCGACGGCAGTTTCTCGCGCGCTCCGGCGCCGTCGCGGCGGCCGTCGTGCTCGCACCCCAGGACGCCGCGATCGCGGCGAAGAAGAAGAAGCGGCGCAAGCCGCCCTCGCGCGCCGGGCTGATCCCGGGCGGGAGCTTCCCCCAGGGCGTGCTGTCGGGCGACCCGGCGCCCGGGGCGATCACGCTGCTGACGCTGGTCGACGACGTGGGCGGCACCGGCCAGGTCCGGCTCGAGGTCGCGCGCGACCCGGACTTCCGCCGCGTGGTGGCGCGCCAGGACATCTGGACGAACGGGGCGATCAACCACTCCGTCAAGGCGCGCGTCACCGGCCTGCGGCCGCACGAGCGCTACTGGTACCGGTTCGAGACGCGCAACCACAACTCCCCGGTCGGGCGCTTCCAGACCGCGCTGCCGCCGGACTCCCGCGCGACCGTGCGGTTCGGCTTCTTCTCCTGCGCCGACTACACGCACGGCTACTACAACGCCTACGCGGCGCTCGCCCGCGAGGACGTCGACTTCGTCGTCTCGCTCGGGGACTACATCTACGCCGAGACCTACATGCAGGTCGGCGACGGGCGCGCGGTCCGCGACGACCCGATCGGGCGCGAGAACCCCTATCACCGCTGGGTCCTGCGCGAGGCGGCGACGCTGCCGGAGTACCGCGCCAAGTACGCGCTCTACCGCAGCGACGAGAACCTGCGGCGCGTGCACCAGACCTTCCCGATGATCGCCACCTGGGACGACCACGAGGTCCAGAACAACTACGCGAACGACGCCGACGACGGCGGCCTGCCGCTGCGCTCCCGCTTCTCGCGCGCCCGCCGCGACGCCGCCTACCAGGCCTACTTCGAGGCGATGCCGGTGTTCCACCGCGGCCGCAGCCGGATCTACCGCACGGAGCCGCACGGGCGCACGCTGGAGCTGATGATGCTCGACGAGCGCCAGTACCGGGAGAACCAGCCGTGCGGCGACGCGATCGCCCTCCCGTGCTCGAGCTGGGACCGGCGCCGGACGATCCTCGGCCGGCGCCAGTTCAACTGGCTCAAGCGGCAGCTGTCGGGCTCGGACGCCGCCTGGAAGATCGTCGCCGGGCAGTCGCTGATGATGCCCAACCGGGTCCACGACGGCGAGTACCAGCGCTTCGACTCGTGGCAGGGCTATCCGCGCGAGCGCGAGCTGCTGCTGGCCCACCTGACCTCGCAGCAGATCAAGGACGTCGTCTTCATCGCCGGCGACGTCCACACGACGGTGGCGGGCGACATCAACGCGCAGATGGGCGCCGGCCCGCCGGTCGCGGTCGAGTTCGCGGCGGGCTCGATCAGCTCGCCGGCGCCCGGCGAGGCCAACTACCGGATGCCGGCAGGGACCCTGATCCCCGGCAACGACGCCAAGCCGAGCACGCCGCCCGACATCCAGGCCCACTACCGCGCGATCAACCCGTGGTTCGACGCGCTCGACCTCGACCGCCACGGCTACGGGCTCGTCACCGCGTCGCAGTCGGCGCTCGACGTGACGCTGCAGCGGGTCTGGACGATCAAGGAGCGCGGCAACATCGGGACGATGCCGCCGGCCGGGTTCCGCTGGCGGCTGCCGCGCGGGCGGAACTCGATCCGCGGGACGGCCGGTCTAGCGCTCTTCCCGCCAGACCTCGCACGAGACCTCCTCCACCGGAAGCGGGATCGGCGGCTCCGGCTTCGACGCCTTGACGGTGACGCTGTCGGCGCCGAACTGGGACGCGAGCCGGTCGGCGATCACCGCGCAGAGCCGCTCCAGCGTCTTGTAGGAGCGCTGCTGCGCGATCAGGGCGATGACCTGGCAGACCTCGCCGTAGTCGACCGTGTCCTCGACGCGGTCGGTGACGAGCGCGTCCGGCTCGCCGACGTCGAAGCGGACGTCGAGCACGAGCCGCTGGCCGATCTCGCGCTCGGCCGCGGTGACGCCGTGATGGGTGTAGAGCGACAACCCGACGATCTCGATCGTGGCCCCGACCTCGGGGCCCTCGGACTCCTCGTCGTCGTTCAGGTCGTCGTCGTCGTAGTCCTCGTCGGCGTCGTCGGGAGCCATCCGCGCGCCAACGTAGCAGCCGCCACGGCCAGGGCGTCGCGGACCGGGGCGACGTCGTGGACGCGGAAGACCTCCGCCCCGCGCTCGAGCCCCATGACGACCGTGGCGAGCGTCGCCGGCATCCGCTCGGCGGTCTCGCGGCCGGTGATCGTGCCGAGGAACGACTTGCGCGAGGTGCCGAGGACGATCGGCGCCCGCAGGTCGGTCAGCTCGCCCAGCCGCTCGAGCAGCTCGAGGTTGTGGTCGATCGTCTTGGCGAAGCCGATGCCGGGGTCGATCTCGATCCGGTCGCGCGCGATGCCGGCGGCGACCGCCGCCTCGATCCGCTCGGCCAGGAACGCCTTGACGTCGCCGACGACGTCGTCGTAGCGCGCCTCGGCCTGCATCGTGCGCGGGGTGCCGAGCATGTGCATCAGGCAGACGCCGACGCCGCGCTCCGCGACCAGGGCGGCCATGCCGGGGTCGCCGCGCAGCGCGGTGACGTCGTTGACGTAGCCGGCGCCGGCGTCGAGCGCCGCCGCGGCGACGACGGCCTTGGACGTGTCGATCGAGATCCGCACGTCGCGGTTGCGCGCGCGGATGCCCTCGATCACCGGGATCACGCGGTCGAGCTCCTCCTCGGCGGGGACCGGATCGGCGCCGGGCCGGGTCGACTCGCCGCCGATGTCGAGCAGGTCCGCGCCCTCGAACGCGAGCCGCAGGCCGTGGGCGATCGCCGCCCCGCGGTCGAGGAAGGCGCCGCCGTCCGAGAACGAGTCCGGCGTCACGTTGACCACGCCCATGATGCGGTACACCGGCGGACCGTAGCGCGGCCGCACGTGGGAGACTCCCGCGCCGTGCTCTCCGGCCGCACGATCGCCGCCGCGGGCGTCGTGCTCCTGCTCGCGGCGCTGCTCTACGCGCTCGCCGCGGAGGCGCGGATCGGCTACGACACCGCCTACCAGCTCGTCTGGGGGCGGGAGCTGCTCGACGGGAGCCTGCCGGGCTACGACGTGCGGCTGGCGCCGACCCCGCATCCGCTCCAGGTGCTGGCCGCGATCCCGCTCGCGCTGCTCGGCCAGGGCGCCGACGAGGCGATGCGCGCGCTCAGCCTCGTGAGCTTCGCGGCGCTCGGCGTCGCGCTGTACCGCGCCGGGACGCTGCTGTTCTCGGCGCCGGTCGGGTGGCTCGCCGCCGCGCTCGTGCTGACCCGTCCGCACCTGCTCGAGCTCGCGTACCTCGCGGACGCCGACATCCCCGCCGCCGCGCTCGCCGCCTGGGCCGCGGTCGCCGCGCTGCGCGGCCGCGCGGCGGTCGCGCTCGGGCTGCTCGCGCTCGCCGGGCTGCTGCGGCCGGAGGCGTGGGTGCTGTCGCTCGCCTACCTCGCCTGGCTGGCGTGGAGCGCGCGCGCCGTGCGGCCGGGCCTCGCCGCGCTGGCCGTCGCGGCCCCGCTCCTCTGGGTGCTGAGCGACCTCGCGGTCACGGGCGACCTGCTGTGGTCGCTCCACCACACGCGCACCGGGACCGAGCTGCTCGACCGCGACACCGGCGTCGGCTCCGCCGTCTCGCAGCTGCCGCGCCACCTCAACTTCCTGCTCGGGTCGCAGGTGCTCGTCGTGGCGCTGCTCGGGCTGGTCGCCGGCCTGCTCGCCGCGCGCGAGCGGATGTGGGGGCTCGTCGCCGTGCTCGTGCTGCTCGGCGGGAGCTTCGGGGTGCTCGCGGTCGCCGGGCTGTCGCTGCAGCCGCGCTACCTCGCCGGGCTGGCGGCGGCGGTCGTGCTCTGCGCGGCGATCGGCGGGCTGGGCTGGACGGCGGTGACGAGCGCGCCGTGGCGGATCGCGGGGATCGCCGCGCTCGTGCTGCTCGCGGCCGGCCTCGTCCTCGACGCGCGCGACTTCTCGGACGTCCGCGGCCGGCTGGTCGACGACTCCCGGCAGCTCGAGGCGCTCGCCCGCGGCCCGGCCCGGGACGCGCTGCGCGACTGCGGGCCGGTCGCCGTCCCGACGATCCGCCCGATCCCCTACCTGGCGCTCTGGACCGACACCGACCCGGCGGGCTACGTCGAGGCGCCGGCGCCCGCGCGGACGCTCGTCACGCCGACGGCGACCTCGGAGTCATGGGTCGGGCGGGGGCGGCGAGGGGCAGCCGCCGCGGGTGGTCGTCGCGCCGCCGCCCGAGCGCCGCGCCCGTCGCGTCGGATGCGGATTGGCTCGTCGCGTCGGCGTGCTGAGGGACGAACTTCGGCATTGAAGGAAGCGGGTCGAACCGGCCGCCGGTCCGTTGCGTTGCGGCTGACTGTCGCTATGCGGGACAAGGACGCAACGCAACGCAGCCACGGAGCGCCGCGGCACTCCGTCCTTCCCCTCAATGCTGCAGTTCGATCGAGCCGGCGCTACGCCAGCTCGGGCTTCTCGGGCAGATCGAGCCCGCGCGCCTCTGCGGCGCCGCCGGCCAGGCCCGGGCGCGGGAGGCCCAGCTTGCCCGCCGCGCGGTCGGCGGCGCTCGGCAGCTCGGGCCGCTCGGGCGCGCCGGTGTCGCTCGCCGTGTCGTCCGGGCCGAAGACCTCTTCCTCGGTCTTGCCGGCGAGCAGCGCCTCGAACTCGTCGCTCTCGATCGTCTCGCGCTTGAGCAGCAGCTCGGAGATCGTCGTCAGCGCCTCGCGGTGCGAGGAGAGCGTGTCCTTGGCGACCTGGTGGGCGCTCTCGACGATCCGGCGGATCTCGTCGTCGATCTCGCGCGCGATCTCGTCGGAGTAGTCGGGCTCGGCGGAGAACTCGCGGCCGAGGAACGGCTGGCCGTGGTCGTGGCCGAACACGCGCGGGCCGAGCTTCTCGCTCATGCCGAAGCGCATGACCATCTGCTTCGCGGTCGCGGTGACCTTCTCGATGTCGTTCGACGCGCCCGTGGTGATCTCGCCGAAGACGATCTCCTCCGCGGCACGGCCGCCGAGCGTCATCGCCATCGTGTCGTTGAGCTCCGCGCGCGTGGTGAGGAACTTGTCCTCCGTCGGCATCGAGATCGTGTACCCGAGCGCCTGGCCGCGGGAGATGATCGAGATCTTGTGGACCGGGTCGGAGTGCTCGAGGAAGTGGCCGACGATCGCGTGCCCCATCTCGTGGTACGCGGTGACGAGCCGCTCCTTCTCGCCCATGACCCGGGTCTTCTTCTCCGGGCCCGCGACGACGCGCATGATGCCCTCTTCGAGCTCCGTCTGCGTGATCTCCTTCTTGCCCGTGCGGGCGGCGAGGAGCGCGGCCTCGTTGACGAGGTTCGACAGGTCGGCGCCGGTGAAGCCGGGCGTCTGGCCGGCGAGCGCGTCGATCTCGATGTCCTTCGCGAGCGGCTTGCCGCGCGTGTGGACCTCGAGGATCTTCGCGCGGCCCTTGCGGTCGGGCCGGTCGACGGTGATCTGGCGGTCGAAGCGGCCGGGGCGCAGCAGGGCGGGATCGAGGATGTCGGGCCGGTTGGTGGCCGCGATCATGATGATGTTGTCCTTGGCCTCGAAGCCGTCCATCTCGACGAGCAGCTGGTTGAGCGTCTGCTCGCGCTCGTCGTGCCCGCCGCCCATGCCGGCGCCGCGGTGACGGCCGACGGCGTCGATCTCGTCCATGAAGATGATGCAGGGCGAGTTCTGCTTCGCCTGCTCGAACAGGTCGCGGACGCGCGAGGCGCCGACGCCGACGAACATCTCGACGAAGTCCGAGCCCGAGATCGAGAAGAACGGCACGCCGGCCTCGCCGGCGACGGCGCGCGCGAGCAGCGTCTTGCCGGTGCCCGGGGGCCCGTAGAGCAGCACGCCCTTGGGTATCCGCGCGCCGAGCGCCTGGAACTTCTTCGGGTTCTCGAGGAACTCCTTGATCTCGTGCAGCTCCTCGACCGCCTCGTCGACGCCGGCCACGTCGCGGAAGGTGATCTTGGGCGAGTCGACCGACATCCGCTTGGCGCGCGACTTGCCGAACGACATGACCTTGGATCCCCCGCCTTGCACCTGGTTCATCAGGAAGATCCAGAACCCGATGAAGATGATGAACGGGAGGATGTACGTGAGCAGGCTCACGATCACGTTCGACCGCGAGGGCTTCACGTTGAAGCCGTCGAGCCGGTTCTCGGCCTCGGCCGTGCGCAGGTTGTTGACCAGCACCTCGGCGTAGTCGGGCGGGTAGCCCAGCGTGTACTGGTTCTTGTCCGACCGGTCGAGCGTGACCTCCATCGAGTTGTCCTTCGTGCGCAGCGTGACGTCGCGGACCTCGCCGCGGTCCAGCTGCGTGAGGAACTCGGAGAACGTCGCGGGCTTCGCCTTATCCTGGTCGGAGATCAGCTTCGAGGCGAAGAACGCCAGCACGATCACGATCAGGATCGGGAAGGCGGCGCTCTTGAAGAACCGGCTCATGTGACGCTCAACGGTATCAGCGGGTGGGTCGCGCGACCGGCGTATGCACGCCAGCTGCCGACAGGGTGTCGTCCCTCACAGGAGCGGGCCAGTGTGGGCCCGCACGCCTATGTGACAGATAACGCGGCGACGTACGGGAGGTTGCGGAACCGCTCGGCATGGTCGAGGCCGTAGCCGATCGCGAACTTGTCCGGGATCTCGAAGCCGATGTAGCGCGTCGGCAGGTCGACCGTGCGGCGGTCGGGCTTGGTCAGCAGCGCGCAGACCTCGAGCGAGGCCGGCCCGCGGGCCTCCAGGGTGCGCAGCAGGTACTGGAGGGTGAGCCCGGAGTCGACGATGTCCTCGACGATCAGGACGTGGCGCCCCTCGATCGGCGTGTCGAGGTCCTTGAGGATCCGGACGACGCCCGAGGACTCGGTCGCCGAGCCGTAGGAGGCGACGGCCATGAAGTCGACCTCGCACGGGCACTCGATCTCGCGCATCAGGTCGGCGAGGAAGAAGACGGCGCCCTTGAGGACGCCGATCAGCAGCAGGTCCTTGCCCTCGTAGTCCCGCGTGATGTCCGCGCCGAGCTGGCGCACGCGGTGCTGGAGGTCGTCGGCCTGGACGAGGATCTCGCCGATGTCCGAATCGCGCAGCACGCCGGGCATCCTACGAGGCCGCGGCGCCGCGCGCCCCGTGCTCGCGCCGAACCGCAGCGTGCCGCCGCGGATCTCCGCGCGCAGGCCGCCGCCGACGTCGAGCGCGCCGCCCTCGGGCAGCGCGAGGATCTCGCCCGTGCGGTGCCCGATCGCCGGGCCGTCGCCCGCGAGCCGCTGGACCGCGAGCCGCTGCAGCGCGGGCGGGAGCGCGCGCAGCGCGTCGGCGCGCGGCGGGTCGCCGGCGGCGGCGAGCGCGGCGCCCACGACCTCGTCGAGCACGTCCGCCTCGTCGCGCAGCAGCGCGAGCGTGCGCAGGACGTTCGCCTCCGCCGCGGGATGGATCGAGCGCAGCGCCGGCAGCAGCGAGTGGCGCACGCGCCCGCGCGCGAAGGCCGGGTCGGCGTTGCTCGCGTCCTCGACCCAGTCGAGCCCGCGGGCGCGGCAGTGGGCCGCCGTCTCCGCGCGCGTGACGCCGAGCAGCGGCCGGACGAGCTGCCCGTCGCGCTCGCGCATCCCGAGCAGCGCGCGCCGGCCGGGCGAGGCCGCGAGCCGGTAGAGCACGGTCTCGGCCTGGTCGGACGCGGTGTGCCCCGCGGCGATGTCGCCCGCCGCGAGCTCGCGCGCCGCGGCGTAGCGGGCGTCGCGCGCCCACGCCTGCAGGTTGCCGGCGCCGCGCTCCGGCCGGCGGACGTGGAGCCGGACGCCGAGCCGCTCGCACAGCGCGGCGCAGAACGCCGCGTCGGCGTCCGCCGCCTCACGCAGGCCGTAGTTGCAGTGGAGCGCCGCTGACCTGCGCGACCCCGGCGATCCGGACCGCGAGGTCGAGCAGGCAGACCGAGTCGCGCCCGCCGGAGAGCAGCACGAGCACCGGGCGGCCCGGCGCGAGCAGGCCGCCGGCGCGGACGCGGTCGATCAGGTCGCTCACGCGGTCCTCGCATGAAAGCGGCGGGGCTTCGTTAGGAAGTTTCCCCGCCGCTGTGCGGGCAATGCGGCCCGCTGCCTCGGCCGGCGGCGTTCGTGGTGCTCGCGACGCCTTGCGGGACGATCTCTCGTCCCACTTCCCGGCCTGTTGCCTGGTTCGGTGCGCATGGTCTACACCCGCGCGGCGGGCCTGTCAACGGCGGGGTGCCCGGTCAGACGACCAGGTGCGGATATTCCGCTTCCAGCATCGCGCGGTACTGGGCGAAGACGGGCTTCGTGACCGGCATCAGGGCGAGCGCCGCCTTCACGTCGCCGCCCGACTTGATCCGCCGGCGCGCGATCGCCAGCGCGATGTTCTCCTTGCCCTGGAAGTACTTGTTGGCGGTCTCGGACGACATCGCCATCTTCACCTTCGGGTCCCACCCGACATCGTCGCTCCACTCCCAGTGGAGGTTGCCGTCCTCGTCCGCCGCGGCGGCGCGGATGTTGACGACGAGGTCGACGTCCTCGAACTCGTAGCGCATCGGGACGTCGGCCTCGCGCAGCTCCGGGCCCATCTTCGGGTCCTCGTCCATCATCGCGAAGACCCGGTCCATCACCGCCTTGAACTCCCGCGGGGAGTCGAAGGAGGCGCCCATCGGCTCAGCTGCCGGACGTGGTGCCGCCGGCGCCGCGCGAGCTGCTGCGGCCGGCGGAGGTCGTCCCGCCCGCGGCGCGGCGCGTCGTCGCCGGCTTGCGGCGGGCGGCCGGCTTCGCGGCGGCGCGCTTCGTCGTCGTCGGCTTCGCGGCGGTCGAGCGCGACGCGGTCGCCGGCTTGGCGGCGGCCGTCCGGCTCTTGGCCGGCGAGCGGCGCGGGGTCGTGCGGCGCGCGGGCGCCGCCTTCTTCTCGAGCGCGTCGACGCGCGCCGACAGCGCCTGGATGTCGCTGCGGACGCCCTTGACCTCTTCGAGCACGCGCGATTCGAGCCGGTCGCGGAACTTGCCGGCGGCGTCGGCGAGCTCGCTCGCGAGGTCGAGCGCGGGGCCGCGCAGGGACTGCGCGCTGCCGGCGGTCGCCGCGACGGCGCTCCGGACTGCCTCGACGGCGTCGGCCGTCTTGTCCTGCTTCTTGGAGTCCTTCTTGTCCTTTTTCGCCATAGCGGGGCGATCGTAGCTTGAATGGCGGGTCCCGTGCCGATTCCGCCCGAGATCCTCCGCCCGCACGAGCCCGTCGCCGAGCGCGTGCTGCTGCCCGGCGATCCCGGCCGCGCGCTGCGTCTGTCGACGCAGCTGATCGACGGGCCGCGGATGCTCAACCACCACCGCGGGCTGTGGGGCTACAGCGGTCCGGGGACCGACGGGGCGCCGCTGACGATCCAGAGCACCGGGCTCGGCGGCCCGAGCGCGGCCGCGGTCGTGGCGGAGCTCGTCGCCCTGGGAGCGCGGCGGCTGGTCCGCGTGGGGACGGGGGCGGCGCTCGGCGCGACCGCGGCCGGCGCGGTCGTGGTGGTGGAGTCCGCGCTCGCCTACGACGGCGCGAGCCGCGCGCATCGGGGCGGGCGAGCGCGTCGCAGCCGACCCGGCGCTGACGGCGGCGCTGGCGCGCGCCGCGGACGTGGCGCCCGCGCCGATCGCCTCGGCCGACATCCACGACCCGGTGCTCGCGGCCGGCTGGGCGGCGGCGGGCGCGGTCGCGTGCGACCTCACCACCGCCGCGGTGCTCGCGGCGGCCGCGCGCGGCGGGGCGGCCGGCGCCGCGCTCGATCGGGATCACGCGCGCGGGAGGCGCGCGGCTGGAGGGCGACGCGCTCGAGGCGCTCGAGCGGCGCCTCGGCGCGGCGGCGCTCGCCGCGCTCGGCTAGCTCGCCTTCTTGGCGCGCGACCGCGTCGTGCTCGCGTTGCGCTTGCGCGCGGGCTTGGACGGCGTGTCGACCTCGAGCCGCTCCTGCTCGCGCGGCTGCTGCGCCGGCGCGGCGTCGAGCGCGCTCGCGAGGTTGGCCACCTCGGCGGCGAGCTTCGCCAGCTGGGTCTCGATCGCGGCGAGCCGGTCGTCCGGCGGGACGGCGGAGTTGGCGACGGTCTCGAAGCGGCGGTCGAGCCGGTCGACACCGTCCTCGAGGCCCTCGATCCGCTGCGAGACGGAGCGCAGCCGGCGCGTGAGCCGCTCGAGATCGGCGGCGGACGGCAGGTTCAGCGCGCTCATCGCGGTCTCCTGCGCGGACACCGCCTTCTCCCGCGCGTCGAACGCGCGGCCGATCGCGTTGGTGATCAGCGGGTTCTCGAGCAGGTCCTGCGCGAGCTTGCCGAGCGCGTCCTCGCCCTTGCTCGTGATGCGATCGCGCAGCTTGTCGCCGCCCGGTTCGCCGTCTGTCATGGGAGCCTCCTGGGTGATGTGTGGTTCACGCCCGGCGTGGAGCGGGAACCTAGCGCAGTCTGACGGCCGGTCCGCGCGAACCTTTGACCTCAACCTCGACCTGAGCCTTGGCGGTGCGCCACCCTCTGCGCAACAGCGCAAACCTGGCCGTGTTTAAGCGTTGCTGAATTGCGAGACCCATAGTCCAGTCGCTACCGTGCGGCCATACCTCCGGGGGAGGAGGGCGGCGTCGCGCGCCGTGGCCGCCGGAGAGGGGAAGCAGCAGCACCATCGATGAGACGTCGGAAGCTGGTCATCACGTTCGCCGCGGCCGCCATGTTCGGCCTCCTCAGCGTGCCCGCGTCCGCGGAGCTGCACCGCGTCACCGTGCGCCTGACCAACGGCCAGGAGCTCACCCTCACGGTCGACGTCCCGGAGGGCCAGTCGGTCGAGACGATCCACGATCCCGAACCTGCCGGCGCCGGTCGACAAGATCACCGACCTCGGCCCGGTCGAGACCCCGACGCCGACGCCCACGCAGACGGCGAGCCCGACGCAGACCGCGACGCCGACCCAGACCCGGACGCCGTCGCCGACGAGCACGCCGCAGGTCGGCCGGCTGCCCTCCCCCACGCCCGGCGCGACGTCCACGCCGGCCCCCTCCTCCACGCCCGCGCGCGGGGACAAGGGCTCGAACAAGAAGCAGCGCAAGGGCGAGCTGCCGAACCAGACCGACCCGAGCACGCTCGACCCGAACGCCGAGTCGCTCGACGGCAAGGTCGGCGGGCGCGCCGAGGGCGAGGACGCGCCGGCGACGACGCCGACCCCCGACCCGCAGCAGCCGACCCAGAACACCGACGGCTCGCCGACGATCGACAACCCGACCTACTCCTCAGCGAGCCCGGGCCCGCGCGGATCGGCGTCCCGAACTTCTTCATCGAGAAGTTCCGGATCCCGCCGTTCCTGCTCCCGATCTACCAGGCCGCGGGGATCGAGTACGGGATCCGCTGGGAGGTCCTGGCCGCGATCAACGAGATCGAGACCGACTACGGCCGCAACCTCAACGTCTCCTCGGCCGGCGCGCTCGGGTGGATGCAGTTCATGCCCTCGACCTGGGACATGTACGGCGTCGACGGCAACCGCGACGGCCTCAAGGATCCGTACAACCCGGTCGACGCGATCTTCGCCGCCGCCCGCTACCTCAAGGCGGCCGGCGCCGAGCAGGACCTGCGCGGCGCGATCTTCGCCTACAACCACGCCGACTGGTACGTCGACTCGGTCATCCTCCGCGCGCGCTACATCGCCGGCCTGCCCGCCGACCTCGTCGGCTCGCTCTCGGGGCTGACCCAGGGCCGCTTCCCCGTCCAGGCCAAGGCGACCTACGCGAGCGCCGTGCGCAAGACCCAGGGCAAGGACGGCAACCCCGCCTACGTCGTCGAGTCGAGCGACCGCCGCAACGGCATCCGGATCTTCGCCAAGCGCGGCGCCCCGGTCGTCGCGGTCAACGACGGCAAGATCGTCCGCACGGGCCACAGCCGCCGGCTCGGCAACTTCGTCGTGCTGCAGGACGTGTACGGCAACACGTACACCTACGGGCACCTGAAGTCGGTCGTCGCGCGCTACCCGACGCCGAAGCCGAAGTCGGTCGACGACAAGCAGGTGCGGCGCGAGCTCAAGCTGCCGGCGCGCGACGCCGCGCCCGACGCGCCCGCCTCCGAGACGACGCAGGCCGAGGCGCGCAAGCGCCAGCGCCGGGAGAGCGCACCCGCGCGCAAGGCGAACGCGGCGCCCGACGCCCGCGGACGACGGCGCGCCCGCGAAGGAGCGGCTGTTCGCCAACCCGGACCGCCCGAACGCGGCGGCCGCGGGCGGCGACGCGCAGGTCGAGACGACCGGGGGCGACTTCGGCAGCTACCTCAACCGGCTCTTCGGGCTCGACCGCTCCGACGTCGACATGAAGCCGCTCAAGGCCGGCGCGCGGATCACCGCGGGCACGGTCCTCGGCCGCATCGGGCGCGTCTCCGAGCGCACGGCGCCGCACCTGCTGTTCGAGATCCGGCCCGCCGGCCGCGGCGCCCCGCGGATCGACCCGAAGCCGATCCTCGACGGCTGGAAGCTGCTCGAGTCGACCGCGATCTACCGCGCGGCGAACCGCAACCCGTTCGTCGGCAAGGACGCGGCCGGACCGTCGATCGGCCAGATCCTGCTGATGAACAAGGACGCGCTCGCCCAGCGCGTGCTCAACGACCCGAACGTCCAGATCTACGGCTGCGGGCGCCAGGACATCCGCGCCGGCCAGATCGACCGCCGCGTGCTGGCGACGCTCGAGTTCCTCGTCTCCTCGGGCCTCAAGCCGACGGTGACGTCGCTCAAGTGCGGCCACTCGTTCCTGACGACCTCGGGCAACGTCTCCGAGCACACGACCGGCACCGCGGTCGACATCGCGGCGATCAACGGGATCCCGATCCTGGGCCACCAGGGCGCGGGCTCGATCACCGAGATGACGATCCAGCGGCTCCTGACCCTGCAGGGGACGATGAAGCCGCACCAGATCATCTCGCTGATGACGTTCCCGGGGACGGACAACACGCTCGCGCTCTCCGACCACGACGACCACATCCACGTCGGCTTCAGACCGCTCTACGGGGCCAACCGCGCGGCGTCGAAGCAGGTCGACGCGGCGCTCAAGCCCGAGCAGTGGATCAAGCTGATCGAGCGGCTCGACCAGATCGACAACCCGAAGGTCGACGAGCAGCCGTCGCAGTACGCGGTCAAGGCCGGCAAGCGCGCCAGCCCGGCCCACAAGGGCGAGTAGCGACGCCCCCGTACTTCGGCTTCGTCCAGTGGGAGTTCCCCGGGCGGCTCGGCCCGGACCCGGGGCGCTACGTCGTGCGCCGCTTCGCGGGCGACGACGCGCAGCAGGTCGTGGTCATCGGCGGGCTCGCCGCGCCGCGCCGGGCGCGCTTCGGCGGCCGCCGCGCGCGGGCGGCCGAGCCGGACGCCGCGCCGGTCGAGGTCACGCGCGCGACGGTGGTCGCGGCCGGGCGGCTGGAGGACGAGGCGCGCGCGGAGGCCTGGCTCGCGGCGGCCGCGGGCGCCGAGGCGGAGGCGACGACGGGTGAGGCGCTGGCGGTGCTCAACCGCGCGCTCCACGCGCGCCGGATCGCCACCGCGGACGCGCTCGGAGGCGAGGTCGGCGCCGCGCACGCGCTGGTCACGCGGGTCGGCTACGGCACCGGCGAGGAGGTCGCCGAGGGCGCCTGGACGGTCGCGCGCGACCTGCCCGCCGCGCCGCGGCGGGTGAAGCGCGAGGCCGCGCTGCGCCCGCAGGAGCGCTTCGCGGCGCTGCTCGCCGGGCGCGACGCCGCGCTCGCGTGCGAGCTGCTGGCGCTGCGCGCCCGCACGGACCTCGACCACGGCCGCTCGCGCGAGGCGGCGCTGCAACTCGAGGCGGCGCTCGCGGCGGGGCGCGCGGAGCTGGCGGGCTGGCGCGAGCTCGACGGGATGCCGGCCCGGCTGGACGAGCTCGCGGCGCTCGCCGACGAGGTCGCGACGGTCGCCGCCGGCGGCGCGGGCGGGCGGGCTGGACGAGCCGTCGCGCGCGGTCGTCGAGCGCGCGCTCGGGCGGCTCGAGGCGGCGCTGCGGGCGCGTACGGCCGGGGCGCGGTTCTGACGAACGTCAACTGCGGCATTGAAGGGAGCGCGGGCGGAGCGGCAACGACATCAACGCAGCACGGGCTCCGGATGCGGGGCTCCGTGTTGCGTTGTGGTCGCCTGACGACATCAACGCAGCACGCGCGGCCGGATTCGGGACCCCGTGCTGCGTTTCGGACCCTCCCTTCAATGCCGAAGTTCGTCCCTCACAGCGCCGCGACCAGCGCCTCCAGCTCCTCCACGACGTCGCCGCCGAGCCGCACCGCCGCCGCGTCGTCGTACGGCGTCGGCCCCTGCGTCACGATCGCCAGCGCGCCGCCGGCGTCGAGCGTCGTCTCCGGCAGGCCCGCCACCGGCCAGACCTCGAGCGACGAGCCGACGCAGAGCAGCAGGTCGGCCGACGCGGCCAGCACCTGGGCCCGGGCCAGCGCCCGCTCCGGCAGCAGCTCCCCGAACAGCACGACGTCGGGCTTCAGCGGCGCCCCGCAGTCGCAGCGCGGCACCCCGTCGTCGGCCGCCTCGAGCCGCGCCCGCGCCTCGTCGAGCGGGTACGAGGCGCCGCACGCCAGGCAGGACGACGTCCCGATCGTGCCGTGCACCTCGATCAGGTCCCGCGTGCCCGCCGCGCGGTGCAGGCCGTCGATGTTCTGGGTGACCACCGCCTCGAGGAGGCCGCGCGCCTCGAGCTCCACGAGCGCGCGGTGCGCGCCGTTCGGGACCTTGTCGCGCAGCAGCGCGAAGCGCCCGCCGTAGAAGCGCCCAGAAGTGCTCCGGGTCGCGCCGCCAGACGTCGATGTGGGCGACCGCCATCGGGTCGACGTTCGCCCACAGCCCGGTGCCCGGCGAGCGGAAGTCCGGGATGCCGGACGGGACCGAGATCCCCGCCCCGGTGAGCGCCACCACGCGGCCGGCGCCGCGGACCAGCCCGGCGAGCCGCGCGGTCGCGGCCGCGCTCACGCGCCCTTGAACCGCGGCGTGCGCTTGCCCAGGAACGCGCCGATGCCCTCGCGCGCGTCCTCGGAGGCGAAGACGGTCGCGAACGCCTCCTTCTCGGCGGCGATCCCCTCGTCGAGGTCGCCGGCGTGCGAGACGCGCTTGATCTGCTCGAGCGCGAGCGGCGCCTGCGCGGCGAACTTGCGCGCCCAGGCGAGCGCCGTGTCGAACAGCTCGTGGTCGGCCACGACCCGGTTCACGAGCCCGAACTCGTACGCCTCCTCGGCGGAGATCGGGTCGCCGGTCGTGTTCATCTCGAGCGCCTTGGCCGGGCCGACGAGCCGCGGGAGCCGCTGCGTGCCGCCGAAGCCGGGGATGATCCCGAGGTTGACCTCGGGCTGCCCGAACGAGGCGGAGAACGCGGCGAGCCGCACGTCGCAGGCCATCGCGAGCTCGCAGCCGCCGCCGAGCGCGAGGCCGTTGACGGCGGCGATCGTCATCGTCCGCGAGGACTCCATCCGCCGCAGCAGCGCGTGCATCCGGTCCAGCAGCTCGCGGCCGCCGGCGGCGTCCATCGTGGTGAACGCCTTGATGTCCGCGCCGGCGCAGAACAGCGTCGGGTTCGGGGAGGCGACGATCACCGCGCCGGCCTTGTCCTCGACCTCGCTCCAGGCCGTGTCCAGCGCCTCGATCACGGCGGGCGCGATCGAGTTGGCCGGCGGGTTGTCGAGCCAGAGGATCGCGAGGTCGTCGCCGCGCCGGTCGAGCTTGACGACCGCCTGCTCGTAGCCCGGCTCGGGCTGCGGGTACGGGTAGAAGCCCTGGCCGCTCTTCGCGCCCAGGCGGCCCTGGGCGACGAGCCGGCGCAGCACGAGCGGCGGCGCGAAGTGCTCGCCCCAGTCGGCCTCGGCGCGCTCCAGCGCGGCGAGCACGTCGTCGAGCCCGCGGAAGTCGGCGCGCGCGAACGGGCCGGGCACCATGCCGGTGCCGAGCATCAGCCCGAGGTCGATCTCGCGCACCCCGGCGATGCCCTCCTCGAGCACGAGGCAGGCCTCGACGAGCGCCTTGAGCTGGAAGCGCTCCGCGATCGCCGCGTCCAGCTTCGGCTCCTCAGCGGTGCTCATAGAACCCCTTCCCGGTCTTGGCGCCGAGGTCGCCGCGCTCGACCCGCTCCTCCATGCCCTTGTGGACGTAGAAGCGGTCGCCGTAGGCGTCGCGCATGTCGCGCGCCACCTTCACGACGGTGTCCAGGCCGGACATGTCGGCGACCCGGAACGGGCCCATCGGCATCTGGGTCTGCTCCTTGATGAACTCGTCGAGCTGCTCGACGTCGATCCCGCTCTCGTCCTGGTAGCGCCACGCCTCCGAGGCCGTCGAGACGAGGATCCGGTTGACGACGAAGCCGGGGCACTCGGCCGCGCGGATCGCCACCTTGCGGATCTGCTGGGCGAACGTCGAGGCGGCCTGGACGGTCTCCGCCGACGTGTCCTCGCCCTCGATGACCTCGATCACCCGCATGTAGGACGCGGGCCAGAAGAAGTGGAAGCCGACGACCTTGTCGGGACGCTGCGTGGCGTCCGCGATCTCGGTGATCGACAGCCCGGAGGTGTTGGAGGCGAGGACCGCGTGGCCCGGCGTGGCCGCGTCGAGCTCGGCGAAGACGGCGTGCTTGATCGCCATCTTCTCGGGCACGGCCTCGATCGCGAAGTCGACGTCGCCGAACCCGTCGTACGAGGTCGCGCCGGTGATGTTGGCGAGGATCCGCTCGGCCTCGGCCGCGGCCTGCTCCTCGGTCAGCTTGCCCTTCTTGACGAGCTTGCCGACCTGGCCCTGGGTGACCTCGCGCGCCTTGGCGAGCCCGGTGTCGACGAACTTCTGCTCGACGTCCTTGAGGACGACGGGGATGTCCGCCGCCGCGATGACCTGCGCGATCTCCCCGCCCATCACGCCGGCGCCGACGACGGCCGCCTTGAACACGAACATGGGCGTTGACCCTAGCGGCTGGTCACGCCCGCCAACTCCACATCGGCGCGCCGCTCGCGGGCGAAGCGCTCGAGCGTCCGGCGCAGCGACGCGGCGATCGCGCGGCGGATGAACAGCAGGTCGATCAGCGGGGTGAGCGGGTTGCGCTCCTTGAGCTCGTACTCGAGCGACAGCGTGACGTCGACGCTGTCGGGTCCGGGCGTGAAGACGACCTGCTGGGTGCCGCGCAGGCGGCTGTCCTCGACCGCGACGGTGTGGCCGCCGCGCGGCTCGTAGGCGATCACCGTCTCGAGCACCCGCCCGCGTCCCTGCGCGACGCCGTTCCAGGCGAGCCGGCCGCTCGCCGGCCACGTGTCGGGCAGGTCGACGACGTGGCCGAACCCGTCGATCCAGGCCGGCCAGCGGACCGGGTCGTACCAGAGCGCCTCGGCGTCCGACGCGAGCCCTGGCACGCGCAGCGAGGCCGACGCGCGCCCCATCAGCCGAGGACCTCGTCGCGGATCGCGTCGATCGAGCGGGCGATCCGGTCGAGCCGCGGCGCCAGCTCCTGCGCGAGCCGCGCGTGCTCGGCGCGCCCGGCCTCGGTGATCCGGTAGTAGCGGCGCGAGCGACGCTCGGGGTGCTCCCACTCCGCGACCGCGAGGCCCTGCGTCTCGAGCGAGCGCAGCAGCGGGTACATCGTGTTCGGGTTGACCGCGAGCGCGCCGCCGGTCAGCTCGCCGATCCGCTCCATCAGCTGGTTGCCGTAGCAGTCCTCGGCGCGCAGGTAGTGCAGGACGAGCAGCGGGAGCAGCCCCGCGCGGCGCAGATCCCCGATCAGGGGGTCGCCGGGAAGCGGGACTGCCGTCGCCATCGGGCGGATGATGGCAAGCCGCCCAGCAGAGCGGATTAAGGAACCGTGCCTAAGCCTCGACTCGAGGCTTAGACTCAGGTCCGGCTGCGACGCTTGCGGCCCTTGACGGCGCCGTCCTCGGCGGGCTGCGTCAGCTTGACCGCGTCGAACAGCATGAGGACGAGCGCCGCGTCGGAGATGTCCTCCGCGTGCGGTTCCCGCTCGATCCGCTTCGCCGCCTTCTCCTCGATCTCGGCCAGCTCGGCGAGCAGCCGCTCGCACGCGCGGGCCGCCTGCTCCCAGCCCTTCGCGTCGAGCTGCAGGTTCGTCCGCGTCAGGTGCGCCTCGCCGCGGTCGAAGCCGCCGGCGGCGGCCGACGCCCGCGCGTAGTCGTCGACCGTCTGAAGCGCCGCGCCCACGGCGGCCTGCTTGACGATCGGCGCCGCGGCCGCCCAGGCCTCGTCCGACACCCGCGGCCGCACCCGCGCGCGGTAGTGGTGGGCGATCGCGCCGCGCACCTGGGTGGTGCGCACGAGCTCGATCAGGCCGAAGTCGTGCAGCGCCCGGACGTGGTAGCTGACGGTGCCGAGGGTGGCGCCGAGCCACTCCGCGAGCTCGCGCGGGGACGCGGTGCGCTCCTGCAGGAGCGCCAGGATCCGCACCCGGAGTGGGTGGCTGAGCGCCTTGACGTAGCGCGGATCGTCGATGTTGGTGACCGGTTTCGCCACGAGACCGTGCCGGAAGGTACCCCGATCCACCTACGCCAATCCTAAGGGCATTACGCCCAGAGCTCCGGATGCAGGAGCCCGGCGAGCCGCGGAGGCGCACCGCCGAGTGCGATCGCCATCGCCGCGCGACCCGCCGCGGAGCCCAGGACGTTGCCGTGGCCGGAGAACGCGCCGACCGCGATCACCCCCGGCCGCAGCTCCTCGAACACCGGCAGCAGGTCGTCGGTGAAGGCGATCACGCCGGCCCAGCGATGGGTCACCGGCGCGTCGATGCCGACGCGCTCGCGCAGCAGGACGTCGAGCCGGTCCTGCACCGGGCCGCCGGGGACCGCCTCCTGCCCCCACTCCCCGTCGGCGAGCTGCCGCCGCCCGCCGCCGAAGGCGATCCGCCCGTCGGCCGCCTGCTGCCAGTACTCGTAGCCCCAGTTGTCGTAGACCGGGCACGGGACCGTCCCCGGCGCGACCGGCGCGGTGGCGAGCATCTGCAGCCGCGAGGAGCGCACCCGGCCCTCGAGCTCGGGGAACACCCGCTCCATCCAGCCGTCGACGCACACGACCACCGCACGGCAGCGCACGGCGCCGTCCGGGCGTCTCGACCCGGTCGCCGGCGATCGCGGTCGCCGGCGAGTCCGCGAACAGCCGCGCGCCGGCCGCCAGCGCCCGCCCGGCGAGGAGCCGGCAGCGCTCGAGCGGCTGGATCGCTCCGTCCGTGGGGATGAACACCCCGCGCCCGGCCTCGCCGTCCGCGGCCTGCGCCGGGAAGCCGTCGCGCTCGAGCGCCGCGAGCTGCGCCGCGATCTCCCCCTCCTCCTCCGGTGTGGCCGCGATCCGCAGCGAGCCGACGCGCCGCGCGAGCGGGCCGACCTCCGCGAACAGCCGGTCGAGCTCGGCGAGCGACTCCGCGTAGATCCCGGCGGCGCGCTCGCGCCCCCACGCGGCGACGGCGTCGTGGTGGAAGCGCGCCGCGCCGGCGAGCAGGAAGCCGCCGTTGCGGCCCGCCGCGCCGCCGGCGACCGGGCCGGCGTCGAGCCCGACGACGCTCGCGCCGGCCTCCAGCGCAGCGCCGATCGCCGCCAGCCCCGAGCCGCCCAGCCCGACGACGCAGACGTCGGCGGTGACCTCGTCCGCGAGCCGCGGCGGGTTCCCCCAGGCGGCCGGATCGCCCCAGACGGGAGTGGCGGAGGCGGTCACGCGCGGCATCCTACGGGGAGATGCCCACCGAGCCGCCACCTTGCGCCTGGGCGTTCCCGCCGGCCGACGCCGCCGGCGAGGCCGGGCTGGTCGCGGTCGGCGCCGATCTCGCGCCGGGGACGCTGCTCGCGGCCTACCGCTGCGGGATCTTCCCGATGCCCGTCGACGGCCTGGCCGGGCCGGCCTGGTTCAGCCCCGACCCGCGCGGCGTCCTCCCGCTCGACGGCTTCCGCGCGAGCCGCAGCCTGCGCCGCAGCGCCCGCCGCTTCACGGTCACCGCCGACCGGGCCTTCGGCGCCGTGGTCGAGGGCTGCGCCGACCCGCGCCGTCCGGGCGGCTGGATCACGGCGGAGGTCCGCGACGCCTACGTGCGCCTGCACGAGCTCGGCTGGGCCCACTCGATCGAGGTGTGGGACGCGGGCGGCGCGCTCGCCGGCGG
Source organism: uncultured Solirubrobacteraceae bacterium (assembly GCA_963724145.1). Classification (GTDB taxonomy): domain Bacteria; phylum Actinomycetota; class Thermoleophilia; order Solirubrobacterales; family Solirubrobacteraceae; genus DASQMT01. The sequence goes on from CAVRTO010000033.1 coordinate 57,232, forward strand.
GCTCTACGGCGTCGAGCTCGGCGGGCTGTTCGCGGCGGAGTCGATGTTCCACGTCGCCACGGACGCGTCCAAGGTGGCGCTGGGCGCGCTGGTCGGGCGGCTGGCCGCGGCCGGCGGCGCGCGCGTGCTCGACGTGCAGTGGACGACGCCGCACCTGCGGACGCTCGGCGCACGCGACGTCGCGCGCGGGGACTTCCTGGCGCGGCTGCCGGCGGCGCTCAGCGCGCCGCCGGCGTTCGCGCCGCAGGCCGGCTAGGCCGCGACGGGCTCCTCGATCCGGCGCGGGAGCAGCGTCTCGCGCGCGATCACGAGCCGCTGGATCTGCGACGTGCCCTCGTAGAGCTGCATGATCTTCGCGTCGCGCATGAGCTTCTCGACCGGGTAGTCCTTGATGAAGCCGTAGCCGCCGTAGACCTGGACGGCGTCGGTGGTGACCTCCATCGCGGTGTCCGCGGCGAAGCGCTTCGCGTGCGAGGACTCGATCGTGTTGCGCTTGCCCTGGTCGAGCAGGACGGCCGAGTTCCAGGTGGCCAGGCGCGACAGGTGCACCTTGGTCGCCATGTCGGCGATCATGAACTGGATCGCCTGGTGCATGGCGATCGGGACGCCGAACTGGACGCGCTCCTTCGAGTAGTTCGTGGCGAACTCGAACGCGGCGCGCGCGATGCCGGTGGCCATCGACGCGACGCCGGGGCGCGTGCGGTCGAGCGTCATCATCGCGATCTTGAAGCCCTTGTTCTCCTCGCCGATCAGGTTGCCGGCGGGGATCTCGGTCTCGTTGAACGTGATGGTCGCGGTGTTCGACGCCCGCTGGCCCATCTTGTCCTCCTTCTTGTCCACCGTGACCGTGTCGTCGCGGGGGACCAGGAAGCAGGAGATGCCGCGGTGCCCGGCGTCCTTGTCGGTCTTGGCGTAGACCGTGTACCAGTCGGCGTAGCCGCCGTTGGTGATGAAGCACTTGGAGCCGTTGATGACGTACTTGTCGCCCTTGCGGACCGCGGTGGTGCGCATGCCCGGAGACGTCGGAGCCGGCGTCCGGCTCGGTCAGGCAGAACGAGGCGAGCTTGAAGTCCTCGGTCAGCATCCCGAGGTACTGCTTCTTCAGCTCCTCCGAGCCGCCGAGCGACAGGGGCGCCGAGGCGAGGCCGTTGGCGCCGATCGACGTCGCGATGCCGGAGCAGCCCCAGGAGAGCTCCTCCTCGATGATCGTGCCGTCGAGGTAGGACGCGCCGGGGCCGCCGTACTCCTCGGGCACGTGGACGTTCATGAGCCCGAGCTCCCACGCCTTGCGCAGGACCTCATCAGGCCAGGTTCCGTCCTTGTCGTAGTCCCACGCGACGGGGCGGATCTCCTTGGCGGCGAAGTCGTGCGCCATCTCGCGCAGCGCCTTCTGCTCGTCGGTGAGGGTGAAGTCGACCACGGTTTCTGCCTTCCTCGATTGACTCGTCAGTCAACGGCAAGGATACCCCACTGACGCGACGTCGGGAACGGCACTCGACGGATGGGGGATCATCGGCCGGGATGGACGATGCGCTCCTCGTCGTGTTGATCGTGGTGCCGCTGATCGCGTTCGCCGTCGCGATCGTCGCGCTGGCCACCAGCGGGGGCAGCTACGACCGGATCGGGCGCGGCGGGCTGTCGCTCGACGACCCGCCGCCGGCGGCGCCGCCCGCCGAGCGCGAGGCGGACCTGCGCGACCTGCTCGAGGCCCGCAACGCCCGCCGCGTGGCGCGCGGCGAGCCGCCCGCGGACGTCGACGCCGAGCTGCGCGCGCTGCGGGCCCCGGCCGACCCCGAGCTGGAGGCCGAGGTGCGCCAGCTCGTCGAGGCCCGCAACGCCCGCCGGGCCGCGCGCGGCGAGCCGCCGCTCGACGTCGAGGCGGAGGTGAGCCGGAGGCTCCGGGAGTTGTAAATTGCGGCGCCATGCCTCGCCTCCGCCGCCTCGACCTCGAAGAGCTCTCCACCCGCCCCGGGACCTACTTCAACCCGGAGACGGAGATCCTGATCGTGGTCGACGACTCCAACCACCCCGGCGCCGAGCTCGCCGACGACGCCGACGACGGCGACTGGATCCTGGTCGGGGACGAGGTCCCGATCGACGAGGCCCAGCGCGACGAGCTGCTCGAGCGGCTCGAGGTGACCGCCGTGCGCGCCGGCGAGACCGACGCCGAGGACGACGAGGTCGTCGAGGACGAGGACGAGCTCGAGCCGGACCCGGATCCGGACGAGTACTGAGGCAGCGCGGCGCGCCGCCGGCGCCGCTGGAATGCGCCGAGCGCGCACGCGGTCCTGGAGGCGTGAGCTTCGGGGAGCACATCTCCGGCCTGACCGCCGACGGCCGGGAGGTGCGCGCCGCCGTCTTCGACGAGCACGAGGTGCGCGCCGGCCGGCCTCGGTCATGCGTCGCTCGGTTCCTCTCGCTGATGTGGATGGAGCGGTGCTGGGCGTGTGCTGGGCTGGGCTCGCCGGCCTGCTGGTGCGCCGGGGCTGGGCGGCGGCGGACCCCGCCTTCGAGATCTGTGCGCACGGCGCCTGCGGCCGGGACGGGCCGCGATGAGCGCGACGCCGGTCATCCCCGCGGCCGCGCCGTGGTCCGGGGCCGCAGAGGCGGAGGCGGCGTTCCTCGCCGCGCATCCCGCGTTCGGCGAGACGGCGTTCGTGGACCGGCTGCGCGCGACCGAGTACGCCCGCCTCGACGCCCACGGCGACGTCTACCTCGACTACACCGGCGGCAGCGTGTACGCCGCGTCCCAGGTCGAGGAGCACCAGTTGCTCCTGCGCGAGACGGTCTTCGGCAACCCCCACTCGGTGAACCCGACGTCCGCGGCCGCCACGCGGCTCGTCGAGCGGGCACGCGCCGCCGTGCTGCGCCACTTCAACGCGTCCGAGGCCGAGTACGCATGCATCTTCACGCCCAACGCGACCGGGGCGCTCCGGCTCGTCGGCGACGCCTACCCGTTCGGCCCCGGCGACCGCTACCTGGCCACGGCGGACAACCACAACTCGGTCGTCGGCATCCGCGAGCTGGCCGGTGCGAAGGGCGCGCGCACCGACTACGTGCCGCTCGACGCGCCCGGGCTCCGGGTCGCGGACGGGACGCTCGAGCAGCGGCTCGGCGCCGCCGCCTCCGGGCACAACCTCTTCGCCTACCCGGCGCAGTCGAACTTCTCCGGCGTCAAGCACCCGCTCGGGTGGATCGCGCACGGCGCAGGAGCGCGGGTGGGACGTGCTGCTGGACTGCGCCGCGTTCGCGCCCACGAACCGGCTCGACCTGGCGGTCTGGAAGCCGGACTTCGTCGCGCTCTCGTTCTACAAGATGTTCGGCTACCCGACCGGCATCGGCGCCCTGCTCGCGCGCCGCGAGGCGCTCGCCCGGCTCCGGCGACCGTGGTTCAGCGGCGGGACCGTCGTGGCCGCCGGGATCGGGGCCGAGTTCGTCGTCCCGCTCTCGGGTCACGCGCGCTTCGAGGACGGCACCGTCGACTACCTCGGGATCCCCGCGGTCGAGATCGGCCTGCGCCGGCTCCGGCGGATCGGCGTCGACATCGTCGCGCAGCGCGTGGAGGCGCTCGGATCCTGGCTGCTCGCGGCGCTGCGCGGCCTCCGGCACGCCGACGGGAGCCCGGCGACGCGCATCTACGGCCCGGCGACCTGGGACCGCCGCGGCGGCACGGTCGCGTTCAACTTCCTCGATCGCGACGGCCGCGTCGTCGACGAGCGCCTGGTCGACCGGGCCGCCGCGGCGCACCGCATCTCGATCCGGACGGGCTGCTTCTGCAACCCGGGCGCCGGTGAGGCGGCCTTCGCCCTCTCGCCCGCCGCGCTGCGCCGGGCCGCGCCCGGCGCCACGACGATCCTCGACGACCACCTCGCGCGCGTCGGCATGCCGACGGGCGGCGCCGTGCGCGTCTCGCTCGGCCTCGCGTCCACGTTCGCCGACGTGCACCGCTTCATCGCGTTCGCCTCCGGCTTCCGCGACCGGGAGGCCGACCCGGCCGGCCTGCCGCCGCGGCTGAGCTGCTGAGCCCTAGACTTTGATCGGCCTCTTCGCGCGCCGGCTCGTCCTGCTTCTCCACCCCGCGCTCGGCCTGCTTGGCCGCCGCGTCGGGGTCGCGCGCGTCGGCGATCAGGGAGGCGATGATCCCGACCACGAAGCAGACGGCCACGAGCCCGAGCGAGGCGACCGGGCCGATCTTGTAGAGGTCCTCGATCAGCAGCTTGACCGCGACGACGGCGAGCACGATCGCGATCGTCTCGTCCAGGTAGCGGAAGCGCCGGATCAGGCCCTCGACGAGCACGAACAGCGCCCGCATGCCGAGCAGCGCGAAGACGTTGCCCATCCAGATCAGGACGGAGTCGCGGGTGATCGCGAACGCGGCCGGGATCGAGTCGACCGCGAACGCGATGTCGGCCGCCACGATCGCGGCGAGGCAGAGGAACAGCGGCGTGACGTAGCGCGTCCCGTTGAGCTTCACGAACCAGTGGTCCTCGTGGAACTCGCCCGTCACCGGGAAGAACTTGCGCACCGTGCGGACGATGAAGTTCTTGTCCGGGTCGACGTTCTCGGCCACCCCGCGCAGGATCCGGTAGGCGAGCACGAGCAGCAGCACGCCGAGGATGTAGATCACGAAGTGGAACTGCTCGATCAGCGCGACGCCGCCGAGGATCGCCAGCCCGCGCAGGATCAGCGCCGCGACGATGCCCCAGAACAGCAGCCGCGCGCGGTACTGCTCGGGCACGCCGAAGTACGAGAACAGCAGGATGAAGACGAACAGGTTGTCGAGCGAGAGCGAGCGCTCGATGAAGTAGACGGTCGTGTAGGTGACGGCGTCCTCGGCGTTCGAGAGCACGAGCACGACGACCGCGGCCAGCAGCGAGACGACGAGCCAGCCGATGCTCCACCAGACGCCCTCCTTGAAGCTCGGCTCGCGCCCGCGGGCGAAGAAGTGCAGGTCGACCCAGAGGAAGAAGACCGTGACGACAGCCAGGATCGCCCACGGCAGCGGGCCCGAGAAGAACGCGAACGTGACCATCAGACGAAGTAGAAGGTGAGGCCGAGGACGACGTACACCGCGAGCAGCTGGAGGCCCTCGAACCACGTCGACTCGCCCTCGGCGACCACCTGCTGGGCGATGAACACCGCGAGCACGACGGCGCCGAGCTCGAAGCCGTTGAAGACCAGCGCCATCGGGAAGTCGCCGACGAACAGCGACAGCAGCACGAGCACGGGCGCCGCGAACAGCGCGATCTGGGCGGCGCGAGCCGATCGCGATGTTGACCGCGAGGTCCATCTTGTCGCGCGTCGCGAAGTAGATCGCCACCCAGTGCTCGGCGGCGTTGCCGACGATCGCGACGACGATGACGCCGACGAAGAACGGCGAGAGCCCGATCGACTCCGACGCCTCCGTGATCGAGCCGACGAGGATCTCCGACATCACGCCGACCGCGACGCCGGCGCCGGCGAGCATGAGCACGCTGCGCCGGACGGTCCACGGCTCGCCCACGTGGTCCTCGGCGGCGTGCTCGGGGTTGAACAGGTCCTTGTGCGTGCGCAGCGAGAAGAACAGCCCCGCGGCGTAGGTGAACAGCAGCACGATCGCCACGCCGATCGACAGGTGCTCGACGTCGGCGGCGTAGTCGTGCGCCTGCTGCGTCGGGCCGCGGCAGGCCCGTCGCCCTGCACCAGCTCGAACAGCGCCGGCATGATCATCGCCACGACCGCGAGCAGGAGCATCAGGGCCGTCACGTTCGCCGCGGTGCGGTCGAAGAACTGCCGGTCGCGCTTGCGGCCGCCGATGAACATCGCGGCGCCCATGACGAGCAGGACGTTGCCGAGGATCGAGCCGATCAGCGACGCCTTGACGACCTCCTGGAGGCCCTCGTTCAGCGCGAAGAAGGCGATGATCAGCTCGGGCGCGTTGCCGAACGTCACGTTCAGGAAGCCGCCGATGCCCGGGCCCGAGCGGGCCGCGAGCTCCTCGGTGGCGCGGCCCATCAGCGCCGCGGTCGGGATCACGCCGAGCGCCGAGGTGACGAAGATCAGCGACGCCGAGGCGTGCGCCAGCTCGAGCGCGATCGCGATCGGGATGAACGGGACGAGCAGGTACGGCCAGCCCGTCCCGCTCAGCAGGAACCGGCGCAGGTTGAAGCCTTGCGAGGGAGCCGGGGCGGTCACGTCGGGGCCGGACCTTAGCGGGGTCCGGCCGCGGCGTCCCGCCTACCTACGACAGCGTGTCGTCAGCCGGTCAGGAGGTCGGCGCACTTGCGCGCCTCGTCGACGTCCGAGCCGGCCTTCGAGAGGCAGTCGGAGTACTTCTGCAGGTCCTCGGCCGAGCCGCCGCCGCCGGCGCCGCCACGAGGAGCCCGAGCCGGACGACGACCCGCTGCCGCCGCTCGCGAGGCCGAGCCCGCCGAGCTGGCCGAGCAGCTCGGTGAACGGCTTGGCGTCCTGCGGCTCGGCGATGTCCTGGTCCTCGTTGAGGTCGGTGATCGAGACGTCGAACATGACGGTCCCGGAGGTGCCCTGCGAGTCGATGCCCATGTTCACGACCATCCGGCGCAGGATCTTGTCGTCCTTGCCGGTGTAGATCTCGACCTTCGGGTCCTTCACCGCGTCGAGCACCTGCTGGCGCTGCTGCTCGGTCAGCTTCTCGGGCACGCCCTGGGCGCCGGAGACGCCGAGCGAGGAGGCCTTCTCGAGCGCCGCGTTGACGTCGTCGAGCAGCTTGGCCACGTCGACGCCGCCGGTGATCTTGATCGTGTCGGTGTCGCCGACCTTGGCCTCGCCCGCGTTCTGCGGGTCGGTCAGCCACTTGCGCGGGTCGACGCCGAGCGTCGCGAAGCTCGTGCCCTTGTCCTCCTGGCTCTGCTTCTGCGCCTGCTCGTAGCCCGCCTTGAACTGCCTGAAGGTGTTGTCGTCGAGCACGTAGTCGGTGCCCTGGAAGGAGACGAAGCCCTTGTCGCCCGTCGAGGTCACGCCGGCCTTCAGGTTCTGGCCGCCGCCCTCGACCGAGGCCTGGAGGTCGAACTCCGGCAGCGCGCCGCCGCCCTGCGACTGGAACGGACCCGAGAGCGTCACGTTGACCGGGCCGCTGAGCTGGGAGTCGCCGCCCTGCGCCTCGATCGCGATCTTCAGGTCGACGTTGCCCGACTTGATCTCCTTCGAGCCCGAGAACGTGTCGGTCAGGAGCTGGTTGACGTCGGTGCTCGACGACGCGGCCTCGCCGCCGCCGCCGTTGTCGTCGCCGCCTCCACAGGCACCCACGGCGAGCGCGAGCGCCGCGAGCCACGGCAGCAGGAGAGCAGGACGGCGAAGGGTCATCGGGAAACAGGCTCCTTGATGGCGAATCGGACGGCCGCAGGCTGTGTTGCAGCGGGGGGCGAGCCGGAAGGCGACCCTAGCATCGCATCCATGGCCCTGAGACGAACAAACGATTGCGTGCGCATTGTCCTTCTGCTGGCGCTCGGGCTGGCGCTGGTCAGCACGCCGACGACCGCGCAGGCGGCCAAGAAGAAGACGATCGCGACCGAGCTGCGCAAGCTCTACCGGCGCGGGCTCGATCGACCAGGCGACCTACGACGCCGACCGGGCGATCCTGGCCGACGTCAAGCGCCGGATCAAGCGCCTCACCGGCACGCGGCGCTACGAGCTCGCCGGCGTCCTGGCCACGACCGAGGGGATCGCCGCGCGCGGCAAGCTGCGCGCCTCGCGGCTGCCGCCGCTGTTCCTCCAGCTCCAGCGCAACGCGGAGTACTGGACGGCCTCGCCGCTGCTCTCGAGCGGCGCGCGCGTCTCGTTCCCGGGCTCCGAGCTCGTCTTCCAGTACTTCCCGGGCCAGGGCCTCCAGCTCCACCCGCTCGCGAACTTCGGGAAGCTGAACGCGTACGCGAAGGGCTCCAAGCGCAACAACGCGCGCAACACGCTGCTGCTCGACGAGCTGATGTCGATCGCCGTCCCGCGCGGCGGCGGGCTCGCGTGGGAGTACTACTTCAACTTCGACGGCGGCTCGCCGCCGTGGGTGAGCGGCCTCGCGCAGGGCACCGGGCTGCAGGCGATCGCGCGCTCCGCGGTCAAGCTCGGCCGCCAGGACGAGCTGTTCCCGGAGATCTCGGCCGGCCTGAAGCTGTTCGAGCAGCGCACGCCGACGGGCGTCCGGGTCAAGGGCCCGAACGGCACGGAGTACGCGCAGTACTCGTTCGCGCCGGGCCTGACGATCCTCAACGGCTTCATCCAGTCGCTCGTCGGGCTGTGGGACGTCGCCGACCTGACCGGCGACCCGCGCGCCGCGGCGCTGTTCGAGGCCGGCGACCGGACCGCGCGCAAGATCGTCCCGAGCTTCGACACCGGCGCGTGGTCCCTGTACTCGCGCGGGACGTCCTCCTACGAGTCGAACCTCAGCTACCACGAGCTGCTGCGCGACTTCCTCACCTCGATCTGCGACCGCACGCAGACGCCGGTCTACTGCACGACCGAGCAGCACTTCACCGGCTACCTCACGACGCCGCCGGTGCTGGAGCTGGCCACGAAGCGGCTGCGCGGCGGGAAGACCGGGGTGCTGACGTACTCGCTCTCGAAGATCTCGAGCACGGCGATCAGCGTGACCGCGCCCAGCGGCAGGACGGTGCTCTCGGTGGCGGCCGGGACCGTCGGCCACGGCACGCGGACCGTGAGCTGGAACGTCCCGCGCAGGGCCGGGATCTACACGGTGCGGATCTCCGCGACCGACCTCGCGGGCAACCGCGGCGGGCGTCACGGGGCAGGTCGAGGTGCTCAAGCCGCGGAAGCGCGGGTAGGCTCAGGGGCCTTGGCCCCGCGCACCATCCTCTACACGGGCAAGGGCGGCGTCGGCAAGACGTCCGTCGCTGCCGCCACCGCGCGCCGCTGCGCTGCCGCAGGGCAGCGGACGATCCTGCTGTCGACCGATCCGGCCGGCTCGCTCGGCGACGTCCTCGAGCAGCCCGTCGGCGCCGAGCCCGGCAAGGTCGCGAAGAAGCTGTGGGCGCAGCAGGTGTCCGCGCAGGACGAGCTGGAGCGCCACTGGACCGCCGTGCAGGCGTGGCTCGGGTCGATGCTGATCGAGCGCGGGGTCGAGCGGATCGCGGCCGAGGAGCTGACCGTCCCGCCCGGCGGGGACGAGCTGTTCAGCCTGCTGCGGATCCGCGACCACGTCGAGGAGGGGCGCTGGGACGTGATCGTGGTCGACTGCGCGCCGACCGGCGAGACGCTGCGGCTGCTGTCGTTCCCCGAGGCGGCGCGCTGGTGGCTCGGCAAGCTCGCCGGGCGCGAGACGCAGCTGCTCGCGGCGGCGCGGCCGTTCGCGCGCGCGTTCCTGGATCTGCGGCTGCCCGACGAGGACGTGCTCGAGGAGGTCAACGGGCTCGTCGCGTCGCTGGTGGAGCTGCACGACATCCTGCGCGACCGCGAGCACGCGTCGGTGCGGCTCGTGATGACGCCGGACCGGATGGTCGTGGCGGAGGCGATGCGGACGTTCACCTACCTGAGCCTGTACGGGTACCTGACCGACGGGGTGATCGTGAACCGGATCTTCCCCGCCGAGCTCGACGGGACCTACTTCGGCGCCTGGCGCGAGCGCCAGCAGGCGGAGCTGGCGCGCGTGCGCGACGGCTTCGCGCCGGTGCCGGTGCTCGAGGCGCCGTACTTCGAGACCGAGGTCGCCGGGGCGGCGATGCTCGACCGGCTCGGCGGCGCGCTGTTCGCCGGCGACGACGCGTCCGCGCTGCTGCACGGCGGGCTCGCGCGCGAGTTCGGGCTCGGCGACGGCGACGGGCACGTCCGGCTCGCGGTGCCGTTCGCGGACCGCGACGACGTGTCGGTCAAGAAGGTCGGCGACGAGCTGGTGGTGGCGGTCGAGGGGCGCCGGCGCACGGTGATCCTCCCGGCGGCGCTGGCGGCGCTCAAGCCGGCAGGGGCGGCGCTCGACGACGGCGCGCTGGTGGTGCGCTTTGCCTGAGCCCGAGGACCTGCGCTCCGTCCGCGAGCACCTCGACGAGGCCCACGCGGCCGCGGACCGGCTCGTGCGCGAGGCGCAGCGCCAGGCCGAGGAGGCCGGGACGCCCGAGCGCGAGGACGTGCCGCCGCGCGGCTGGGCCACGAGCGCGCCGCGCCGCCGTCCGCGCCCGACCTCCAGGCCATCGTCGGGCTGATCGACTGGGTCCGCTCCGCGGTGCCGCCGGACCTCTCGCGCCAGCTCGCCGAGGCGCTGCGCGATCTGCTGCTCGCGCTGCGGGCGCTCCTCGACTGGTACATCGAGCGGCTGGGCGAGCCCGCCCCCGGGTCGCCCGAGGTCGACGTCGAGGACATCCCGCTGGACTGACCTGTGCCCGACGTAGACTGAGCGGGGCAGTGGCCGACCCCCGTACCCGGATCCCGCCCTCGGCCGCGAAGGCGCTGCGCGGCCTCACGCCGGAGCTCCGGCTCGCGGGCGCCGCGGCGGCCGCGCTGCTGTTCACGATGATCCTGCCGTGGTACGAGAAGTCGTACTTCGCGACCACCGGCCGGACCGTGCGCCCGGTGTCGGACAACCTCAGCGCGCTGCAGGTCTTCTCGTTCGTCGAGGCGGCCGTGCTGCTGGTCGCGGCGGGCGTCCTCTACCTGATCTGGGCGCGCTCGCAGAACAAGGCCTTCCACCTGCCGGGCGGCGACGGCACGGTGATCATGGCCGCGGGGGCGTGGGCGCTGCTGCTGCTCGTCTGGCGCCTGTTCGACAAGCCCGACGTCGACGACCCCGGCGCGACCGTCGGCATCCAGTGGGGGATCTTCGCGGCGCTGCTCGCCGCCGGCCTCCTGACCGCGGCGGGCGGGCGGGTGCGCGCCGCGCACCGGCCCGAGCCGCCGAACCCGGCGGCCGACGACGCCGGCTGGGTCCGGCCGCCGCGCGAGGAGCGGCGGTCGCGCGCGTCGCGCAGCCCGCAGGAGCCGACCACCGTCAGCGAGGCGCTGAGCGGGGCGCCCGGGTGGGAGGGCGAGCCGCCGGAGGCGCCCGGGCGCGCGCGGACGTCGGCCCCGCCCGCCGAGCGCGAGGACCCGCCGGCGCCCGAGCGCAACGGCCGCGACCGCGGCGGCGACGAGCCGCGCGACTCCGACCGGCTGTTCTGACTCAGTCGGTGGCGTAGAGCGCGAGCGGCAGCAGCAGCGTCGCGATGAGGATCAGCCCGATCCCGGTGGCGATCGCGGGCCGCGATCCGTAGACGTGCCCGCCCACGCCGACGACGAAGCCGAGCGCCATCAGGACGAGGAACGGCTCGGGCGATGGCGCGAACGCGGCGAGCGGCACGCCCGGGAATCTATCCGCGGGCACCCGCGCGGATACGTTCAGCCGTCGGCCTGGAGGCGGCGGAGCTCGTCGATGGCCTCCGTCGCAAGCGCCGTGACCCGCTCGTCCGACGACGCCGCTGCCGCTGAAGCAGGCGCTGGGCGGCTGCGAGATCCCCGCGCAAGGCGAGCATCCTTCCGAGGTTGTAGGTGCCACCTGCGTGTCCGCGCTCGTCGGCGCGCCGGAACGCGGCCTCGGCACCGTGCGGGTCACCGCGGCGCACCAGGAGCACCCCGAGGTTGCACGCGGCCCGCCCGTGCCCGCGCCCGTCCGCACGCCGGAAGGCGGCCTCGGCCTCGGCGTCCAGGCCGCGTTCGGCGAGCAGCAGACCCAGGTTGTAGGTGCCACCTGCGTGTCCGCGCTCGTCGGCGCGCCGGAAGGCGGCTTCGGCGCCGGCACGGTTGCGGCGGCGAGCCAGCAGCACCCCGAGCCTGGTCGCGGCGCCTCCGTCGCCGCGCTCGTCGGCGCGCCGGAAGGCCGCCTCGGCGCCCTCTCGCTCGCCGCGCTCCCACAGGACGAGCGCGAGGTTGAACGCGCCGTCGGCGTCACCGCGGTTGTCCGCGCGGCGGAAGGCCGCTCGTGCTGCCGTGGGCTCTCCGCGATCGTCGAGGAGCAGGCCGAGGTTGCATGCCGCGGCCGCATGGCCGCGCTCGTCGGCTCGGCGATACGCCGCCTCGGCCTCGGAGAGCTCGCCGCGCTCCTCCAGCAACAGGGCGAGATTGAACGCCGCCGCGTCCTCGCCGCGCTCTTCGGCGCGGCGATAGGCGGCTTCCGCTTGTGCTTCGTGGCCGGCCTGCGCGAGCAGCACGCCGAGATTGAACGCGCCGCCCGCGTGTCCGCGTGCGTCCGATCGACGATAGGCGTCCACCGCGGTCGTCAGGTCGCCTCGTTCCTCGAGCAGCATGCCCAGGTGGAACGCGGCGCCGGCGTGTCCGCGCTCGTCGGCGCGGCGGAACGCGGCTTCGGCACCGTCCTGTCCTCGCACCGCGATGACGTTCAGGTCGAGGACGTCCAAGAGGACGAGGAGGCGCTCGACGGGCTGGGGCCGGACGACGTCGAGGCGGAGAACGAGGTCATCGACGAGACGGGGAGCGAGGACGAGCCGGAGGCGTCCGAGGAGGGAGGAGAGGAGCCAGGAGAGGCATCCGGAGGCGCGAGGACAGAGGAGCCGGAGGCAGCTCGAGGACGAGGAGCCGGAGGCAGCCGAGGACGAGGAGCCTGAGGCAGCTGAGGACGACGGAGCCTGAGGCCGAGAGGAGAGGAGCCGGAGGCAGCTGAGGAGAGGAGCCGGAGGCAGCCGAGGACGAGGAGCCGGAGGCAGCCGAGGACGAGGAGCCGGAGGCAGCATGAGGGACGAGGAGCCGGAGGCGAAGCCGAGGACGAGGAGCCGGAGGCAGCCGAGGACGAGGAGCCGGAGGCAGCCGAGGACGAGGAGCCGGAGGCAGCCGAGGACGAGGAGCCGGAGGCAGCCGAGGACGAGGAGCCGGAGGCAGCCGAGGAGCAGGACGAGCCGGTATGCAGCCGAGGACGTGGACGAGGCGGAGGCGTCCGAAGCGCATGAGGAGCAGACCGAAGCCTCGGAGGGAGACGCCGAGACTGGATCGTCCGGCGAGGCGCAGGACCAGCCGGAGACCGTTGACGAGGCGGACGACGTCAAGGCCAAGGGACGCTCGGCCGCCACTCGCAGATCCGCCGGCACTGCGAGCTCAGACTCGCCGTCGCCGCGCAAGCGTAAGCCCACGCGACAAGCGGGACGGAAGAAGAGCTCGCAGCCGAGCCTGAAGCGGTCGTAGCAGCCCAGCCCTCAGGGTCGCCGCCGAAGCGCTGAGCTGCGCCGATCACGGCCCGCCCGCTCCGGTTTGGGCTCTCTGCGTCGAGATGCTCGATCGCCGGCTACCGCTTCTCGCGCGTAGCCGGCGCTCGGGCAACGCACGGCGTCTCTGCTCGTTGCAGGGCGGAACGACGGGCACCCTCGCGGCGAACGGGGCACAGGAATCTATCCTTCGGGTCTCCATGGCCATCGCTCCCGCATCCGTCGGCGAGGTCGACGCCGGCCTCCGTGCCGTCGGCTACCTGCCCGGCGAGTCCACCTCGCTCGTCTCCTATCTCGCCGCCCGGCTCGGCAAGCCCGTGCTGGTCGAGGGCCCGGCCGGCGTCGGCAAGACCGAGCTGGCCAAGGCGCTCGCCGCGTACCTCGACCGCACGCTCGTGCGGCTCCAGTGCTACGAGGGCCTGGACGAGGCGAAGGCGCTCTACGAGTGGAACTACCGCAAGCAGCTGCTGCGGATCCAGGCCGAGGCGACCGGCACCGGCTGGGACGCCGTCCAGGACGACATCTTCGGCGAGGAGTTCCTGCTCGCGCGCCCGCTGATGACCGCGATCGCCTCCGAGGAGCCGGTCGTCCTGCTGATCGACGAGATCGACAAGACCGACCAGGAGTTCGAGGCGATGCTGCTCGAGCTGCTGAGCGACTTCCAGATCACGATCCCCGAGCTCGGCCGGATCGGCGCCCGCACGCACCCCGTGGTGCTGCTGACCTCGAACAACTCGCGCGAGCTGACCGAGGCGCTCAAGCGCCGCTGCCTCTACCTCTGGCTCGACTACCCGACGACCCAGCGCGAGCTCGAGATCGTCCGGATGCACACGCCGGACCTGCCCGACGCGGTCGCCACGAAGCTCGTCGAGGTGATCGCGCTGGTCCGCGACCTCGACCTCAAGAAGCCGCCCTCGATCGCGGAGTCGATCGACTGGGCCCGCGCGCTGCTGCTGCTCGGCGCGGAGGACATCGACGAGGACCTGTTCCGCCAGACGATGAGCATCATCGTCAAGCACCGCACCGACCTCGACGTCGTGGCGGAGCGCGTCGGGGTGCGCCTGGGCCTCGCGCCGCGCCCGGCGTGAGCCTGCCCGCCAGCATCGTCGACTTCGCGGAGGCGCTGCGCGCCGAGGGGCTGGCGGTCGGGACGTCCGAGCTGCTCGACGCGTTCGCCGCGCTCGACGAGGTCCCGTGGACGGACCGCGGCGTCGTTCCGCGAGGCGATGGCCGCGACGCTCGCCAAGTCGCCGGAGGACCGGCGCGTGTTCGACCTCGTCTTCGACCGCTTCTTCTTCCGCGCCGTCGAGCGCGAGGCGGTCAGCCGCGAGGTGCGCGAGCACGGCGAGTCCGACGGCATGACCGGCGGCGAGCAGATCGACCTCGACAACCTCCGGGCGCAGGCGATCGAGGCGATCCGCAACGGCGACGAGAGCGCGATGCGCGATCTCGCCCGGCTCGCGATCGCGGCGCTCGGCCGGCGCGGCGAGGGCTCCGGCGTGCTCGGCGTCGACGTCCAGCGGATCCGCCGGGCGCTCGACCTGCGCAGCGACGGGACGCCGCAGGAGGATCAGGGCGAGCCGCTGACCCGCGACCAGATCCGCCGCTTCGAGCAGCAGCTCAGGCGCGAGCTCGAGCGCGCGCAGATCGAGCGCACCGGTCAGCTCCCGCCCGCCCGGGCGCTGAACGAGCTCGACCGCGCGCTCCCCTCCGGCCCGCTGCAGGACCTCGCCGCCGTCCACCGCGTCGTGATGCAGCTCAAGCGCCGGCTCGCGACCCGCGGCCACGAGACGCGCGGCCGGCGCGCGCACGCGCACGTCGACGTGCGCCGCACGATGCGCGCCTCGCTGCAGACCGGCGGCGTGCCGGTCGTGCTCAAGTTCCGCCCGCAGCGCCCGCGCCGCCCCGAGCTCTACGTGCTGTGCGACGTCTCGACCAGCGTCACGAGCGCGTCGGTCTTCTTCCTCTCCGTCCTGCACGCCCTGCACGACTCGTTCCGCAAGATGCGCTCGTTCGTGTTCGTGGAGCGGATCAGCGAGGTCACCGACGTCTTCGCCCGCGAGCGCAGCTTCAAGGCGGTGTCCGAGGCGATCGGCCGCGACGCCGGCGTCGCCGACGTCTCCGGCTACACGGACTACGGCCGCGTCTGGAACGAGTTCCTGACCCAGGTCGAGGACGACCTGCACCCGCGCGCGACGGTGATCGTGCTCGGCGACGCGCGCACGAACGGGCGCGACCCGCGCGCCGACGCCTTCGCCGCGATCGCGGCGCGCGCCGGCCGGACGTTCTGGCTCAACCCCGAGCCGCAGCTCTACTGGAACTACGGCGACTCGGTCGTCCGCGCCTACGCGCCGTTCTGCGAGCTGTACGAGTGCTGGACCACGCGCCAGCTCGAGGACTTCGTCAAGGCGCTGACGCGCCCCCAGCCACGCGTGACCCATTCCCGCGCGAGCAGCGCGTAGACGACCTCGTCGGTCCACTCGCCCTTGAGGTGCTCGTTCTCGACGAGGTGCGCCTCGCGCCGCATCCCGAGCCGCTCGAGCACCCGGGCGGAGGCGTCGTTGCGCGCGTCGATGCGGCCGTAGATCCGGTGCAGGCCGAGCCCGTCGAAGCCGAGCGCGAGCATCGCCCGCGCCCCCTCGGTCGCGTACCCGTGCCCCTCGTGGGCCGGATGCAGGATGTAGCCGACCTCGCCCTGACGGTGCTCCGCGCTGCGCCACATCAGCGACAGGTCGGCGACGAGGTCGCCGGTCTCCGCGTCCACCCCCGCGAGGTTCAGCCCGTCGCCCTCGCGCTCGAGCCGCGTCCGGCGCGCCTTCTCCTCCAGCACGCCGGCCAGCTCGGCGCGGTCGCGCACGCCCCAGGGGAGGTAGCGCACGACGCGCTCGTCGCCGTGGATGGCCACGAGCGCGTCCAGGTCGCCGGGGGCGAACGGCCGCAGGATCATCCGCTCGGTCGCGATCGGGAGCACGGGGACGAGCATCGGCCCGGTAGCCTGTCATCCCAGAGCAATCAGGGGGGCTGGGGAGAACGCCCGGCTGAGATAGGCCCGCGCTGGGCCTGACCCTTCGAACCTGTGGGGTAATGCCCGCGGAGGGAGCGATGCGAAGCGAGGCCGAGGCTCCGGTGACGGGGTCTCGTGACGAACAGCAGGCGGGCGTCGAGTGCGAGGCGGTCGACAAGGCCCACGGCGACGTGCAGGCGCTCCGCGGCGTCACGCTGCGCGTGGCGGCCGGCGAGATCGTCGCGCTGGTCGGTCCGAGCGGCTGCGGCAAGTCGACGCTGCTCGAGCTCGTCTGCGGCCTCCAGGCGCCGGACGCGGGGCGCATCCACGCCGGGCCCGCCGCGCTGATGCCGCAGCGCGACGCGCTGCTGCCGTGGCTGAGCGCGCTCGACAACGCCGGGCTGGCGCTGCGGGTCGCCGGCGTCCCGCGCGCACGCGCCCGCGAGCTCGCGCACGCGCACTTCGCCGCCTTCGGGCTCGAGGGCTTCGAGCGCCGCGCGGCCCGCGGCGCTGTCGGGCGGGATGCGCCAGCGCGTCGCGTTCCTGCGCACGCTGCTCGCGGGCCGCCCCGTCCTCTGCCTGGACGAGCCGTTCGGCGCGCTCGACGCGCTCACCCGGCTGCAGATGCAGCGCTGGCTCGCGGACGCGCTGGCGCGCGAGCCGCGCACGGTCCTGCTCGTCACGCACGACGTCGAGGAGGCGGTGCTGCTCGCCGACCGCGTGGTGCTGCTCTCGCCGCGCCCGGGCCGGGTGGTCGACTCGCTCGCCGTGGAGATCGCGCGCCCGCGCGAGCGCGACGACCCCGCGCTCGTCGCCCTGCGCGAGCGCGCGCTGGAGGTGCTCGGCGCCGCATGACCGCCCTGCTCGTCGTCATCGTGCTGCTCGCCGGCTGGGAGGCGCTCGCGCGCCTGGGCGGCGTCGACCCGCTGATCCTGCCCTCGCCGACCGACGTCCTCCAGGCGCTGTGGGAGGACCGCTCGCTGCTCGCGCCCGACCTCTGGACGACGACCTACGAGGTCGTGCTCGGGCTGCTCGCGGCGGTCGTGGCCGGCGCGGCGATCGGCGTCGCGATGCACCTCTCCCCCGCCGTCCGGCGCGCGCTGCGCCCGCTCGTGATCGGCTCGCAGGCGGTCCCGGTCCCGGTCATCGCGCCGCTCGTCATCCTCGTGCTCGGCTTCGGGCTGGCGCCGAAGATCCTGCTGATCGCGCTGGTCTGCTTCTTCCCGATCACGATCAACCTCTACGACGGCCTGCGCGGCGCCGACCCCGACGCGCGCCGGCTGCTGCGCTCGCTGCAGGCGACGCGCTGGCAGTCGCTCACGCTCGTCGAGGCGCCCTCCGCGCTGCCGGCCGCCTTCACGGGGCTGAAGGTCGCCGCCGCCGTGGCCGTCATCGGCGCCGTGTTCGCCGAGTGGGCCGGCTCGGAGAGCGGCCTCGGCCACATGCTGATCACGGCGAACGGCCAGCTCGCGACCGACCGCGCCTTCGCCGCCACCCTCTTGCTGTTCCTGCTGGCCATCGCCCTCTACGGCGCCTGCGCGCTGCTCGAGCGGCGGGTGGTCGACTGGACCCCGCGCACCGAACCCGGAGGACCATGACCCGACGCCTGACGATCCTCGTCCTCGCGCTGCTCGCGTGCGCGCTGACCGCGTGCGGCGAGAAGGAGGAGCCCGGCCCCGGCGCCGTGACCGGCGGCGCCGCGCAGCCGCTGCGGCTGGTGCTCGACTACTTCCCGAACGCCGACCACGCGGGGATCTACGCCGCGCAGGCCTCGGGCGCGTACGCGAAGGCCGGGCTCGACGTCGAAGATCACGCCGCCGCCGGACCCGTCGGCGCCGCTCAAGCTGCTGCTGGCCGGGAAGGCCGACATCGCGATCTCCTACGAGCCCGAGCTGCTGCTCGCGCGCGACCAGGGCGCGCAGCTCGTCAGCGTCGGCGCGCTCGTGCAGAAGCCGCTGACCTCGCTGATGTCGGTCGGCAAGGACGCGGTCCGGACGCCCCAGCAGCTGCGCGGCAAGCGGGTCGGCACGGCCGGCATCCCGTACCAGTCGGCCTACCTGAAGACGATCCTCGCTCGGCCGGCGTCGACGCCGGCAGCGTCAAGGAGACGAACGTCGGCTTCAACCTCGTGCCCGCGATGCTGAGCGGCAAGGTCGACGCGACGCTCGGGGCGTTCTGGAACTACGAGGGCGTCGACCTCCAGCGGCGCGGCCGCGACCCGCAGATCCAGCGGATCGAGCAGCTCGGCGTGCCGACCTACTCCGAGCTCGTCTTCGTCGCCCGCCGGCGCGACCTCGACCAGGACTTCGGCGCGCGCGTCCGCCGCTTCATGCAGGCGACCGCGCGCGGTCACGCACTGCTCCGCGACAACCCGGCCGACGGCGTCGACGCGCTGCTCGAGGCGGACCCCGGGCTCGACCGCGGCCTGCAGCAGGCGTCGGTCGAGGCGACGCTGCCGGTCTTCTTCCCCGAGGACCCGGAGCGGCCGTTCGGCTGGCAGGACGCGGCGGAGTGGCAGCGCTACGCCGACTGGATGTTCGACAACCGGCTGATCAAGCAGCGGCAGAACGTCGAGCAGGTGCTGACGAACGAGTTCCTGGCCGGGCAGGGACTGGATCCGCGCGGCGCGCTCGAGCAGGACTGAGCGGCAGCCAGCCGCGGGCGTGCGCGGCGATCAGGTGGGAGCCGGCGAGCCCGCGCCAGCCGGCGTAGGGCGCGAAGAACGCGTACGCCTCGGGGACGTCGACCCGCGCCCGCGGGTTCCCCGTCCGGAGCCGGCCGATCAGCTTGAGGAAGCCGAGGTCGCCGGCGGGGACCCGATCGAGGTCGCCATGGCCGTGGAGCCCGAGCATCTCCATCGTCCACTGGCCGACGCCGGGGATCGCGCGCAGCGCGCGCCAGACCGGCAGCGGGTCGCCGGTCAGCAGGTCGGCGCGCGCGAGCACCGCGGCCGCGCGCCGCAGCGTGAGCGCCCGGGTCGGGGCCAGGTCGAGCTGGGCGAGCCGGGCCGGGCGCGAGCCCGGCGACGGCGGCGGGCGACGGGACGTCGCGCAGCCCGGTGGCGGGATCGCGCGGGACGAGCGCCCGGATCAGCCGGCGCTGGATCTCGACCGCGCGCTCGAACTCGATCAGCTGCTCGCAGATCGCGGCGAGCAGCGCCTCCCACGGATACGGGGTGCGGCGCACGCGCAGGTGGGGCAGCTCGCGCACCGCGCGGCCGATCAGCGGGTCGTCGCGGAAGGCGTCGTGGAACGGCCGCAGGTCGTCGTCGACCCCGGTGGCGAAGCGCATCCGCCGGATCCCCCACATCGCGTCGGGCTCCGAGTCCGCGCGGGCGCCGAAGATCACGCGGCCGGGCGCGGGCTGGATCACGGCGACGTGGACGGGCGCGCCGTCGCGGTGCAGCAGCCGCTGGATCCCGCCGCCGCGGCGCTGCGTCAGGCCGTTGACCGAGCCGCCGCCGAGCCGGAACGGCCAGGGCGGGGCGACCTCGACGCGGAGCTCTTGCACCCCCGGGTTCATAGCGGCCGGCGCGGCGGGACGCGAGCGCGATCGCAGCGGCGGGATGCAAACTGCGGGTTCCGCGCCCGTCCGAGCCCTTCCCTCGATGCCGCGGTACGGTCACCGAGCGGACCGCGCGACGAGCTCGCGAAGCGCTAGTCGCGGCGGATGAGGTGCACGTCGACCAGGAAGGAGTTCGAGGCGACGATCTCGCCGATCGCGCCGCCCTTCTTCTTCCGCTTCCGCCGCGCGGGGCGCGACCGCCGCCGCGCGACCACGGCGGCCGTCGCCGCGCCGGCCACGAAGCCGGTCGCCGCGAGCGCCGCGGCCTGGACGGCGGGGACCTGGGCCGGCCGCACCGGCTCCGGTACGGGCGCCGGCGCGGCGGGCGCGACGGGCTGGCCGTCGACGACCTCGATCTCGTCGCCGGGGATGCTGTTGTCCGGTTCGGTGCTCACCTGCCCGTCAGCATACGGGCGCGGTGGACGTCAGCGCGTCCGGCGCTGCGGCGACGGTGCCGAAGACGCGGTCCCAGTAGGGCGCGCTGATCCCGAAACCGCGCTCGTCGTCCTGGAAGTGGTGGCGCATGTGCAGCTCGCGCAGCCAGCGGCCCAGGCGCGTCGTCGGCGCCCGGTGGTGCAGGTGGTAGTGGAGCTCGTCGTAGATCAGGTAGCCGGCCAGGAAGCCGCCGGTGAACGGCATCCACAGGTCGTTCCCGAGCACGAGCCAGAACACGAGCGCGAACAGGACCGCGAGCGGCACCGAGGCGGCCGGCGGCATGACGAGCCGCAGCGGGTCGTTCGGGTGGTCGTGGTGCACGCCGTGGATCATCCAGTGCAGGCGCGCGCCGATGCCGTGATCGGGCTCGAAGTGGAAGACGACCCGGTGCAGCCAGTACTCGGTCAGCGTCCAGAACGCGTAGCCGCCGGCCGCGAGGGCGAGCGACGTCCAGATCCCGGCGCGCGGGATCCCGAGGGCGAAGAGGATCACGATCGCCGGCAGGAAGAGCAGCACCGGCACGAGGTGGTGGACGCGCGTGAAGCGGTCGAGCCACCGCGACTGGAACATCGGTGGGGAGGCCTTGAGAATCTCGGTGCGCCGCATCTGAGGGAACCCTAATGGATCGTGTTCACGGGCTCTACGAGTCGCCGTCGTCGAGCACGCGCTCGTACAACCTGAATCGTCGCACGATCGTGCCGCCCATGGCCTCCATGGCCTTGTTCATGTTGCGGTTCGACTCCAGGATCCAGCCGGTCTCGCCGTAGGTCTGCGGCGTCCGCGTCGCGGCGTCGAAGTGGCGCTCGTAGAACTTCGCCGCCACGCCCGTGTGCTGCCAGTCGGGCTTGACGCCGAGCGCGAACACCCGCACGCGGTCGATCTTGCGCCGGTACCAGAGGAACTTCGCCCAGCCGAACGGGAGGATCCGGCCGCTCAGGTGCAGCAGCGCCTGGTTGTAGTCGGGCAGCGTGAGCGCGGCGCCGACGGTCTCGCCGTCCTTCTCGGCCACGTAGGCCCAGTTCTCGTCGAGGAACGGCTTGAGCGTCTTCGCGTAGTGGCGCACCTCGTGCTCCGTCAGCGGGACGAAGCCCCAGTTCTTCTCCCAGGCCGAGTTGTAGACCTCCATGAAGCGGGAGATCTCGGCCTCGATGTCCTTCTTGCGGAACGGCCGCACCGTGATCCCGTGGCGCGGCTCGACCTGGTCGGCGAGCTTCCAGATGATCGGGTTGACCTTGTCGCGCCCGGCGATCTCGAGCTCCCACATCAGGAGGTCCATCGCCTTCGCCATCCCGGCGCCCTCCATCAGGCCCTGGTAGTAGCGATGGGTCCACGGCGTGAGGATCAGCGGCGTCCGGTCGTGCCCCTCGATCAGGATCCCGCACTCGTCGTTGGTGGTGAAGTCGGCGGGGCCGACCATCCGGTCGCAGCCCTGGCCGCGGAGCCACTGCTCGGCGCGGTCGAGCAGCGCCTGCGCCGCCTCCGGATCGTCCTCGCACTCGAAGAAGCCGAACCAGCCCCAGCGGTTGTCCTGGAACGACTGGAAGTGGTCGTCGACCTGGGCGGTGATGCGGCCGACCGGCCGCCCGTCGCGCAGCGCGAGGAAGTACTCGGCGCGGGCGTGCTCGAAGAACGGGTTCTTCCGCCGGTTCAGGAACTGCTTGCGCTCGAACAGCAGCGGCGCCACCCAGTTGGGCGCGTCGCGGTACAGGCGGAACGGGAGCCGGATGAACCGACGGAGGTCGCCCGTAGAATGGACCGGCCGGATCTCGAGCGACCCCATGGAGGCGGGCAGGCTAGCAATGCCGACAGCCATCGACGTGTTCAGCAAGGTGCGCGGTCACGAGCGCGCCGAGCAGCTCAGGGCCGCTCGCGAGGCGGACCTCCTGCCGTACTTCCGGACGCTCCAGTCGCCCGCCGCCCCGGTGGTCGAGATGGAGGGCGCCGAGCGGATCATGCTCGGCTCGAACAACTACCTCGGGCTGACCGCGGACCCGCGCGTCATGGCGGGCGCCCGCGACGCGCTCGAGCGCTACGGGACCGGCCTCACCGGCTCGCGGCTGCTCAACGGCACGCTCGAGCTGCACCTCGAGCTCGAGCGCGAGATCGCGGAGTGGATGGGGACCGAGGACGCGCTCGTCTTCACCACCGGCCATCAGGCGAACGTGGGCACGCTCGGCACGATCCTCTCCCCCGGCGACACGGTCGTCGCCGACTCGGGCGACCACGCCTCGATCCTCGACGGCTGCCTGCTGTCGCGGGCGAAGCTGCGCCCGTTCCGCCACAACCGGCTCGACAAGCTCGAGCGCTCGCTCGAGCGCGCGGCCGAGGACGGCGGCGGCGTGCTGGTCGTCGTCGACGGCGTCTTCTCGATGGAGGGCGACGTCGCGCCGCTGCCGCAGATCTGCGACCTCTGCGAGCAGCACGGGGCGCGGCTGATGGTCGACGAGGCGCACGGCGCCGGCGTGCTCGGCGCCCGCGGCGCCGGCACCGCCGAGCTGTTCGGGGTCGAGGACCGCGTCGACCTGCGGATGGGCACGTTCTCGAAGTCGCTCGCGTCGTGCGGCGGCTTCATCGCCGGCGCCCACGAGGTGATCGACTTCCTGCGGATCCAGTCGCGCGCCTTCCTCTTCACCGCCGCCGCCGTGCCGGCCGCGGTCGGGGCGGCGCTGGCGGCGCTCCGGGTCGTCCGCTCGGACGACGGGCCGCCGCTGTTCGCCCAGGTGCTCGAGAACGCCGCCTATCTCAACCGCGGGCCTGCACGACCTCGGCTTCCAGGTCGTCGAGCCGCAGCCGGTGCCGGGCGGCGCCACGGTGGTCACCCCGATCGTCCCGGTCGTGGTCGGGGACGACTGGAAGGCGGTCCTGCTGTGGCGCGCGCTGTACGACGCGGGCGTGTTCGTCAACGTCGCGCTGCATCCCGCCGTGCCGCCCGCCGGGGCGCTGCTGCGGACGAGCGTCATGGCCACCCACGACCGCCCCACGCTGGATCTCGCGCTGGAGCGGTTCGCGACCGTGAAGACGGCCTTCGAGGCCGAGCACGGGCCACTGCCGTCCTGACACCGGTTTCCGGTGGGTCATCCGGTTCGCAGGCGAACCGGATCCCGTCGACCCAAAACCCAAGGCTTCATAAATCGCCCGCTTTTTGCGAATGATCCGGCGCGGACGGCGTTGAATCTCGCCACCAGGAGTGTCTAGCCTGCGCATCCGGTCGGGCGCTGCGGCGCCTTCCGGGAAAAGGGGAAGTTCAGCACCGCCGGGGCATCCGTCAGGAGGAGATGGATGGCGGTGCGGGCAAGCCCCCGCGTACCCGCGGCCGTAAACACAAATCACGACCAGGCCCGCCTGATGCGGGCCGTGGGGAGGTTCGATGGACGCAACAGCGACGGCCCCTGCGCCGCAGCACATGCGCGCGCTCGCTCAGGCGAACCGTGTACGCCTGGCTCGGGCTGAGCTCAAGCGACAGGTCGCGGAGAACGAGACGACGGTCGGCGAGATCGTGCTCGAGTGCCCCTGGGAGGCCGAGAGCATGGCGATCGCCGATCTCCTCCTGAGCCAGCACCGCTGGGGGCGGACGCGCTGCCGCCGGTTCCTCGCCTCGATCCCGATGACCGAGACGAAGACGATCGGGTCGATGACGGATCGCCAGCGCCGCGCGCTCTCCGCGCGGCTGAGCGGCGACGTCGCGCTCGAGCCGGAGTTCGCGGGCGCCGGCTGGGCGACCGCGAGGTAGCTCTCGAAGGGGGACCGCCGGCGGTCCGCCCGTCCTACGCGGACGGACCGCCGGCGGGGAATCCGGGCCCGCTGGTGGCGATCTCGACGATGTGGCCGTCGGGATCGCGCAGGTAGATCGAGTGGAAGGCGCCGCGGTCGAACACGTCGGTGCACTCCACCCCCTGGCCGCGCAGGTAGTCGCGCCACGCGGCCTGCTCGTCGGCGCTCTCCACCACGAACGCGAAGTGGTGGGTGGAGCCCACGCCGACCACGCCGGTCGGCAGCTCCGGGTACTGCATGAAGGACACGAGCATGCCGGGGCCGCCGTCCTGCGCGCCGAACCAGACGTGGCGCGACTCGGGGTCGTCGTCCGACGGGCCGTCGTGGACGATCGCGAGCCCCATCAGGTCGCGGTAGAAGGCGATCGTGCGATCGGCGTCGCGGCAGATCGCGGTCACGTGATGCAGCCCGCGCAGCTGCATGCGCTTCTCCTCGGCGGCCATGGGCGGAGAGCCTAGCTGCGCCGCCGGAACGCACGCCGGAGGGCGGCGAACGCGGCCACGAGGACGATCGCGCCGGCGACCGGGATCGCGATCCACGGGGCGCGGGCGAAGAAGAGCACGCCGGCGGTCAGCACCGCGGGCAGCGCGGCGAGCAGCAGCGCGTGCGAGCGGTAGCCGGTGAAGTGCTCGCGCAGCGCGGTCTCGAGGCCGCCGAGCGAGGCGAGCACCATCCCGCAGACGAGCAGCACGCGGCCGCTCGCGGCGTCGGCGGTGAAGAAGCCCCAGACGAGCAGGACCAGCCCGAGCAGCACGCACAGCTCGACGAGCGGGAACGGGTGCCAGGGCGCCTGCGGCCGCTCCCCGCGGGCGGGCGCCGGCGCGGCGCCGTGCGCGGGCGCGGGCGCGATCTCGGCCGCGCCGCCGCGCTTGCGGCTGCGCCGGCCCATCAGGCTGTCACCCGGGTAACGGGCAACCGGACGAGATCTTCACGCGCCACCACCCCATCAGCATGCCGATCAGGCCGAGCCGCGGGCGCACCGCCCAGACCGTGCAGCCGGGCTCGCCGAGCTCCTCGCTCGTGACGTAGGCCCACTTGTGGCGCTCGGGCGCGGCCAGCATCCGCTCCAGCCGCTCGCGCGGGCGCGCGTCGTGGAGCGCCGCGATCCGGCCGGCCAGCTCGTCGCGGACGCGCTCGAGCTCGCCGAGCGAGAGCAGCCGCGGACCGCCGCGGGCGCTCGCCGGGCGGCCGGGGCGGAGCGGCTCGCGGCGCGGGAACGCCGCGGTCAGCTCGAGCGCGAGCTCGCGCTCCAGCCGCGCGATCTGATCGCGCAGGTCGCGCCGCGCGGCCGCCTCGCCGGGGACCGCGGGCGCGGTGCGCGCGCCGATCGGCGGTTCGGCGGTGATGACGGCGGGCAGGGGACGTGCCTCCTCTCTGGCCGCAATGTACCGCGCGGGCGCGGTGGCTGCCGGGGTCGGCGCAGCGGGCGCCCGCCATAATCGACGCTGTGCCGCGCAACGACCCCACGGACACCGGCGGCCTGTTCATCGGGCGCCGGCCCGGCACCGCGCCGGTCCACTACCGCACGCCGCCCGAGCGCGGCGACGCGCGGCGGCGGCGCACGGACGGCGTGCTGGCCGCCGCGGTGCTCGTGCTCGAGGCGCTCGTGGTGCTCAGCGTCTGGGGCCCGCAGCCGGTCGCCTGGATGTGGGTCGGCTCGCAGCTCGACTACCTGACCGGCAGCGTCTTCCTCGGCATCGCGTGCGCGTTCTTCGGGCTGATCGGGACGCTGATCCTCACGCTGATGCTCGCCACGCGGCTCGACGGCCTCTGGAAGCTGCTGCGGCGCGCGGCGGGCCACGACCAGCGCGACGGCGTGCTGGGGCGGATCTTCGTCGTCACCGCGATCGTCGCGGCCGTCGGCTTCACGGCGTGGTTCCTGCTGCTCGAGGGCCCGGGGTCCTCGCTCGCGCCGCGCTGATGGGGTTCCGCGACTACTACCGCCAGTTCGAGGAGATGGCGCCGGAGGAGATCTCGGCCGAGCTGCTCGCGCGCCGCGACGAGCGGCGCCGCAAGGCGGTGACGAAGCTCGACCCGCTCGACCTCTCCGGCACGACGTGGCACGAGCCGCCGCACCCCGACGCGGTCAACGCGGCGACGTTCGCGCTGCGGCGCGCGGTGAACGAGCCGCCGGACCTCGCGGCGACCGCGCTCCGCGAGGCGCTCGCCGCCCGCCACGGCGTCGCGGTCGAGCAGGTCGCCGCCGGGCACGGCGCGGGCGAGCTGCTGCGCGCGCTGCTCGGGCTGGTGGTCGAGGGGTGGCGACGCGCTGATCGGCTGGCCCGGCTGGCAGCCGCTGCCCGGGATGGTCGAGGCGGCCGGCGGCCGCGCCGTGCCCGTCGCGCCCGCTCCCGCCGAGCTGCTGGCGCGCGCGGGCGGGCGCACGCGCGCGGTGATCGTCACGTCGCCCGCGGACCCGACCGGCGCGCTGGTCCCGCGGCGGGCGCTGCGCGACCTGCGCGCGCGGCTGCCCGAGCACGCGCTGCTGATCGTCGACGAGGCGCTGGGCGAGTTCGCGCCCGACGGCGAGGACGCGGCCGGGCTCGTCGCCGACGTCCCCGGGCTCGTGGTCCTGCGCTCGTTCTCCAAGGCGCACGCGATGGCGGGGCTGCGGGCCGGCGCGGCGCTCGGGCCGGCGGAGCTCGTCGCGCGGCTCGCGCCGAGCGGCGGGGTCAGCGCGCCGGCGCAGGCCGCGGCGAGCTGGGCGCTGTCGCCCGACGGCCTCGCGCTGGCGCGGCGGCGCCGGGCCGCGGCGCACGCGGCGCACGCGCAGCTCGCCGCGGCGCTGGCGGGCTCGCCGGTCGCGGCGGCGCCGGGCGGGCTGCCGTTCGCGTGGCTCTCGTCCGACGCCGAGGACGGGCCGGCGCTGGCCGCACGGCTCGCCGCCGCGCAGGTGTACGTCGCGCCCGGCCGGCTCTGGGGCGACGAGCGCCACGTCCGCGCCGCGCTCCGCGGGCCGGACGCGATCGACCGCCTCGCGGCCGCGCTGCGCTCCTGACGCGACCGATGCTCCATTGACGCCGCTATGCGACGTCAAGGGAGCGACGACGCCGCTCAGGCCTTCGGCTTGACCTTGAACGCGCCGCGCATGAACGGGTGGACGCGGCAGAAGTACGTGTAGGTGCCCGGCTTGAGGCGCTTCGGCGTGGCCCACGTCGCCCGGTTCGCCGCGGCCGTGAAGCCCTGCGGCCCGAAGCCGAGCTCGCCCGAGTCGAAGTCGACCCGGCCGTTGGCGAGCGGATAGGCGATCCCGGTGGTCCGGTTGCAGGGCGCCTTGCACGAGGTCACGGTGTGGAAGATCGTCTGCCGCGCGTCGCGGTTGACGAACGTCAGGCTGCGCCCGCGCCGCACGAGCGCCGGCTGCCCGGCGCGCCCCGGCGAGCTGAGGTCGCCCTGCCCGAAGACGAAGCCCTGGATCGGGATGCTGCCGCTCCCGTTCGCGAGCGGCCGGCCGATCAGGTCGCGGACGTCGGGCAGGCCGGAGAAGCGCCCGCCGCCGTGGTTGTCGTTCTCGGGCAGGTGCCCGTGCGTGACCTGGCCGGGCACGTCGACGTCGGTGGTGAACGGGTCCTTCCCGGTCGTCCCGCCGGCGTCGAACATCACCGGCATGATCGCCATCGACTCGTACCACGACGCGCGCCGCGTGTCGTAGGTGCCGGAGACGCTGAGGACGTCCCCGCGCCGCACCTGGACCCGCCAGTCGGGCGGGGTCGCGGTCATCGACACGTCCCACGAGACCGCCCCGGCGGGCTCGTAGTACTTCGCCTTCGAGCGGAACAGGCGCACGGTCCGCCCGTTCCGCGTGAGCTTCAGGTCCGTCCACAGCCCGCCCGGATGCAGATGCCCCGCGGTGCCGACGAGCTCGCCGTCGGTCGGGACGGTCCAGGTGTTCCGCCGCGGCGCCCCGGGGACCTCGTCCGGGTAGGTCAGCCGGCGGTTGGAGCCGTGCCGGCCGCGCTTGGCGTCGAACACCGGGTAGGGCGTGCCGCCCATGACGTCCATCCAGATCGTCTGGATCTCCTTCATGCTCGCCGCCAGCGGCGACGTGTCGGGCACGAAGTCGAGCTCGTAGGTGATGTAGACCTGGGTCGGCGTCGGCGTGAGGTTGTGGATCATGTGGTTCATGTGCCACTGGTCCGTCGTCCGGTAGCGCCAGCCGTAGCCGGGCGGCGCCGCGAACTCCGTCTTCTCCTCGCCGGCGGCGAACAGCGGCTGAGGTTCTTCAGCCAGACGCCGTGGTGCAGGTGGATGACGTCGACCCGCGGCACGCTGCCGTCCTTGTAGGTCAGGTTCGGCCGGAAGCCGGTGATGCAGCCGTCGACCGGCGGCTTGAGCCTGGTTCTCGTCGATCTCGATCGTGTTCTGGCCCGGCGCGATCTTGACCGGGCCGTACTTGAAGTTGAGCGTCTGGACGCCGCTCTGCGCAGCGGCGGGCGCCGCGAGGGCGGCGAGCGCCATGAGCAACGCGCCGAGCGCGAGAGAGACACGGATGGTCATGACGCCGCGTCAATGGTACGAACTGCGACGGTCGCCGTCCACAGCGCCTCCTCGATCACGAGGTCGTCGACGCCCGGCGCCTGGACCGCGACGAGCAGCAGCGCGGTCGTGCCGCGGCCGGGCGCGCGCTCCGGCGGGGGCGGCGAGAACAGCACCGCGGCGGTGCCGCGGTCGTCGCAGAGCGCGAGCCGGCCGTCCGCGCCGGTCGTGAGCGTGAGCGCGCCGGCGGCGTCCGCGTCGAGCGCCCAGACCCCGACGCCGGTCTCCAGCGTCGCGAGCGCGAGCGCGTCCTCGGGCAGCGCCCGCGCCGCGAAGCCGCCGTGCAGCAGCCGGTCGACGACGAGCTCCTCGAGCGGCGTGCGCGTGACGTCCGGGTCGAGCCCGAGGTGGCGGAAGAGCACGCGGTAGGCCCACGGCACCGGCCGCGTCCGCAGCGCGACCGCCTCGCGGCCGCGCAGCCGGTCGGCGTGCAGCGCGAGGCGCTCGCGCAGCCCCGCCGGCGTCCGCCCCGTGCCGCCCGGGACGCGCGCCGTCCAGACGCGCAGGCCGGGGTGCTCGGCGGCGACCAGCGGGTCGACCGCGGCGGCGACGAGCTCGGGGTCGCGCGCGCTCACGACGGCGGCCGCCCCGCCGCCAGCGCCCGCGCGCGCGCCGTCAGCTCCGCCTCGTCGAGCGCCCCGACGTGCGTCGCCACGACCCGCCCGCGCGCGTCGGCGAACACCAGCAGCGGGCAGACGGCGCCGAAGCCGTAGAGGTTGCCGACGATCCCGTCGTGGTCGTAGCCGACCGGCACGGTCCAGCCGCGCGTCCGCACGCGCTCGCGCAGGTCGTCGTGGTCCTCCTTCTCGGCGACCGCGGCGAACGCCACGCCCGGCACCTGCCGGGCCACCCGGTCCATGCACGTCGACCTGATCGGCGCACTCGTCCACGCCGGTGACCACGAACGCGAGCACGACCGGCCCGCGCTCGGCGAGCGCGCACGAGTTGAGCACGTCGGGCCGTCGCACGTCGCACGCGGGGACCGGGCCGAGCTGGTCCTGGCCCGGCTTCGTGGCCACGTTGGCGTCGCCGCCGGAGGCGCTGGTCGCGAGCGGCATCGCGAACGGCGGCAGCGCCGTCCCGCGCGCGATCGGCTCGAGCGCCTCGGTCGTCAGCGAGTTGTAGGTGATGTAGCCCACCACGAGCGCGGCGACCACGACGACGATCGCGCCGCCCTTCACGCCGGCACGGCGGGATCGCTCCGCTCCCGCGCGCGCCGGAGCCGCGGCCGCCCGGCGCGCCGCTCGGCCAGCACCAGCACCGCGGGCAGCACGGCGAGCACGCCGAGGAGCGAGACCGACAGGTCGACGACCGTCACGATCCCGAGCTCCTGCAGCATCCGGATGTCGGAGAAGGCGAGCACGGCGAACCCGGCGATCGCGGTCGCGCCGGAGGCGAGGACGGCCGCGCCGGTCGAGCGGTAGGTCGCCCGCAGCGCGTCGGCCGGCGCGCGCCCGCGCGCCCGCTCCTCGCGGTAGCGGCCGTCGAGCAGCACCGCGAACTCGGTCGAGAGCGCGATCACGAGCGCGCCGAGCGTCGCCGACATCGGGTTGAGCGGGATCCGCAGCAGGAAGAGGACGAGCGCCGACCAGCCCGTGGCGAGCGCGATCGGGACGAGCGGCACCCACGCACGCGACGCGCGCCGGAACACGAGCAGCAGCACGAGGCCGACCGCCGCGAGCCCGGCGAGGAGCGTCCCGAGCCGCCGCCACGGCGACGCCAGCGCGGCGTTCGCCTCGGCCGCGAGCACCGGCAGGCCCGCGATCCGCGCGGTCACGCCCGGCGGCGGGTCGAGCCGGTCGCGCATCCGGTCGATCACGCGCTGCTGCTCGTCGAGCGGCGCGAGCCGGATCCCGAACGCGAGGTTGGCCGTCCGCCGGTCGGCGGTGATGACCGCCTGGGAGAAGTACGGCGGCACCGCGTCGAGCAGCGCGGCGACCTTCGCGCGGTCCGAGGCGGCGTCGCCCTGGAACAGGTCGGGGAGCGACAGCGCCGGGCACAGGGCCGCCCGGCCGCAGCCGTTCGCCTCGCTGTAGCGCGCGTCCTTCAGCACCCGCCGCTGGTAGTCCGCCATCCAGGCGATGACCTTCGGGTCGGCCAGGTCGCGCCCCTCGATCAGCACGTCGACCTCGCCGGCGACGCCGGTCGTCCGCTGGAGCGTGTCGAGATCGCGCACCGCCGGCAGGTCCTGCGGGACGAGCTGCTGGAGGTCCGAGCGCACCTCGGTCTGCGTGTCCGCGACCCAGCCGAGCGCGGCCAGCGCGAGGCCGACCGCGAGCACGCGCCCGGGGCGCGCCAGCGCCGTGCGGAGCGTGGCGCCGCCCAGCCGCGCGACGGCCGCCGCCGGCGCGCGCAGCGGCCGGGCCGCGCCGGCGAGCAGCTCCCCCGCTCCGGCGGCCGAGCGCGCGAGCGGCCCCGCGCGCCGGCCCGCCGAGCCACACGAGCGCCGCCGTCCCGCCGGTCAGCGCGACCGCGAACGCCACCCCCACGCCGACGACGAGCAACACGCCGAACCCGCGCACCATCGGCACCGGCGAGAGCAGCAGCACGAGGAACCCCGCCGCCGTGGCCAGCGCCGCCGTCGCGATCACCGGCACCGCGCGCCGCGCCGCCCACGCCGCCGAGGCCGGCCCCGGCGGGTCCGGGATCCGGCTCTGGTACTGGATCGCGTAGTCGACGGCGAGCCCGAGCAGCACCGGCAGCACCGCGACCGAGGCCATCGTCAGCGGCGCGCCCGCGAGCGCCATCAGCCCGAACGTCAGCGTCACCGCCGCGAGCGCGACGACCAGCGGCACGAGCCGCAGCCGGCGCCGGAACACGAGCGCCAGCACCGCCGCCATGACGAGCACCGCGATCAGCAGCAGCCGCACGAGCGAGCCCGTGAGCGCGTCGGTCACGTCCTGCGCCAGCACCGGCACGCCGGTGACCGTGTAGCCGTCGGCGTCGTGCAGCGCGAAGGCCGGCATCCGCACCGCGTCGCGCACCAGCGCGGTGGCCCGCTCGCGCTCGGCGTCGCTCCAGCCCGGGCTTCAGCCGCACCTGGATCATCGCCGAGGACGACGACGGGAACAGGTAGGCGAACCGCGCCTTCGGCGTCGTCGCGCCGCGGCTCGGATCGAACACCAGCGTCGAGACGAAGTCGGGGTCGTCGAGCCGCGGCGTCTTGTCCACGCCCAGCCCGTACTTGAGGTTCAGCTGCAGCAGGTCGCGCACGAACTGCGCGTAGACGAGCTGCTCGGCCGCCTTGGCGACCCGCTCCTGCTCCGCCTTCGGGCGCCCCTGCTTGCGCGCGAGCCGGCGCGCGGCGCGTCGCCGCCCGCTGCGCCTGCGCCCCCTTGGCGTCGAGCCGCGCCTTGAGCTGGTCCTGGATCTCGCCGACGGCGGAGTTGATGAACGTGCCCGGGCCGTAGACGACCTGCACCGGCTTCTCGCGCGCGAGCGCGGCGCACGGGCCCTTCGCGCCTCCGGTCGGCGTCTCGCCCTCCGGCAGGTTGCCCGACAGGCAGCCCTCGAGCGCGAGCAGCCTGCCCAGGTTGTCGGTCAGCACGAGCTGCTGGAGCGGCCCGCGCACGAGCACGAGGATCGCGTGGTCGCCGAAGCGCTCGCGGTAGCGCTCGGTCGCCTGGTAGGTGTCGGAGGAGCGCCCGGCGAGCGTGCTCGTGGCCGCGCTCGGCTTCAGCCCGAGCGCGAGCACCGCCGCGCCCGCGCACAGGACCGCCAGCACGGCGAGCACCAGCCGCGGCCGGCGCGCCGCCGCGCGCACCACCCGCTCGAACGCGTCCGCGGCCGGCATGCCACCCGGCGTCAGCCGGTCGCGCTCCCTGCGGGCTCGGCCTTCAGGTGCGGGTACTGGGTGACCTCGCCCTGCAGCGGGAACGGCCCCTGCTGGCGGCACGGCGGGGCGATGCCCGCGTTCCCATGCCCGCCCGGGAAGGCGAAGCGCGATGACCTGCGTTCGATCAGCGCCGGCGGGTAGGAGAACACGCCGTTGCTGACGCCCGGATCGGGGGTGAACGGCGGGACGGTGGTCGGGATCGAGAGCTGCGGCAGCGGCACCGGCTGGACCGGCGTCGGCGTGTTGTCGATGGTCGGGATGTTGCCGCCCGTGCACTGGCGCGTCTCGAACGACGGCAGGCCGGTGCGGAGCTGGTTGAACGTGCCCGGCAGCGTGTACGGGTTCGGCCGGTTCGTCGGCAGGCGCGTGTTGTAGACCGCCAGGTTCTCGGGGTTGAGCGGGTTCGTCGTGCGCAGGTAGTGCAGCGGGCCCGCCCTCGGAGACCGTGGTCGCCTGCGTCGCCGCCACGGTGTTGGCGAGGAACGCCGTCAGCTCGGGCTTGTAGAAGCCGAGCGCGTCGAGCACCGGGTTGACCTGGCGCAGCGCCGGGTCGAGCTGGCCGAGCAGCGGCGGGAGCTCCTGCAGCACGCTGCTCGAGCGCCGGGAAGCCGGGCGCCGAGGCGGTGATCAGCGGGCCGAGGCCGCGGAACAGCGACTCGAGCTCCGGCGCGAGGTCGGAGAGGTCCTGGAGCGTCGGCGACAGCTCGCGCGCGGCCGGCCGCAGCTGGGTGACCAGCGGGTCGGTGTCGCGCGCGAACTCCGTCAGCCGGTCGATCGTCTCGCGCGACTCGCGCTCGAAGGTCGGCAGCGCCACGAACGTCTCCTGCAGCTCGCGGTCGCGCGACGCGGTCGTGGCGAACACCCGGTTCGCGTTCTCGATCAGCTCGCGCAGCTGGCCGTCGCGCTCGGACAGCGCGTCGAACACGACGCCCGTGTTGGAGATCAGCGACCGCACCGCCGGCTCCTGGCGGTTGAGGAGGTCGACGAGCTCGGCGGCGTCGTCCGCGAACGGCCCGAGGTTGCCGAGCGCGTCGTTGATGTCGCGCCCGCGGCCGGCGATCGCCTCCGCCTGGGTCTGCGTCCACTGCTGGAACGCCACGCGCGTCCGCGGGTCGAACGTGCGCAGGATCTCGTCCAGCTCGACGGTGTCCGAGACCGCGGCCTGCGGGCAGGCTGCCGCCCTCCGGGAGCTTCGGGGCGTCCGCGCTGCCGGGCGTCAGCTCGACGTAGGTCTCCCCCAGCAGCGTCTTCTGGCGGAGGATCGCGCGCGCGTCCGACGGCAGCGGCGCGTAGCCGCGACTGCAGCTCCATCGTCACGTCGGCGCGGCCGGTCTCGGCGTCCGGCTCGATCGCCTTGACCTTGCCGACCGGGACGCCGGAGATCCGCACGTCCGCCTCCGTCGCGAGCTGCGACGCCTGCGCGAACGAGGCGTTGACCCGGTAGCCCTTCGGCTTGAGCGGCACCGGCCCGCCGAACGCGAGCCAGAGGAACAGCAGCAGGCCGAAGCAGGAGAGCGCGAAGCCCACCATCAGGGCGATCCGGCCGGCGCTCGGGGCGGACTTCTGCATCAGCTAGCCCCCCGCTCCCTGGCCGCTGACGCCGAGGGCGCTCGGGCAGACCTCGAGCCGCTCGGGCGCCTCGAGCAGCTCGACCAGCACGCCGAGCTGCGGGTTGCCGAGCACGACGTTCTCCAGCAGCTGCAGGCTCTGGCAGCTGATGATCACGACGCCGCGCCGGATCGGGCCCTGCGCGTCCTGGTTGGCGAACACCGCCGGGCCGAGGTGGTTGAGCCACGAGAGCCAGAACAGGTAGCCCTCGTCGTTCTTGCCCGACGGGTTGTTGGCGAGCAGGTCGACGAGGTCGTTGAGCACGGTGAACGTGCGCGTGAGGTTGGGCGTCAGCGCCGCGAGGTCGCTCGCGGCGGGCTTGAGCGCGCGCCCGGCGGGCCGCGACGCGCGCACGAAGGGCCGGATCTCGTCGCGGATCACCGGCGTCGTGTCGGTCAGGAACGGCTGCGTCTCGGCCAGCGCCGGGCCGAGCGCGCGGGCGCCGGGGCGCAGGGCCTGCAGCGTCGGCCCGAGCACGTCCGCCAGCGCCTTGGTGTCGGTCAGCGCCGACTGCGTGGCGGTCAGCGTCGAGGGCAGCTCCTGCAGCGTCGCGCGCAGGCTCGCGTCCTGGCGCGCGAGCGACGAGAAGACCGCGTTCGAGCTGCTGACGAAGTCGGCCAGCTGGTCGTCGCGGCCGCCGAGCTCCTCGACCACGAGCGAGAAGTTGTGGATGACGCGGCGGATGTTCCGCCGCCGCTCCGCGAGCTTCCCGGCGATCTGCTCGGTGTAGCGCGCGGTCGGCTCGAAGCGGCGGATCGTGTTGGCGAGCGCGCGCGAGTTGCCGCCGAGCGCCTGGCCGCCCTCGGACAGCAGCAGCTGCAGGTAGGTCCGCGTGTCGTCGTCGAGCGACGCGAGGATCTCGTCGAGGTTCACGTCCGGCGCGGTCTGCCCGATCGGGATCCGCTCGCCGGGCGGGAGCTCGCCGGCGGCGCGCGTCCCGGGCGTGAGCTCGGCGACCATGTCCTTCAGGCCGGTCTTGGGCCGCAGCAGCACGCTCGCGTCGCGGTAGACCGGGACCGAGTCCTCCTTGAGCTTGAGCGTGACGATCGCGCGGCCGTTCTCGAGCCGCACGGCGGAGATCTCGCCGACCTCGACGCCGGCCACGTTGACGGTCTGGCCCTGCCCCGGGGTCACGGCCTGGGCGCTCGAGAGCTCGGCCTCGACCTCGGTGAAGTCCTGGCCCAGGAACGGCACCCAGCCCGGCAGCGCGAGCCGCTGGTTGGCGAGGATGACCGACGCCACCGCGAAGGCGATCACGATCAGCGCGATGATCGCCGCGACGTCGCGCAGCGTGCTTGCGGATCGCGGTCATCCGGCGTCCTTCCCGGTCGCCGGGAAGTCCTCGCGCAACTGCCCGGCGTCCTTCACCGCGGTCGTCGAGCCGCCCGCGTTGATCGGCGCGGTCTTGCGCGCGGCCGGGCCGTTGAGGTCCGGCGGCGTCTGCTTGTAGCAGGGCTTGCTGCCGTCGAACGGCGGCTTGCGGCTGGGCATCGCGGGCCGGTTCCCGAGCGGCGGCGTCGGCAGCGCGCCGAACTGCGGCGGGAAGCCCTTGTCGCCGTTGGCGAACGAGAGCTGCTGGGCGCCGCCGCCGGTCTGGAAGCGCACGTAGGCGCCGTTGCCGTCGAGGTTCTGGCCCTCGCCGGCGAGCCCGACGAGCGCGTAGAAGAAGTCCTTGTAGTTCTCGCGGCCGGTCTGGAACTCGTCGCGGATCACGACGTTCCCGGTCGGCAGCAGGTTGTCGCGCGCGCACTTGGAGAGCAGGTCGGTCTGCGGGAGCAGGTCGAGCGACTCGTCGGTGACCTCGGCGAGGTCGCGCGTGGCCGGGGTGAGGTCGTCGAGCAGCCCGCCGAGCTCCGGCTGCCCCATCAGCGCGCTCACCTGCTCGACCCAGGGGAAGGCGGCGTCGATCGTCGCCGCCGTCTCGCGCACGCCGGGCAGGATCTCCATCGCCCACGCGCGCGTGGGCGGGAACGCGAGCGTTGAGCGACGCGAACGCCGCGTTGGCGATCTCGAGCGTCGGCGCCAGCTCGCTGATCGAGGCGCTCAGGTTCCCCTCCTCGGAGGCGAACGCGCCCATCGTGCGGTTGAAGTTGACGATCAGGTCCTCGAGCGCGGACTCGTTGCGGACGAGCCCCGCCGAGGTGCGCGCGGCGCCGTCGATCAGCCGCGCGAGGTCGCGGTCGGGCTCCGTGCCGAGGAGCGCCTGGTTGACCTCGGCCTGGGCGCGCGCGGCCGGGCCGGCGTACTCGTACGCGTCGTTCCACGACTTCGCCGCCGTCTCCCCGCGCGCCGACGGGTCGGCGTCGCGGTCGTCGGCCGCGGTCGGCTTCGAGCGCAGGGCGGTGCCCAGCCCCTCGAGCACGTCGCGCAGGTCCTGCCGCGTGTCGGACTGCAGCGAGGTCAGCACCTGGTCGAGCTGGACCGGCGTCGCCGTCTGGGTGACCGCGATCGTCGAGCCGTCGCCGAGGTCCGCGCTGCCCGGCGAGCCCGGCTGCAGGTCGACGAAGAAGTTGCCCTCGAGGAAGATCCGCGGCCGGATCTTGGCCGTCGCGTCCTTGTGCAGCGGCAGCCCCTGCTCGTCGATCGCCATCGTCACGACGGTGTTGTCGGTCCCCTCCTGCGCGTCGATCTGCTTGACCTTGCCGACGTCGACGCCGGCGATCCGGACGGGCGAGTCCTGGCGCAGCCCGTTCGAGGACGTGAACACCGCGTTGACCTCGTAGGGCCGCGTGAACGGGATGTCCTTCGTGAAGCCGAGGTAGACGAGGATGCCGATCACGACGATCGCGATCGCGCCCGCCGCGAACGGGCTCAGGCGCGGCGTGTGGCGGCGGCTGCGCGGCCATCAGGGATTGCCCTCCGTGACCGCCTGCTGGGTCCCGGGGACGTTGCCGATCACCGTGCGGCCGGCGCGGTAGGTCTCGTTGCCCGCCTCGCACTCCTTCGGCTGGCCCGGCGCCGCCGTGTTCGGGTAGTTGTTGGCGTGCAGGTGGTTGTCGACCGACGGCCCGTTCGCGGGCGCCGAGGACGGCCCGCCCTCGTTGTTCGGGCCCTGCGGCGTGGCGACGATGATGAACCGCTGCCAGGTGCCGTTGGCGTCGCCCTCGGAGAGGAGCGAGGCGATGTTGCGGACGAACAGCGCGAGGTAGTTGCAGGTCGTCTGCGCCGGCGCGACGAAGCGCAGCGTCGGGTCGAGCAGCTCCATCGTCTCGGTCAGGCGGTTGATGCCCTGCGGCACGAGCGGGTCGGCGGCGAACTCGCCGACCGACTCGAGCAGCGTTCCGAGCCGGCGGTTGAACGGCGGGCTGCGGCGCAGCACGGGCGTGCCGATCTCGACCGTGTCGGCGAGGTCCGGCGCGGCGGTCAGCAGCGCCTCGGCGCCCGGCTGCAGCTCGCGGAACAGCGCCGCCGTGTTGGCCAGGAACGGCCGCTGCAGCGGGAACTGCTCGATCCCCGCGTCGAGCGTCGCCGGCCCCTCGGTGATCGACTCCTGGATGAACGGCGCCACGCTGCGCAGGGCGCCGAACGTGGCGTCGAGGTTGACGAACAGCTGCGCCTGCGCCTCGGCCGCCGGCGCGACGATCGCGGCGGTGCGGGCGAGCGAGCGGACGAACCGCGGCAGGTCGGTCTCGGGGCTGGCGAGGTTGCGCGCGACCGGGATGACGTCGCGCAGCAGCGGGCGGAACGCGCCGATCGCCTGGTTGATGCTCGTGCCGCGGCCGGCGAGCGCGTCGCCGAACCCGTTGAGGTTCACGCGCGCGGCCGCGCGGGTGTCGTCGTCGAACATGTTCACGAACTCGTCGAACTCGACCGGCGCCGGGAGTGGCGTTGCGGAGCGGGATCGTGGCGCCGTCCTCGAAGCCCTCGTCCGACGTCCCGCGCGCGATCTGCAGGTACTTCAGGCCGAGCGCGGAGCGCGGCCGGACGATCAGCGTCGAGTCCACCGGCAGCGGGTCGACCGAGCGCTCGAGCTTGAGCGAGAGCAGCGCGATGTTCTGCCCGTCCTCCCGCCGCTCGACGCTGATCCGGTCGATCGAGCCGACGCGCGTGCCGCCGATCCGGACCTCGTTGCCGCGCACGAGGTTGGCGGCGCTCGGCAGCTCGGCGTCCAGGTTGTAGGTGGGGACGAACGGCAGCCCCTGGTTCGCGTTGTAGGCGAGGAACACGGCGACGAGCACGACCAGCACGGTCGCCGCGCCGATCAGCACCGGGTTGCCCGCGATCTGGCGGCCGCCCCTCATCGCTCCTCGCCCCCGAACAGGTAGTCGAGCAGCGGCTCGGACGCCTGCTCCGACGCGCCGAGGCCGCTGTCCGCGGGCGCCGCGGCGGCGGCCGTGCCCTGCTTGACGCGCTTGGCGGCGGGCCGCGCCGGCTGCTGCGGCTCGGCCGCCGGCGGAGTCGCCCGCGTCGAGGCCCTGGAGCACGCGCGAGGTCCAGTCCAGCACCTGGTCGCGCGGCTGCCCGGTCCCGGCCGCGCTCGCGCTGCTCGACGTCGCGCGGCGGAAGTTGGCCGAGCAGCCGGTCGTGGGCGCGACCGCGTACGTCGAGCACTGGTTGACGATCAGGGCCGCGCGCAGGTAGTGGCCGAACGAGTCGAAGCCGTTCACCGCGGTCGCCGAGTAGAAGACGAAGTCGAGCAGCTGCTCCAGCCCGTCGTTGGCCTTGAACGACGTCAGCACGTTCTTCAGCAGCTTCGCGACCGGCTTCGTCTTGGCCGCGAACTTCTGCGTGTCCTGCAGCACCGGGGTGGCGGTGCGGATCGCCGGCGTGCCGACGACGGCGGCGTCGCCGAGCGTGTCGAAGGCGGGGATCGCGGCCTGCGAGAACGGCCCGAGCTCGAGCAGGAAGCGGTTGATGTCGGGGGCGACCGCGCCGAGATCGGTGAAGACCGGCGTCATCTCGTCGGCGAGCGCGCCGAGCTGCTCCATCGTCGGCTTCAGCTCGGCCAGGAAGGCCGGCAGCTTCTGGATGTCGGCCTCGAGCGCGACGCGCCGCTCCGCCGTGGCGCCGGCGACCGCGGCCATGTTCGCGATCGACGATCCCACGTGCGCGCGCTCGCGGGCGAGCGGGGCCATGATCGTGTCGGAGTCGACGGCGAGCCGTGCCAGCTCGTCGTTCTGGCGCGCCAGCAGCTTGAGGACCTCGTCGACCTCCTTGAGCGCCGGGTTGGCGCGCCGGATGACCGCGTTGAGGTCGGCGCCCCGGCCGGCGAGGCCGACGCCGAGCTCGTTGAGGATGATCGACAGGCGCTGGCGCTCGGGCTCGCGCATGATGTCGTTGAGCAGGTCGAGGTCGACCGTCTTGGACGTGTTCTCGACCGGCAGCAGGTACTCGCCCTCGCCCGGGCCCGTCCTCGATCTGGCGCAGCGGGCCGGCGGGCTCCGCCCCGACGCCGCGCGTCCGCGTCGGGTCGCACTCGACGAACCGCTCGCCGATCAGCGACTGCGGCCGCACGATGCAGCTCGCGTCGGCGCGGAAGTCCTGGTAGGCGGGATCGTCGATCTGGAGCACGACGGCGGCCTTGAAGTCCGGCGTGACCTCGACGTCGGAGATCGAGCCGACCTTGACGCCGGCGACCTTGACGTCCTCGCCGGGGATGACGAAGCCGGCGTTGTCGAAGATCGCGCGGACGCGGTAGGCGTCGTCGTCGTCGCGGGTCACGACGACGAGCGCCACGAGCGCGGCGAGCAGGAGGACGACGGCGACGGGGACCGCGGCTCTCATGGTCCGGGCGGCACCTCGCTCGGATCGCAGTCGAGCGTCCCGCTCGTGTCGCGCCACGGCGAGGAGCCGTCGGCGGCGGGCTGGGACGCGGCGCCGGGGCAGCGGCGCAGCTGGTTGGTCTCCCAGCCGTTGAAGCGCTGGGACGACGGGATCGGGAGGAGCGTCCCGCCCGCGGGGTTGTCGGTGAACGAGAACGCGTTGAAGATCGGCTGGACGCGGGCGAAGTGGCCGTTGGCGTCGTAGTTGGCGGCGCTCTGGCCGAAGTCGCGGAACCAGCCGACGAGCTCGGGCGCGTACGGGCGCAGGAACTCGAGCACCGGCTGGGCCTTCTCCAGCGCCTGGCGGCTCGACGTGAAGGCGGGCGAGGCGGCGTTCTGGAGCTTGGGGAACTGCTTCGTCGCGTCGGTCAGGTCGTTGTCGGCGCCGGGGCGGCTGACGAGCAGGCTGAGGTCGCGGATCGTCGGCTCGGACTCCTGCACCAGCGGCCGCAGCTCGCGCAGGAACGGCGCGAGGTCCTTCGTCGCGGGCTTCGACGCGGCGACGAGCACGTCGAGGTCGTCGAGCGTCGCGCGCAGGTTCACGAACGTCGTGTTCGCGCGCCGCAGCGTGGTCGGCAGCAGCCCGAGCGCCTGGCCGAGCGCGACGTTCTCGTCGCCGATCGCGCGCGCCGTCGTGTTCGTGTTGCCGACGAGCTGCGAGAGGTCGTCGCGGCGGTCGGCGAGCGCGGTCACGAGCCGCGACGAGTCGACCAGGAAGCGCGTGAGCGCGGGCTCGTCCTGCGTCAGCTGGCCGACGAGCTGGCGCGACGTCGAGAGCAGCGGGTTGAAGTACTTCGCCGCCTCATTCGCCTCCGCGCCGCGCCCGGCGTACTGCTCGGCGAAGCCGCGGATGACGTTGCGCAGGCCGCCGCGGGTCCGCTTGTCGAGCGTGTTGAAGATCTGGTCGAGGTCGACGACCGAGGTCGTCGCGTCGGTCGTCAGCGTCGCGCCGTCCGGCAGCTCCTTCGCGTCCTCCGGCCCCGGGCTGAGCGCGACGTAGCGGTTCGCGATGCCCGACAGCGAGGTCAGCCGGATCGTCGCCTCGGTGCCCTCGCGCAGCGGCGCGACGGGCTCCTCGACGCGGATCTTGACCGCCGCCTGGTTGTCGTCCGTGAGGTCGATCGACCGCACCGAGCCCACGCGCCGCCCGCCGACCTGGACGTCGTTGTCGGGCACGAGCTGGCCGGCCGTCTCGAACAGCAGCGTGTACTCCTTCCCCTCCGAGCCGCGGAAGAGGAGCAGCCACGCCGCGAGGGCGACGACCAGGGCGAGTGCGAGGACGGCGGCGGCGCGTGCGACCGTCACTCCATCCCCAGCGGACCCTGCGACGCGCCCGCCAGGAACTGGCGGACGAACTGGTTGTCGGAGTTGAACAGCTCGTCCGCCGGGCCGGACTCCACGATCCGCCCCTTCCACAGCACCGCGATGTACTCGGCCACGCGCTTGGCGGACATGATGTCGTGGGTGATCACGACGTAGGCGCCGCCGTTCTCCTCGTGCACCTCCTTGATCAGCTCGCAGAGGAGCGCGGTGCGCACGGGGTCGAGGCCCGAGTCGGGCTCGTCGAAGAGGACGATGTCGGGGTCGAGGACGAGCGCGCGCGCGAACCCGGCGCGCTTGCGCATGCCGCCGCTGAGCTCGTTCGGGGCCTTGTCCATCGAGCCCTCGAGGCCGACCTCGCGGAGCCGCCGCATGACGATGTCCTCGATCTCGTCCTCGCCCTTGTCGGTGTGCTGGCGGAGCGGGAACGCGACGTTGTCGTAGAGGTTCATCGAGCCGAACAGCGCGCCGTCCTGGAACAGCACGCCGAACTTCTTGCGCATCTCGAACAGCTCGTCGTCGGGCATGTTCGGGACCGACTCGCCGTGCACCAGGACGTCGCCCTCGTCCGGGTACAGCAGGCCGACCATGTGCTTGATGCAGACGGACTTCCCGGTGCCGGACGGCCCGAGGATCATCGAGATCTTGTCCTCGGGGATCTCGAGGTTCAGCCCGCGGAGGATCTTGTTGCGGCCGAACGCCTTGTGCACGTCGACGAACTCGACCGCCGCGTCCACGCCGGTCGCGCGGTGCTCGCCGGTGTGCCAGCGGTACTCGTCGTCGTGGGCGGGCTCGGGCGGCGCCTCCTGCGGCCGCGGCGCCGGGCCGCCCTCGCGGTGGATGAGCGGCGGGTTGCGTTCGTCGGCCATGTCCGGCTCAGCCTCCGATCGGGGCTCGTGGGTTCGCGCCCCAGAAGATCTGGGTGCCGAGCATGCCGATGAGGTGCACGAGCACGATGTTGAGGACCATCGACTTCGCGGTCGCGGTGCCCACGCCCACGGGTCCGCCCGAGGCGTTGTAGCCGTAGTAGCACCCCACCAGCACGATGACGGTGGCCATCGCCATCGCCTTGATCACGCTGTATAAGAGGTCGGGCGGGTTCTGGAACATCCAGAAGATCAGGAAGAACCCGCCGGAGCTGACCTCGCCTATCTGCTCGACCACCGCCAGGTAGCTGGCGAAGAAGCCGGCGCCGATGCCGGCGAGGTACATGAACGGGAGCACCATCCAGGCCGCGAGCAGCCGGGTGGCGCAGAGGAAGGTCATCGAGGAGATGCCCATCACCTCGAGCGCGTCGACCTCGTCGGAGATCCGCATCGAGCCGATCTCGGCCACGATCCCGGTCCCCACCTTCGCGGCCATCATGTAGCCGAAGGCGTACGGGACGAGCTCGCGCAGGTCGCACCAGGCGGCGAAGACGCCGGCGTAGGCGGGCGAGCCGACGGCGCGGTTGAAGTACGCGCCCTCGATCCCGCACTGGAGGCCGATGATGAAGATCAGGCCCCAGATCACGAGCGTCGAGGAGAGGATCAGCAGCCCGGCCTGGCGCAGCGCCTCGCCGAAGAAGCGGAAGACGCGCAGGCCGAGGACCTCGCCGACGACGCGCGTGCAGAACTTGACGATGTCTCCGAAGGACGCGATCCAGTCGCGCGGGATGGCGAGCCAGCCGTTCACTTGATGTTCAGGATCTCGGGGTGGGTGGCCAGCAGGGTCTGCGTGAACACGTAGTTGAACGAGAACACGCCGAGGATCGCGATGACGACCGCCTGGTTGACGGCGCGGCCGACCCCCGCGGCCCCGCCCGTGGCGGTCATCCCCTTGTAACAGCAGACGATCGCGATGATCGCCCCGAACATCGTGCACTTCAGGACCGAACCCCAGAGGTCGACCA
The DNA here is from genome assembly GCA_963724145.1 of uncultured Solirubrobacteraceae bacterium. GTDB lineage: Bacteria > Actinomycetota > Thermoleophilia > Solirubrobacterales > Solirubrobacteraceae > DASQMT01. The sequence goes on from CAVRTO010000033.1 coordinate 100,103, forward strand.
CGGACGCGTTGGTGAGGAACGTGGCGCGGAACGGGCCGAGCGGCTGGTCGTAGACGAGCGTCGTGACGATGCCGCCGAAGACGCCGAAGAGGATCGCGTAGATGTCGAACAGGCCGGTCACGAGCATCAGGGCGAGGAAGCGCGGGACGACGAGGTTCTTCACCGGGTCGACGCCGAGCACCTGCAGCGCGTCGAGCTCCTCGCGGATCTTGCGCGCGCCGAGGTCCGCGGTGATCGCGGTCCCCGCCACGCCGGCGAGCACGATCGCGGTCACGAACGGCGCGAACTCGCGGATCGAGGCGAGCACGAAGAAGCCGCCGAGCCGGTCGAGCGCGCCGAACAGGACGAGGAAGTTCGCCGCCTGGAGGCCCGGGGCGGCGTAGCCGAAGGCGACCGTCGAGATGACGAGCGGGAACCAGCAGAGCTTCAGCGCGAAGAGGAACTGGGACACGAACTCGCCGCCGTAGGGGTACGGCGGGCGGACGGCGGACACGATCGTCTTCCCCGTGAGGATCATCATGTCGCCCACCTCTTCGAGCAGGCCCTTCGCCGGTAGGAAGGCCCGATCGGCCATCCCTCGTACTGCCACGTCGCTCCCCTCTGCGTTTGTGCCGGAATCCGGCCCGTCCCTCCGGCCGACAGACTACGGGCGGCATTCTGCCTGGGCAAACGGCTGCCGTCGCGTCGTCTTGCGGCGATGTCGACGGATGGCCGATGGCGTGCGCCCGCCGGCGCTCCGGGGCGCTGGTAAGGTCGCCGCCGGGATGAGGGACGCCGCCCGTGTCCGCCTCGTGGTGCTCGCCGTGGGCGCGGCCGCCGTGCTCGCCGGCGGCTGCGGCGACCAGCGCCAGGACGCCGACGCGCCGACCGGCACGTTCAGCCTGGACGTGACCGACGCCTCCTTCCCGCCCGAGCAGCGCGTGGCCGAGCCGTCGACGATGCGCCTCGACGTCGAGAACACGGGCGATCGCGAGGTGCCGGACCTGGCCGTGACGGTCGAGACGGAGCCGACGACCGGCGGGGCGGCCCCGGCGGCGTTCGGGACGGCGGACGACGACCCGACCCTGGCCGACAGCGCCCGCCCGGTGTGGGTGGTCGACCGCGGGCCGGCGGGCGGCGATTCGGCGTACGTGAACACGTGGACGGTCGGTCCGCTCGGCTCGGGGCGGACGCGCCCGGTGACGTGGAAGCTCACGGCGGTCAGGCCGGGGGACTACACGGTGCGGTGGCGGCTGTCGCCGGCGCTGGAGGGCGACGCGGAGCTGGCCGACGGCAACACGAGCGGGGAGTTCCGGGTGCGGATCGACGATGCGCCGGTGTCGGCGACGGTGAACGAGGACGGCGAGGTCGTGCGCGGGCGAGTGAGGCGGTGTGGTGGTCTCCGCCGGCGAACGTCAACGGCGGGCATTGAGGGAGGGCTCGGACGGGGGGCGCAAAACGTCGATATCGCAGACCCCGAACCGCTCGCGGTCGACGTTGTGGGCGTATATGGCCCAAAACGTCGAGCGAGACCGCATCAGCCGCCCGCGATCTCGACGTTTTGCGCCCCTCCGGACCCTCCCCCTCAATGCCCGCCGTTGACGTTCGCCCGGTGCTCCACCATCCACCCGACCCCGAACGCGACCAGCTCCCGCTGGCGCATGAGCCGCGCCTCCGCGCGGCCGACCGGCCCGATCGCCACGGCCCCCGTCGCGTCGAACGCCGCGCCCAGCGCGCCGAAGTCCTCCTCGTCCGCGACGACGTCCTCCCACTCGACCCAGCGGCGCCCCTCGGGGGTCATGACCGCGGCCGCGACCCGCTCGCGCGGCGGGTCGGGGACGCGATGCTCGGCGAGGTGCAGCGAGCTGTTCGATCCGTGGCCGGCGCCGAGCAGGAGCACGTCGCCGTCGAGCTCCTCGATCCGCGCGAGCGGCGACCGCTCGCCGAAGCCGGAGTCGAGCGCATGGTCGGCGGTGATCCGCCCGGCCGCCGGGCCGAGGGCGGCGAACGAGGTCTGCGGATGCGCGCTGCGGCGCGCGCCGGGCCAGGTCCGCACGATCTCGGGGATCACGCCGATCCCGAGCGTCGGCGTGACCGCCGGGTCGAACGCCGGCATGTGCTCGCGGATCACCGGCCACCACGACGCCGGCACCGGCGGCGCGCGCCAGCCCGCCGGGTCCGAGTTGCCGCCGGTGTGGGTCGGGACGACGAGCGTGCCGTCCGGCCCGAGCGCGTCGCGCAGCGCCGCGACGACCGCCGGCGCCGCCGCCGACGACCCAGCCGAGCGCCGAGAGCGACGCGTGGACGAGCAGCACGCCGCCCGGCCGGACGCCGAGCGCCCGCAGGCCGGCGGCGATCTCGGTCCGCGTCACCGGCGCGCCGCTCGCCGCGATCGCCCGCTCCTCGCCGCTCATGCCGCGCATCCTGCCAGCCAGCCGGCGGGCGGACCGGGCCGGCGCGCGTCAGCCGCGCCCGCGGCGCAGCTTGACCACCTGCACCGACGTCGTCGTCGCGTTGTTCGCGCGGTCCTTGACGGTGAAGGTGAGCGTGTGGACGCCCGGCGCCCAGTCCGCGCTCGCCCACCACGGCGAGATCGAGCCGCGCGAGCGCCACGACGTCACGTGCTCGCCGTCGAGCGCCATGCTGATCCGCCCGATCCCCGTCCCGCCGCGGTTGTCGTACGCGCGCACGCGCACGCTGACCTTGTCCTTGAAGCGGCGCCCGGCCGATGGGCTGAGCACGTTGATCGTCGGCGGGGTGCGGTCCACGTACCCGCCGCAGCCGCGCCGCGGCCGGATGCCCTTGTCCAGCTTCCGGAACGCCTTCGCGGCCGGCTTGGCCCGCCCGCCGCTCCGGTAGAGGCCGAACCCGCCCGCGTGCCGCGACCCGCGGATGTCCTGGATCCCGAACCACAGCGCCACGCCGATCACCGGGTCGGCGGCGAGGCAGCGGTACGCCGCACGGAGATAGCGCGCCTGCCGCTTCGGCGACACGCCCAGCGGCTTCGTCCCGGCCTTCTCCCCGACCGGGCAGACGCCGCCCTGCGTGCTCCAGCCGAGCTCGGTCATCCAGATCGGCTTCGCGCCGTCGCCGTGGTCGGCCATGACCCGGTGCACCTCGCGGTAGGCGGAGAACGTGTAGCGGCCCACGCGCCCCAGCGGGTCGCGGTAGTACGCGCCCGGCCCGTCGGTCAGGCACGCGGTGTCGGTGTGCACGCCGACCGCGTCGAAGGCGCCGCGCGCGCCGCTGGCGTACAGCGCGGCCAGGAACTCGAAGTTGTTGCCGACCATCCCGCCGGTGACCACGACGTCGGACGGCTGCGCCGCCTTGATCGCCGGATAGGCGGCCCGGAGCAGCGCCGCGTAGGCGGGCGGGTCCGCCCCGCCGGCCCAGAACTGGCCGCTGTCGGGCTCGTTCCACAGCTCCCATGCGTCGACGCCCGGCACCGCGCGGGCGATCCGCCCCATGAAGCGCCCGAACGCCGCCGGGTCGGACGGCGGCGCGATCCCGCCGCGGCCGCCGCTCGCCCACGCCGGAGCGCGGTGGACGACGACGAGCACCTTCACCCCGCGCGCCTTCAGCGCCCGGACCTCGGCGTCCAGCGACGCGACCAGATGGGGGCTGAGCTGGCCCTGCGCCGGCTCCATGCCCTGCCACGACGCCCAGAGCCGCACCCAGTCGGCGCCGAGCCGGTCGGCGGTGCGCGGCATCGGCTTGGTGTGCCCGAGCGTCTGGTTGATGCCGGTCTCGACGGCGTGCGCGGGCGCGGAGCACACAAGCGCCGACAGCACGACCGCGCCGGCCAGCAGGAAGCGGAGGCCCATCACCCTCAAGGTATCGGCCCCGGCAGCGACGTCCTGAGCCCGGCGCGTCTCAGCGCGGCAGGCGCGGCGCGATGATGCGGTACGCCTTGAGCCCCAGCCCGAGCCGCTCGCGGTCCTCGGACTGCATCGGATCCAGCCCGGTCAGCTCCTTCACGCGGTCGAGCCGGTACGCGACCGTGTGCCGGTGGGCGTAGATCGCCGCCGCGGTCGCGTTCATGTTGCAGTTCTGCTCGAGGTAGGCCTCGAGCGTGCCGACGAGGTCGGTCGCGTACTGGTCGTCGTACTTGACGATCGGCGCGACGGTGTCGTCGTAGAACGAGCGCACCTCCTCCGGATGCGAGGCGAGCACGCGGAACAGCAGCCGGTACGTGCCGGTGCCGATGTCCTCGGCGATCGGCACGTCGGAGCGCCGCAGGACGTCGAGCACGAGCTCGGCCTCCTGGATCGCCCGGCCGAGCTCGGCGGGGTCGGCGTAGAAGCTCGAGAGCCCGACGGTGCCGTGCCGCTGGAGCCGCGCCGCGAGCCGCCGCGCGGCCGCGAGCGTCGCCTCCGGCGCCTCGTCGCCGCCGGTCGCCGGCAGCAGCGCGTAGACCCGCGGCGCGTCGCCCGGCAGCTCCATGTGCTGCGCGAGCGCGCCCGGGTGCTCGCCCGCGATCGTCGCGACGACGTGGCGCGGCCGGTCCGTCGACAGCTCCGCGCACAGCACGACCGCGCCGCGCGCGAGATCGCAGCCGAGCCGGGCCGCCCGCCGCACGACGTCGTGCGGGTCGAGCTCGTCCGGCTTGGCCCGCAGCTCCTCGAGGAACGAGCCGCGGAGGTTCTGCTCGACCTCCTCCTTCGCCTCCTCCACCGCGACCTCCGTCAGCGACGCGACCGCCGCCAGGTGGAGGAACTCGGTCGCCTCGGGGGCGAGCTCCGCGGCCGGGTCGCCGAGCAGCAGGACGCAGCCGAGCACGTCGTCGCCCGACGCGATCGGGACCTCGGCGAGGACGCCCGGCGGCACCTGGACGGGCCGGTCCTTCGCCCGGTCGCCGACGTACCGGCGCAGCGGCGCGAGATCCCCCGGGCCGCCGGCCGAGACCGCCGCGGCGCCGAGCCGCGGCACGACGATCGCCACGGTCGCGCCCGCCGCGTCGGCGGCGAGCTGGGCGACGCGGCCGAGACCGTCGCCGCCCAGCACGGCGTCCACCATCTCCAGGTGGACGGCCCGCAGCCGCTCGACGAGCGAGCGGTGGCGTGCGGGCTCTGCTGGCTGGGCGGCGGCCATCGTGCCCTACGCGACCCGCTCGGCCTCTGCGGCCCCGGGGTGGGCCTGGAGCGTCTCCTCGCCCGACTCGCCCGTGCGGATCCGGTACGCCTCGTCGACGGGCAGCACGAACACCTTGCCGTCGCCGATCGACCCGGTGCGGGCGTGCTTGAGGATCGTGTCGACGACCGTCTGCACGTCGCCCGAGGCCACCACGCACTCGACCTTCACCTTCGGCCGGAGGTAGTTGGTCAGCTCGGCGCCGCGATAGCGCTCGGTGATGCCCTTCTGGCGCCCGGATCCCTTGACCTCCATGATGGAGAGCGAGGGGAAGCCGAGATCCAGAAGCTCCATCCGGATCGGCTCGAACGCCTCGTGCCGGATGAACGCCTCGACCTTCTTCATGATGCGGGGACCTCCTTGCTGGTGGGCGCCGCCGTCGGGATGTCACGCGACCCGGGGGCCACGGAGAAGCCGATGAGCTCCGGCGCTGGGATGAACTGCTCCGGATACCCGTACATCCCGTGCTCGGAGATGTCCAGCCCGGCCTCTTCCTCCTCGGGCGTGACCCGCAGCCCGTACGTGTTCTTTATCACCCAGAACGTCAGGAACGACAGCCCGAAGACGAACGTGAACACGACGACGATGCCGAGCGCCTGGTACCACAGCTGCGTGAGCGCGCCGGAGTAGATCAACCCGCCGTCGGGATCGCCGAAGCCGTTGTACTGGGCCAATCGCGGCGCCGTGAACAACCCGCACGACAGCGTGCCCCAGATGCCGGCGACGCCGTGCGCCGAGAGCGCGCCCACCGGATCGTCGATCCGCTTGTCGATCGCGTAGATCGAGAGCGGGACGATGATGCCGGCGATGCCGCCGATGATCGGCGCGGTCCACAGCTCGACGTAGCCGGACGGGGCGGTGATGGCCACCAGCGCGCCGATCGCGCCGTTGCCCGCCATGCCGATGTCGATGTACTTCGTCTTCCACGCCGCGGTGATGACCGCCGTGATCACGCCCGCCGCGGCGGCGAGCTGGGTCACGAGCAGGATCTCGGTGAAGCGGCCGTCCTGCGCGTTCAGCGTCGAGCCCGGGTTGAACCCGAACCAGCCCAGCCACAGGATCAGGACCGCCAGCCCGAACAGCGGCATGTTGTGCCCGGGGATCGCCCGCGGCTTGCCGTCGGCGCCGTACTTCCCGCGCCTCGGCTCCGAGCAGCAGCAGCACCGCCAGGCCGCCGGTCGCGCCGATCATGTGGACGGCCGTCGAGCCGGCGAAGTCCTGCATGCCGACGTTCGACTGCAGCCAGCCGCCGCCGAAGACCCAGTGCGACCCGATCGGGTAGATGAACCCGGCGAAGACGATCGCGTAGATGATGTACACGCCGAACTTGATCCGCTCGAGCGTCGTGCCCCAGACGATCGCCAGCGAGACGGCGCAGAAGGTGAACTGGAAGAACCACTTCGACTGCACGGTCGCGTCGGACAGGCCCATGACCGGGAACGCCGTCTGCGGGTCGCCGTAGTCGCGCAGGAAGAACCCGTCGTGGCCGATGATGTCCCCGACGCCGAAGGCGAACGCGAAGCCGATCGCGTAGTACATGATCGCCGCGATCGAGAAGTTCACGAGGATCTTCGCGACGATCGTCCCGACGTTCTTGCCGCGCGAGAAGCCGATCTCGAGGAAGGCGAAGCCGGCCTGCATGAACATCACGAAGCAGCCCGCGACGATGACCCAGAGCGAGTTGATCGCGACGGAGTTCGGCAGGACGCCGTTGTTGTAGGCGTCGAGGCTCGACGCCGAGGCCACCGCCGGAGCGGCGAGCGTGATCGCGATTCCCAGCAGCGCGCCGCGCGCCGCCCTCGTGCCTCTGTGCATCCGTCCTCCTCGGGTCGGTCCGTGGAATACCGATCCATAGGGTCGGACCGAAGGGCGCGGGGGTCTTTGTCCAGGTGTCGAGAATCCCCGCGCGCCACCCTGTCCCGCCGGTCGAGCCGCGGCGCGGCGGCGAATCGCCGCAGCCGATCTTTGGCCATGTGGACAACCATCCGCGCACGGCCCCGATCTACGCTTACGCGCGCTCGCCCCGACCCTCGAGGAGGAAGCTCGACGAAATGCCCCGTACCCGAACGACCAACGTGGCCGCCGCACAGTGGAGCCCCAACGGCGGCTCCCTCGGCCAGGACGATCTGACCCAGGCCGGCGTCTACGGCTTCGGGGACAACGTCTTCTCGGAGGCGGTCCAGCGCCAGCGCCTCCCGAAGGCGGCCTACAAGAAGCTCCAGGCGACGCTCGACCAGGGGCTGCCGCTCGAGTCCGAGCTCGCCGACGCCGTCGCCTCCGCCATGAAGGAGTGGGCGATGGAGCGCGGCTGCACGCACTTCACCCACTGGTTCCAGCCGCTCACCGGCTCCACCGCCGAGAAGCACGACTCCTTCTACAAGCCGACCGGTGACGGCAACGCGCTCGCCGAGTTCTCGGGCAAGGAGCTGATCCAGGGCGAGCCGGACGCGTCCTCGTTCCCGACCGGCGGCATCCGCGCGACGTTCGAGGCGCGCGGCTACACGGCGTGGGATCCCTCGTCGCCCGCCTTCATCCTCGAGAACCCGAACGGGGCGCTGCTCTGCATCCCGACCGCGTTCGCGTCGTGGACGGGCGAGGCGCTCGACCACAAGATCCCGCTCCTGCGCTCGATGGACGCGCTCTCGCGCTCCGCGGTGCGCGCGCTCAAGCTGCTCGGCGACGAGGACGCGAGGCGCGTCTTCACCACGATCGGGCCCGAGCAGGAGTACTTCCTGATCGACGAGCGCTACTACTTCGAGCGCCCCGACCTCGTGACCACCGGCCGCACGCTGTTCGGCGCCAAGCCGCCCAAGGGCCACGAGCTCGACGACCACTACTTCGGCTCGATCCCGGAGCGGGTACTGGCCTGCATGCTCGACGCCGAGCGCGAGATGGCGAAGCTCGGGATCCCGATCAAGACCCGCCACAACGAGGTCGCGCCGGGCCAGTACGAGTTCGCGCCCGTGTTCGAGAACTCGAACGTCGGCTCGGACCACCAGCAGCTCTGCATGCAGATCCTGCAGAACGTCGCGCGCAAGTACGAGCTCGTCTGCCTGCTGCACGAGAAGCCGTTCGCGGGCGTCAACGGGTCGGGCAAGCACAACAACTGGTCGTTCGGGACCGACACCGGCACGAACCTGCTCGAGCCGGGCGACACGCCGCACGAGAACCTGCAGTTCCTGTTCTTCTGCACCGCCGTGCTCCAGGCCGTCGACCAGCACCAGGCGCTGCTGCGCGCCTCGATCGCGTCGGCCGGGCAGGACCACCGGCTCGGCGCCAACGAGGCCCCGCCGGCGATCCTGTCGGTCTTCCTCGGCGCCGAGCTGCAGAAGATCTACGACGCGATCGAGTCGGGCTCGGGCGACGCGGCGACCCCGTCGAGCTACCTCAAGCTCGGCGCGAGCGTGCTGCCGCACCTGCCGATGCACGGCGGCGACCGCAACCGCACGTCGCCGTTCGCGTTCACCGGCAACAAGTTCGAGTTCCGCGCCCTGGGCGCCTCGCAGTCCACGGCGCTGCCGAACACGGTGCTGAACACGATCGCCGCGCAGGCGATCGACCAGCTCTCGGACCAGCTCGAGGCGCAGCTCGAGGGCGGCGCCGAGACCGCCGAGGCCGTGCTCGCCGTGATCAAGGAGTCCTACGCCGCCCACAAGCGGATCGTGTTCAACGGCGACAACTACGCCGAGGAGTGGCACAAGGAGGCCGAGGAGCGCGGGCTCGCGAACTTCCGGCAGACGCCGGACGCGCTGCCGTCGCTGGTCTCGGAGTCGGCCGTCGAGGTGATGGGCGACTACGACGTCCTCTCCGAGCGCGAGCTGGAGTCGCGCTACGAGGTGTTCATCGAGCAGTACGTCGTCAAGCTCAACATCGAGGCCGAGACGACGTACTCGATCGCCAAGACGATGCTGCTGCCGGCGGCGGTGCGCTACCTCGGCGAGCTGAACCTGGCCGGCGAGTCGGCGGGGATCAGCGCGGTGGCCGACGAGGTCCGCGGCTACCTCGACACGTTCGTGACGCAGATCGGCGCGCTCGAGATCGCGAACACGAACCACCCGGACGTCCCCGACGTCCTCGACGAGGCCAAGTACGTGCAGAACACCGTCGTGCCCGCCATGACGGCGGTGCGCGATACGGCCGACACGCTGGAGCGGCACATCCCCGACAGCCTGTGGCCGCTGCCGAAGTACTCGGAGATCCTCTTCGTCAAG
>CAVRTO010000034.1:0-161860 GCA_963724145.1 uncultured Solirubrobacteraceae bacterium
GCCGTCCATGGCTGGACGCGCCGGGCGCGCACTCCATCCGGTGTTTGCGGGGTCGCCGCCGTGCCATCGGGACCCGGCGCTAGCCTCACCCCTCCGGTGCGCTACCCGTCCGACAGCCTGACCGAGGCAGAGCGCGCGCGGCTCGCGCCGCACGTGACCGACCTCGACGGTCCCGTGTTCGCGCTCGTCAACCTCCCCGAGACGGTGAAGGGCGCGCTGTTCGCGCGCTACTCGCGCTATCCCGGCACGCTGCGGCGGCTGTTCCTCGACGAGTTCGCGGACTCCGTGCCCGAGGGCGGCGCGTGGGACGGGACCGAGGGCGAGCGCGCGGCGAAGCTCTACGAGCGGATCTTCGTCGGCTACGGCGACGACTCGGTCGCGCAGCTCGGCGGCGCCCACGTCGCCTGCGAGTGGGTGTCGAACGTGCTGACCAAGGTCCTGCAGCGGCCGCGGCTCGGCGCCTACCTCGAGCAGTCGACCCGCTACATCGCCTACGACGCGCCGATGCCGGGCGGCGGCTACCGCTACTACCGCGACGCCGAGCTCGGGCCGGAGTACGAGGCCGCCATGGACGCGCTGTTCGACACCTACGCGGCGGCGCTCCCGCGCGTGCGCGCGTGGGTCGACGCGACGTTCCCGCGCGCCGACGGGCGAGTCCGAGGCCGCGCGCGCCCGCGCGGTGAACGCGAAGGCGCTCGACCTGCTGCGCGGGCTGCTGCCCGCCGCGTCGCTGTCGCACATGGGCATCTACGCGACCGGTCAGACCTACGAGCAGCTGATCCTGCACCTGATCGGCCACCCGCTGCCCGAGGCGCGCCGCTACGGCGAGCTGATCCTCGCGGCGATCAAGGCGGTCATGCCGAGCTTCGTCGCGCGCGTCGAGCGGCCCGATCGCGGCGGCGCCTGGGCGGGCTACCTCGCCGAGCGGCGCGCCACCGGCGAGCGCTGGGCCGCCCGGCTCGGCCTGCAGGACGCCGACCCGGCCGACGCCCGCCCGTCGGTCGCGCTGACCCACGTCGACGGCGACGAGGAGCAGCTGCTCACCGCGCTGCTGTTCGAGGCGGCCGGCGCCGGCGAGGAGCGGATCCGCGCGGCGGTCGCCGGCGCTGGGCGACGCGGAGCGCGGCGCGCTGCTCGCCGAGCTCGTCGGCGACCGCGCGAACCGGCGGCACCGCCCCGGCCGCGGCTTCGAGGCGCTCCGCTACCGCTTCGAGATCGTCTCGGACTACGGCGCGTTCCGCGACCTCCAGCGCCACCGGATGCTCACCGTCCAGTGGCAGGGGCTGACGCCCGACCTGGGCGCCGGCGTCCCCGAGGAGGTCGTCGCCGCCGGGGAGGGCGACGCCTACGCCGCGGCGCTCGAGCGCTCGGCCGCCGAGTACCGGCGGCTCGCCGGCGCCGGCCTCGCCGCCGCGGCGCCCTACGCGCTCTGCCTCGGCTACCGGATCCGCTACGTGCTCGACATGAACGCGCGCGAGGCGATGCACCTGATCGAGCTGCGCTCGGGCGTCGAGGGCCACCCGGGCTACCGCGCCGTCGCGCACCGCATGCACGCGCTGATCGCCGAGCGCCACCCCGCCGTGGCGGCGGCGATGACGCACGTCGACGCGTCGGCGGAGCCGCGGCTCGAGCGGATCCTGTCCGAGATGCGGCAGGAGTCGCGCCGGGCTGCGCTCGCGGGCTGAGGCGCTGCCCCGGCCGGGCGGCGGCTTGAACTGCGGGCATTGAAGGGAGCACGGACCGCCGCGGCCGGCTGTGTTGCGGCTCAGCCGCGCAGGAGCGGGGTCAGGACGCAACGGAGCGACCGCGGGCGAGCGTTGCGTTGCGGGTTTGTCGCGGTATGCGCGACAAGGACGCAACGCAACGCCGGCGGGGCCCGGCGGCCGCGACCGGACCCTCCCTTCAATGCCCGCCGTTGAAGTTGCGACCCGGCGCGCCTCAAGCGCGCCACGGCGGCAGCGCGAGCAGCGCCCGCAGCTTCCCCCGCAGGCCGCGCGCGCGGCCCAGCTCGCGCCGCAGCGCCCGCCGCCCGCGCGAGGTCGGCGGCGCGGCGCGCGGCGCGTAGCGCCCGCCCCGCAGCGCGCGCAGGTAGCCGACCGCGTCGGGCGACCGGTCGACCCGCCGCTCGAGCTGCGACAGCGTCGTGCTCGCCGCCTCCGGCTGCCCGCCGATCCGGCGCAGCGCGCGCTCCAGCTCGGCGATCGCGCGGTCGAGCGCCGCGGCGGGCCCGAGGCTCCGCCGCCGCACCCGCAGCACGATCCAGGACACCAGCGCGACGAGCGCGGCCCCGGCGAGCACGAACCAGTACCAGGCGACGCCCCCGCCGCCCGCGGCCGAGGAGCCCGGACGAGCCGCCGGCCTGGCCGTCCGCGCCGCCGAGCAGATCCGGCCGCACGCCGCCCGTGCGCGGCGCCGAGCCGCCCGCGTCGCCGCCCGCGCCGCCGCCCTCGGAGTCGTCGGCCTCGTCGGGGCGCTCGAGCGCCGCGATCTGCGAGCGGGCCGGCGTCGCCGACGGGGTCGGGTCGAACGTGACCCAGCCGAGGCCGTCGAACCATGCCTCGACCCAGGAGTGCGCGTCGGTGTCGCGCACGATCCACGCGTGCTTGCGCTCGGAGTAGCCGCCCGGCGAGAAGCCCGTGACGACCCGGGCGGGCACGCCGCCCATCCGCAGCAGCAGCGCCATCGCGCCGGAGAAGTGCTGGCAGTAGCCGCTCTTCGTCTCGAGCAGGAACCCGTCGAGCGTCGCCCGGCCCGGCGAGACCGGGTCCGGCGTCTCGTCGTAGCTGAACCCGTCGTGCAGGTAGCGGTCGACGTTGGTGACGTAGTCGTACGGCGTCCGCGACTGCCGCATCAGCCGCTTCGCGAGCCGCCACGTCCCGGCGTAGGGCGACTTGCGCAGCGCGACGCCGCCGCTGTTGGTGCGGACGAGCGTCTGGAACGCCGCGAACGGCTTCTGGTCGCGGCCGAACGGGCTGAACGGGGAGAAGCGGACGTCCGCCCGCAGCCGCAGCGAGCGCAGCTCCGAGGCCTGGCCGGTCTCCGCCGCGGCGTCGCTCTCGCCCTGCACGGCGCGGCGCAGCGTGACGTCGGTCGGGATCGTCAGGTTCAGCTCGGTCGAATGCCGCGGGTCGAGCCCGGAGGACGCCTCGGCGAGCTGCTGCGCGTTCGGCCGCGGCGTGAAGGCCTGGACGCTGTACGAGTCGCCGCCGCGGAACGTCGTGGTCGAGCGCCAGAGCCCCGCGTCGCCGCTCGGCTCGACGGTGCGGGCCGGTGTCGCGGACCGCGAGCGTCGTCCCGGCCCCGATCACCGTGTCGGTCTCGATCCGCCGCAGGGTGACGCGCAGCGTGTCGCGCCACTGCGGGCTGGCCCTGCCAGCCGTCGGGCAGGTCGAACTCCGGCGAGGTCGTGCCGAGCCGCTCGCTGCCGGTGTCGATCCACGCCTCGCCGTCGAAGTCGTCGAGGTCGGCGACCTTCCAGTACGACGGCCGGCGGGTGTCGACGCGCAGCACCTCGGCGCCGTCGCGCGGCCAGGTGATGTCGCCGTAGGTGTGGTTCCAGTTGAACTGGACCGGGTCGTCGGGGCCGAGGCTCTCGGCGAACGCCTTGTAGTCGAACCACGGCTGCTCGCCGTTCGCCGCGCTCGCCAGCGGCAGCGCGCCGGCCAGCGCCAGTGCCAGCATCGCCGCGATCCCCAGCCCCGGCTGCAGCGGCAGCCGCTCGAGCCAGAGGAAGCAGACGGTCAGCGCGGTCAGCACGAGGCCGAGCACCACCGGCCGCGTCCCGCCGATCGAGACGACCGGCGCGGCGACGAGCACGAGCAGCAGCGCGAGCGCGAGGAACTGGTAGCCGCGCGACCCGTTGCCCCGCGGCCAGAACGCCAGCAGGGCGGCGAGCACGCAGAGCAGCGCGCCGAGCAGCTGGAGCGTGAGGCTCGGCCACGGGTCCGCGCCGCGGTAGGGCATCTGGACGCTCGCCAGCGACTCCGTCCCGTGCGAGAGCCCGGCGCCGAGCTCGTCCAGCCGGCGCGGCTTGAGCAGCGCCAGCGAGAGCCCCGAGGCGGCATAGGCGGCGACGAGCGCCGCGACCGTCACGCCGAGCGTCAGCGCGCCACGGAAGCGGCGGCGCGAGTCCGCCCACAGGATCCCCACCGCGGCGGCGACCGCGACCAGCACCCAGAGCAGCGCGTGGCCCCACGAGAGGCCGACGACCATCCGCTGCCACTGCGACGCGCCGAGCAGCGCGAGCGCCGCGAACCCGCCCAGCCGGGCCGCGGAGGCAGGCAGCAGCGCGGGCGGGCGTCGCTGCGGCGTCCGGGGCGTGCTCTCCTGCACCCAGCCAAGGATGGCACGCCGCGGGCGCCGGCCGGCCGACGCTCATCCGCGGCTTAGATCACGGCGAGGCGCTCAGCTTGTCCAGCTCCTGCTGGCGCAGCTCGATCCGGCGGATCTTGCCGGTCAGCGTCTTCGGCAGGCCGTCGGTGAACTCGATCCGGCGCGGGTAGGCGTGGGCGCCCAGGCGGCCGCGGACGAACGCCTTGATCTCGTCCGCCACCGCGTCGGACGGCTCGACCCCCTCGGCGACCACGATGAACGCCTTGACGACGTTGCCGCGCCGCTCGTCCGGGGCCGCGACCGCCGCCGCCTCGGCCACCGCCGGGTGCTCGAGGCACGCGGACTCGACCTCGAACGGGCCGATCCGGTAGCCCGCGGCGATGATCACGTCGTCCGCGCGGCCCTCGTACCAGACGTAGCCGTCGGCGTCGAAGCGGGCGGCGTCCTTCGTGTGGAACCAGTCGCCGCCGAACGTCTCGGCGCTCGCCTCCTCGTTGTTCCAGTAGCCGAGCGGGTAGTGCGGGTTCGATCCGCGCGCGCAGGCAGATCTCGCCGCGCTCGCCCTGCGGGACCGGCCGCTCGTCCTCGTCGAGGATCGCGACCTCCCAGCCCGGCATCGGCCGCCCCATCGAGCCCTCGCGGACGTCCATGAACGGGTAGTTGGCCACGAGCGGATAGGACTCCGTGAGCCCGTAGTAGTCGAGCACCGTCAGCCCGTACTGCTCGCGGAACCAGCGGATCGCCTCCGGGTTCAGCGGCTCGCCCGCGCTGCACACGACGCGGAACCGCTGCGGATAGCGGGACGCGGCGTCGGTGATCCCCATCATCGAGCGCATCGCCGTCGGCGTCGTGAAGACGTTCGTCGCGCCGTGGCGCGAGAGCACGTCGAGCTGCTTGTGCGGGTCGAAGCCGCCCTCGCGCTGGTAGACGAGCTGGACGGCGCCGTACCGCCACGGCCCGAACAGCGGCGCGATGCCGGCGGCCCACGCCCACTCGCCCATGCCGTGGAACAGCTCGCCGTCCTGCACGTCGTGGCAGTAGACGAACTCCTCGTGCGCGAGCAGGTAGCGGTGCGCGTGCAGGATGCCCTTCGCCAGCCCGGTGGTGCCGGAGGAGTAGTAGAGCTGGGCGGGGTCGTCGGCGAGCGTGTCCTCGGCCTCGAAGCGGTCGTCCCCCTCCGACGGGAAGTCCTCGATCAGCAGCACGTCCTGGACGAGCGCCGGGTCGACGCGATCCGCGTTCGCCCGGTCGGTGACGAGCACCTTCGCGCCGGAGTCCGAGACCCGGTGCCGGATCCCCTCGTCGCCGTAGAGCACCGACATCGAGAGCAGGATCGCCCCGCACTTGAACGTGGCGAAGAACGCCGCCGCGGTCTCGGGCGTCGGCGGGAGCAGCATCGCGACGCGATCGCCCTTCTCGACGCCGTGCGCGCGCAGCACGTGCGCGAAGCGGTTCGACGCGGCCTGCAGCTCGCCCCACGAGACCTCGCGGACGCTGCCGCGGAAGTCCTCGTGGATCATCGCGAGCTTGTCCGCCGGATGCTTGTCGCAGACGTCGGCGGCGATGTTGTAGCGCTCCGGCACCTCCCAGCGGTGCTGGGCGAGAGCTTCCTCGTAGCTGGTGGGACGGCCCACGACTCTCCTCTCCTGGCCTGCTGGACCTGTACCCGCGAGCTTGACATCCTGACCGCCGATGAGCCAGGCGCTGATCGAGGAGTTCTACGCCGCCTTCGGGCGCGCCGACGGCGCCGCGATGGCCGCCTGCTACGCGCCGGGCGCCCGCTTCGACGACCCGGTGTTCAAGAAGCTGCGCGGCGAGGAGCCGGGCGCGATGTGGCGGATGCTCACCGCCGAGGCGCGCGAGCTGGAGGTCGAGCTGCTCGACTACGCCGACCACGGCGACTGGGGCACCGCGCGCTGGCGCGCGCGCTACGTCTTCCCCGAGACCGACCGCCAGGTGGTCAACGACGGTGTTCGCGGCCTTCCGCTTCGCCGACGGCAGGATCGCCGAGCACGCCGACTCGTTCAGCTTCCACAGCTGGGCGTGGCAGGCGCTCGGGGTCCGCGCGCGGATCCCGGGCACGTTGAAGGTCGTCCGCGCCGCCGTGCGCCGGCGCGCGCGCAAGCACCTGCACGCGTTCATGGCCGGGGGTGGATGACGGGCTCGCCGGAGCTGCGTGCCTCCGACGCCGACCGGGAACGGGCCGTGGGGCGGCTGCGCGAGCACTCGCTCGCGGGGCGGCTGACCGTCGAGGAGCTCGACGAGCGCAGCGCCGCGGCCTTCGCCGCGACGACCGTGGGCGAGCTCGACGCGCTGCTCGCCGACCTGCCGCGCGAGCGCGCGCCCGCGGCGCGCGCGCGCCGGCGCCGGTGGCCACCGACCCGGGCGGGCTCGGCCGGCGCCCGTTCACCTACGTCTTCGAGCACCCGGTGCGGCCCGGCAAGGTGCTGGAGCACGCGCTCGCGACGATGGCGCCCGCGCTCGCACACGGCGGCTACGAGCTCGTGGAGCGCGACGACTCGCGGCTGGTGTTCGACTACGCCTACCGCCCGGGCTGGGTCGCGATCCCCTGCATCCTGATCCCGTTCCCGGGCCTGCTGTGCCTGCTGATCAAGGACCACGACCGCGTCACGGTCGAGTTCGAGCCGCTGGCGCGGCGCAGGACGCGGACGGTCGTCCGCGGCCGCGCGCCCCGGCGGGTGCGGCGCGCGTTCGCCCGGCTCGGGCCGTCCTGAGCGAGCTCCCACCGGACGCTCAGGCGGCTCCCAGGGAGCGCGCGGACACTGGGGCCATGCCCTCCTCCGACCTCCCCCTCACCCGCCGCCAGGCGCTCGCCGCGGGCGCCGGCGGCGTCGCCCTCCTGTTCGCCGGGCCGCTGCGCGGCGGCGCCGGCGGCGACGTCGCCGAGGCGGCGTCCGCGACGTGCGTCATGACCCCCGAGAAGACCGAGGGGCCGTACTTCGTCGACGAGGCGCTGAACCGCTCCGACATCCGCGCGAGCAAGGACGGGTCGGGGCTGCAGCCCGGCACCCCGCTGGCGCTCACGATGTACGTGTTCGACGCGACCGCCGACTGCGCGCCGGTCGCCGGCGCGCAGGTCGACGTCTGGCACGCGAACGCCGCCGGCGAGTACTCCGACGTCGCCCAGAACGGCACCACCGGGCAGACCTGGCTGCGCGGGTACCAGGTCACCGACGGCGACGGGAAGGTGACGTTCCGGACGATCTGGCCGGGCTGGTACCGCGGCCGGGCGGTGCACATCCACTTCAAGGTCCGCGCGGGCGGCCTCGAGTTCACCTCACAGCTGTTCTTCACCGACGCGATGAACGCGCAGGTGTTCGCGAGCGCGCCCTACAGCGGCCGCGGGACCGCGGACACGCTCGACACCGGCGACGGCATCTACGGGACGGACGGCAGCTCGCTGCTGCTCCGTCCCACGTCGGACGGCGCGGGCGGCTACCGCGCGGACTTCTCGGTCGGCGTCGCCGGCGGCGGGACCGGCAGCGGCGACGGCGACGACGCGGACACCGCGATCGCCGCCACCCTCCTCTCGCTGCGCGCCCGCCGCACCGGCGCCGGCCGGGACGTCCGCGTCCGGCTGCGCGCCGGCGAGCCGCTGACCGTCCGCGCGCGGCTGTCGCGCGACGGCCGCACGCTCGCGCGCCGCAGCCGGTCCCTGCGCGCCGGCAAGCGCACGCTCCGGCTGCCGATCGAGACGGGCACGCGGGCGGGCGGCGCGCAGCTGACGCTCGTGCTGACCGACGCGGCGGGCAACCGCCGCGTCATCCGCCGCACGGTCCACGTGCCGCGCCGCCGCTGAGCGCGCTACTCCTCGCCCTGCGCCTGGCGCTCCTTGACCTTGTCGCCGAGCTGCGCCATCACGTCCGGGTCGCGCAGCGTGGTGACGTCGCCGAGCTCCCGGCCCTCCGCGATGTCGCGCAGCAGCCGGCGCATGATCTTGCCCGAGCGGGTCTTGGGCAGGTCGTCGGCCCAGATGATCCGCTTCGGCCGCGCGAGCTTGCCGATCCGCTTCGCGACGTGCTCGCGGATGTCGCCGATCAGCTCGTCCGAGCCGTCGCCGCCGCCCTCGAGCGTCACGAACGCCGTCACGGACTGGCCCGAGTCCTCGTCGGCCTGGCCGATCACCGCCGCCTCGGCCACGCGCGAGTAGGAGACGATCGCCGACTCGATCTCGGCGGTGCTCATCCGGTGGCCCGAGACGTTGAGCACGTCGTCGATCCGCCCGATGATCCAGAAGTAGCCGTCCTCGTCGCGCCGGGCCGCGTCGCCGACCGTGTAGGTCTCCTTGCCGAACTTCGACCAGTACGTCTCGATGAAGCGGTCGTCCTCCCGGTAGAGCGTCCGCAGCATCCCCGGCCAGGGCCGGTCGAGGGTGAGGAAGCCCTGCTCGGTGCCGGCGTCCTCGCGGTCGTCGTCGACCACGCCCGCCTTGACCCCGGGCAGCGGCCGGCCGGCCGAGCCGGGCTTCGTGTCGAGCACGCCCGGCAGCGTCGTGATCATGATCCCGCCGGTCTCGGTCTGCCACCAGGTGTCGACGATCGGGCAGCGCTCGCCGCCGATCACCTTGTGGTACCAGAGCCACGCCTTCGGGTTGATCGGCTCGCCGACCGTGCCGAGCAGGCGCAGCTTCGACAGGTCGTGGCGCTCCGGGTACTCGGCGCCCCACTTCATGCAGGCGCGGATCGCCGTCGGCGCCGTGTAGAAGATCGTCACGCCGTAGCGCGCGCACAGGTCCCACCAGATGTCCTTGTCGGGATAGTCGGGCGCGCCCTCGTACATCACGGACGTCGCGCCGTTCGCGAGCGGCCCGTAGACGATGTAGGAGTGCCCGGTGACCCAGCCGACGTCGGCCGAGCACCAGTAGACGTCCTCCTCCGGCTTGAGGTCGAAGACCGCCTTGTGGGTGTAGGCGACGTGCGTCAGGTAGCCGCCCGTCGTGTGGAGGATCCCCTTCGGCTTCGCGGTCGAGCCGGAGGTGTAGAGGATGAACAGCGGATGCTCGGCGTCGAGCGGCTCGGCCGGGCACTCGGCGCCGGCCGCCTCCATCAGCTCGTCGAACCACGCGTCCTTGTCCGCCATCGGCGCGTCGATCCCGGTGTGGCGGACGACGATGCACGGGAGGTCCGGCATGACCTCGTCGACCGCCGCCTTGATCGGGGCGGTCCGCCCCTTGCGGCGGGCGCCGTCGACGGTGATCAGCGCCTTCGCGTCGGAGAACTCCATCCGCTCGCGCACCGACTCCGGCGAGAAGCCGCCGAAGACCACGTTGTGGACGGCGCCGATGCGCGCGCAGGCGAGCATCGCCACCGCCACCTGCGGGATCATCGGCAGGAAGATCCCGACGACGTCGCCCGGCCCGATCCCGCGGTCCTTGAGCGCGTTCGCGAAGCGCTGGACGTCGGCCAGCAGCTCCGCGTAGGTGACGTCGCGCTCCTCGCCCTCCTCCCCGCGCCAGTGATAGGCGACGCGGTCGCCCCGGCCGGCCTCCACGTGGCGGTCGAGGCAGTTGTAGGAGACGTTCAGCTTCCCGCCCACGAACCACTTGGCGAACGGCGGGTTCGACCAGTCGAGCACCTGCTCCCAGGGCTCGAACCAATGGAGATCGCCGGCCCGCTCGGCCCAGAAGCCCTCCGGGTCCGCCTCGGCCGTCTCGTAGATCGAGGGGTCCGAGACGAGCGCGTGCTCCCGGAACGCGTCCGGGGGCGGGAAGGTCTCCTGTTCGAGCAGCTGGCCCAGTTCCTGGTCGAGCGTCGCGCCGTCCGCCATGTGCGTCCTCTCCTGTGCGGGTCTCCCTTCCGGACTCTAGTGCCCGGCCAGCGCCTTCTCGGCCCCCAGCCCGGTCTCGGAGCGGACGTACAGCTCGTGGTACGAATGCTCCGTCGCCTTCTCGGTCGAGAGCATCGTCCCGAGCCAGCAGCCCAGGAATCCGAGCGGGATCGAGATGATCCCCGGGTTGGCCAGCGTGAACGGCAGCGGCGTGCCCGTGTCGGTCGCCGCGCCCGGCCACACGTTCGGCGACAGGACGATCAGCCCGATCGCCGAGACGACGCCGACGACCACGCCGGTCACCGCCCCGGTCGTGTTGAACCGCCGCCAGGTGAGCGCGAGCAGCAGCGCCGGGAAGTTCGCGCTCGCGGCGATCGCGAACGCGAGGCCGACCATGAACGAGACGTTCAGGCCCTCGCCGCCGATCACGGCGATCGCGATCGCGATCAGGCCGATCGATGCGGCCGCGATGCGGGCGACGACGACCTCCTCCTTCTCGGAGTCGCGGCCCTTGCGGACGATGCTCGACCAGATGTCGTGCGCGACCGCGCCCGACGCCGACAGCACGAGCCCCGCGACGACCGCGAGGATCGTCGCGAAGGCGACGCCCGCGATCACGGCGAGGAACAGGTCGCCGCCGAACGTCCCCTCCCCGCCGCCGAGCTCGGCGGCCAGGGTCGGCGCGGCGAGGTTGCCGCCGGTGCCGGCCGCCGCCACGCCGCCCTCGCCCAGCACGGCGCGCGCGCCGAAGCCGATGAACGTCGTCAGCAGGTAGAAGAAGCCGATGATGAACATCGCCCAGACGACCGAGCCGCGCGCGGCCTTGGCGTCCGGCACCGTGAAGAACCGCATCAGGATGTGCGGCAGGCCGGCCGTCCCGAGCACGAGCGCGAGCCCGAGCGAGACGGTGTCGATCGGCGACGCGAGGTAGGTCCCCGGCCCGAGCGAGAACGTCGACTCGGCGGTCGTGTTCGCCTCCGCCTTGTTGAACAGCTCGATCGGGTTCCAGCCGACGCGCTCCAGCACGAACGCCGACATCACGACGATGCCGATCATCAGCAGCACGGCCTTGATGATCTGCACCCACGTGGTGGCGAGCATGCCGCCGAAGATCACGTAGCAGAGCATGAACAGCCCCGTGAGGATCACCGCGAGGCTGAAATCGATCCCGACGAGCGCCTGGATCAGCACGCCCGCGCCGACCATCTGCGCGATCAGGTAGAAGGCGACGACCGACAGCGTGCCGAGCGCCGCCGCGCTGCGGGCGGGCCGCTGCCGCAGCCGGAACGCGAGCACGTCCGCGATCGTGAACTTGCCGGAGTTCCGCATCCGCTCCGCCAGCAGGAACATCACGGTCAGGAAGGCGACAAGGAATCCGATCGAGTACAGGAACCCGTCGAAGCCGTACAGGAAGATCAGGCCGGCGATGCCCAGGAACGACGCGGCCGACAGGTAGTCGCCGGAGATCGCGAGGCCGTTCTGCGGGCCGGTGATCTGGCGGCCGGCGGCGTAGAACGTGGTCGCGCCGGTCATGCGCTTGGACGCCCAGTACGTGACGCCCAGGGTGATGGAGAGGACGATCGCGAAGATCACGACCGCCTCGAGGTTGACGTCGGCGGCGAAGACGGTCATCGCTGCACCTCCCCCTCGGTCGCGGCCGGGGCGGGCTCACGCTGGAAGCGCCCCGGATGGCCGTCCTCGTCCGCGTAGGCGGCGATCGCCTGCTCGGCCAGCGGATCGAACACGTCGTCCGCCTTGCGCAGGTACCAGATGCCCAGCACGAAGACCATCACGAACTGCGTGAGCGCGAGGCAGTACCCGACCGTCAGGCCCTGGTACACGCGCTCGCCCATGAAGTCCGGCGCATACGCGCAGAGCACGATGAAGCCCAGGTACCAGGTCAGGAAGAAGACCGTGCACGGGATGACGAAGCTGCGGCGCTTGTGCACGAGTTCCTGGAACTCGGGCGAGCGCTCGATCGCCTCCCAGTCGACCGGCGTCTGCGATGCCATGTCCGACTCCTCTCCTCTCAAAGAGCTACGACAGGGTGTCGGACGCGACATACCCGACTTGCGCGGGTGTGAACGTGACGAGCGCTACTTGCGCTTGCGCTTGCGCTTCCGCGCGGGCGGCGACGAACCCGCGCCGACGGGCTCCGGCGCGGGCTCCTCGGGCGTCGTGGGCGGCGGCTCGTAGACCTCGCCGCGCGCCTCGGCCGCCGCCTTCTTGCGCTGCTCGCGCAGCTCGGCCGAGGACGGCCACGGCTCGGCCTTGCCGGTGCGCCACGCGGGCGGGTTGCCGCTCGGCCAGCGGCCGAGGAAGAGGATCGAGAGCATCAGCATCCAGAAGCACTGGACGACCGGCAGCGGCCCGCCGAACGGCAGGATCTGCAGCACGCCGGTGATGATGCCGAGCACGCCCATGAACCGGGTGAGCAGGCCGACCCGCATCGCGTTGAGCGAGACGAACACGATCGCGAGCGCGAGCGCGAGCGCCCCGGGCAGCCCGAGCAGCTGGGCGAACAGCCCGAGCCCGCTCGACGTGATGTCCGACGCCGCGTCGACGGTGCGGTCGCCGTCGAGGAAGTCGCTGATCGCGAACGTGGTCCCGATCGAGGACAGCAGCGTCGAGATCGCCTGGAGGGCGGCGCCGGCGAGCGGCAGCCAGACGATCGGGCGCGGCAGGCCGGGCCGGCGGGCGCGGACCGCGCTCGCCAGGTAGGTCAGCGCCCAGCCGAGCGCGAGGTAGCCGATCGCGACGACGACGCTCGAGACGACGACCGCGAGCGCGCGGTCGTCGTAGTACTGGAACGTGTCGATCCGCAGCGACTGCAGCTGGCCGACCGGGCCGGGCTGCTCCGCGCGCGTGAGCGCCTCCAGCACGCCGTGGCGCGGCAGATCGGAGAGGAGCAGGCCGCGCCAGACCGTCCCGACGAACGTGAACAGCGCGGCGATCGCCGCGGCGACGGCGGCGGCGTTGCGCTGCCGCGCCTCCCAGGCGAGCTGCTCTTCGACGTTCTCCTCAACTGCCACGAGGGCGTGAATCGTAGCCGGGCGGACGCCGCCCGGGCCGGGGCCGGCGGTCGGGTACCATCGGAGGCATGGAGGGATTTGGCTTCTTTCAGGACCCCGACTTCCAGAAGCGGCTGCAGGAGATGGCCGAGCAGATGCAGGAGTCGCAGTCGATCGCCTGGGCCGACAACGCGATCAAGCTCGCGGTCGACATGACCGTCGCCGCCATCAACCGCGTGAACATCCAGGGCACGACCGAGCAGCAGGCGCAGCAGATCCGCCAGGTCATGGCGACGGTCTTCCCCGAGGCCGTCACGCTGGTGCGCGAGGCTCGGCAGGGGCTGTCCTAGCCTCCTTCCCCGCCGCGATCACCTCCTTGAACGAGCGGAAGCGGAAGATGAACACGATCGCCGCGAACCCGCAGGCGAACGTGGTCGCCGCGATCGCGATCTGCTGTCCGACCGAGTAGGCGGCGATCGTCGCGCCGGTCGCGGTCCCGGCGAACACCTTGACCAGGAGCGCCTGCTGCACGCCGGCGCCGCCGGGCGTGAACGGCACGAGCGCGGCGACCGCGTTGACGCCGAGCACGAGCAGCACGTTCTTGACCGAGCCGCCGACGTTGAACGCGGTGAGCAGGCACCAGAAGGCCGTGAAGCGCAGGCCCCAGGCGGCGAGCTGGACGAGCCAGACCTCGCGGAAGTAGCGGCGCCGGTCGTGCAGGATCGTCACGCCCTGGCGCACGCGGTCCCAGAACCGCCGCACGCGGGCCGACAGCAGCGCGAAGGCCGCGAGCGCGGCGATCGCCAGCACCGTCAGCACGAACAACGTGAAGCGCGGATGCGACGCGAAGAACGCGAGGTCGAAGGCCGGCAGCTTCGAGAAGTCCGGCGGCTTGGGGAACGCGCCCTGGGTGAACGCGAAGAGCAGGATCGGGATCGCCATCGTCAGGTCGAAGATCTGCTCGACGAAGAACGACGACGCGACCGCCGGGTAGCTCGAGTTCGGCACCGAGGTCTTGGTCAGGAACAGCCGCACGACGTCGCCGCCGCGGGCCGGGACGACCGAGTTGAACCCGTAGCCGGCGAGGTACGCGCCCCAGATGTTCGTGTAGCGGATCTCCTCGTCCGGATACGCCGCGCGGAGGATGTTGAACGACGCCAGCGCGCGCAGGCTGAGGTAGCCGATGAAGATCGCCATCCCCAGCAGCAGCGCCAGCCAGTTGACCTGCGCGAGGTTCGAGAAGAACTCGCCGACCGCATCGAAGAAGGAGGAGAAGGAGCTTCCGATCGAGGCGAGGGGCACCACTCCCAAGCGTAGGAGACGCGGCCGCCGTAGGCTCCCGCGATGGCCTACCGCACCCTGCGCATCACCGACGTCGGCCCGCTGTCCGTCGAGGGCCTGACGTGGCATCCGCTGCGGCATGCGCTCGACGTCCGCGGCTTCGGCTTGAACGCGTATTCGGCCGCCGCCGCCGGCGACGAGCTGATCGAGGACCACGTCGAGGGCGACGAGTCCGGCGGCCACCAGGAGCTCTACGTGGTGCTGCAGGGGCGCGCGCGGTTCGAGATCGACGGCGAGGAGGTGCTGGTCGACGCGGGGAGCCTGGTCTTCCTCCCCGATCCGACCACGCGCCGGCACGCGGTCGGCGATGCGCCCGGCACGCTGGTGCTGGCCGTCGGCGGCGACCCGGCCGCGCCCTACGCGGTCTCCGGCTGGGAGGCGCGCTTCCGCGCCCGCGGCCTCTACGAGGGCGGCGAGCCGGGCGAGGCCGTGGCGATCCTGCGCGCCGCGAGCGCCGAGCGGCCGGAGGACGCCTCCACGCTCTACGACCTCGCGTGCCTCGAGGCGCTGACGGAGGACGGCGACGACGCGCTGGAGCACCTCAAGGCGGCGATCGCGATCCGGCCGGAGTTCCGCGAGCGTGCCGCGCAGGACGGCGACTTCGACGCGGTCCGCGACCGCGACGACTTCCCGCGGTGAGGACGCCGCTCGCGCCGCGGCTGCCGGACGTGCTCGAGCCGCTCGCCGACCCGGGGCTCGGCGACGGGGCGCGGCTGGACGAGGTCGCGCTCGACGGCGTCGAGGCGCCGGAGCTGAGCGCGCGCGGGCTCGAGCTCGCGCGGGCGCGGCTGACCGCCTGCGAGCTCGTCGGCGCGCGGCTGGTCGCGGCCGGAGCTGACCGACGCCGTGCTCGAGCGCTGCTCGCTCGCCGGCGCGCTGCTGCAGGACGCGATCGTCTCGCGGGTCGCGCTCGAGGCCTGCCGGCTGAGCGGGCTGACCTGGGCCGAGGGCTCGCTCGAGGACGTGACGTTCCGCGACTGCCGGCTCGACCTCGCCGGGTTCCGCCACCTGCGGATGCAGCGCGTGCGGTTCGAGGGCTGCGACCTGCGCGAGGCCGACTTCGCGGCCGCCCGCGGCCGCGACGTCCGGTTCGAGCGCTGCGACCTCGGCGGCGCGACGTTCGCCGGCGCGCGCTTCGACGCCTCCGAGCTGCGCGGCTGCACGCTCGAGGGCATCAGCGGGGCCGACGGGCTGCGCGGGGCCGCGCTGCCGTGGCCCGACATCGTCGGGCTCGCCGGCGCGCTCGCGACCGCGCTCGGCATCCAGGTGCTCGAGGACGACTGAGCGGGCATACCCCGGCCATGGCCGCCTTCACGAAGCTCAACCTCTCCCGGGACGTCGAGGACATGGCGCCCAAGTTCGACCTCGAGGGCGTCGAGTCGCACTTCGCGCGCGTCCCGCTCGAGCTCGAGCGGTCCGGGGTGAGCTACTTCAAGCTCGCGCCCGGCTTCCGCTTCCCGTTCGGCCACGAGCACTCCGAGCAGGAGGAGGTCTACGTGGTGATCTCCGGCGCCGCCACGCTCGCGCTCGACGACGAGGAGCTCGCGCTGGAGCGGCTCGACGCGGTGCGGATCCCGGCGGGGACGAAGCGCAACGTCGAGGCCGGCCCGGACGGCGCCGAGCTGATCGCCTTCGGCGCGCCGAACACGGAGAACAAGGACGCCGAGATGATCCCCGGCTGGTGGGGGGAGGACTGACCGGGGAGACGCTCGGCCCGCGCGCGCTCAACCGCGCGCTGCTGGCCCGCCAGGGACTGCTGGAGCGGACCGCGGCGCCCGTGCCGGACGTCGTCGCGCGGCTGTGCGGGCTCCAGGCGCAGGTCCCCTCGAACCCCTACGTCGCGCTCTGGGCGCGGATCGCCGGCTTCCGCCCCGCGGAGCTGAGCGACCTGCTCGAGGCACGGGCGCTCGCGCGGGCGCAGACGCTGCGCGCGACGATCCACCTCCACACCGCCGACGACCTGCGCGCGCTGCAGCCGCTGACCGGCGACGTGCTGGCGCGGGTGTTCCGCGGCCAGTTCCGGCGGCTGCTCGGCGACGTCGCGACCGAGGACGTCGCTGCGCTCGGCCGCTCGCTGCTCACCGGGGAGCCGCGCTCGCGGGCCGAGCTCGCGCCGGAGCTCGCCGCGCGCTGGCCGCGGGTCGACACGAACGCGCTCGCCCAGGCGGTGACGTTCAACAGCGCGCTCGTGCAGGCGACGCCGCGCGGGCTCTGGGGCCGGAGCGGCGCGGCGCGCTGGGCGCGCACCGAGGAGTGGCTGGGCGCGCCGCTCGACCCCGAGCCGTCGGTCGACGCCTGGGTCCTGCGCTACCTCGCGGCGTTCGGCCCGGCCACGAGCGCCGACGTGCGCACCTGGTCGGGCCTCACCGGGCTGCGCGCGGTGCTCGCGCGGCTGCGGCCGCGGCTGCGCGCGTTCCGCGACGCGGCGGGCCGCGAGCTGCTCGACGTCGAGGACGGCGCGCTGCCCGACCCGGACACGCCCGCGCCGCCGCGCTTCCTCCCCGAGTACGACAACGTCGTGCTCGCGCACGCCGACCGCGCGCGGATCGCGTCGCCCGCGGGTCCCGGGCAGCCGTGGCCGTCCGGGACCTGGATCGGCACGCTCTACGTCGACGGCTTCTTCCGCGCGTACTGGCGCGCGGAGCTCGACGGTGCGGCCGCGACGCTCACGGTCGACCGCTTGACACCGCTGCGCACCGACCCGGGCGGGACCGCCGCGGCGATCGAGGCGGAGGGCGTCGCCCTGCTCGCGCTGATCGCCCCGGGCGCCGAGCCGCGGGTCGTGCTCTAGGCCGCGACGCGGACCGGGACGCGCTGGACGGCGTTGACCGCGTAGCCGCTCATGTTCCAGCCGTCGTCGGGGTGCTGCGGCTGGGAGTTGCCCGCCGCGTCGGTCGCCCGGACGCACAGCTCGTGCTCGCCGGGCGCGGCGTCCCAGTCGTACGACCACGCCGCCCAGCCGTGCGGCGACGCCGCCGGCTCGAGCCGCGCGTCGCTCCACGTCGCCCCGCCGTCGGCGCTGAACTCGACGCGGCGGATCGCGCCGTGGCCGGACCACGCGCGGCCGCGGACGGTCGTGCGGCCGGGGCGCACGTGCCGGACCCGCGACAGGAACTCCGGGATCCCGGGCGGCGCCATCACCGAGCGCGGACGCTGGCGCGTCACGCGCTCGCCGGGCT
Source organism: uncultured Solirubrobacteraceae bacterium (assembly GCA_963724145.1). Lineage (GTDB taxonomy): Bacteria > Actinomycetota > Thermoleophilia > Solirubrobacterales > Solirubrobacteraceae > DASQMT01. Next base: position 17,651 of record CAVRTO010000034.1, read on the forward strand.
CGTCGGCGGAGCGGCGGAAGTTGTACAGGAGCGTCTGCTGGACGCCCTCGAACGGCTCGGCGACCGCGGTGATCGAGCGCAGCCACTTGACCGACGCCATCCCGTACCAGCCCGGCACGATCAGCCGCAGCGGGAAGCCGTGCGCGGCCGGCAGCGGCGCGCCGTTCATCGCGTAGGCGAGCAGCACGTCGTCGCGCAGCGCCTCCTCGACCGTGAGGCTGCGCTGGTAGTCGTGCTCCACGCCCTGGTCGATCCCGCGGTCGTGGCCGGTGAACACGACCTCGACCGCGTCGTCGAGCAGCCCGGCCGCCTCGAGGATCGGGCCCAGCGGCGTCCCGGTCCACTCGGCGCAGCCGATCGCCTCGTCGTGCCACGGCGCCGACTGCGGCCGCGGGGTCAGCCGCGCGCGCCCCGAGCCCGCGCACTCCATCATCACCGGCTGCGTCACCGCGGGGCGGGCGCGCAGGTCGTCGAGCCCGAGCGCGAGCGGCCGCGCGACCCGGCCGTCGACGGTGAGCGCGTAGCCGCCCGCGTCGACCTCCGGGATGTCGAAGTGCACGAGCACGTAGTGCATGCCGACCGGGGTGGTCGCGTGGCGCAGCCCCTCGAGCGGCATGCCGGGGTTGCGCAGCGCGAGCCGCACCTCCTCGCGCGTGAAGCCGGTCTCGGGGGCGCTCATGCTCGCCTACGCCGCCGCGCCGAGCTCGTCGAGCGCCTTGAGCACGACCTCGTCGTGCGTCTTCGGCGAGACCTTCGGGAACACGGTCGCCACCGTTCCCTCGGGGTCGATGATGAACGTCGCCCGCAACGCGCCCCAGTACGTGCGGCCGTACATCGACTTCTCGGCCCAGACGCCGTACGTGTCGCAGACGGCGTGGTCCTCGTCGGCCAGCAGCCGGAAGTCGAGCGACTCGTCGTCGGCGAACTTCTTGACGAGCGAGACCGGGTCCGGCGAGACGCCGAGGACGACGGCGCCCGCGCGCTCGTAGTCCGCGCGGTGGTCGCGGATCCCGCACGCCTGGGTCGTGCAGCCGGAGGTGCCCGCCTTGGGGTAGAAGTAGAGGACGACCGGCCGTCCGCGGAAGTCGGACAGCGAGACGGGGTTCCCGTCCTGGTCGGGCAGCGTGAAGTCGGGTGCGGTGGTGCCTGCTTCGATCATCACGCCAGTCTTGCGCATCGGCGCGCCCTAGAAGTCGATCCGCATCACGACGCGGCGCCGTCCGGGGCGCGCGACCTCGGTGAACCCGGCGGCGGCGAACGCGCTGCGGAGACCGACGTGGAGCTCGCCGACGATCGCGCCCTCCGCGCTGATCATCGGGTAGCCCTCCAGCGCCCGCGCGCCCGCGCGCCCGGGCGTGGTCGACGGCGGCGCGCACGAGCGCGCGGCTGACCCCGCGGCGCCGGAACCCGCGCGTGCGGGTCACGAAGCAGGTCACCGCCCAGACGCGGTCGTCGTCCTTGTCCTCGTCGCGGCCCTCCCACGGGACGCGCGCGTTGCGCAGCAGCCGCGGGTACGCCGTGCGGGGCTCGACCGCACACCAGCCGGCGGGCGCGCCGTCGAGGTAGGCGACGAGGCCCGCCGCCGCCGCGTCCGGGCGCGCCGTCCCCCCAGTCGGTCTGCGTGCGGAAGCGGTGCGCGAGCTCGTCGGCGCCGACCCCGGCCCACGACTCGCCCGGCGCCATCTTGTAGCGCTGGCACCAGCACCGCGCCGGATCGCCGCGGGTCCCGAACACCGGCGCGGATGTCCTCCCAGCTCGCCTCGTTCGCGGGGACGACGGTGATCCCGGGCCATCCGCGCAGTGTGCCGGGAACCGCGTGATCGGGTGGCACGCAGGCGTGGCCATCTGGTACAACCAGTCGACCCAACTGGTCCAACCAGTGCTCCTGTCCGATCGCATCCACACGCGCCTGCGCGACCAGATCCTCTCCGGCGAGCTCGCGCCCGGCGCCGCCGTGCCGTCCGAGCGGCGGCTCTCCGAGCAGCTCGGCGCCAGCCGCCACGCGGTCCGCGAAGCGCTCAAGCGGCTGCAGGAGGCGGGGCTGATCCAGATCAGCCACGGCGGCGCGACCCGCGTGCGCGACTGGCGCCACGGGGGCGGGCTCGACCTGCTGCTCGCGATCGCCGCGCAGGGCGACCTCCCGCCCGAGCTGGAGGTCGAGCGCGCCGGCATGGAGCTGCGCGCCTGCGTCGGCGCCGACGCCGCCCGCCGCGCCGCCGAGCGCGCGAGCGCCGCGCAGCGGGCCGAGATCGTCGCCCGGGCCGAGGCGCTCGCCGCCGCACCGGACCCCGACGCGCGCAACCTCGAGTACGAGGGCCTGTGGGACGCGATCGTCGACGGCGCCGCGAACGTCGCCTACCGGCTCGCGCTCAACACGCTGAACGCCGGCCAGCACGTGCTGGTCCTCGACGCGCAGCAGGTCGCCGCCGAGCTCGGCGACGACGAGGCGATCCGCGCGCTGGCGGGCGCGATCGCCACGCGCGAGCCCGAGCGCGCCCGCGCGCTCGCCGCCGGCCTCCTCGAGCGCTCGGTGCCGGCATGACCGAGGTCCTCTACTACGCGGTCCCGTTCTTCATCCTGCTGCTGCTCGTCGAGGCGATGACGTACCGGCACCTGCAGGCGGACGAGCTCGTCGGCTACGACTTCGAGGACACGCGGACGAGCCTGCTGATGGGGAGCGGCAACGTCGTCGTCAACGTGGTCTGGAAGCTCGCGGTGGTGACGGTCTACGCCGCGCTCTACGAGCTCACCCCGCTGCGCCTCGACGCGGACGACTGGTGGGTGTGGGTGCTGCTGTTCTTCGGCGACGACCTCGCCTACTACTGGTTCCACCGCGTCAGCCACGAGAGCCGCGTGTTCTGGGCGAGCCACGTCGTCCACCACTCGTCGCAGCACTACAACCTCTCGACCGCGCTGCGCCAGACCTGGGTGCCGATGACCTACCTGCCGTTCTGGCTGCCGCTGCTGCTGCTCGGCTTCGCGCCCTGGATGGTCCTGCTGGCCCAGAGCTGGAGCCTGATCTACCAGTTCTTCCTCCACACGGAGCGCGTCGGGCGGCTGCCGCGGCCGCTCGAGGCGGTGCTCAACACGCCGTCGCACCACCGCGTCCACCACGGCGCCAACGAGCAGTACCTCGACCGCAACTACGGCGGGATCCTCGTCGTCTGGGACCGGCTGTTCCGCAGCTTCGAGCCCGAGGGCGAGCGGGTGCAGTACGGGCTGACGACGAACCTCAGGACGTTCAACCCCGTCAAGGTCGCGTTCCACGAGTACGGCGCGCTGTGGCGCGACCTGCGGTCCGCGCGCTCGTGGCGGGTCCGCTGGAACCTGCTGCTCCGCGGGCCCGACTACAAGCCGCCGCCTACTTGAGCAGGCGCGAGAGCCGGCGGTCCTTGAGGACCCGGCCCTCGGTCTGGTCGTGCGGGCAGTAGGTCATGACGTAGTCCTCGTAGAAGACGGCCTCGAGGACCGTCCCGCACTGCGGGCACGGCTCGCCCTGGTGGGCGTGGATGCGCGTCGGCTTCGGGTACTTCTCGGGCAGCGGGAGCTCGACGGCCGCCTCGTAGGCGTCGATCACGCGGCCGAGCTCGGAGACCGTGGCGGCGCGGAGCGCATCGGCCGCGTCGTCGTCGAGGTCGTCGCCGCGCTTGAACGGCGACAGCTTCGCCACGTTGAGGATCTCGTCGACCCACGTCCGGCCGATCCCGGTGATGACCTGCTGGTCGCGCAGCAGCGTGTGCAGCGGCCGCGGCGCGTCGAGCAGCTCGCGCAGCGGCGGCGGGTCGGGCCACGCCTCGGGCCCGAGCCCGGTCAGCGACTCGTCGCCGTCGAGCTCGTCCGCGCGCAGGACCTTGACCCACGCGCGCTGCTTCGTCCCGAACTCGCGGACCCGCAGCTCGTGGTCGCCGGGCAGCCGGAGCAGCAGCCGCGACGTCTTGTCGCGCAGCGAGGCGCGCTTGGGCTGGAGCTGGATCCGGCCGGCGGACATCAGGTGGACGAGCACGACCAGGTCGCCCTCGACCTCCAGCGTGAGCAGCTTGCCGCGCCGCCCCACGCCGGTGAACGCGCGGCCCTCGAGCGCGTGCAGCGGAGGATCGAACGTCTTGAGCGCGTTGATGCCGGGCGCGAGCGCCGACTCGATCGTCTGCCCGGGCAGCGCGGCGGCCAGCCGGCGGGCCGCGATCTCCATCTCCGGCAGCTCGGGCATGCCACGAACTCTAGAGTCCCTCCGCGCATGCACCCATGGATCCAGCGCGAGGCCGACGCGATCGCGCGGCGCGCCGAGCGCGAGCTGGAAGCGCTCGTCGCGATCTCCTCGCCGTCCGGCGACGTCCACGGTGCGGAGGAGTGCGCGGCGATCTGCGCCGCGCTCATGCCGGACGCGGCGAGCGTCGAGCGGATCCCGTGCTCCTCGCCCGCCCACGCGCCGGACCTGCTGGCCACGCTGCGCGGGACCGGCGCCCGCCGGATCCTCCTGCTCGGCCACATGGACACCGTGATCGCGCACCCGCACCACAAGCCGCTGACGCGCGCCGGCGATCAGCTGCTCGGCTCCGGCGCGGTCGACATGAAGGGCGGCGTGGTGCTCGCGCTCGGCGCCCTGCGCGCGCTCGCCGCGCGGCCCGCCGACTACGCCGAGGCCGCGCTGCTGCTGGTCTGCGACGAGGAGTGGCGGACCGCCCCGTTCGGCCACGTCGACCGCTTCGCCGGCTGGGACGCCTGCCTCTGCTTCGAGGCCGGGGAGCTCACCGCCGAGGGCGCCGAGGGCGTCGTCGTGCGCCGCAAGGCGGCCGGGACGATCAAGGTCCGCGCGCGCGGCCGGGCCGCGCACTCGGGCTCGGCGCCCGACCGCGGCCGCAACGCGCTGCTCGCGCTCGCCACCGCCGCGCAGGCCGTCGCCGCGCGCCACGCGCCCGACGGCCCCGACCGCCTGACGGCGGTCCCGACCGTGCTGCACGCCGGCGACGCGTTCAACGTCGTCCCCGGCCGCGGCGAGCTGATCTGCGACCTGCGCGCGGACGCCGACCGGGCGATCATCGAGGTGCTCGACGCGATCCCCGCCGACGTCGGCGGGGTCACGCTCGAGCCGGAGCTCGCGCGGCTCTGGCCCGGGATGGACGCGGAGGCGACGACGGTGGACCTGCTCCGGCGCGCGACGGTCGGGCTGGGCCGCGTCGTCAGCGGCGTGCGGCGCGGCGGCGCCAGCGACGCGAGCCACCTCGCCGCCGCGATCCCGCTGACCGTCGACGGGCTCGGCCCGCGCGGCGGCAAGGCCCACAACCCCGGCGAGTTCGTGCTCGCCGAGTCGCTCCGCAGCCGCGCCGAGGTGGCGCTCGCGGTCGTCGACGCCGCGCTCGGCTAGGAGTCGGAGTCCGGCTCCGCGCCCAGCGCGATCGACTCCAGCTCGCGCGGGCGCATCAGCGCGAGCAGCTCGCCGCGGCCGGGGCCGGTGACGCGGACGGCGGCGACGCCGCCCTTCTTGAAGTCGACGACCGCCCCGGTGAGGTCCTGCACGACCTGGGCGAACGACGGGTTGTGCCCGACGACGAGGATGCGCGCGCCGTCGCCGTGCTCGGCGAGCAGGTCGCGCGCGACGTCCTCGCCGAACCCCTTGCCGAGCGGCTCGCGCTCCTCGGGCACGACGTTGAGCGGCTCGCACGCGAGCGCCGCCGTGCCGGCGGCGCGGACGAGCGGGCTCGTGTAACAGGCCGCGAACTCGAGGCCGAGCCGTGCCAGCGCCTCGCCGGCGGCGAGCGACTGGCGCTCGCCCCGGGCGGTCAGCTCACGGTCGAAGTCGTCCTTCGACTCGTGCGGCACGGCCTCGCCGTGACGGAGGAGCCAGAGCTGCTGGTGCGCCATCGCGACGCCAGGGTAGTAGCCCGCTCAACTTGTTAACGGCAGCGAGAACCGCACCGCCGTCCCGGCCGGGGAGTCGGCGAGCCAGATCCGCCCGCCGTGCGCCTCGACGATCGCCCGCGAGATCGCCAGCCCGAGGCCGGTCCCGCCCGGCGGACGCGCCGCCTCGTCGCCGCCGCGGAAGAACGGCTCGAAGACGCGCTCGCGGTCGGCGGGCGCGATCCCGCCCCCGGTGTCGGCGACCTCGATCTCGACGGCATCGCCGGCGGGCTCGGCGCGGACGACGACCGAGCCGTCCGCGGGCGTGTGCCGGATCGCGTTCTGGATCAGGTTGAAGAGCACGCGCTGGAGCTGCTCGGGATCGGCGCGCGCCGATGCGCAGGTCCGGCGCGAGCTCCGCGCGCACCGCGACCTGGTTCGCGGCCGCCTGGACCTGCATCGCGTGGACGGTGTCGCCGACCAGCTCGTCGAGCCGGACCTGCTCGAGGCTCCACGCGATCTCGCCCGCCTCGAGCTTCGACAGCTCGAACAGGTCGTCGATCAGCGCCGAGAGCGCGTCGATGTGGGTGCTCATCTGGCGCAGGTAGTCGCGCCGCGTCGCCTCGTCGACCACGTCGTCGGCGACCGCGTCGGTGAGGAGCCGCAGCGAGGTGATCGGCGTGCGCAGGTCGTGCGAGACGGCGGCGATCAGCTCGCGCCGCATCCGCTCGGCGTCGTCCATCACGCCGGTGCTCACGAGCTGCACGGAGCGGATCGCGACGACGAGCGCGAACGCCGTCACCGCGCCGATCACGAGCGCGTCGTGGGCGGAGACGAACATCAGCGCCACGCCCGCCCCGACGACGACCGCGAGCTCGGCGAGCCCGATCGCGATCCCGAGCGCGATCTGGCGCCGCGGCGAGCCGAGCCGGCGGCGGCGCGCGCGGGCGACGTGCGCGGCGACGACCGCGGGCGCGCCGAGGACGAGCAGCAGCAGGACGGTCAGCGCGGCGTCGCCCCAGGTGTAGACGACGCCGATCAGCGCGCCGGCGGCGAGCGCGGCGGCGAGCACGAGCAGCGCGGAGCGGAGCGGCCCGCTCACGGCATGTACCGGTACCCGACGCCCCACACGGTCTGCACGTGCTTCGGCTGCGCCGGGTCGGCCTCGATCTTCGCCCGCAGGCGGCGGACGTGGACGGTGACCGTCGAGGTGTCGGAGTAGAAGGCGTACTGCCAGACGGCGTCCATCAGCTGGTTGCGGGTGAACGCCTGCCCGGGGTGGCGGGCGAGGAACAGCAGCAGGTCGAACTCGCGCTGGGTCAGCTCGACCTCCTCGCCGCGGACGAACACGCGCCGCGCGGCGGGGTCGATGACGAGGTCGCCGTGCTCGATCGGGGGCGCCACCTCGGGCGCCGGGTCGACGCGCCGCAGCACGGCGTCGACGCGCGCCACGAGCTCCGCGGGCGAGAACGGCTTGACGACGTAGTCGTCGGCGCCGAGCCGCAGCCCGATCACCCGGTCGGACTCCTCCCCGCGCGCGGTGAGGAGGATCACCGCGATCCGGTCGCGCGGCCCGGTCTCGCCCTGCTCGCGCAGCCGGCGCATGACCTCGAGCCCGTCGATCCCCGGCAGCATCAGGTCGAGCACGACCAGGTCCGGGCGCTGCGCGGCGGCCGCGGCGAGCGCGCCCGGGCCGTCGGCCGCGGTGCGCGTCTCGTAGCCGGCGCGCTCGAGGTAGCGCGACACGACCTCGGTGATCGTCGGCTCGTCGTCGACGACGAGCACCGAGCCTCGGCTGTCCATGACTGCGATTGTGGGCGCGGGCGGCGCCGCCGGACAAGGGCTGCGGGCGAGGGTTCACCGCCTGGTAAGGCGGCCCCCGCGGCTAAGGCTGGTTGTCGTAGGGCCGGATCTTCGGGCCGGTGAGGACGCTGCCGTCCGGGCGCGTCCAGCGCGCCCGGTAGACCTCGCCGGCCTTGTGCTTCGTCTTGAGGCCGTAGACCCCGTTCGTGCTGGCCACGGTGACGCGCGACCAGCCGCGCTTGCCGACCTTGCGCTGGATCTCGACCTGGGTCGCGCCGACCGCCGGCCGGACGCGGCCCCAGAGCACGTCGCTCGAGCCGTACTGGGTCACCGCGAGCGGGAGCATGAAGCCGTTGTAGGCGGGCTTCCGCTTGCCCTTGTACGTGCGCAGGCCCGTCTCGAAGCCGGAGAAGCGCTCGAGCGCCGTCTTCCCCTTGCGCGGCTTGTCGTCCTTCATCAGGTACTGCGAGAACAGCTTCACGCGCGGGTTGGCGTAGGCCATCCGCTCGGAGATCGCCAGGTACTCGGCCTGGCGCCGCGGCGTCACGCCGGCGATCTTGTCCGGGTAGCTCTGGACGCCGTACTCCGTCAGGTAGATCCCGCGGTTGCCGTCGATCCGCCCCGCGCGCGCGGCCTTGTCGAGCGCGCTGGTGAGGCGCCGCAGCGAGCCGATGCTGACCTCGTCGGGGTCCTCGGAGACGAACGTCGGGCCGACCTTGCGCGTGTAGGCGTGGTGCGCGTAGCCGTCCATCCGCAGCTTCTTGCAGGAGCCCTTGGCCTTGTACTCGCTGTTCAGGCACAGCGCGCCGCGCACGAAGGCGAGCGGCGAGACGACGTGCTCGTTGCCGATCGGGGCGGTCTCGCCGAACAGCACGGCGTCGCGCTCGTTGCCGGGCGTGTCGTGGATCGCCTGCTCGCCGGCCGCGTAGAGCTTGCGGTAGACCTTCGGCGTGTGCGGCCGCTTGTGCTTGTACTGCGGCCCGAGGAAGTCCGGGTGGTTGGGCTCGTTCCAGATCGACCACAGGTTCACGCGGGTCGCCGTAGCGCGCGACGACGGCGCGCACCCAGCGGCCGAACAGCTTCGGGCTGGGATCGTTCAGATGCCCCTTCTTGCGCTTCGTGGCCCACTTCGGCACCGGCCCGGTGAGCGTGAGCTGCAGCTTGATGCCGCGCCGCGTGGTCGAGTCCACGAGCCGGTCGAGCAGGTCCCAGGTCCCGGCCGGGTACCGGTTCGGGTCCGCGGTGTCGACCTTCGGGGCCTTCTTCGAGTTCGGCTGCGCCGAGAACTGCTCCCAGTAGACGAGCTGGCGGATCTGGGGGACGCCCATACGCTGGATCTCGTCGAGCGTCGACTCGCGCTCGGCGTCGTTGAGCAGCGCGCCCGGCGCCTCGAAGCTCGTGACCTGCGTGGGCGAGGCGGACGCCGCGCCGGGCACGGCGAGCAGCGCGAGCAGCAGGGCGATGAGGGGGAGGAGTCGGCGCATCTCGGACATGGAACCGCGCAGGGCGGGCGAAGTTCCGCTCCCCGAGGCTAGCCCGCGGCGAGCGCGATGACCCCCACCAGCGTGACGAGCACCCCGGCGCCCTGCGTCCGCGAGAGCCGCTCGTCGAGCACGAGGCGCGCCAGCACGACGGTCACCGCGGGGTAGAGCGACCCGAGCACGCCGACCACGCTGAGCAGCCCGCGGCCGGTGGCGAGGATGAACAGCAGGTTCGCCCACAGGTCGAAGACGCCGATCGCCGCGATCGCGCCGAGCGCCGCGGGCGCGCGCGGGATGTGCGGGCGCGCGATCGCGCACGCCGCCAGCAGCAGCCCGACGTCGACGCTGCGCTGGACGAGCAGCACCCAGGCGACGTCGGCGGTCTCCTCGGCCCGGTCGACCGAGGCGAAGAACGAGCCGAACCCGATCGCCGCGACGATCGCCAGCAGGATCGAGGCGCGGCCGGCGCGGCGGCTCGCCTCGTCCTCGCCCGGCGGCTCGCGCGCCGCGAGCACGACGCCGCCCGCCGCCAGCGCGATCCCGGCGAGCTGGAGCGCGCCGGGGCGCTCGCCCGAGAGCAGGCCGGTCAGCACCGGGATCGCCACCCCGGTGGCCGAGATCGGCGCGACGACGCTCATCGTGCCGATCGAGAGCGCGCGGTAGAAGGCGACGAGCGCGAACAGGCCCAGCGAGGCGCCGCCGACCGCCCAGAGCGTCGCCCGCGCGTCGTGCCCGGTGTCGGCCCCGGCGAGCACGGCGATCACGACGAACGCCAGCGCGACCGTCTGCGACACGACGAGCACGGCGAGCAGCGCGTGGCGGCGGCTCTGGAGGCCGCCCATGAAGTCGGCGAGCCCCCACGAGACCGAGGAGGCGAGGGCGAGGACCGCGGCGAGCAAGCCGCGTCAGCTGCCGGGCGGCAACAGACCTTCGAGCGTCAGCGCGGGGTCGGTGCCGAAGGTGCGGCGGTAGCGCCGGCGGACGAGCTCGTAGCGGCGGAGCGCCTCGGAGTGGCGCCCGCGACGCAGCATCAGCGCGAGCAGGTCGCGCTGCGCCTCCATGTCGAGCGGCTCGAGCTCGGCGAGCTGCTGGAGGTGCTCGGTGGCGGCGTCCTCGTCGCCCGCCGCGGCGGTCAGCGTCGCCAGGCCGCGCAGCGCCTGGACGGCGAGATCCTGCAGCCGCGCGCGCTCCCCGAGCGCCCACTCGGCGTACGGCTCGTCGGCGAGGAAGGCGCCGCCGTAGGCCGCGGCGGCCTCGGCGAGCGCCGTGGCGGCGCGGCCGTCGCCGCGGGCCAGCGCGTCCAGCCCGGTGCGCGCCTGCGCCTCGAAGTCGTCGGCGTCGATCACGACGCGGCCGGGGGCCAGCTCGTAGCCGCCGGGCCGCGCGAGCACGTAGCCCGAGGCGCGGTGCTTGGGCCGGCCCGGCTCCAGCCGGTCGCGCAGCGTGTGGATCGCCTGGCGGACGTTCGCGGCCCCGGCGCGCCCCGCGCGCGGCCAGAAGACCTCGAGCAGCTCCTCGAGCGGGACGACCCGGCCGCGCTCGCAGACGAGGTACTTGAGCACCTGCCCGGGCTTGTGGCCGAGCCACTCCTCCATCCCGCGGTCCTCGCCGTCCGCCTCGATCCGCGTGCGCCCGAGCGCGCGCACGAGCAGCCGCGGCGGCAGCTCCTCGCGCGGGAGGCCGGCGGGCCCGGCGAGCCGGTTGAGCGTGACCACGACCTGGCCGGCGGAACCGGCGACCGCCGTGGCCCACGCCTCCGCGCCGTCCTCGAGCGCGACGTGGTGCTGGAAGCTCTCACCCGCGCGGGCGCGGGCGCTCACGCAGAGCTCCTGGCGGCAGCCCAGGAGCGCGCAGCAGGCGGCCCCGGGCTGGGCGCGGCGGCCGAGCAGGGCCCGGCCGGCGGCGTTGGCGGCGAGCAGCCGGCCGTCCTCGGCGAGGACCAGCGCCGCCTCGGGCATGACCTCGAACGCCTCCTCCCACGCCACCGCGGGAAGGGCGGCGATGACCGGGGGTTCGGGGGTCAAGGGCACGCGACAGAGGGTTCCAGGGGCGTCAAGGACGCCCAACCGTACATGTGTCCACGGATGGAGTTTAACGCTTGCTTGATGCGCCAGGTAACACCGAGTTGACCGGGGTTATCTACGTTCAGTCCAATGTCGGGAGCGGCCCAGGTCATCCGTCTCGAGGCGGACCAGATCGAGGCCAGGCACGGACGCGGTCAATTCCGGCGTCGGCGCAAGCTGGACACCTCGCCGCGAGGCGAGCAGCTCGTCATCGCAGCCGTCGCGCGCGCCAAGGATGGCGACGCCGACGCGCTGCGCTACCTGTACCTCCGCTACGCGGACAACGTCTACGGCTACGTCTGCTCGATCGTGCGCGACGAGTGGGAGGCCGAGGACGTCACGCAGCACATCTTCGCCAAGCTCCTGACCCAGCTCGCGCGCTATGAGCCGCGGGTCGTCCCGTTCTCGGCGTGGATCCTGCGGGTCGCCCACAACGCGGCGGTCGACCACGTGCGGGCGCGCCGGCCGGTGCCGATCGAGCACGTGCACTCGCCCGACGAGGTGGCGCCCGGCGGCGGGCGCGAGGCGCTGGCCGACCTGCGGCTGGCGCTCGACGCGCTGCCGGCCGAGCAGCGCGACGTCATCGTGCTGCGCTTCCTCGTCGGCCTGACGCCGAGCGAGGTCGCCGAGCGGATGGGCCGCTCGGAGGACGCCGTCCACGGGCTGCAGCACCGCGGCCGCCGGCGGCTGCGCAGCGAGATGCGCGCGCTGGCCGCCTAGTCCCTGCGGCCGCGCCCGTACAGCAGCCGCACCAGCCGCCGCACGAGCTTCATCCGCCCGGCCCTGAACGGGTAGAACTGCAGGTCGCCGCCGGGCGGCGCGAAACGCGTGACGAACAGCGACTGCTGGCGGCAGAACTTGCGGATGCCGCCCGCGCCGTGGCGCGTGCCGAGCCCGGACGCCTTCCAGCCGCCCATCGGCAGCTCGAGCGCGAGGTAGTTGAGCTGGGCGTCGTTGACGCACACGGCGCCGGCCTCGATCCGGCGCGCGATCTCCTCGCCGCGGCGGGAGTCCTTGGTCCAGACCGACGCGGCGAGCCCGTACTCGGAGTCGTTCGCCAGCCGGACGGCCTCGTCGGCGTCCGCGACCTTCATCACGGGGACGACGGGGCCGAACGTCTCCTCGGTCATCGCCGCCATCGTGTGGTCGACGTCGACGAGCACGGTCGGCTCGTAGAACCGGCCGCTCGTCGTCGTGGCCGGAGCCGCCGGTCAGGGCGCGGGCGCCGGCGGCGCGCGCCTCCTGCACGTGGCGGTCGACGACCTCGAGCTGCGGGCCGAACGTGACCGCGCCGATGTCCATGCTGCCCGGCCCGGACGAGACGCCCTGGCGCAGCGCGGCGACCTTGCGCACGAGCCCGTCGACGAACGCGTCGTAGATCGGCGCCTCGACGTAGACGCGCTCGACCGAGATGCAGGTCTGGCCGCCGTTCTGCATCGAGTAGTACGCCGCGGCGCTCGATCGCGCGCTCGAGGTCCGCGTCGGCGAGCACGATCATCGGGTCCTTGCCGCCGAGCTCGAGCGACACCGGCGTGAGCGTCCGGGCCGCGCGCTCCATGATCCGCTTGCCGGTCCGCGTCGAGCCCGTGAACATGATCATGTCGGCCTCGTCGACCAGCGCGGCGCCGGTCTCGCCGGCGCCGGTGGCGATCAGCAGGACGTCCTCGGGCAGGCCGCACGCGCGCATGCCCTCCGCGAGCACCTGCGAGGTGAGCGGCGTGACCTCGGACGGCTTGAGCACGACCGCGTTGCCCGCCGCGAGCGCGGGGATGCAGTCGCCGAACGAGTTCGTCAGCGGGTAGTTCCACGGGCCGATGACGCCGATCACGCCGAGCGGCCGGTAGCGCACGACCAGCTTGCGGCCGGCGACGAGCGGGTTCGCCGAGCGGACCTTCTCGTCGGCCAGGTAGCCCGCGGCGTGCTTGGCCCAGAAGCCGAACGCGGCGCTGCCGTAGACGATCTCGTTCAGCAGCGCGTCGTCGTGCGTCTTGCCCGTCTCCGAGACGATCGTCGCGACGATCCGGTCGGTGTTGTCGACGACCCACTTCTGCATCCGGCGCAGGATCTTCGCGCGGCCCTCGAAGCCGAGCGCCTCCCAGCCGGGCTGCGCCGACCCGGGCGCGCGCGACGAGCGCCGCGACCTGGTCGGCGGACAGCGACGGGACCGTCGCGATGATCGCGCCGGTCGCGGGGTTCTCGACGGGGATACCTTCCGCAGCCACCGCCGGCTGCCGGTCGACGGTCGCCATGGGGCGAGGCTAGCTGCTCGTGCCCGCCGACGACGTCGGCTGGGTGAAGCTGATCGTCTCGATCAGCGCGGGCTCGCGCGGGCGGTCGCGCCCGTCGGTCGGGAGCGCCTCGAGCGCGTCCACGACGTCCATGCCGGAGGTCACCTTGCCGAACACGGTGTGCTTGCCGTCGAGCCACGGCGCCGCGTCGACCGTGACGATGAAGAACTGCGAGCCGTTCGTGTTCGGGCCGGCGTTCGCCATCGCGAGCGCGCCGCGGACGACCTTGTGCTGGTTGAACTCGTCCTCGAACGTGTAGCCGGGGCCGCCGGTGCCGTTCCCGTCCGGGCAGCCGCCCTGGATCATGAAGTCGGAGATGATCCGGTGGAAGGCGAGCCCGTCGTAGAAGCCGCGGCCCGCGAGGTCGCGCATGTTCTGCACGGTCTTCGGGGCGTCCTCGTCGAACATCTCGAACTCGATGTCGCCCTTGTTGGTGGTCATCGTCATCGTCGACAAGCCCTTCACCCCTTTGCGAGTTCGAGCCGCAGCGTGTGGCCGCGGACGTCGGTTCCGTCGACCGCGCCGGCCACCCGGGCGGCGTCGGCGGCCGGCACCTCGAGCAGCGCGAAGCGCTCGAGCATGCGCACGTTGCGGACCGCCTCGCCGTCGAGCCCGGTCGCGGTGACGGCGGAGATGAGGTCGGCCTCGGCCAGCCCGGCGGCGCGGCCGCCGGACACGATCAGCTTGCGGTAGGCGCCGTCGCCGTTGATCGCCGGCTCGTCGTGCGGCTTGCGGTGCCGGCGCGGGCGCCGCTCCTCGACCTTCGCCGGCGCGACGTGCGCGCCCTCGGCCCACGGCGAGATCTTCGTGTTGGCGTGCCGCTCGATCGCCTCGAGGTCGCGCAGCCTGGCGCGGCTCGACGAACGTGATCGCCCGCCCCGAGCGCCCGACGCGGCCGGTGCGGCCGATCCGGTGCACGTAGACGTCCGGCGAGGTCGGGACGTCGAAGTTGATGATGTGGGTGACCGTCGAGATGTCGAGCCCGCGCGCCGCGACGTCGGTCGCGACGAGGATCTTCACGCGCTCGTCCTTGAACGAGATCATCACGCCGTCGCGCTGCCCCTGGCTCATGTCGCCGTGCAGCGCCTTGACGTTCATCCCGCGGTCGCGCAGCGTGCGGTAGAGCTGGTCGCAGCGGATCTTCGTGCGGACGAAGACGATCGCCTGCGCGGGCCGCTCCGCCTCGAGCACGCGCACCAGCGTCTCGTTCTTGTCGGCCGCCTTCGTCTCGACGAAGAACTGCTCGACGGTGTCGATCGTCAGCGTCGCGGCCTTGACCTTGACCGTGACCGGGTCGTAGAGGTGGCGCTCGGCCAGCGCGCGGATCTCGGACGGCATCGTCGCGCTGAACAGCGCCGTCTGGCGGCCGTTCGGCGTCATGCCCGAGGATCTTCTCCACGTCCTCGAGGAAGCCGAGGTCGAGCATCTCGTCGGCCTCGTCGAGCACGAGGTAGCGGCACGAGAGCAGCGAGAGCGAGTGGCGCGAGAGCAGGTCGAGCACGCGCCCGACGGTCCCGACCACGACCTGCGCGCCCTGCTTGAGCTGCGCCTGCTGGGTCCGGATCGGCGCGCCGCCGAACACGGCGACGGGATCGATCCCGCGGTGCTTGCCGTAGGTCCGCAGCGCCTGCGTCACCTGGATGCACAGCTCGCGCGTCGGCGTGAGCACGAGCGCCTGGGTGTCGGGGTCGTCGGGATCGACGAAGTCGATCATCGGCAGGCCGAAGGCGGCGGTCTTGCCGGTGCCCGTCTGGGCCTGGCCGATCACGTCGCGGCCGTCGAGCAGGTACGGGATCGCCTGCTCCTGGATCGGGCTCGGCGCGTCGTAGCCGACGTCGCGGAGGGCGGAGAGCACGGCGTCGGACAGCCGCAGGTCGGCAAAGGTCGTCATTCCGCGCGGACAGGTTAGCCGTGCAACCTCCGTGTTACCCCAGGTCGGCGGCCCGCCGTGCGGGGGTGTGGGCAACCCGACCGAAATCACGCCCGTACCCCAGTAGCTTCGGGTCGCATGACTGAAGACGCGATCGTCGTCGAGGGACTCGAGAAGTCGTACGGCTCGGTCCGCGCCCTCTGCGGCGTCGACTTCTCCGCCAAGACCGGCACCGTGCTCGGCCTGCTCGGGCCGAACGGGGCCGGCAAGACCACCGCCGTGCGGATCCTCGCCACCCTGCTGGAGCAGGACCGCGGGACGGCGCGGGTGGCCGGGCTGGACGTGAAGCGCGACGCCGCGGCGCTGCGCGCGAAGATCGGCCTGGCGGGCCAGTACGCGGCCGTCGACGAGAACCTGACCGGCTTCGAGAACCTCGAGATGGTCGGCCAGCTCTACCACATGCCCCGCAAGGAGGCGCGCGTGCGCGCCGACGAGCTGCTCGAGCGCTTCGGGCTCTCCGACGCGGCGAAGCGGCCCGCCAAGACCTACTCGGGCGGCATGCGCCGGCGGCTCGACCTGGCGGCGGCGCTCGTCTACCGGCCGCCCGTGCTCTTCCTCGACGAGCCGACCACCGGGCTCGACCCGCGCAGCCGGCTGGGCCTGTGGGAGACGATCGAGGCCCGCGTCGCCGGCGGCACGACCGTGCTGCTCACGACCCAGTACCTCGAGGAGGCGGACCGCCTCGCCGACCGGATCGTGGTCATCGACCACGGCAACGTGATCGCCCAGGGCACGTCCGACGAGCTGAAGTCGGAGATCGGCGGCGAGCGGCTCGAGCTCACGCTGGCCGACCGCGACGACGCCGAGCGCGCCGCCGAGGTTGATCGCCGAGATGGCCGCTGGACCGGCCCGAGATCGAGGACGGCGTGGTCCACGCGACGATGCGCCAGCGCTCCGGCACGATCGCCGAGGCGGTCCGCCGGCTCGACGAGGCGGGCATCGGCGTCGACGACATCGAGATGAGCCGCCCGACCCTCGACGACGTGTTCATCACGCTCACCGGCCACTCGGCCGAGGATGCGGACGACGACGACGACGCGGCCGAGGAGCAGCCGCGCGAGGAGGTGCGCGCATGAGCTCGCTGAGCATGACCGCGTCGGACACGCTGGTCCTCGCGCGCCGCAACCTGATGCGGATCCCGCGCCAGCCCGACCTGCTGATCGCGTACACGGTCCAGCCGGTGATGTTCACGCTGCTGTTCGTCTACGTGTTCGGCGGCGCGATCGACTCGGGGCCGTTCGACTACGTCGACTTCCTGATCCCGGGCATCATCGTCCAGTCGATCGCGTTCGGCGGGTTCGTCACCGCGCTCGGCCTCTCCGAGGACGTGAAGAAGGGCCTGATCGACCGCTTCCGCTCGCTGCCGATGTCCCGCGGCGCGGTGCTGGCCGGGCGCACGTTCTCCGACATCGCCCTCAACTGCCTCTCGCTCGTCGTGCTGTTCGCCGTCGGCTTCGCCGCCGGGTTCAACTTCCACGATGCGACGGCGGGCGACATCCTGCTCGGGATCGTGCTGGTGCTGCTGCTCGGCTACGCGTTCTCGTGGATCTTCGCGCTGGTCGGGCTGTACTCGTCCTCGCCGGAGACCGCGAACTCGATCGGCTTCACGCTGATCTTCCCGCTCACGTTCGCGTCGTCGGTCTTCGTGCCGGCGGCCACGATGCCCGACGGGCTGCGCCAGTTCGCCGAGGCGAACCCGTTCACGACGATCTCCGACGCGATGCGGTCGCTCTGGCTGGGCACGCCGGCGCACACCGACGTGTGGATGTCGTTCGTCTGGTGCTTCGGCCTGATCGCGGTCTTCGCGCCGCTGGCGATCGCGCGCTACCGCAAGGTCGCCGCGAAGTAGCCGCGGCGCGCCCCGCGGCTACCTCACGCGCTTGAGGTAGCCGCGGGGGTTGAAGGTCAGGAAGAACTTGTGCATCGACCGGTCGACGACGAAGTCGTCGGTCTCGCGCAGGAAGTCCTTCACCGCCGCCCACGGCCCGCGCCCGATCCGCGTCGTCACCGGGTGGCCGCCCGCGTGCGTGTCCTCGACGACGAGGTGCGAGCCGACGGGGACGAGGGGGCTCCAGAGCCGCAGCTCCTCGCGCACGTGGCGGCGCCGGTGCGACGAGTCGAGCACGATCAGGGGCTTGCGGTCGCCGAGCTGCTCGCGCACGGCCGCGAAGATCGCCGGGTCGGTCGAGGAGCCGCTGAGGTACGTGATCCGCGGGTGCTCGGGGCGGCCGGGCTGCTCCTCGACGTCGATCGTGACCACCTCGCCGTG
Source organism: uncultured Solirubrobacteraceae bacterium (assembly GCA_963724145.1). Classification (GTDB taxonomy): domain Bacteria; phylum Actinomycetota; class Thermoleophilia; order Solirubrobacterales; family Solirubrobacteraceae; genus DASQMT01. The sequence continues at coordinate 35,320 of CAVRTO010000034.1, forward strand.
GCCGACGAGGTCGAACATGCGCGCGAAGAAGTACGCGCTGCCGCCGAACTTGGTCCCCGCCTCGATCACCACGTCGGGCCGCTCGTCGTGGATCAGCTCCTGGTAGAGCCAGAGGTCGAGCGGCGTCTTCCAGACGTCGACCCCGAGGAACCGCGTGTTCTGCCAGGTCCGCGCGCGCGAGTGGTAGTAGAGCCGGTGGAACTGGGCGACGAGCGCGCGGCGGATCGGCCGCGACGGGCGGTCGCCGGCGAGGTCGGCGTCGGCGAGCGCGCGGAAGGCGCGCGCCACCGTGCGGTCCAGCGCGCGGTTGCGCCGGCCGTGGTGCACGGCGTCGGCGACGACCTGGTCGAACGCGCGCAGCGTCGCGCGGTCGAGCTCGCGATCGCGCGGGCTGCGCGCCGCCAGCGCCCGGTAGCGCCCCACCGCGAAGCGCGTCCAGCCGCGGGTCGACGCGGCGCCGCACGGCCTCGGGGAGCTTCATCGCGTCGGGTCGAGCAGCAGCTTGCCGGCGGTCCTGCGGGCCTGGAGGTCCGCGTGCGCGCGCCGGACGTCGGAGAGCGGGTACGTCTCGCCCTCCACGACGCGCAGCTCGCCGGCGGCGGCGCGCCCGAACAGCTCCCGCAGCGGCGCGTCGACCATCTCGGCCGGGCGCTGGAGGCAGTGCATGAGCCAGAAGCCGACGACCGAGCGGCTCTTGCGCATCAGCGCGCCGGTGGCGACCGTGTTCGGCTCGCGCGATGCGATCCCGTAGGTCACGAGGCGGCCGAACGGCGCGAGCGCGTCGAGGCTCGCGTCGAACACGCGCCCCCCGGCCATCTCGAGCACGACGTCCACGCGCTCACCGAGGTTGGCCTCGATCAGCGCGTCCTTCAGGTCCTCGCGCCCGACGTCGACGGCGACGTCGGCGCCGAGCTCCAGCGCGAGCTCGCGCTTCGCCTCCGACGACGCGGTGGCGATCACGCGCCCGGCGCCGAACGGGCGGCCGAGCTGGACGGCGAGCGAGCCGACCCCGCCGGCGCCGGCGTGGACCACGACGCTCTCGCCGGGGGCGATCCGGGCGCTCGTGCGGTAGAGATGCCAGGCGGTCAGGCCCTGCAGCAGCAGCGCGAGCGCGGTCGCGTCGCTCACGCCCTCGGGGATCGGGAGCGTCGTCGCGGCCGGCGCGGCGACGTACTCGGCGTAGCCGCCGGTGCCGACGAGCGCCACGACGCGCTGCCCGGCCTCGAGCCCCGCGCCGTCGCGCTCGACCACGCCCGCGACCTCCGCGCCCGGCACGAACGGCAGCTCGTAGCGCGCGAGGTAGGAGTTCTCCCGCGCGTGGGTGTCGGCGAAGTTGATGCCGCAGCTCGTCACGCGCACGAGCACCTGCCCGTCGCCGGGCTCGGGCACCGGATGGTCGTCGACGAGCTCGAGCACCTCGGGCCCACCCCACTCGGTGATCCGGATCGCGCGCATGACGGCCGGAGCCGATACGATGCCGCCCTGCGCTAGCCTCCCGCGCCGCCATGTCGCTCACCGTGGTCGGATCCATCGCCTTCGACGCCGTCGAGACCCCCGCCGGCAGCCGCGACCGCCTGCTCGGCGGCGCCGCCGTGCACTTCTCGATCGCGTCGTCGCAGCTCGCCGAGACGCGCATCGTCGGCCCGGTCGGCGACGACTTCGGCGACGCGGAGTACGCGATCCTCCACGCGCGCGGGGTGATCACCGACGACGTCGAGCACATCCCCGGCGGGCGGACCTTCTTCTGGGCCGGGCGCTACCACCGCGACATCAACCAGCGCGACACGCTCAAGACCGACCTCAACGTGTTCGAGGACTTCCGGCCGAAGCTCTCGGAGGCGGCGAGGGCGGCCGAGGTCGTCTTCCTCGCCAACATCCAGCCCGAGCTGCAGCGCGAGGTGCGCGAGCAGTGCGCGGCCGCGCGCTTCGTCGCGATGGACTCGATGAACCTGTGGATCGACATCGCGCACGAGGAGCTGCTGGCCACGATCGCGACCGTCGACTGCCTGGTCCTCAACGACGCCGAGCTCAAGCAGCTGACCGACGAGCCGAACCTGATCCGCGCCGCGCACGCCGCGCTCGACCTCGGCCCGCGGGCGGTGATCGCCAAGCAGGGCGAGTACGGCTCGGCGCTGATCACGCGCGACGGCTTCTTCGGCCTCACGGCGTACCCGACGCGCGACATCGTCGAGCCGACAGGCGCCGGCGACACGTTCGCCGGCGGGCTGATGGGCTACCTCGCCTCGCTGGACGGCCACGTCGACGACGCGACGCTGCGGCGCGCGATGGCGTACGGCACCGCGTGCGCCTCGTTCAACGTCGAGGGCTTCGGCTCGGAGCGCCTCTACACGCTCGAGCGCGCCGAGATCGACGCGCGCGTGGCCGAGCTCGAGCGGATCAGCGCCTTCTAGCTGACCCCGGCCCTTGTACGACAGGGGATCGGGCGTAGCATTCGCCGCGATGGAGTGGGCGATGCTCTTCCTGTTCATCGGCCTCAAGGTGCCGCTGCTCGCGCTCTGCTACCTCGTGTGGTGGGCGATCAAGCAGACGCCCGACGAGGACGAGCAGCCCGGCGGCGGCGGCACGAAGCGGCGCCCGCACCCGGCGCGCCCGCTCCCGCGCACGCCGCGCCGCGGCCCGCACGGCGAGCCCGCCCTGCCCGCCCCGCCGCGCGTCCGGCCGGTGACGGCACGGGCGCGCGAGCTGGAGCGATAGCGTCCCGCGCGTGAGCGCGCCACATTCCGTCCTCTCCGACGGCACCATCCGCCGGCTGGTCGACGACGGCCGCGTGGTCATCGACCCGTGGGACCCCGAGCTGGTCCAGCCGGCGTCGGTCGACCTGCGGCTCGGCGGCTCGTTCCGCGTCTTCCACAACCACCGCGCGGCGGCGATCGACCTGCGCGACCCGCCCACGAACCTCACCGAGGAGGTCGTGATCGAGGGCGAGCAGCCGTTCGTCATCCACCCGGGCGAGTTCGCGCTCGGGCGGACGGAGGAGTACGTCGAGATCCCCGACGACATCGTGGCGCGGATCGAGGGCAAGAGCTCGCTCGGGCGGCTCGGGCTGATCGTCCACGCGACGGCCGGGTTCGTCGACCCCGGCTTCAAGGGGACGCTCACGCTCGAGATCACCAACCTGACGCGCGTCCCGATCAAGCTGTACGTCGGCATCCCGATCGCGCAGCTCTCGTTCATGGCGCTCGACGCGCCGGCCGAGCGGCCCTACGGGTCGCCCGAGCTGGGCTCGCACTACCAGGGCCAGACGGCGGCGACGGAGTCCCGCTACGGGCGCGCCGTCCGGTAGCTTTCCGGCCCATGCTCGCCACGTTCCTGACGTTCGTCTAGCCGCCGAGCTCGTCGAGGAGGAGGAGCCCTCCAAGACGTTCTTCTACGTCATGGGCATCGCCCTGGCCTGCTGGGCGGTGCTGCTGTTCGCGATCGGCATGCGCTCGACCGCGTTCCCCGGCTCCGCCGCCGCCCAGCGCGGCGTGATCGCCGATCAGCGTCCTGCTGGTCGCCGCGACGATGACGGCGTCGATCGTCACCGCATAGCTCCGTCCGCGACTGCGGAAGCCGCCCCGGTGGCATAGTGCAGGTATGGGAACCCAGGAGCAGAGCACGAACGGCGGTGGTGTAGCCACGGCCTCCGACACGCTGAGCGTCACCGACAACCGGACGGGCAAGGCATACGAGATCCCGATCGAGGACGGGACGATCCGCGCGCTCGCCCTGCGGGACATCAAGGTCGACGAGGACGACTTCGGCCTCATGACCTATGACCCGGCGTACATGAACACCGCGTCGTGTCGCTCCGCCGTGACCTACCTCGACGGCGACAACGGGGTGCTCGAGTACCGCGGGTATCCGATCGAGCAGCTCGCCGAGCAGTCGACGTACCTCGAGGTGGCCTACCTCCTGATCCACGGCGATCTCCCCACCCAGGCGGAGCTCGACGAGTGGACGCACCAGGTGACGATCCACACCTTCGTGCACGAGAACATCAAGACGTTCATGCAGGGCTTCCGCTACGACGCGCATCCGATGGGCATGCTCGTCGCGTCGACCGGCGCCCTCTCGACCTTCTATCCGGACGCCGCGAGCGTCAAGGACGCCGGCGTCCGCTACGAGCAGATCGTCCGGCTCGTGGCGAAGATGCCGACGCTGGCGGCGTTCTCGTTCCGCCACAACATGGGCCAGCCGTACGTCTATCCGGACAACGACCTGGCCTACCCCGGCAACTTCCTCTCGATGATGTACAAGATGACCGAGCTCAAGTACGAGCCGGACCCCCGGCTCGAGCGCGCGCTCGACATCCTCTTCATCCTCCACGCCGACCACGAGCAGAACTGCTCGACCTCGGCGGTGCGCGCGGTCGGCTCGTCCCAGGTCGACCCCTACAGCGCCGTCGCCGCCGGCGTCGCCGCGCTCTACGGCCCGCTCCACGGCGGCGCCAACGAGGCGGTCCTGCGGATGCTGCGCCGGATCGAGACGAAGGAGAACATCCCGGACTTCATCGCCGGCGTGAAGGAGGGCAACGAGCGCCTGATGGGCTTCGGGCACCGGGTCTACAAGAACTACGACCCGCGCGCGAAGATCATCAAGACGGCGTGCGACGACGTCTTCGAGGTCACGGGGACGAACCCGCTGCTCGACATCGCGCTCGAGCTCGAGAAGCGCGCGCTCGAGGACGACTACTTCGTCAAGCGCAAGCTCTACCCGAACGTCGACTTCTACTCGGGCCTGATCTACGAGGCGCTCGGCCTGCCGGTCGAGATGTTCCCGGTCATGTTCGCGATCCCGCGCACGAGCGGCTGGATCGCGCAGTGGCTGGAGATGATCGAGGACAAGGAGCAGAAGATCGCGCGCCCGCGCCAGATCTACACGGGCGAGCGGACGCGCGACTACGTCGCCCTCGGCGACCGGAGCTAGCTCACAGAGCACCGGCAGCACCGGTTGTAATTTGCAACCGGTGCTCCATGCGCTCGCAGACGGCAGCCGGATCCGGATCCGGCCGATCCGGCCCACCGACGGGCCGCGGCTCGCGGACGCCGTCGGGCGGCTCAGCGACGAGTCGCGCCGGCTCCGGTTCCTGGCCGCGAAGCCCGGCCTGACCGCCGCGGAGCTGCGCTACCTCACCGAGATCGACGGCGTCGGCCACCTCGCGCTCGTCGCGCTCGCCGGCGAGCAGCCGGGCGCCCCGATCGTGGGCGTCGCGCGCTGCGTGCGGCCCGCGCCGGGCAGCGCGGACGCGGAGTTCGCGATCGTGGTCGGCGATGCGCTGCAGGGCCTCGGGCTCGGGCGGCTGCTGGTCGCCGAGCTCGCCCGCGCCGCCTGCCGCGTCGGGATCCGCCGGTTCACGGCGACGACGCTGGCCGAGAACATCGCGCTCGTGCGCCTGCTCGACGGGCTCGGCGGCGCGGTCGAGCTGCGCCACGCCGAGGGCGGCGTGCGGGAGATCACCGCCATGCTGCCGGACTGCGCCGGTACCCGGCGGATGGCCGCCTGACTTCACGTTCCGGCCGCCGCGGCCGATGTGATGTCCATGGGCCCCGGCACGCTCAAGGCGCTGTTCGCCGACGTCGGCGTGGTCCGGCGTGCCCGGATCGTCGAGGCGCTGAAGGAGGCGGGCTGGTCCGTCCACGCCGAGGCGGCCGACGGGGCGGAGGCGCTGATCGCCGCGCTGGCGCGGCGCGGCTGGGACGTCGTGATCTACGCCGGCGAGGGCGCCGCGCCCGTTCCGGCGCGCAAGGCGATCGCGCTCGTGCGGACCGCCGACCCGCAGCTCCCGTTCGCGGTCTCGATGGCCTCCGTGCGGCCCGGGGACCTCTCGGCCTTCGTCCAGGGCTTCGGCCCGGAGGCGATCGTGGCGCCCGACCCGGCGCACCTGCCGGAGCTGCTCGCGCCGGTGCTCGAGGCCGCGCACGACGCGCGGCCCGACGCGGACGCCGCCCACCGGATGCTGCTCGCACAGCAGGAGATCACCGGGCACATCGCGGCCGGCCCACCGCCCGACGAGCTCTGCGCCCGCGTGCTGGGCACGCTCGGAGAGGCGCTCAGCCGGCCCTGCGGCGCGGTCTGGCGCCCGCGCGGCGAGGCACCCGTCGCTGCGCGCGGCCGCGACCTGGTACGACCCGGCCGCGGGACCCGAGGTCGCGGCCTTCGCCGCCCGTGCGAAGCGGATGGCGATCGCGCCCGGCCGCGGGCTCGCGGGCCGCGCCTACGCGTTCCGGCGCCCGTCCTGGGTCGCCGACGTGCGCACCGACGGGAACACGCCGCGGCACGCCTACGCCGCGACCGCTGGGCTGCTCTCGGCGGTCGCCTTCCCGCTGGCGCTGGGCGACGAGTGCGCGGGCGTGATCGAATTCCACTCCGGCGCGCTGCGCGAGCCGGGCGCCGGCGAGATGGCGCTGTTCGCCACCGTCGGCGGCCAGCTCGCCCAGTACCTCGAGCGGCGCCGGCTGCAGGCGGACGAGGTGCGCGAGCTCGAGGCGGAGCTCGCCGCCGAGCGCGCCCGCGCCGACCGCCTCGCGGCGCTGCTGGCCGAGGTCGGCGCACGCGTCGATCCCGGCTAGCATCCCGCCCGTGTGGCGGGTGACCGTGCGCACCGGCCCGCGCGTTGAGAAGCACCGCGCGGCGACGCCGGACGAGGCGCTCGACCTGGCCGAGCGCGAGGCCCGCGTGCTCGCGAACGGGCCGCGGCGCGGGACGGTCTCGGCGATCGCGCGCGAGTACAGCGCGCAGCAGCAGGTCGCGGGTCGCGTCGAGCTGGCAGGACCGGGCGTGCGGGCGGGGATCGACGTCCGCGGCGACGGCGAGGCGGAGGCGTGGACGGGGCGGATCCGGCGCCGCGTCGTCGAGCCGCGCGAGCGCGAGACGCCGTACGACGCGCTGCGGCGCGTCGTGGCTCAGAGCACGAGCGTCGACCCGTAGCGGCGCAGCCAGCCGGCGTGCGCGCGCCAGCCCGGCACGCGCGCCTCGAGCAGCGCCCAGAAGCGCGGCGAGTGGTCCATCACCTCGAGATGGCAGACCTCGTGCTCGACGACGTAGTCGAGGATCTCCGGCGGGGCGAGCAGCAGCCGCCAGTTGAACGACATCCCGCCCCCGGACGAGCACGAGGCCCAGCGCGTCCGCTGGCCGCGGATCGTCAGGCCCGTGTACGCCGTGCCGGCGCGGGCGGTGGCGGCGTCGAGCCGCGGGCCGATCTCGGCGCGCGCCGCGCGCCGGTACCAGCGCTCGAGCGCCGGGCGCGGGTCGCCGTCGGGCACGAGCAGCACGTCGCCGCGGCGGTGGACGCGGGTGCGGCCCGGCTCGGGCACCAGGGTCAGCGTCTCGCCGAGGTACGGCACGGTGCCGGGCACGCGGGCGACCTCGGCGGCCGCGCGGGCGAACGTCCGCCGCCGGCGCGCGATCCACGGCGCCAGCTCCTCGACCGCCTCGGCGGCGGCGCGCTCCGGCGCGCGGCGCGGCAGCGTGACCGTGACGCTGCCGTCCGGGTCGACGGTGACGCGGACGCGGCGGGCGCGCTGGGAGCGGCGGATGCGGTACTCGGCGACGGCCATCGACGGCGCCTGAGGCTAGCGCCGCGCCCGGCGTAGGATCGCGGCGTGGACGCCCCGATCGAGCTCCGCCAGCTGCGCTACTTCGTGGCGGTCGCCGAGGAGCTGCACTTCGGCCGCGCCGCCGCGCGGCTGCACATGTCGCAGTCGCCGCTCTCGCGCGCGATCCGCGAGCTCGAGCGCGATCTCGGCGCCGTGCTGTTCGTGCGCACGACGCGGCGGGTGGAGCTGACCGCCGCGGGCACGGCGCTGCTCGCGCGCGCCCGCCGCGCGATCGCCGAGGTCGACCTCGCCGTCGCCGACGCGCGCCGCGCCGGCGCGGAGCCCGGGCTCGCGATCGGTCACGGCCCGCTGAGCCGGACGCCGGCCCGGCGGCTGGCGGAGGCGCTCGGCGGCCGCGAGGTGCGGCTCGCCGAGGACCTGTCCCCGGAGCTGCTGCGCCGGGTCGCCGCGCACGAGCTGACCGCGGCGGTCGTGCTCGAGACGCCGCGCCGCCGCACGGCCGTCCGGCGTCCGCATGCTCGCGCTGCGCGACGAGCCGCTGCTCGCCGCGGTCCCGGCCGCGCACCGGCTCGCCGGCGCCGCCGCCGTGCCGCTCGCCGCGTTCGCCGCCGAGCGCGTGCTGCTCCCGCGCCCGCCGATCGGCACCTCGTTCACGATCTGGCTGCGAGCGCGGCTGCGGGTCGCCGGGCACGAGCTGCACGACACGCTGGAGACGCTCGGCGCGCCGTGGGACCGGCGGATGCTCCCCGTCGCCGAGGGCGCGGCGGTCTCGGTCATCACCGGCGACTGGGCGGAGCCGCCGATCGCCGGGGTCGCGGCGCTGCCGTTCGACCCGCCGCTGACCGTCCCGTTCGACCTCGCCACGGCGGACGCGGAGGTGGTCGTGTCCACGGCCGTCCGGCTCCGCGACGCCGAGGGCTGGCTCAGCGAGCGATCCAGACCCGCCGGGTCCTGATCGGCGACCGGATCGGTCTTTCCCTTCGCGGCGCACGCACCGTAGCGTCGGGTGCATGGACCGCATTCCGCTCATGCTCATCCACGGCGCGTGGCTCTCCGCGCGCAGCTGGGAGCGCTTCGAGGAGTACTTCGGCAACCGTGGCTTCGCCGTCTCCGCGCCCGAGTGGCCGCGCAAGCACGGCGACGTCGAGCAGCTGCGCGACGAGTCGGACGAGCTCGCCGGCCTCGGGCTCGGCGAGATCGTCGACCACTACGAGGCGCTGATCCGCGCGCTCGACGAGCCGCCGGTGATCGTCGGCCACTCGTTCGGCGGCCTGATCTGCGAGCTCCTGCTCGACCGCGGGCTCGGACGCGCCGGCGTCGCGCTGAGCCCGGCGCCGCCCAAGGGCATCCTCGTGCTGCCGTTCTCGTCGCTCAAGGCGGCCTCCCCGGCGCTGGCGCATCCGTCCAAGCGGCACGGGATCGTGACGCTCACGCCGGAGGAGTTCCACTACGGGTTCACCAACACGTACGGCGACGAGGAGGCCGCGGCGGCATACGAGCGCTACGCCGTGCCCGAGACCGGCCGGATCTTCTACGAGGCCGGGTTCGCGAACTTCTCGCTGCACCCGCCGACCGACGTCCACTTCTCCAACGACGACCGCGCGCCGCTGCTGATCGTCGGGGCGGAGAAGGACCACACCGTGCCCGCGTCCGTGGCGCGCGCGCAGGCGAAGAAGTACGAGAAGTCGTCGGCCCGGACCGACTACCTCGAGTTCGAGGGCCGGCCGCACCTGTTCGTGACCGGGGAGGGCTGGGAGGAGGTCGCCGCGGCGATCGACAGCTGGCTCGACGGCGTGCTCGAGGCCGCCTGATGGACCTCGGGCTCAGCGGCAAGGTCGCCGTCGTCACCGGCGCGAGCAAGGGCATCGGGCTCGCCGTCGTGCGGACGCTCGCCGCGGAGGGCATCACGGTGGTGGCGGGCGCGCGCTCGGCGGGCGCGCTCGCCGGCCTCGACGGCGTGACGGCGGTCGAGGTCGACCTGGCCGCGCCGGGCGGTCCGGAGCAACTGGTCGCCCGCGCGATCGAGGCGCACGGGCGGGTCGACGTGCTCGTCAACAACGTCGGCGGCGTGAAGCTCCGGACGGAGGGCTTCCTGAGCCTCGGACGACGCCGACTTCGAGGCGTCGCTCCAGCTCAACTTCTTCTCCGCGCTGCGCGCGACCCGCGCCGCCGTCGCGGACATGCTCCCGCGCGGCGAGGGGACGATCGTCAACGTCGCCTCGGTCAACGCGTTCTTCCACCCCGACGGGCTCGTGATCGACTACGGCGCCGCGAAGGCGGCGCTGCTGAACGCGTCGAAGGCGCTGTCGCAGGAGCTCGGGCCGCAGGGGATCCGGATCAACAGCGTCTCGCCCGGGCCGGTCGCCACCGACCTGTGGATGGGCGACGACGGCGTGGCGGCGACCGTCGGCCGCGCGACCGGCGCCGGCGCCGGACGCGGTCCGCGCCCAGGCCGCGCAGGGGTTCGCGACCCGCCGCTTCACCGCGCCGGAGGAGGTCGCGACGCTGGTCGCGCTGCTCGCCTCGCCGCGGACCGCGAACGTCACCGGCTCGGACTACGTGATTGACGGAGGGTTGATCAAGACGATGTAGCGTCGGCGGCATGAAGGCGAATCGCTCGATCCCGTCCGCGACCGTCATCCCGGTCCTGATCTATCCCGACGTGCGCGCCGCGGTCGACTGGCTCGCCGCCGCGTTCGGCACGGTCGAGCGCGTCCGCATCGGCGAGGACCACCGCGCCCAGCTGAGCCTCGGCGACGGCGCCGTGATCCTCGGCGACGTCCGCCACCACCAGCGCGCGCCGCGGCCGGGCGAGATCACCGGCTCCGTCATCGTCCGCGTCGAGGACGCGCGGGCGCACTGCGAGCACGCCCGCGCGCACGGCGCGCGGATCGTGATGGAGCCGACCGACTTCGAGTACGGCGAGCGCCAGTACACCGCCGAGGACCTCGCGGGCCACTACTGGACGTTCTCCGAGACGCTGGCCGACGTCGCCCCCGAGGACTGGGGCGGGATCACCGTCAGCTGAGGACACCGGGCACCGTAGGCTCCGTCGCGTGCCCGCGCGGATCGATGCGCTCGCGTTCCGGACGGCGACCGCCGCGGACTCCGGCGCGCTCGCCGCGGTGATGGCGGAGGGCCTCGGGACGTACCGGTCGTTCGCCGGCGACGGGTTCCTCCCGCCGAGCGCGGCGGAGATCGCCGCGGTCCTCGAGGCGCGGATCGGCACGCCCGGCGTGTGGTGCCTCGTCGCGGAGGACGGGACGGCGGCCGCGGGCTACGTCTCGCGTGCTGCCCGCCGACCAGGGCACGCGCCCGGTCGCCGATCCCGGCCTGATGCACTTCTGGATGCTGTTCGTGCGCCCGCCCTGGTGGGGCTCCGGACTCGCGAGCCGGCTGCACGCGGCGGCGTGCGCGGAGGCGAAGGCCCGCGGGTTCGCCGCGCTGCGGCTCTTCACCCCCGCCGCGCAGGCGCGGGCGCGGGCGTTCTACGAGCGGGAGGGCTGGACGGTGACCGGCGCGCCGTTCCGCCACGACACGATGGGGATCGACATGGTCGAGTACCGCCGTCCCGCTGGCCTGAGTCACCAGACGGTGTTCCACAGCAGCTCCCAGGCGAGCGCCTGGACGGCGAGCAGCGCGAGCACCGGGCGCAGGTCGCGCTCGCGCAGCACGGTCGCCGCGGCGAGGCAGACGAGCGGCGCGAACGGCAGCCAGATCCGCTCGACCTCGGCCTTGGTGAACCCGGCGACCGCCGCGATCCCGAGCACGGCGAGGATCGCGATCGCGGTGTCCTCCCCGCGCGCGAGCGCGACGAACGCCAGCCAGGCCACCGGCAGCCCGAGCATCAGCAGGAACGCCGACGGCGAGCCGGTGAGCCAGAACCAGTACGGCCGCTGGTCGGCGATCCCGAAGCGGTAGACCTGCTCGGTCGCGCGCAGCGTCCCGATCGGGTCGAAGCCGGTCGCCGCGGCGAGCACGGCGTAGAACGCGACGAGCGCGGCCGCGCAGAGCAGCGCGAGCACGACCATCGCCCGGAACGCCCTCGCGGCGCCAGGCGAGCAGCGCGGCCCAGGCGCCGATCGCGAGCAGCGACCAGGCGAGCAGCGAGGCGGCGGCGAGCAGCAGCGCGCCGAGCGCGCGGACGCCGAGCCGGCGGTCGGCGAGCGCCCACGCGGCGAGCATCCCCGCGGTCGCGTAGACCGCGTCCGCCGACGTGGCGCCGAACAGCAGGACGGACGGCGCCATCGCGGTCAGCAGCGCGGCGATCCGCGCGGTCCGCTCGCCGGCGACCGTGCGGCCGACCGCGTAGGCGAGCGGCGCGACGAGCGCGCCGGCCCCGATGCAGAACGCGGCCAGCCGGCCCGCCGTGTCGAGGCCGAGCGCGTCCATGATCAGCAGCAGGCCGGGCGGGTGCCCGGCGGCGTGGACGGGGAGCGCGGGGACCAGCTCCGCGAAGCGGTCGAGCAGGAAGCCCGGGCCGTAGCGCAGCGCCGAGAGCGCGGGCAGGTACTCGTTCGGCCCCTCGAAGCCGTCGAGGTCGAACATGCCGCGACCAGCCGCTCGGGCCGCGGCTCGTCGCGCCGAGCGCGAGCCGCAGCGCGAGGGTGAGCGCGAAGACGGCGGCCGCGAACGCGGCCGGCGGCAGCGCGAGCAGGCGCGGCGCGGCCCAGATCGCGAGCCCGAACAGCGCCGCCGCCGCGAACGCCCAGGCCGTCGCCGCCGGGTCCCAGCGGCCGACGAACGGCGGGAACGGCAGCCCGAGCTCGCGCCCGTCGTGGCGCGCGAGCCACAGCCCCACCGCGACGGTGACCGCCATCACGGCGAACGCCGCGACGGGCACCGCGCGCCGCCGCGCCGCGGTCATGACCGCGCCACCCGGCGCGCCGGCGTTCGCGCGCGGTCACATCCGGCTGCCATCCTCGCGCGATGGTCCGCCGCGCCCTCGCCGCCGCGACGCTCGCCTGCGCCGCGCTGGCGGCCGGCTGCGGCTCGGCGCCCCCGTCGGAGCTCCCGCCCGCCGCCGAGCCGGCCTCCTCCCCGCCCGCGACCGCGCCGCCCGCCGGACGGATCGTGCGCGTCGGCAACCGGCCCGAGGGGATCGCCGCCGACCCCGTCGACCGGGCGGTTCGCCGTCGGGCTGCGCGACCCCGCGCTGCTCGCGCTCGTCGACGGCGCCGGCGGCGCGGTGGAGCAGCGCGTCCCGCTCCCCGCCGCCCCGCGCCATCTCCAGCGCGACGGCGGCCGCGTGCTCGTCCCCGCCGAGGACGCCGACGCGCTCGTCCGCGTCCGCTTCGCCGACGGCGCGAGCGGACGCGCGCGCCGACCGGCCGCGAGCCGCACGACGCCGCCGCGGCGGCCGGCCGCACGTTCGTCGCCGACGAGTTCGCGAACCGGCTCACCGTGCTGCGCGGCGACCGTCCGGAGCGGCCGATCCCGACCGCGCTGCAGCCCGGCGGCGTCACGCCGGTCCTGGACGGAGGGATCGCGGTCGTCGCCGTCCGCGGGCGCGTCGTCGAGCTGTTCGACGCCGCGACCGGGCGAGCGGATCGACAGCGCGCCGGCCGGCGTCGGGCCGACGCACGCCGTCGCCGACGTGAACCGCCTGTTCGTCGCGGACACCGCCGGCGGGGCCGTGCTCGTCTACCGGATCCGCCCCGACCTCGCGCTGACCCGCCGCGTGAGCATGCCGGGCTCGCCCTACGGGCTCGCGATCGACCACCGCCGGCACCGGCTGTTCGTGACCCAGACCGCGCGCAACCAGCTCACCGAGCTGACCGCGGAGGGGCGACCGCACGTCGTCGCCCGCTACCCCACGCCGCGCCAGCCGAACTCGGTCGCGGTGGACGAGCGCAGCGGCCGCGTCGCGGTCACGGGCAAGGTGGACGGCGTCGTTCAGCTGCTCGATCCCCGCGACCTGGCGAGGTAGAGCCCCGCGGACACCGCGAACAGCACGGCGCAGACGAGCAGCCAGCGGCCCGCGTAGCCCTCCCAGGTCGCGCCCGACACGCGCGTGTACGCCGCCTCGCCCTTCCCGCACATCACCGGGAAGAACACGAGCAGCAGGAGCGCCGAGAGCCCGAGCGGCACGCGGACGTAGTTCGCCCAGCCCACCGGGCGGCCGCGCCGGGCGACCCGGTCGAGTGCCGTGTAGGACGGCCACAGGACGAGATCGTGCAGCAGGACGGCGCCGACCAGCCAGAGCACGATCCGCTCGGCGCCGCCGAGGTCGAGCGCCTGCAGCAGCGCCCAGGCGGCGAGCGCGAGCACCGCGAGGTGCACGAGCAGGTGGAGCGGCGAGGCGCCGTAGCGCGCGCCTCATGCGCGGAACTCCAGCCGGCCGACCCACTTCGTGTTGTGCACGCCCGGGCAGCGACGGCACGATGATCCGCGCCGGGTAGCCGTGGTCGGGCGTCAGGTCCGCCCCCGCGACGCGCAGCGCGAGCAGCGAGCGGTCGTCGGCGACCTGGTGGCCCGCCAGCGTGACCTGGCGCAGCACGCCGGCCGGCTGGAGCGACTCGATGTGGACCTCGGACGGCTCCGGCACCCCCGCGCGGCGGGCGAGCTCGGCGAGCGGCACGCCGGTCCACGTCTGGCGCGTCGACCAGCCCTCGACGCAGCCGAGCGTGAGCGTGTGCGTGACCTGCGGCAGCGCGAGCAGCTCCTCGCGGCTGAGCGACAGCTCCTCCGCGCCGGCGACGACGAGCCGGTAGGAGGCGCCGGTCATCTCCGGCGTGACCTTCGCGCCCGCCGCGGTCTTGTTGACCGGGAAGCCGCCCGGCGCGGCGCGGGCCGAGGAACGCGGTCGGCCGCAGCGGGCCGCCGATCGAGGAGCCCGCGTTGGCGACGGCGAGCGTGAGCGACCCGGCGCCGACCGCGAGCAGCAGCCCGCGGCGGCTGACCGTCGGCGGGTCGGGCGCGGCCGCGACGAGATCGCCGTCGGGCTCCGGGCGCGTGTCGGCGAGCCCGGCGCGCAGCGGCGCGATCACGCCGCGGGCGCGGTACGCGCGCAGCGCGACGGGGATCTTCACGACGAGGTGCGCGACGAGCGCGGCGACGAACACGACCGCGGCGTAGTAGTGCGCCCGCACGAAGTCGAAGCGGAAGACGTACCAGTACTGGATGTTCGCGACGCCCGTGGCGAGCAGGAAGCCCGTGCTGGCCACGAGCAGCGCCACCGTGAGCCGCTCGAAGCCCTCCGACGCGCTCCGCACCGGGGGCCACGCGAACAGCCGCGGGATCACCGACCAGAGCTTCGCGAGCACGACCGGGATCACCGCCAGCCCGACGTTGACGTGCAGCCCCTGGCTCAGCGCGTACAGCCACGACGGCCCGCTCGGCCAGCCGAAGAACGTCGTGAACGGCAGGTCGGGGCGGACGAGCGCGTTCGAGCCGAGGTCCGGCTGGTAGGCGGCGTGCGAGAGGAAGCCCGTCACGGCGACGATCGTCACCAGCACGAGCAGGACCGAGCCGAGCACGGCGGTCAGCCACGGCCCGCGCAGCGGCGAGCGCCAGAAGCCCGGCCGGAACGGACCGGGCGGCGCGGGGATCACGGCCGCTCCAGCCCGGCGAACCAGCGGCCGCCGGCCTCGAGCCGGACGCGCTCGCGCAGGCCGGCGGCGCGCGCGAGGCGCGCGATGTCGTCGGCGCCGACCGTCGCCCAGCCGAACCACACGCTGACCGTGCCGGGCGCCTCGAGCCGGACGCGCTCGCAGCGCGTCGCGGTGCCGGGCGGCGCCGTCTCGACCAGCACCTGCCCGCCGCGCGCGACGAGCCCCCGGGCGCGCTCGAGCAGCGGGACCGGCGCGCCGCCGATCCCGATGTTCCCGTCGAGCAGCAGCGCCGTGCGCCAGCGCCCCGACGCCGGGCACGTCGGCGAACACCGAGCGCAGGATCGCCTCCGCCCCGCGGGCGCGGGCGAGCCGGACCGCGACCGGCGAGAGGTCGAGCCCGAGCGCGTCGACCCCGGACGGCGACGAGCGCCGCGACGTGGCGGCCCGGCCCGCAGCCGATGTCCAGCACCGGCCCGGTCGCGTGCGCGAGCAGCGCGCGGTCGGCGGCGTCGACCGGCGCGAGCCAGCGGCCCAGCGGCAGCGGATGCGCGGCGCCGCCGGCGATCCGCACCCGCGCCGGGACCGGCTCGGCGTCGGCGGCCGCGGAGGCGAGCAGGCGCCCGTAGAGCAGCTCGGCGCGCTCGAGCCGCGCGGCGGTCCTCATGCCGCCTCGCTCCGGAGCGCGGCGGCGAAGCGGCTGTCCGGCGCGGCGTCCGCCGCGGCGCGCGCGGCGGCGATGTCGTCGACGTCGCGCAGCGCGGGCAGCTCGACCGTCCGCAGCCCGAGCGCGCGCAGCCGCGCGCGCTGATGGGCGCCGGTGTCGGCCCGGCTCATCGGGACGCCGGCGAACGCGGCGGGGTCGGGGGCGCGCAGCCCGATCCCCCAGTAGCCGCCGTCCTCGGCCGGCCCGAACGCCGCGTCGGCGTCCCGCAGCGCGCGCAGGCCGCGGTGCAGGTGCCCCGGGGTGAGCTGCGGCGTGTCCATCCCCACGAGGAAGCCCGGGCCGGCGTCCGCGAAGGCGGACGCCAGCCGCTCCGCGAGCCCGTCGCCGCGCTGCGGCACGACCGTCCAGCCGCGCGGCAGCCACGCGCCCGGGCGGCCGTCGAGCACGAGCACGCGCCGGCGCACGCCGGTCGCGTCGCACGCCGCCAGCGTGTCCTCCAGCGCGGCGCGCGCGAGCCGCGCCGCCTGCGCCGGCGTGCACGGCGGGCACAGCCGCGTCTTGACCCGGCCGGCCACCGGCTCCTTCGCGATCACGAGCAGCGCGGGCGGTCACGCGAGCACCGCCGCCATGTCGCGCACCGCGCGGAACGTGCCGCGCACCGTCCCGGTCACCTTCGAGCGTCCGGCGCGCGGGTGGTACGTGACGCCGACCTCGCCGATCCGCCAGTCCGCGGTCCGCCGCGCGCAGCACCATCTCGAGCGGCCAGCCGAAGCGGCGGTCGCGCATGCCCGAGCGCGAGCAGGGCCTCGCTCCGCGCCGCCCGCATCGGCCCGAGGTCGCGCAGCGGGACGCCGGTGCGCCGCCGCAGCTCGGCGGCGAGCAGCGCGTTGGCCGCCCGCGCGTGCAGCGGCCAGCTCCCGTGGCGGGCGCCGAGCACGAGGTCGCGCTCGCCCGCGGCGACCGGCCCGGCGACCCGCGGCAGCTCCGCGGGGTCGAACGAGGCGTCGCAGTCCATGAAGCAGACGACGCCGGCCCGCGCGGCGGCCAGGCCCGCCCAGCAGGCGGCGCCGAACCCGCGCTGCGGCTCGTGGACCACGCGCGCGCCGAGACGGGCCGCGAGGGGGCCTGATCCGTCGGCGGAGCCGTTGTCGACGACGATCGGCTCGTAGCCGTCCGGCATCCGGTCCAGCACCCACGGGATCGCCTCGCGCTCGTCGAGCACCGGAAGGACGACGTCGGGCATCTGGCGGTTTCTACGCGCCAGCCCTTACAACCGGATGACGTCCGCGTACTCTGGCCTGCCGTGGGCGACACGATCCTCGTCACCGGCGGCGCCGGGTTCATCGGCTCGCACGTGGTCGATCTCCTGCTGGAGCGGGGGCACGACGTGCGCGTCGTCGACGCGCTGCTGCCCGCCGCGCACCGCGAGCGCCCCGCGTACCTCGACCCCGCCGCGGAGTGGATCGACGGCGACCTCCGCGATCCCGCGGTCGCCGAGCGGGCGATCGACGGCGTCGCGCACGTGTCGCACCAGGCGGCGATGGTCGGGCTCGGCGTCAACCTGCGCGACCTGCCCGAGTACGTCGGCAACAACGACCTGGCCACCGCCCAGCTCCTCAGCGCGCTCGCCGGGCGCGGCTTCGAGGGCCGCTTCGTGCTCGCCTCGAGCATGGTGATCTACGGCGAGGGCCGCTACGCGTGCCCGCAGCACGGGCTCGTCGGGCCCGCGCCGCGGCGCGCCACCGACCTCGACGCCGGCCGGTTCGAGCCGACCTGCCCGCGCTGCGGGCGCGCGCTGCGAGTTCCGCACCGTCCCGGAGGACGCGCCGGGCGCCCCGCGCAGCGTCTACGCCGCGACGAAGCTCGCCCAGGAGCACCTGTGCGCGGCGTTCGGGGCGGAGACCGGCGTCGCCGTCAGCGCGCTGCGCTACCACAACGTCTACGGGCCGCGGATGCCGCGCGAGACGCCGTACGCCGGCGTGGCGAGCATCTTCCGCTCCGCCTACGCCGCGGGCCGCGCGCCGCGCGTCTTCGAGGACGGCGCGCAGCGGCGCGACTTCGTCCACGTCCGCGACGTCGCGCGCGCGAACCTGCTCGCGCTCACCGCGCCCGCCCCGCGACCCGGGCCGTTCAACGTCGCGAGCGGCACGCCCCGGACCGTGCTCGAGATGGCCCGCGCGCTCGCCCGCGCCTGCGAGGCGCCGGAGGAGCTCGCGCCCGTGGTCACCGGCGAGTGGCGGGCGGGCGACGTGCGCCACATCGTCGCCGCGCCCGAGCGGGCCGCCGGGCAGCTCGGCTTCCGCGCGCAGGAGGACTTCGAGGCCGGCATGGCCGAGTTCGCCGCCGCCCCGCTTGCGGACCTGACTCAGCGCGCCGGCGGCCAGTCGCCGAGCGGCCGCCCGATCTCCCACTCGTGCCCCGACGGGTCGGCGATCCGGCCGAGCCGCCAGCCGTGCTCGTCGGCGACCGGGGCGCGCTCGGTCGCGCCCGCGGCCAGCGCCCGCGCGGCGACCGCGTCCGGGTCGTCGACGTGCAGGAGCACGCGACCGGTGGCGCCGCCCGCGAGCGGGTCGAGCCGGTCGCGCCCGTTCGCGTTCGAGACCCAGAAGCGCGCCTCGCCGACGGCGAGCTGGGCGACGAGGTCGTCGCCCTCGCCGACCTGGTGCAGCACGGTCGCGCCGAACGCGTCGGCGTAGAAGGCGATCGCCGCGCGCGGCGAGCCGACCCACAGCTCGGGCTCGAGGCGCGTCACCGCTCGGCGATCCCGCCCAGCACCGGCTTGACGTCGACGACCGGCGTGCCGTCGAGCGCCTCGAGGTCGCGGACCCGCAGCCGGAGCCCGTCGACCTCCAGCACCGTCACCCGGTGCAGGCCGATCGGGTTCGGGCGGTCCGGGGAGCGCGTCGTGAAGACGCCCTGCGCCGGGCGGCTCAGGTCGCCGCGCGGGTGGACCCGCAGCACGTCGCGCGCGGCGCGGTCGAGCCAGGTCAGCACGACCAGCTCGTCGCCGGCGGCGATGCCGTCGAGCCCGTCGGCGACGCCGGCGTCGAACACGAGCCACGCCTCGGGCGCCCCCTCGTCGCCCTGCTTCGGCGCCGCGGCGAGGTCCTTCAGCGGCGACGCGACCGTCCCGATCGCCTGCAGCTCCATCCCGGAAGTCCTACACCACGTTCGTAGGTCGGCGAGGTGTAGATCACCGCGAGCGCCTCGGGATACCGCGCCAGCCCGTCGAGCACCTGGTCGACCGACGGCGGCAGCACGGCCTCGAACTCGGCGTCGTACGGCGAGGGCAGGAAGCGGAAGTCCAGCCCGTAGGCCTTGATCGCGTTGATCGTCGAGTGGTGGCAGTTGCGGGCGACGAGCACGAGCGCGTCGGGGCGCTCCAGCGCCAGCATCCGCAGCACGACGAAGTTCGAGCCCGACGAGCCGTGGACGGAGAACATCGTCCGGTCCGCGCCCTGCGCCGCGGCGGCGAAGCGCTCGGCCTCGCCGAACACGCCCGTGTGGTCGACGAGCGTGCCGAAGAAGCCCGCCGAGATCGAGACGTCCGAGGCGTAGAAGTCCTCGATCCGCTCCTGGTCGACGAGCGTCGACGGCGTGCACCAGCGGTGGTAGTGGCGCACCTCCTCGTTGAGCACGCGGACGATCGGCGAGGCGGTGGGCCGCGTGGAGGCGTCGACGCTCATCGGCCAGGCATCATGGCGGACCATGGCCTCGTCCCGGGTGCGGTTACCACGTGCGGTCGTCCCGCCGTTCACCGTCTTCGTGAACGGCGTCCGCCAGGCGGAGGGCGAGGACTACCGCGTCGCCGGCGACGAGCTCGTCTTCATGCGCGAGCTCGTGCAGGAGGGCAGGCTCGGCTTCTGGCGCTGGTTCTGGGGCGCCTGGGGGATCGGCACCTACCGCAAGGACGACCAGGTCGACGTCGCCTGGGACGCCGGCGGCCACCCGCACGTCGCGCACAAGCTCGACGTCCGCAACGACTAGGCGGGCACGGCGCCGCGCCACGGCACCATGAGCCGCAGCGCGGTGAGGATCGCCCGCGTCGCCGGCGAGCGGTTGAGCGTGTAGAAGTGGATCCCGGGCGCGCCGTTGGCGAGCAGGTCCGCGCACTGGAGCGTCGCGTACGCGACGCCGAGGTCGGAGACCGAGCCCGGCTGGTCGCCGCGCAGCTCGAGCTCGCGGTGCAGGCCGGCGGGGATCTTCGCCCCGCACATCTGGGTCACCCGCTCGATCTGGCCCGCGTTCGTGATCGGCCAGATGCCCGGGATGATCGGGACGTCGATGCCGAGCTCGCGGGCCCGGGCGACGAAGTCGTAGTAGGCCTGGTTGTCGAAGAACAGCTGCGTGATCAGGAAGCGCGCGCCCGCGTCGACCTTCTCCTTGAGGTAGCGCAGGTCGCTCTCCGCGTCGGTCGCGTGGATGTGGACCTCGGGGAAGCACGCCGCGCCGATCGAGAACTCGTACTCCTCGCGGATCAGCTCGATCAGCTCGCGCGAGTACTCGAGCCCGCCGTCGGTCGCGGTCCACTCCGCCTCGCCGGCCGGCGGGTCGCCGCGCAGGGCGAGGACGTTCTCGACGCCGCCGTCGCGCATCGTGTCGAGCATCTCGCGCAGCTCGTCCGTCGTGGCGCCGACGCAGGTGAAGTGCGCCATCGCCTCCATGCCGTAGTCGCGCTTGAGGTGGCGGACGATGTCGATCGTCTTGCGCCGCTCGGTCTGGCTCCCGCCCGCGCCGTAGGTGACCGACACGAACGTCGGGTCGAGGCGCGAGAGCTCGGCCAGCGCGCGGCCCAGGTTGCGCTCCCCCTCGTCGGTCTTCGGCGGGAAGAACTCGAACGAGAACGAGGGCTCGGCGCCGGACGCGATCCGCTCGTCGATCCGCATGCGCCAAGTCTAGGCGGCGGTCCAGCGCTCGGGCTCGCCCGGACCGCGCACGGCCTCGCCGGCGAGCTCGAGGTGGTCGAGGTAGGCGAGCAGCTCGACGAGCAGGCGCTGCGCGCCGGCGGGGTCGTACTCGGCCGCGAAGACGTCCGGCAGCAGCTCGAACGCGGTCGCCTCGCGACCGGCGAGCGCGGCGCGGAGCGCCTCCAGCCGCCGCGCGACGAGCGCGCGGTTGCCCTCGACGTGGCCGCGCAGGTCGGTGAACGGCCGCGCGTGGCCCGCGAGCGTGAGCCGGACGTCGAGGTCGGCGACGCGGTCGAGCGAGGCGAGGAACTCGCCGACCGGGTCGGGGCTGAACCCGCGGTCGAAGTAGAGCGAGATCCGGCCGAGGACGTGGTCGCCGGAGATCAGCAGCCGCCGCTCGGGCAGATGCAGGACGACGTGCGACGGCGCGTGGCCCGGCGTCTCGATCACCCGCCAGGTGCCGAGGTCGGTCTCCACCTCGACGCCCTCGACGAGGTCGCGCGCGGGCTCCAGCGGGCCGCTCATCCCGCTGTCCGAGCCGCGCTGGCGCTCCGCCCAGGCGCGCAGCGGCGCCTCCGGGACGCCGCTGGCGCGCGCGATCTCGATCTGCCGCAGCAGCGTCGCCGCGGGGTCGTCGGTCCGCGCGGTGAGATGCTCGTGGCGCGGGTGGATCCAGAGCTCGCAGCCGGTCCGCGCCTGCAGCGCCGCGGCCTGGCCGCAGTGGTCGACGTGGGCGTGCGTGCAGACGATCAGGCGGACGTCCTCGACCTGCCGGCCGGCCTGCTCCAGCGCGCGCTCGAGGTCGCGCATCGGCCCGCGGCCGCCGAGGCCGCAGTCGAACAGCACGATGCCGTCGCCGGCCGTCGACCGCCCAGGCGTTGCCGTGCGGCACGCCGGGCCAGGGCAGCGGGACGCGCAGCCGCCAGACGCCGGGGAGCACCCGCTCGCCGCGCCCGACCTCCGTCCGTCGCGTGGGCTTGCGCACGGCGCGGGACGGTATCGTCGCGCCCATGCCCGCCGACGCACGGTCCGTGGTGACGACGTACTTCGACGCCCTGACGGCGCGCGACGTGGACGCCGCGGTGGCGTGCTGGGCGCCCGACGGGGTCGACAACATGATCGGCCAGACGAGCGTCGACGGCCCGGAGGGCGTCCGCGCCTTCTTCGGCGACCTGTTCGCCGCGATCCCCGACTTCGCGTTCGGCGTCGAGTCCGTCACGGCGGAGGACGACCGCGTGGCGGTGCGCTGGAGCGCCACCGGCACGTTCTCGGGCCCGGGCTCGTTCCAGGGCATCGCGCCGACGGGGCAGCACGTGACGCTGAGCGGCCTGGACCTGCTGCGGGTGCGCGACGGGCTGATCGTGCACAACGACGCCTTCACCGACGGCCTCGGCCTCGCGCGCCAGCTCGGCCTCATGCCGCCGCAGGGCTCGCGCGCCGACACCGCCATGCTCGGCGCGTTCAACGCGAAGACGCGCGGCGCCCGGCGGCTCGCCGGCACCGCCGCGGAGCCGGTCGCCGACGGCGTGTGGCGCGTCCGCGGCGGCGTCCCGCGGCGGATGAACGCCTACCTGATCGCCGACGCGGGCGGCGGGGTCACGGTCTTCGACACCGGCGTGCGCGGGATGGGCCGCGCGATCGTCGCCGCCGCGAGCGGGCTGGGCGGGATCAACCGCGTCGTGCTCGGGCACGCGCACGTCGACCACCGCGGCGCGGCGAACGAGCTCGGCGGCGCGCCGATCCTCTGCCATCCGCTGGAGCGCGAGGAGGCCGAGGGCGACGGCGGGCTCGGCTACGTGAAGTTCGGGCTGCTGCCGCCGCACGCCCGGGCGGTCTACCCGATGCTGTTCAAGCTGTGGGACGGCGGGCCGGTCGCGATCGCCGGCACCGTCGAGGAGGGCGACGACGTGTCCGGCTTCCGCCCGGTGCTGCTGCCCGGCCACGCGCCCGGGCAGATCGCCCTGTTCCGCGAGCGCGACGGGGTCGCGCTGACGACCGACGTCTTCTACACGCTCGACGTGCGCACCGGCCTGAACGCGGCGCCGGCCCCGGCGCACCCGGCGTTCCAGATGGACCTCGAGCTGGCGCGCGCCTCGATCCGGCGCCTCGCCGAGCTCGCGCCGCTCGGCCGCCTGGCCCGGGCACGCGGAGCCGCTGACCGGCGACGTCGCGGCACAGCTGCGGGCCGCCGCGGAGCGCTAGATGGGCAAGCGCGGACGCCGCCGCGGCGCCGAGGAGCTGAGCGCGCCCGAGTCCGCCTACACGTCGGCGGGCGGCGACGTGCTCGTGCTGCGCGGCGCGATGACGCCCGCGACGCGGCGCGCCTACGCGGACGTGGTGGGCGGGTCGCCGCTGTCGCGCGAGGACGCCTGGCAGCGGGCGGTCGAGTTCCTCTTCGAGCGGCTCGCGGTGCGCTGGGAGATCGCGGGCACCGAGCCGATCACGAAGCAGAAGGAGCTGCTCGGCCGCTTCCGCTTCGCCTCGCCGGACGAGCGGAGCTGGATCCGCGACGTGCTGCGCGAGCACCTGGCCGAGCACTTCCCCGACCTCGACGCCCCGTGAGCGGCCCGGACCCGGACGCGTTCGCCCGGCTCCTCTGCGGCTACTGCCTCGACGCGCAGCCGGGCCAGCAGGTCGCGGTCTCCTCGACCACGCTCGCGGCGCCGCTGCTGCTCGCGATCCAGCGCGAGCTGCTGGGCCGCGGCGCGTGGCCGCTGCTGCGGACGGCGCTGCCCGGCCAGGACGAGACGTGGTGGGCGGCGGCGCAGGACCACCACCTCGACGCGTTCGCGCCGGCCGAGCTGGCCGAGGCGGAGGGGATCGACGCCTCGCTCGCCATCCAGGCGCCGTCCAACACGATGGCGCTGGCGAACGTGGACCCGGCGCGCCAGGCGCGCGCCGCCCGTGCCCGCGCGGCGGTGCGCGAGGCGCGGCTGCGCAACCGCTGGTGCAGCACGTTCTGGCCGACGCCCGCCGCGGCGCAGCAGGCGGGCATGGGCACGGCGGAGCTCGGGGCGTTCGTGGAGCGCGCGCTGTTCCTCGACCGCGACGACCCCGAGGCGGCGTGGGGCGAGCTGCACGACCTGCAGGCGCGGCTGATCGACCGGCTGAGCGCGGCGGAGGAGATCCGGATCGAGGCCGAGGGGACCGACCTGCGGGTGCGCGTCGGCGGGCGCACGTGGGTCAACTCGGACGGCAGGCGCAACATGCCGTCGGGCGAGGTCTTCACCGGCCCGCACGAGGACTCGGCCGACGGCCGGATCCGCTTCACGATCCCGTCCAGCCCGCGCGGCGTCGAGGTCGCGGGGATCGAGCTCGAGTTCCGCGCCGGCGTCGTCGTGGACGCGCGGGCCGAGCGCGGCCAGGACTACCTGCTCGCGACGCTCGACACCGATCCGGGCGCGCGCCGGCTGGGCGAGATCGGGATCGGCACCAACCGCGGGATCGACCGCCCGATCGGCGCGATCCTGTTCGACGAGAAGATCGGCGGGACCGTCCACTTCGCGGTCGGCCGCTCGTACCCGGAGACCGGCGGCACGAACGAGAGCGCGGTCCACTGGGACATGATCTGCGACCTCCGCGCGGGCGGGACGCTGACCGCCGACGGCGAGGTCGTCCAGCGGGACGGCGTCTTCGCCTGACGCTCCGCTACGGTCCCTGCCGTTTATGCGCCGTACGAAGATCGTCGCGACCATCGGCCCCGCCTCGCGCGAGCCCGAGGTCCTCGTCCAGATGGTCGAGGCCGGGATGGACGTCGCCCGGCTCAACTTCTCCCACGGCAGCGCCGAGGAGCACGCCGAGACCGCCCAGCGGGTGCGCGACGCGGCCAACCGCGCCGGCCGCTCCGTCGCGATCCTCCAGGACCTCCCCGGTCCGAAGCTGCGGATCGGGAAGCTGACCGACGGCATCGCCGAGCTCAAGCCGGGCGACGTGGTGACGTTCGTCTGCGGCGAGCACGAGGAGGAGGGCGACGCCACCCGGATGTACATCTCCTGGGCGGGGCTCGCCGACACCGTCGAGCCGGGTGAGGTCATGTACCTCGCCGACGGCGCCGTGCGGCTCAAGATCAAGGCCACCCGGAGCCGGCGACGGCGAGATCGACGCGGTCGTCGAGGTCGGCGGCTCGGTCGCCTCGCGCCAGGGCCTCAACATCCCCGGCGAGACCGCCGCGCTGCCCTCCGTGCCCGAGGAGGACCTCGAGCACCTGCGCACCGGCGAGAAGATCGGCGTCGACCTCGTCGCGCTGTCGTTCGTCCGCCGCGCCGAGGACATCGACTTCGTCCGCCGGCACACGCGGCTGCCGCTGATCGCGAAGATCGAGAAGCCGCAGGCGGTCCAGCGCGCGGAGGAGATCGTCCGCGCCGCCGACTGCGTCATGGTCGCCCGCGGCGACCTCGGGATCGAGCTGCGGATCGAGGAGGTGCCGATCGTCCAGAAGCAGATCATCTCGCTGGCCGGCGCCCTCGCCCGCCCGGTCATCACGGCGACGCAGATGCTCGACTCGATGGTCACCTCGTCGCGGCCGACGCGCGCCGAGGTCACCGACGTCGCCAACGCGATCCTCGACGGCACCGACGCGGTGATGCTCTCCCAGGAGAGCGCGGTCGGCCAGTACCCCGTCGGCTCGGTCGCGATGCTCGCCTCGATCGCCGAGCGGACCGAGCTCACCGCGCCCTACCGCGAGTGGAACGAGCGGCGCGTGCGGCGCGACCGCCGCGACCCCGCCTACACGCTCGCCTACACCGCCTGCCGCGCCGCGCACGAGCTGGGCCTCGCCGCGCTCGTGTGCCCGACGCTGTCGGGCCGCTCCGCGCGGCTGATCTCCGCGCACCGCCCGACGGTGCCGATCTACGCGCTCTCGCCGGGCCGCGAGACGGTCCGCCGCTGCGGGCTGATGTGGGGCGTCCAGGCCGCGCCGATCAAGCGGATCGAGATCACCGAGGAGCTGATCGCCGAGAGCGCGCGGCGCGTCGTCGAGCTCGGCTGGGTCAAGCCGGGCGAGCGCGTCGGCATCACGGCGGGCCTGCCGTCCGGGAAGCCCGGGACGACCAGCCTGCTCCAGATCCAGACCGTCTGAGGGCGACGAGCCCGCCGACCGCCATCACCACGAGGACGGCGATGGCGACGATCGCCTCGGGCGAGCCGAGGTCGTCGAGCGAGCCGCCGAGCGCCGTGTAGGCGAACGCGCGCGGGGCGGCGCCGAGCGCGGTGGCGGCCGCGAACACGGGCAGCCGGATCGCGGTCAGCCCGGCGCCGTAGTTGACGAGGTTGTAGGGGACGCCCGGCAGGATCCGCGCGTAGAGCACGGCGAGGAAGCCGCGCCGGGCGATCGCGTCGCGCAGCGACCGCACGCGCGGCCCGGCGAGCCGCTCGACCGGCTCGCGGCCGGCGGCGCGCGCGATCAGGAACGCCGCGGTCGCGCCGAGCACCGCGGCGCACAGGCTGAGCGGGAAGCCCGCCGCGGTCCCGAACAGCAGCCCGCTCGCCCCCGCGAGCAGCGGGCCGGGGAAGAACGCGACGGTCAGCGCCGCCGAGATCGAGCACGAACGCGACCGGCGCCCAGACGCCGGCGTCGTCGACCCAGCCGCGGACGCGCTCCGACGACAGGTCGCCCTGCGTCGCGACCAGCACGAAGGCGGCGGCGACGGCCGCGGCGAGCCCGGCCAGCCGGAGCCAGGCGCCACGCCGGTCAGGTCCCGTAGAAGGCGGCCTCCTGCCGCCCGAGCTCGGTGACCGGCGGGTCGCCGTACATCCACTCGCGTGCGATCCGGTGGAAGTTCAGCCGGCAGCGCAGCTGCGACAGCACCGCGAGCGTGAGCATCTCCACCCGGCGCCCGAAGAGGTGGTCGGCGGGCAGCGTCTCGTGCCGCATCTGGCCGAAGTGCTGCGACCGCGGGTCGGACATGTCGATCATCACCTGCGTCGCGATCTCCGGCTGCAGCGCGATCTCGTCGTCGAGCACGTACCACCACGTCGCGTCGCGGAACTGGGCCAGCAGCTTGTCGGGCCGGAACCGCTCCGGATGGGCGAGGAAGCCGGTCTCCGACCAGATCTCGTGCAGCCGCTCGCCGTCGCCCTCGTGGCCGGCGCGCTGGCACGCCAGCTCGAGCTCGATCAGCTCCTTCGGCATGACCTTGAACAGCCCGAAGTCGAGGAACGCCACGCGGCCGTCGGGCAGCAGCATGAAGTTGCCCGGGTGCGGGTCGCCGCTGAACTGGTGGTGGCGGTACATGCAGCCCATGAAGAAGCGGAAGACGATCTCGCCGACGCGGTCGCGCGTGGCCTGGTCGCGCTCCTTGATGTCGTCGAACCCGGCGCCGCGGACGAACTCGGTGACGATCACCTTCTCGCGCGACAGCGAGGTCATCACGTCCGGGACCAGGATGAACGGGTGGCCGCGGAAGATCCGCGCGAGCGACCGCTGGTGCTGGGCCTCGAGCTCGTAGTCGAGCTCCTCGCCGATCCGGCTCCGGACCTCCTCGGCGATCGCCTTGACGTCGATCCCGGGCGCGACCTGCTTCATCAGCCGCAGGATCATCCCGAGGTTCTGCATGTCGGCCCGGACCGCCGCGGCCACCCCCGGGTACTGGACCTTGACCGCGACCTCGCGCCCGTCGTGCAGCGTGGCGCGGTAGACCTGGCCGATCGAAGCGGCCGCGACCGGCTCCTCGTCGAACGTCGCGAAGACCTCGCCGACCGGCTCCTCCAGCTCGGACTCGATCACCTTGCGCATGTCGGCGAAGCGCACGTTCGGGCGCCGCGTCGCGCAGCTCCCCGAGCTTGCGCTGGAACTCCTCGCGGTACTCCTCGGGCACCAGGCCGACGTCGAGGAACGAGAGCACCTGGCCGAGCTTCATCGCGGCGCCCTTCATCGTCCCCAGCGCGGTGACGATCTGCTCCGCCGCCTCGAGGTGGCGGCGCTCCAGCGCGTCGCGCTTGCCCTGATCCCCGCGGGTCAGGTTCGCCGCCTGCGTGCCGAGCTGGCGCGCGCCCTGGCCGGCGGCGAGCCCGGCGATGCGGGCGGTGCGCGCGACGCGCGACGTGGGGATGCGGTCCTTCGGCATCGCCCGGGATGGTGTCAGGGCGCGGGCGTCGGGCTCGGCACGGGCGGCGCGGCCTGCGGCGCCACGCTCGGCGCGGGCGTCGCCGTCGGGGTCGGGGTGGGCGTGGGCGTCGCGCTCGGCGTCGGGGTCGGCGTCGGCGTGCGCGTCGCGTCGTCCTCCGGCGTCTTCGTCGGCGTCGGCGTCTGCTCTCCTCGTCGCGGTCGCGGTCGCGCCGCGAGCTGCCGTTGAAGAACGTGGTCGAGTTGCCGTTGTCGCCGCCGATGCTCTTGCCGGCGAGGAGCTGCGAGCCGGTGACGAAGATCGACCGCGCACACGAAGGCGAGGACGCCGGTGGCGAGCGCGAGCCGCCACTGCCGCGACGTGAGCTTGCGGCGCGGCGGGTGGACGGTGCGCTCGGGTCGTCCGCGTGCGCAGGTGGGCGACGTCCTCCGGCGGCGGCGGCGCGAGCGGGTCGAACTCCTCGTGCGGCTCCTGGACGGGCTCGACGCGGCGCGGCTTGCGGCGACGGCGTCGCCGTCGTGCGCTTCGCGACCGCGCTGACCGTGCTCGGCGGGCCGCCGCAGCAGCTCCGTCATGACGGTGACGATGATCGGGGTCATCGCCGCCGCGAACACGGTGCCGGGCTGCCAGATCATCGGGACGAGGAACGCGGCGGTGGCGCTCGCGGCGCCGGCGATCGCCAGCGTCTTGAGCGACAGGCCGCCGCCGCTCATGCTGGCGTGGCTCGGGACTCACGCCCCTCCACGCTAGCGAGAGCTAGCCGCGCTGGACCTGCGAGCCCGGCACGATGTCGTCGGCGCCGTCCGGCCAGCGGACCCAGGCCTTGTGCCCGCCGTCGTAGTCGTCGCCCAGCAGGATCAGCGTCGCGGGCTCGCCCATCGCCGTGCACGGCTCCGATCCCTCGTCGTCGAGCCCGCGCCAGACGCGGACGAACGCATTGCCCTCCAGCTCGTCGGCCACCGTCGTGGGATCGGTGTGGCCCGGGCGGATCGTCGTCTCGGGCGGCAGCGCGAGCAGCACGTCCATGATCGAGCGGCGCAGGTCGGCGTAGGTCGTGTGGCCGGGCGCGCGGACCCCGCCGACGGAGTTCTTGAACAGCGTGTCGCCCGTGAACACGTCGGTCCCGTCGACGACGAGCGAGAGCATCCCGCGGGTGTGGCCCGGCGTGTGCAGCGCCCGCACGCCGATCCCGCCGATCTCGAGCTCGTCGCCCGGCTCGAGGTCGCCGGTCACGCCGTCGACCAGCTCGCGCTCGTCGGGGTGGATGAGGACCTCCGCGTCGGGGAAGCGGTCGAGCACCGCGGCGAGCTCCGCCACGTGGTCGTGGTGATGGTGCGTGAGCAGCACGTGCGTGACGGTGATGTCCTCCGCGTCGGCCTTGTCGAGCAGCGGGCGGACCGGCCCGCCGGCGTCGACGAGGAAGCCGTCGCCGCCGGGCCCGGCGGCGACCAGGTAGGTGTTCGACAGCCAGTCGGGGTGCATCGAGCGCTCGACGATCATGGGCCGGGAGGCTAGTGGGTAGGGTCCGGGGCCATGGAGCTCATCCACACCTGCTACCGGATCGGCGAGATCGACCGGTCCGTCGCCTTCTACGAGGCGCTGGGGTTCGAGGAGCGCCGGCGCGTGCCGATCCGCGAGGAGGCGATCAACGTCTTCATGGGCCTGCCGGGCGACGGCGACCGGCTCGAGCTGACCTACAACTTCGGCGTCGACGGCTACGAGCTCGGCACGGGCTACAACCACATCGCGCTGACGGTCGACGACCTCGACGCGACGCTCGGCTCGCTGTCCGAGCAGGGGATCGACCCCGAGAAGCCGCCGTACCGGATCCGCGAGGGCGGCTCGCGGCTGTGCTTCGTGCGCGACCCGGACGGCTACCGGGTCGAGCTGATCGAGCGCCCCTGAGCCGCGCGCAGCGCGGCGACGACCTCGACCGGGCGCCGCTCGACCTGGCGGGCGGTGAACCGCAGGGTGCGGACGCCGGCGGCGGCGAGCACCGCATCACGCGCCCGGTCGCGCTCGAACGCGCCGCGCGTGCGGTGGAACGCGAAGCCGTCGACCTCGACGACGAGCGCGCGGTCGTCCCAGGCGAAGTCCGACTCGAAGCCGAGCGCGCGGCCGTTGACCACGGGACGCGGGACGCCGGCGCGGTCGCAGAGGCGGAGGAACGCCTCCTCGAGCTCGGAGCGGGTGAGCGTCGTGCCCGCCTCGTGCTCCTCCAGCAGCGCGGTGAGGAGCCGTGCGCCCGGGCGGCCCTGGATGCGCCGCGGCGACGGTGCGCAGCGCGGTGGCGTCGAAGAGCCGGAGCACCTCCGCCTGGTCGAGCGCGCGCTCGACCGACCGCCGCGGGAGCGTGGCGGCCAGGTCCAGCAGCGTGCGCGCCGGCGTCGTGACCGGCACGCGCTCGTGGTCGGTGACCTCGCGCGCGCCGAGGGCGGCGTGGCGGTGGACGCGGATGCCCGGGCGGCGACGCTGGCCGCTCCGCGGGACCGTGACGTCGATGCGCGTCGCCGCGGAGGGCCGCAGCCCCCAGTGCGCCGCCGCGGACGCGTGGCTGAGCACCGCGCCGTCGCCGCACGCGAGCACGGCGGCGAGCCGGTGCGCCTCGCGCCGGAGCCACCGATGCCCCAGCGCGTAGACGCCGCGGTGGAGCGGGCGCAGCCGCGCGGCGGCGATGCGCCGGTCGACCGCGCCGGCGGAGAGCCCGAGCGCGCGCAGCTGCGCGCGCGTCACGATTCCCCACTGACGGTCGGCCAGGTCCGCGATCCGGACGTCGATGCTCGATTCGCCCCGCATAGCGAGGTCTAGGGAGCAGCGACCGGAATCTCGCCCCTCCGGTCCGTAGGGTGATGCCCGTGGAGCGCCGCCTCGCCGTCATCGACCTCGGCTCGAACTCGTTCCGGCTCGTCGTCTTCACCCACACCGACGAGTGGTGGAAGCGGACGGACGAGATCTACGAGCCGGTGCGCGTCGGCGAGCACCAGGAGCCGGACGGGCCGCTCCAGCCCGAGCCGATGGAGCGCGCGCTGGAGGCGATCGAGCTGTTCGCGCACTTCTGCCGCGCGACGGGGATCGAGCGGGTCCGGCCGCTCGCCACGTCGGCGATCCGCGAGGCGAGCAACCGCAAGGAGTTCGTGCGCGAGGCCCGCGCGCGCTCCGGGCTCGCGGTCGAGGTGCTCCCGCGCGAGGAGGAGGCGCGGCTCGGCTACCTCGCCGCGGTGAACTCGACGACGCTGGCCGACGGCGTCGCGCTCGACATCGGCGGCGGCTCGATGCAGCTCACGCACGTCGGGGAGCGGCGCGCGCTCGACGCGCGCTCGTGGCGGCTCGGCGCGGTCGTGACGACCGAGCGGTTCCTGCCGAACGACCGCGTCAAGCCGAAGCAGCTCAAGGCGCTGCGCGAGCACGTCCGCGACGAGCTGCGCGCGGCCGACTGGCTCGGCGCGACCAAGGGGCGGCTGGTCGGGGTCGGCGGCGCCGTCCGCAACCTCGCGGCCACGGTGATGCTGGCCGAGGAGCTGCCGAGCTTCGGCATCCAGGGCTTCGCGATCACGCGCGACGCGCTCGACAGCCCTCGTCGAGGAGCTCGCGGAGCGGACGCCGCGCGATCGGCGCAAGATCCCGGGCATCAAGCCGGAGCGCGCCGACGTCATCCTCGGCGGCGCCGTCGTGATCCAGACGGTGATGGAGGTCGGCGGCTTCAAGACGCTCGAGGCGACCGAGGCCGGCCTGCGCGAGGGCGCGTTCTTCGACGAGCTCTACGAGGGCGAGCCGGACGGGCTCGTGCCCGACGTCCGGCACGCCGCGGTGCTCAACCTCGCCGCCCAGTACCACCCGGAGAAGCAGCACACGAAGCACGTCGCGCGGCTCGCGCTCGAGATCTGGGACGAGCTCGCCACGGCGGGCGTCCACGAGGGGCGGGCCGACGAGCGCGAGCTGCTGTGGGCCGCGGCGGTGCTGCACGACATCGGCACCGCGGTCGACTACGACGACCACCACAAGCACTCGCGCTACCTGATCCTCAACGCCGGCCTGCCCGGCTACTCGCCGCGCGAGACCGCGCTGATCGGCCAGATGGCGCGCTATCACCGCAAGGGCGAGCCCGGCCTGCGCGAGTACGCCCCGCTCGGGCAGCGCGGCGACGAGGAGCTGCTCGTGCGCTGCGCCGCGGTCCTGCGCGTCACCGAGCAGCTCGAGCGCGCGCGCGACCAGGCCGTCCGCCACGCGGACGTGACCGTGGAGGACGGCCGCGTCCGGCTCGAGCTGCGCACGCGCGAGGACACCACGGTCGCCCGCTGGGGCGCCGAGCGCCAGGCCGACCTGTTCGAGCGCGCCTTCGGGCGCGGGCTCACCGTCGTCGGCTGACGACGGCGAGCCCGCGCGCCGCTCACGGCGCGAACTGCATGACCTGGTGGATGCCGGTCGGGCGGTTCGTGTACTGCATGTCCCAGAGCGGGACCGGGGAGTAGTTCACCTTCACGACCGGGCGCGTCCAGGTCGACGGGTCGGTGCTGCCCTGGCGCTGGGCCTCACGCGCCGCGGCCTCGTCGATCGCGCCCCACAGCGCCTTCGCGCACGCCCCGGCCTTGCCCTTGCCGCAGTAGCGCAGGTGGTAGCGCCCGCGCACCTTGTCGCCGGCCAGCGTCCGCAGGTCCTTCGACATGTACTGGTGCCAGCCGCCGTACATCCCGCTCGGCGGCGCCTGGAACGTCGACTGGCGCGACTTGAGCGCGGTGCAGAGCTGGTTGCCGAGCCGGCCGCACATCGCGGCGCTCGCGAGGTCGTTCCAGATCCCCGCCATCGCGGCCTGGCCGTGCCCGTCGATGACGCCGTCGCCGTTCGCGTCGACCCAGCTCGCGCCGTTGTCGCTCCAGCGCGTGATCGCGTCGACGACCGCCTGCGCGAGCGGGCTGGGCGCCTGCTTGCGCTTGAGGATCGCCGTCACGTCGGGCCACATCAGCCCGCGCGGGTCGGCGGTCGCCGCGGCGTTCGCGGCGCCGAGCACGGTGGCCGGCGTGTGCTTGGCCCGCTTCGCGAGGTTCGCGAGCAGCCAGTCGGCGCGCTGCGTGCCGCCCTCCGCCCAGCGGTTGTCGCCCGCGGGGAAGTCCTTGGCCGGCTTGTTGTTCCAGTTGACCAGCAGCCCGTTGGACGGGTCGATGTCCTGCGGGTGCTTCGACTGCTTCACGACGCCCTTCCACTCGTACTTCCCGCGCCCGTCGACCGGCAGGTCGTCGTTGACGCCCTTGCGGCCGCACGGGCAGCCGCCCGGTGGTGATGAAGGCGATGTCCTTCGCGTCGGCGTAGAACGAGTTGAACGTCTGCGGCGTCGCGGCCGACGCGCGGATGAAGTCCTGCGCGGACCGGACGCGGCCGTACGAGAGATCCTGGAAGAAGATCTGGTCGTTCGTCTCGCGGCCGGCGCTGGAGCGCTTCTGCGACAGCGCGACGACCCGCTTGGAGCCGGCGACGCGCGCGTAGCCGATCACGGGGCCGTGGACCGTGCGGCGGAAGCCCACCTTGGCGCTCTTGTCGCCCAGGCTGATCGTCCCCGCCTTGACCGTCTCCATCTTGCGGCAGCGGCCCTTGTAGACGTACTTCGCGCGCGAGCCGCCGCAGAGCTTCTCCGCGTAGGTGTCGACGATGTCGCCGTCGGCCGAGGTGAGCGTCCACGCGAACTGCTGACCGCGTCCGATCAGCAGGTAGCCGGGAAACGGCGCCGAGGTCGCGCCCTCGCCCTGGAGCGTCGGCCCGTGGAGGCCGATCTCCAGCGTCAGGCCGGGGTAGTTGTAGCCGATCTGCGGACCGCCGACCATGATCGGCGTGCCGGTCGCGGAGCGCGACCCGTTGACCAGCAGGACGTTCGATGCGAGGTGGCTCCCCGGGAACGACGATGCCGCCGCCGCGCTGCCCGGGAGCCGGACGCCGGAGGACCGGAAGCTGCCCTTCTCGAGCCGCACGAGCCCCTTCGGCTGCTTGACCGGGACGTTCGTGTCGACGGCGGCCTTGCGCGCGGTCGTGGTCGACGTCTCGGGATCGTTGCGCTGGCGCAGGTCCTCGTAGACGTCGGAGCCCTTGCCCTTCCCGAACTTGTCGCGCGCGGCGTCGAGGAACATCGCGTTCGGGACCTCCTCGCCGCCGCCCTGGCCGAGGAACTGCGCCTTGACCGCGTTGAGCGCGTAGATGTCGCCGCGGTCGAACGGCCGCGCGTCCGGCCGGTTCGCGCCGTACCACTTGTTGATGCCGACGAGGTAGGTGTCGATGTCGCGCAGGACCTGCCGGCCCTTGCTGCCGGCCTGCTCGAGCGACTTGTCCTGCTGCTTGATGACCTGGTTGCGGACCTTCGCGGTCGGCGTGTACTGGTAGAGGCCGAGGATGAGGTTGATGGCCGGCGCGCCGGGGAGGTCGATCGCGCCCGCGATCCCGTTGTCGCGCGCCTGGTCGAGCAGCAGGCTGCGGTCCTGCGCGGTCACGTAGCCGGCGCCGAAGATCACGCCGGCGTCGGTGGCCGAGTAGATGTTCGGCACGCCGTAGCGGTCGCGCCGGATCCGGGCGGTCAGCGTGGTGCCGCCGGCGGTGGCCGTGATCGTCTCGTCGGTCAGGTACGACGGGTCGTCCACCGGCTTGAGCGCGGCGGACTTGAAGAAGCCGCTGCCGTCGGCGCTCGGGGCGAGCATCGCGTCGGTGATGTCCGCGCCGAACGGGGTCAGGCGGTCGTACATCCGCGCCTGGGCGTCGGCCGGCAGCATCCCGGGTTGCGTGGCCCACGACACGCCGGGCTGGGTCTGCCCGTGTGGGATGACGTTGAGCTCGGTCGAGGCAGCGGCGACGCCAGGGCTTCCGGCCAGGGCGAGCACCGCGAGCGCGGTGGCACGGCGATACATGTGTGGGGTTCCCTCCTCCTCGGAAGGCGGGGAACCTACTGCAGGGCGCTAGTTCTGCGAAGGCCCGACGGTCTGTAGTTCGCGCTCGGCCGCGACCGCCTCGACGGTCTCGACCTCCTCCTCCTCGGAGCGCCCGCCGCCGTCGCCCTCGGCGTCGCACGTCACGCGCATCATCCCGGTCGCGACCGTCTCGTCGCCGACCACGACGAGGCCGCAGATGACGTCGCCCTCCTCCCAGCCGATCCGCTCGATGTCGAACCAGTTCATGTGGACCTCGGTCCCGGTGCCGCCCCACGGGCACGTCTTGTCGTGCTGCTCCTTGGCCTTGCAGACGGCCTGCATGTTCTTGGCGGATGCGTCGACGCTCACCCGCTGGAGGCTACCCGTTGAACCATCCGGCCCGTTCCCCGCGAAGTCTCCTCCACCACCGGCGGGCAACGGGCCCGCCCCCTTCCAAAGGAGCCGGTCATGCAGCGCAAGCTGTACGCGACGCTGTGCGCGTCCGCCATCCTGGCCGCGGGCGTCACCGCGGCCTCCGCCTCGTCGGAGCATGGTCGTCATCACGACGGCAGGCACGCCCTCCGCGGCGTCGCCCTCACCGCCGACCAGAAGCTGCTCAGCTACCGCACCGATGCGCCCGAGCGCGCCCGCAGCGTGGGCAGGATCCGCGGGATGAGCGGCGACACCGCGCTCGTCGGCATCGACTACCGGCCCGCGACCGGCGAGCTCTACGGGCTCGGCAACCAGGGCGGCGTCTACGTGATCGACGACCGCACGGCGCAGGCCACCCGGAAGTCCCGTCTCAGCATGCCGCTCGAGGGGACCGCGTTCGGCGTCGACTTCAACCCGACCGTCGACCGGCTGCGGATCGTGAGCGACACGGGCCAGAACCTGCGCGACAACGTCGACGCCGACGGCGACACGCTCAAGGACGGCACCCTGACCTACCCGGGCCCGCCGGCGGCGACCGCCACCGGCGTGACCGGCGCGGCGTACACGAACAACGACGCCGACCCGAACACGGCGACCACGCTCTACGACCTCGACAGCGCGCTCGACCAGGTCGTGATCCAGTCGCCCGCCAACGCCGGCCTGCTCGCGCCGACGGGCAAGCTCGGGCTCGACGCCGCCGCGCCGAGCGGGTTCGACATCTACAGCACGGTCCGCGGTGGCACGACCGTCGACGTCGACGGCTTCGCCGCGCTGAGCGCGGGCGGCCGCACCGGCCTCTACGGCATCGAGCTGGTGACCGGGCGCGCCGACGGGCTCGGCTGGTTCCCGCGGCGCCACGCCGTGGTCGGCATCGCGATCCCGACCGGGCAGCGCTGACCGGACAGGCCGCGCGGGGCCGGCCGGCGCCGGCCCCGCCGCCGTCCCGGGTGAACCGGATGCGGCCCGGCGCGCGAACGCTGTGGTGTGCCGCCCGTGATCGACCGCACCCAGGATGCGGACGCGGTGCTGCTCCTGCGTCTCGGCTCATCGCAGCCCGGTGACGCCCTCGAGCGGCTCTACGACCGCTTCTCGAGCCCGGTGTACCGGCTGGCGCTGGGCGCGCTGCGCGACCCGCAGCTGTCCGAGGACGTGGTCCAGGACACCTTCGTGCGCCTGTGGCGCTCGGCACGGCGCTTCGACCCGGCGCGCGGGCGCGCCGCCACCTGGGTCTTCTCGCTCGCCCGCCGGTCGGCGATCGACGCCCACCGGCGGCGCCCGCCGGCGGCGGGGGAGCTGCCGGAGGACCTCGCCGACGACGACCGCTTCGAGGCGCTGATGACCGGCGTGATCGTGCGCGAGGCGCTCGACGCGCTGAGCCCGTCGCACCGCGAGGTGCTCGAGCTCGGCTACGACGCCGACCTCACCCAGGCCTCGATCGCCGCGCGGCTCGGCGTCCCGCTGGGCACGATCAAGTCGCGCATGCACCACGCCCTGCGCGCATTGCGCGCCGCGCTGGAGGAACGGGGCATCGATGCCTGAGCTGCCCGACGACCTGCGCGGCGTCGACGCGCTGCTGCGCACGATGGCGCCGGCCGACCCGGCGCCGCCCGCGCTGCGGGCGCGCACGCTCGCGGCGGTGGCGGCCGCGGGCGGGGACGCCGCCCGGCCCGCGCGCCGCGCCGGCGGCTCGCCTGGGCGGCGGGGCTCGTCGCCGCGGCGGCCGCGGTCGTCGCGGCCGTGGTGCTGGCGCTGTCGCCTGGCTGGCCGGGCGAGCTCGAGCTGCGCGCCGCGCTGTACCCGCCCGGGTCGTCGCGCGCGGCCGCGACCGCCGACGTCCGGCTGCTCGGCATCGGGCGCGCGATCTCGTTCCGCAGCACCGCGCTCCCGATCCTCCCCAAGGGCGAGTTCTACGAGCTGTGGTTCGCGTCGCCGCGCGACCGCCCGCGGGCGGCTGGACCGGATCTCGGCGGGGACGTTCCACCCCGACCCCGAGGGCGTCTCGGACGTCCGTCTCACCGCCGCGGTCGACCCCGCGAAGTACCCGATCCTGATCGTGACCGCCGAGCGCGGCGACGGCGACCCGCGCCCGAGCCGGAACGTCGTCCTGCGCTCAGGCGGCTGAGTACCCTCAGGCCATGGAGCCCGGCATCCTCGCGCGCGGACCCTGGGCAGCCGACCAGGTGGCGACGCGCTGGCGCGAGGACCGCTACGAGCCCGCGCCCGACCTGGCCGCGCAGGCGGACGCGGCGATCGCCGCGCTGCACGACCGCGGCTCGCCGTCGCACGACGGCTGGGCCGCCCGGCTCGCCGGCTACGAGGCCGGGAGCGGACGGGCTGACCGTCGAGCTGCAGCCGCTGCGCTGGGCGCTGCGGCTGGTCGGCTCCGACGCCTCGGCTCGCTCTCGGTGCTGTGCGCGGTGCGCGACGCCCGACGGGCGCTGGCTCGCCGGCCGCCGCGCGGCTGGGTCGCGTCCTGGGCCGGCCGCTGGGCGCTCGGCGCGGGCGGGGCGGTCGAGGTCGGCGAGGACCCCGTGCGCGCGCTCGCGCGCGAGCTCGAGGAGGAGTGGTCGGTCGTCCCCGAGCGGCTGTCGGTCGAGGCGCTCGTCTGCCTGCCGAACCGGATGGCGATGCTGATCGGCCAGGCGTGGCTCGCCGAGGGGGCCGAGGTCGCGCGCGACCCCGAGCACGACGCGCACGCGTGGTGGCCGGAGGATCCCGCCGCCTGGCCCGGCGGAGGCGCACGAGGATCTGCGCCGGATGGCGCTGCTGCTGGGGCGCGAGCAGGTGACGTTCGAGCAGCTCAAGTGGCTCTCGTTCATCCACTCGGCGATCTACCTGACCCTGCTGACCGTCTGGCTGACGCCCGGCCTGACGGGCGCCGAGATGGTCTTCGGCTGGGCGCACGGGATCGGCTGGATCGCGATGTCGCTGCTCTGCATCGACGCCGTCCGGCGGCGCGTCATCCCGCTCTGGCTCGGCGTCACGGTGGCCGTCATCGGCGGCATCGGTCCGTTCGCAGGAAGCGTCGGCTTCGTCGTGGAGGAACAGAGGCGCAGAGCCGGGGCGACGCGATAAGGTCTTTCGAGGTTCCAATGGCGATAGACGCGACGACGGTGGAAGTCGTCATGCCGGCGATGGGCGACTCGGTCTCCGAGGGCTCGGTGCTGGAATGGCACAAGGACGTGGGTGAGCAGGTCTCGGAGGACGAGACCCTGGTCGAGATCTCGACCGACAAGGTCGACGCGGAGGTCCCCGCCCCGTCAGCGGGACCGTCGTGAAGATCCACGCCGCCGAGGGCGACACGATCGGCGTCGGCCAGGTGCTGGCGGAGATCGCGCCGACCAACGGCTCCGCGCCCGCCGCCGCGCAGAGCCAGGATGACGGCGGCGACGAGCCCGCCGCGCCCGCGGACGCGGCGCCCGCCGAGACCGTCGACATCGTCATGCCGGCGATGGGCGAGTCGGTCTCCGAGGGGACCGTGCTCGAGTGGGCCAAGGCGGTCGGCGACGCGATCGAGGCCGACGAGACGATCGTCGAGATCTCGACCGACAAGGTCGACGCCGAGGTCCCCGCGCCCGCGAGCGGCACCGTCGCCGAGCTGCTCGTCGACCGGGGGCCACCGTCGAGGTCGGGCAGGTGCTCGGCCGGATCGCCGCCGGCGCGGGCGACGGCGCGTCCCGTGCAACGGATCCTGCACCCGAGCCGACGAGCGCCCCGCGCCCGGCCGGGGACGCGCCGGGCAACGGCGCCGCGATCGCCGACGACGACGCGCACGCCACCCCGGTCGCGCGCCGCGTGGCCGCGGCCCACGGGATCGACCTCACGAACGTCCACGGCAGCGGCCCGTCCGGCCGGATCGGCAAGGACGACGTGCTGGCCGCCGTCGACGGCGCGCCGACGAACGGGACGAAGCCCGCGGAGAAGCCGGCCGGCGCCACGCTCATCAAGGGCGCCTCGGCGATGCTCGCGCGCTACATGGACGAGTCGCGCGAGGTCCCGACCGCGACCTCGTTCCGCACGCTCACGGTCACCGCCCTCGACGCCCGCCGCAAGCAGCTCAAGGAGGCCGGCCACAAGGTCTCCTTCACCCACCTGATCGCCTACGCGATCGCCCGCGCCGCCACCGAGCAGATGCCGGTCATGGCGCGCCACTTCGACAGCATCGACGGCAAGCCGCACGTCATCGACGACGGCGCCTGCCACCTCGGGATCGCGGTCGACGTCGAGCGCAAGGACGGCGGCCGGACGCTGATGGTCCCGGTGATCCGCGACGCCGGGCGGCTGACCTTCCCGCAGTTCCTCGCCGCGTTCAACGAGCTGATCGCCAAGGCGCGGGACAACAAGCTCACCGCCGACGACCTCCAGGGCGCGAACGTCTCGCTCACCAACCCGGGCGGGATCGGCACGATCGCGTCCGTCCCGCGGCTCATGAAGGGCCAGGGCACGATCGTCGCCACCGGCGCGATCGGCTACCCGCCGGGGCTCGCCTCCGTCGGCGCCATGATCGGCGCCGAGAAGGTGATGACGATGACGTCGACGTACGACCATCGCATCATCCAGGGCGCCGAGTCGGGCCAGTTCCTCCAGGTCGTCGAGGCCTACCTGCAGGGCGAGCACGAGTTCTACGACCAGGTCTTCAAGGACCTCGAGGCGCCGCTCGGCGCGGCCCCGCAGGCGCCCGCGCCGGCCGCGGCCGCCGCGACCCAGGCGCCCGGAGGAGCCGGTCTCCGACGGGCGCGTCGACGAGGACCTCCTCCAGGCGGTCCAGGCCGCGACCTCGCTGCTCAAGGCGCACCGGATGCACGGGCACCTCGCGGCGAAGCTCGACCCGCTCGGCTCCGAGCCGGAGGGCGACCCGGCGCTCGACCCGGAGACGGTCGGCCTGACGCCGGAGCTGATGGGCCGGATCCCGGCCAAGGTCCTGCGCACCGCGGTGCCGGGCGCGACGCTCGCCGACGCGCTGCCGCACCTGCGCGAGACGTACTGCGGCACGATCGCCTACGAGATCGAGCACATCGCGTCGCACCGCCAGCGCACGTGGCTGCGGACGAAGATCGAGACCGGCGAGTTCCGCGGCACGCTGACGAACGACGAGCAGCGCACGCTGCTGCGCCGCCTGACGCAGGTCGACTCGCTCGAGCGCTTCATGCACAAGGCCTACCTGGGCCAGAAGCAGTTCTCGATCGAGGGCCTGGACATGACCGTCCCGATGCTCGACGAGATGATCCAGCTCGCGGCCGCCAACGGCGCGCGCGAGGTCGTGATCGGGATGGCCCATCGCGGCCGGCTCAACGTGCTGGCGCACACCGTCGGCCGCGCGTACGAGACGATCTTCCGCGAGTTCGAGGGCGCGTCCTCGATCGAGGCCGTGACCACGATCCCGCAGGGCGGGACCGGCGACGTCAAGTACCACCACGGCGCCCAGGGCACCTACCAGCTGCCCGACGAGTCCTCGATCCTCGTCCGGCTCGAGTCCAACCCGAGCCACCTCGAGTACGTCGGCCCGGTCGTCGAGGGCGCCACGCGCGCGGTCCAGACCACGCGCCAGGGCCCGCACGCGCACCTGGACAACAACGCCGCGATCCCGGTGATCCTGCACGGCGACGCCGCCTTCCCCGGTCAGGGCGTGGTGGCGGAGACGCTCAACCTGCAGGCGCTCGACGGCTACACGGTCGGCGGCACGCTGCACCTGATCCAGAACAACCAGGTCGGCTTCACCACCGACCCGGACGACTCGCGCTCGACGCGCTGGGCGGCGGACCTCGCCAAGGGCTTCGACGTGCCGATCATCCACGTCAACGCCGACGACGTGGCCGCGTGCGTCTCGGCCGTCCGGCTCGCGTTCGCGTTCCGGCAGGAGTTCGGCCACGACGTCCTGATCGACCTGATCGGCTACCGCCGCTTCGGCCACAACGAGGCCGACGAGCCCGCCTACACGCAGCCCGAGATGGCCGCGAAGATCAAGCAGAAGACGCCGGTGCGCGACCTCTACGCGGCGCGGCTCGTCGAGGAGGGCGTGGTCACGCCAGGAGGAGGCCGACGCGGTCGGCAAGGAGATCTGGGACAACCTCGCCGAGCGCCACCGCGAGCTCAAGGCCGACCTCGCGGGGTCGGACGAGGAGCAGCCCACGGGCGGCTACGAGCTCGACCGCTCGCCGTCCCCCGAGGTCCAGACCGCGGTCTCGGGCGACCGGCTGAGGGGGCTCAACGAGGATCTGCTGCGCGTCCCCGAGGGCTTCACGATCCACCCGAAGCTGATCAAGCAGCTCGAGCGCCGGCGCACGACGATCGGCCCCGACGGCGGGATCGACTGGTCGCAGGCCGAGGCGCTCGCGTTCGGCTCGCTGCTCAGCGAGGGGACGCCGATCCGCCTCACCGGCCAGGACACGGAGCGCGGGACCTTCTCCCAGCGCCATCTGGTCCTGCACGACGCGAAGACCGGCCAGCGCGTCTCGCCGATCCAGTCGCTGCCCGGCGCCCTCGCGCCGATGGAGCTGCACAACTCGCCGCTGTCCGAGGTCGCGTGCCTCGGCTTCGAGTACGGCTACTCGATGGAGGCGCCGGAGACGCTCGTCCTGTGGGAGGCCCAGTTCGGCGACTTCGTGAACTCGGCCCAGGTGATCATCGACCAGTTCATCATCTCGGCGCTCTCGAAGTGGGGCCAGTCGACCCGCCTGACGCTGCTGCTCCCGCACGGCTACGAGGGCTCCGGGCCCGAGCACTCCTCCGGCCGGATGGAGCGCTTCCTGCAGCTCGCCGCCGAGGGCAACATCCGCGTCGCGAACCTCACGACGCCGGCGCAGTACTTCCACCTGCTGCGGCGCCAGGCGCGCGTCGCCAAGCAGCGCCCGCTCGTGATCATGACCCCGAAGTCGCTGCTGCGGCTGCCGCAGGCGACGTCGCGGATCGAGCACCTCGCGGACTCGCGCTTCTTCCCGGTGCTGAGCGAGCCGCGGATCGACGAGGAGAAGGTCACCCGCCTGCTGCTGTGCTCGGGCAAGATCTACTACGACCTCAAGGGCCACGCGACGCGCGAGGGCAACGAGACCGTCGCGATCACGCGCGTCGAGCTGCTCTACCCGTTCCCGCAGCGCCAGATCATGGACGAGGTCGCGCGCTACCCGAACCTGCGCGAGGTCGTGTGGGTGCAGGAGGAGCCGCGCAACATGGGCGCCCGCGCGCACATGTCCCCGCGGCTGCTGCAGATCCTGCCGTCCCAGCTCGAGTTCGGCTACGTCGGCCGGCCCGAGCGCGCCTCGCCGGGCGAGGGCTACCCGGCCGCGCACACGATGGAGCAGAACCGGATCATCCGCACCGCGCTCGATCCCGACGTGCCCGTGTCGGTCAACCCGACGGTCCAGCCCGGCGACCGCTAGCGAGTGGCGGACGCGCCGGAGACCCGCGTCTCGGACGCCGAGCGCGAGGCGGCGGCCGACCGGCTGCGCACCGCGGGCGGCGAGGGACGGCTGACGCTCGAGGAGCTCGGCGACCGCCTCGGCCAGGCCTACGGCGCGACGACCGCCGGCGAGCTGGAGCCGCTGACCGCGGACCTGCCCGCGCGGCCCGCCGCACCGCCGGCGACGCCCGCGCGGCGCTGGGGCATCTCGCTGATCGGCGGCGCCGACCGCAAGGGCCGCTGGCGCGTCCCGCGGCGCGGGGTCTGGATCACGCTGATCGGCGGTCCCGACCTCGACCTGCGCGAGGCGACGCTCGAGGACGACGACACGGAGCTGACGATCATCACGCTGATCGGCGGGGGCGACATCATCGCGCCGTCGAGCGTCGTCGGTCGAGCTGAGCGGCTTCACGCTGATCGGCGGCGACGACGTCAAGCGCGAGGGCGATCCGCCGCCGCCCGGCGCGCCGGTCGTCCGCGTCCGCTCGTTCGGGCTGATCGGCGGGACCGACGTGAAGGACCGCGGCCGGCGCTAGCCGCCGAGCTGCCTGCGCACCGCCGCGCCGGCCGGCGCGAACTCGGGGCTGAGCCGCTCGAGCAGGGTGAGCCAGCCGGGATGGACGGACGCCGCGCGGCGGACCGCGTCCGCGCCGGCGGCGACGTCGCCCTGCTGGGCGATCGCCAGGCCGGCCCAGAACAGCAGCTCGTCGGACTCGGGCGCCAGCTCCGCGGCGCGGACGTAGCGCCCGGCCGCGGCCTCCGCGTCGCCGGCGGCGGCGAGCTCGTCGCCCTCCCCGGCGAGCTCGTAGGCGCGCTGGAGCCCGAGCAGCCGGCGCAGCTCGCCGACCGGGTCGGCGTGGTCCTCGACGCGCAGGTCGACGCGGGCGCGCCAGGGCTCCCCGGCGGCCGGCGCCACGAGCAGCGCCGCCGACTGGCGGCCGCGGACGTCGCCGCCCTCGGCCTCGGCGCCCTCGAGCGCGATCATCAGCCGCTCGGCGAGGTCGCCCTGCGCGCGGGTGAAGGCGGCCGCCATCGCGTCCGGCACCGTGGCGCGGCCCATCATGTTCGCCTGGCACGTCCAGTGCGCGCCGAGCCGCGTCGCCGGCCTCCGCGATGCAGTCGGGCCCGGTGTGGACCGCGACGCCGCCGCGGGCGCCGACCACGCCGACCTGGCGGACGCGGGCCAGCCCGTCCTGCGACAGCACGCCCGCGAGCGCGGTCGCGGCGTCGTCGCCCGCGGCCAGCCGGTCGAGCGCGGCCGGTCCGTGGGCGGGCTCGACGACCGACTGCGTCGCCACCGCGCCGACGCCGGGGCGCGCCCAGGTGCAGAGCGAGCCGACGGAGAACCAGTGCGACTGGACCGCCGCGCCGACCTCGCCGGTCGCCGGGTCGAGCGCCACGATCGAGTAGGTGCCGTGCGGCCGGGCGGGCGGGCAGTACTCAGCCTGATGCCCGATCCGACCGGCTCCGAACGCGCGGCGCGGGTGCTGATGCGCGTCCGCAACACGCCGCCCGGGTTCGTGCGCACCTACGGCGACGTGTCGCCGGGCGCGCCGCGCTTCGCCGGCACCGTGCTGGCGCACTGCGAGGACGACGACGTGCCGTGGTTCCGGATCGTCCGCGCCGACGGCTCGCTCGCCAAGGGCGCGCGGCAGCGGCGGCTGCTCGAGGCCGAGGGGATCCCGTTCCGCGGCGACCGCGTCGACATGCGCGCCGCGCGGCTGCCCGACTAGCCTGTCGCGCCGTGTGGCATCAGCGCCAGATCCGGCT
This sequence comes from uncultured Solirubrobacteraceae bacterium, assembly GCA_963724145.1. Classification (GTDB taxonomy): domain Bacteria; phylum Actinomycetota; class Thermoleophilia; order Solirubrobacterales; family Solirubrobacteraceae; genus DASQMT01. The sequence goes on from CAVRTO010000034.1 coordinate 79,546, forward strand.
CCGGCCGCGCCCCCGCGGCTTCCATCTCGTCACGCGCGAGGTGGCCGAGGGCGTGCCCGAGCTGGCGGAGCTCCGGGTCGGCCTCGCGCACGTGCACATCCTCCACACCTCGGCCTCGCTGACGCTGAACGAGAACGCGTCGCCCGACGTGCGCGACGACTTCGCGTCCTGGTTCGACGCGGTCGTGCCCGAGGACGCGCCGTACTGGACCCACACCGTCGAGGGCCCGGACGACATGCCCGCGCACATCAAGGCGTCGGTGCTCGGCCCGTCGCTGACGCTGCCGGTCCACGACGGCCGCTTCGCGCTCGGGACCTGGCAGGGCATCTACCTCTGCGAGCACCGCGACCACGGCGGTCCGCGGTCGCTCGTCGTGACGCTGACCGGCGAGGGCTAGCCGAACAGCGTGAGCGCCGGCTCGCGCTGGCCGCGCAGCTCGGCGAGGTCGACCTCGACCCAGGTCAGCCCGCGCGCCTCGGCCAGCACGCGCGCCTGCGGCTTGACGATCGTCGCCGCCAGCACGCCGCGGCAGGCGGCGAGCGCCGGGTCGAGCCGGATCCGCTCGAGGTAGCGGCTGAGCTGCTCGACGGCGTCGATCGTCCCGATCCGCTTGATCTCCACCGCGATCCAGCCGTCCTCGCCGTCGCGGCACATCAGGTCGACCGGGCCGATGTCGGTCGGCCACTCGCGGCGGACGAGCCGGAAGCCCTCGCCGCACCACTCCGGCGCCGCGGCGAGGGCGACCTGGAGGTCCGCCTCGACGCCGTCCTTCTCCAGCCGGGCGGCGTCGAAGTCCATCGCGTGGTCGACGTCGGAGAGCACCTCGGCGAGCCGGATCTCGAGCCGGTCCTCGCCCTTGTGCTTGCGCACGACGATGACGCCCGTCGGACTCCTCGATCACGGTCGGCGGGGTCATCCAGTTGAGCGGCTTGTAGCCGCCCGCGTCGGCGTGGACGAGCACCGAGCCGTCCGCCTTGACCATGATCAGCCGCAGCGCCTCGGGCAGGTGCGCGGTCAGCCGGCCGGTGTAGTCGACGGCGCAGCGGGCGACGATCAGGCGCATCGGGCGATCCTACGCGGAGCGCCGGTCGGCGATTCGGGTGTTCGCCTCGGACCCGCCGGCGCCTGGTACGGGCGCGGGAGCTCCAAGCTCACTCGCCGGGCGCAGCACGACGATGGTTGAGACGCACGCCCGCCGGGCAGGCACATCGCATGCGAGACGGCATTGAACAAGTCGTCGGTCACGATGGCGCGACACGCAACGAGAACGCGCTCGAGCGTGTCGACCGCAACCTCGTCGAGCTTCTGCAGGAAGTGCGCGTCGTGCAGACCGGCGTGCAGGTTCTGTTCGCGTTCCTGTTGACGGCGCCGCTGGCTGCCCGGTTCCACGAGCTCTCGGCATTCCAGCGGCTGGCGTACTTTGCGACGCTCCTCGCCTCTGGCGCGGCCGCGATCCTGCTGATCGCCCCGACCGCCTACCACAGAATCCTGTTCCGGCTGGGTGACAAGGAGCACCTTGTCACCGTGGCGAACCGATTCACGCTGGCGGGCCTGGTATGCGTCGCAGTCTCGATCACCGGCGCCCTGCTGCTCGTGACCGACCTGATCTTCGCCGGCACGATCGTGGTGATCGCCACGAGCGCCATCGCCGCCGTGACCTGCGTCCTCTTCTGGTGCCTCGCCCCACTGCGACGCCGGGCCAAGCTGCGCCGTGGCAGACGAACCCTCCTGCAGCGCCGGGCCAAGGGAGTCCCGGTCCGCTGAGGCCGACCGAGCTGATCGTCGGGCGCCCGCGATAGGGCGCTCCCCCTATTTCCCCGGGTCGACGCGGACGCGTGACCGCCACTGTCGAGGCCTTGCAAGCCCGACGGTACGCGTTCGGCGCCGTACGAGTCTCACGGTCGAGTTCGACGAGGAGCGCGAGCACTCGCTCGCGTGTCTCGGACGGGTCGGCGAAACGCCGACGTGCCGCGCGGGCGTAGCCCTCGTCCGGAGGGTCGAGAATCCCGATCGCGCACAGCAGTGGCGCGTGCCTGTGCTCGAATGCCCAGCGGTGTGGTGGGGGCACCAAGGCGAGCAGCCGCACGAGACGGTCACGCTCCGAAACAGAAAGGACGCAACTCGTGACGACGGTCTCCTCGGGGCGCGGCGCCCATCCACGCGGCCGAGGGCCGGCTCGGCGCCGGACAACCGTGCCATCCCCCTGATGCGTGCTGATCTCACGCTCTGGGAAGAAAGCGATACAAGTCGTCGATGCGCCATCGGTAGGTTCCCTCTGCGACGTCGTGGGCACGTGGAGCGCGGGCCTCACGATGAAGCGATCCGACCCGACGCGCATCATCCAAGCTGGATGAATGTGGTGGCGGAGGCCGGCGCCATGCCCGGTGCCCTCCACAGCCGCGGGTGGGGGCCGGGCACCTGGCGGCCGCGGCGGACCGAGGCGGCGTCCCGTCCGCCCGGAAAGGGGTGGGCCGCCGCCCCGGGGTGCGGTCAGCTCCTGCAAACCCAGCGGGAGGCCCCGCCGCGGATGCCGGGCACCCACCCTGGGCGCGGGAACGCCACGCTGAGAGCCTTGCAGCGTCCCCAGTAGGTCCCCCTCCCCAGGAGCCCCCATGCAACCCCGCAACCTCGCGGCGCGCGCCGGACGCTGGAGCGCGACGCATCGAAAGACGGCCGTCATCGGCTGGATCCTGTTCGTCGTCCTGGCCACCGTGATCGGCGGCAAGGTCGGCCAGAAGAACCTCGAGCCGTCCGCCATGGGCAACGGCGAGTCCAAGCGCGGCGACATGATCGTCGACGCCGCCGGCTTCCCCGACACCGTCGGCGAGCGCGTCCTCATCCAGGGCAAGGGCTCGATCAAGTCCGACGATCCTGAGATCACCGCGGCCACCAAGGACGTCGTCCATCGCCTCGGCCAGATCGACGGCGTGAAGGACATCCAGAGCCCGCTCGACGCGCAGTACCGCGCGAGCACCGTCTCCAAGGACGGCCGCTCGGTCCTCGTGACCTTCTGCGCTGCCGGGCAAGGCCGAGACCACGAAGGAGTCCGAGCAGCTCGAGACCACCGCCGAGGCGCCGCTCGCGGCCGTCGCCGCGGTCCAGCAGGCGCATCCCGACCTGCGCGTCGAGGAGCACGGAGAGGCGTCCGAGCAGAAGGCGCTCGGCGCGACCGAGCGGGCCGACGAGGCCAAGCAGACGCAGATCTCGATGGGCGGCACGCTCATCCTGCTGCTGATCGCGTTCGGCGCCGCCGTGGCCGCCGGCGTCCCGCTGCTGCTGGGCGTCTCCGCGTTCACCGCCACGACCGGCCTGCTGGGCCCGATCAGCCAGATCAGCCCGCTGCACGAGGCCGTCGCCCAGGTCACGATGCTCATCGGCCTCGCCGTCGGCGTCGACTACGCGATGTTCTACATGCGCCGGATGATGGAGGAGCAGGACAAGGGCCGCTCCCCCGCCGACGCGCTCGACGTCGCCGCCGCGACCTCGGGTCGCGCCGTGCTGGTCTCCGGGTTCACCGTCATGGCCGCGATGGCCGGCATGTTCCTGTCGGGCAACGCGATCTTCTCGTCGTTCGGCATCGGCACGATCCTCGTCGTCGGCGTCGCCATGCTCGGGTCGCTCACGTTCCTGCCCGCCGTGCTGTCCTACCTGGGCCAGAAGGGCTGGCTCGAGAAGGGCCGCGTCCCCTACATCGCCAAGCGGCGCCACAAGACCAAGGGCGAGTCCCGCGTGTGGAACGCGATCCTCACCCGCGTCCTGGCCCGTCCGGTGATCTCGATCGTGCTGGCCGGCGGCCTGCTCGTCGCGCTGGCGATCCCGGCGCTCGGCATGCAGTTCAAGGAGCCCGGCACCGAGGGCATGTCCCGCAGCCAGCCGATCATCCAGACGCTCGACCGCGTCGACGCGGCGTTCCCGGGCGGCACCCTGCCGGCCAACGTCGTGGTCAAGGCGAAGGACGTCACGACGCCCGAGGTCAAGCAGGCGATCCAGGACCTGCACGACCAGGCGATCGCGACCGGTCAGCTGTCCGAGCCGTCGAACGTCGACATCAACCCGGACAAGACCGTCGCCGTCGTCTCGCTCTCGATCAAGGGCAAGGGCACCGACGCCGCGTCGGAGCGCTCGCTCGCGGTCCTGCGCGACGAGGTCGTGCCGGCCACGGTCGGCCAGCTCGACGGCGCCGAGGTCGCGACCACGGGCATGACCGCCTGGTCGAAGGACTTCCTCGACACGATGAAGTCGCACCTCCCGCTCGTGTTCGCGTTCGTCCTCTCGCTCGCGTTCATCCTGCTGCTGGTCACGTTCCGCTCGATCGTCGTCCCGATCAAGGCGATCGTCCTGAACCTGCTGTCGGTCGGCGCCGCGTACGGCGTGCTGACGCTGGTCTTCCAGGAGGGGCACGGCGAGAAGCTGCTCGGGTTCACCTCGGTCGGCGGCATCACGCCATGGCTCCCGCTGTTCCTGTTCGTGGTGCTGTTCGGCCTGTCGATGGACTACCACGTGTTCGTCCTCAGCCGCATCCGCGAGCTGGTCGACCGCGGCATGCCCACCGACAACGCGGTCGCGGAGGGCATCAAGAGCACGGCCGGCGTGATCACCAGCGCCGCCGCCGTGATGGTCGTCACGTTCGCGGCCTTCGCGACCGGGTCCGACCAGTCGATGAAGCAGCTCGGCGTCGGCCTCGCCGTCGCCATCGCGATCGACGCCACGCTCGTCCGGGCCGTGCTGCTGCCGGCCGCCATGAAGCTCCTCGGGGAGCGCAACTGGTGGCTCCCGAAGCGGCTCAGCTGGCTGCCGCGGTTCGAGCACGAGCCGGAGGTGGCGCCCGCGGCCTCGTGACCTGACACCCATCCACCGAAGCGAACGCGGCGCCCGCCCTCCCGGCGGGCGCCGCCCGTTAACGCAGGGGCACGCGGGCGCGCAGGCGGGTGCCGCGGCCGGGCGGGCTGGCGACCTCGAGCACGCCCGCCGACGGTGCCGAGCCGGTCGGCCAGCCCGTGCAGCCCGGAGCCGCGGTCCCGGTCCGCGCCGCCGCAGCCGTCGTCCTCGACCTCGAGCTCGACGACGTCCCCGTCGCACCGGAGGCGGACGACGGCGTGCGTCGCCCCCGCGTAGCGCGAGACGTTCGTCAGCGCCTCCGCGGCCGTGTAGTAGAGCGCCGTCTCGACCGCGGGATCGAGGCGCCGGCCGAGCGCGTCCTCGAGCTCGACGGGCACGGTGCTGCGGGTGACCAGCGCCTCGACCGCCGGGATCAGGCCGCGCATCGTCAGGAGCGCGGATGGATCCCGCGGGCGAGCTCGCGCAGCTCGGCCAGCCCGGCGTCGAGCTCTTCGCGCGCGGACGCGAGCATCGGCAGCGCGTCCTTGCCCTGGGCCAGCGCCCGCTCGGCGGCCCGCACGCGGACCGACGCCACGAGCAGCCGCTGCTGGGCGCCGTCGTGGAGGTCGCGCTCGATCCGCCGCCGGGCGTCGTCGCCGGCCGCGACGAGCCTGGCGCGCGACGCCTCCAGCTCGGCGATCCGGATCGCCTCCAGCTCGCGCTCCATGCGGAGCTCCTCGGCCGCGCGGCGCTCGGTGATGTCGAAGATGATCCCGTCGAGCCATTCGACGCCGTCGCGGTCGACCGTCTTGACCCCGCGCTCCAGCACCCAGCGGACGCTCCCGTCGGCGTGCAGGATCCGGTACTCGAGGACGAACGGCCGGTGCGCCGCGGTCGCCTCCCGGATCTCCCGGTCGACGGGCTCGCGGTCGTCGGGGTGGGTGACCGCGACGATCGTCCGCTTCGACGCGTCGACGAAGTCGGACGCCGGATACCCGGTGATGCTCTCGATCTCGTCGCTGACGCGCTGGACCTTCCAGATGTCGTCGTCGGCGGCCCGGTAGATCGCGCCCGGGACGTTCTCCATCAGCGAGTGCAGCAGGCTCTCGGCGTCGAAGCTCCGGCTGGACGGGCCGGACATCCGCCGACCCTACCCGACCGCCCGCGCACGCCGGCATGCATCCGATCCGGGGCCTGATGCGCATACACCCCAGCCGCGCACATCTGCGCCCGACCCTCGCTCCGAAGGAGTTTCCATGTTCCGTCCCTTGGCCATCCTGGCCTCCGTCTCCGTGCTCGCCGTCGGCGCCGCCGCCTGCGGTGATGACGAGCAGTCCGACTCGACGCCGGCCAAGACCACGCCCGCGCCGGTCGCGCAGATCGACTCGCTCTCCGGCCGCAGCACCGACGTCGCAGCTCGACAAGGGGTTCGTCCAGGCGCTCGGCACGCTCAAGCTGACGCCCGCGCCGGTCGGCGACGGCTCGATCAGCAAGGCCGGCGTCGCCAGCTTCCCGATCACGGGCGGCAACGTCACGTACTACAAGCCGGGCTCCGTCTCCCCGTACGTGCAGGGCGAGATCGACCACGCCGGCAGCGGCCTCAGCCTCACCGGCGGCGGCAAGACCGTGAAGCTGACGAACTTCGTCGTCGACCCCGGCAAGTCGGTCCTGACCGGCAAGGTCACCGTCGACGGCAAGGTCGCCGCCGAGAGCGCGCCGCTGTTCTTCCTCGACGGCCGCACCCTGCAGCCGCTGAAGGCCGCCGGCTCGACCGCGGTGCTGCAGGGCACGACCGTGAAGCTCAAGGACGAGGCCGCGAGCCTCCTGAACGACACCTTCGGCACGGACGCGCTGAAGGGTGGGCTCGTGATCGGCGTCGCGAAGATCACCGTGAACGTCGCCTAGTCAGTCCTCCAGACCGATCCGTCGGTCGAACCCCGCCGGGGCGTGGAGGTTGAGCATCCGCACGACGGTCCTGCCGTCGTTGCGGAAGCCGTGCTCCACCCCCGGCGGGACGAGGACGAAGGTCCCCGGCGGCGCCGGGACGTCGCCGCTCGCGAGCGCGAAGGTCAGCTCGCCCTCCAGGATGTAGAAGGCGTCGTCCTCCTCGGCGTGGACGTGCGCCTCGAGCACGCGGCCCGGCGCGAACTCGATGATGCCGAACGTGAAGCGCGGCGTGTCGGCCGTGCGGGCGAGGAACTCGACGTTGCCGACGCGGTGCCCGTGGCCGGGCGGGATGACGATCGCGTCCACCGGCCGCTCCTCCCGGCGATCAGTCCCCGACGGCGGCGACGGCGGCCAGGATCGCGTCGATCGTCACCTGGGGATGCGACACCATCGAGACGTGGGAGGCCGCCACGTCGGTGATCGTCGCGCCCGCTCGCTCCGCCATCTTCCGCTGCGTGTCCGGCGGGATGACCCGGTCCTCCAGGCCGATGACCGCCCAGCTCGGCAGCGACTTCCATGCCGGCGGGCCGGAGGGGGTGGTGTTGGCGCTGATCGTGAGCGGCCGCTGCGTCGCCGCGATCAGCCAGCGGTCCGTCTCGGACAGGTCCTGGGCGAACGCGGCGTGCACGCTGTCGGGCTTCAGGAACGCCTCCGCGTCGCCCTCGGGTCCGCCCGGGTAGCCGACGACGTCGAGGACGGTGGTGGGATCGGGGACGTCGAGCGCCGAGCCGGACCCGCCGAGGATCCCGAAGGTCGTCTCCCCCTCGTCGGGGACGAACGCGTCGACGTACACGAGCGCGCGCACGTCGCCGCCGCTGGTCGCGGCGTTCGTGATCACGAAGCCGCCGTACGAGTGGCCGACCAGGACGACGGGTCCGCTGGTGCGCTGGGCGAGGAACGAGGCGATGTAGGCGGCGTCGGGCTCCACCCCGCGCAGCAGGTTCGGCGGGGCCAGCACGGTGAAGCCCTGGCCCTGCAGCTCGGAGACGACGGCGTTCCAGCTGGACGCGTCGGCCCATGCTCCGTGGACGAGGACGATCGTGGGCTGCGGCATGTCGGTCTCCGTGCGGTTCGCGAGCTGGGCGGGCGGGTGCCGAGCGAGCGTACAGATGTCCCGGCCTCAGGCCGCCCGGCCGTCGAGTGACCCGCGCCAGTGCCTGGCGGCGGCGCCGGCGGGCCCTGCCCGTTCGACGGGCCGGACGGCCCTTGCGACCCCGTGCGCGCGCCGCGATGATCGGCGCCCAGGCCCGTGCCCGAGCGCCAGTCATCCGAGCCGGACCGCGCGCCGACGGCCGTCAGCTCGTCGCCGGCCGCGCGGCGGCTGCCGCCCGCGGAGCAGATCGCCCGCGGGCGCCTCGACGCCTCGGGCCTCCTCGCGCTCCAGCGCCGCGCGGGCAACGCGGCGGTCGGGCATGTCCTCGCCCGCCAGCCGTCCGGCGGCGTCAAGTCCGGCGACCTGATCGACCCGTTCGACGAGGCCGAGGCCGAGTGGGAGGCGGGGATGGCCGAGTTGGACGAGCTCGCGGCCACGCTGCGCAAGCGGCTGCTCGACACGCTCGAGGGCCGGGACGCGATCCTCTTCATGAGCCGGATCCGCGCGCTCAGCGACCGTGAGCGCAAGGTGCTCGAGGGAGACGAGGAGTTCTGGCGCGGGCTGCGCAAGCACCTGTCCGGCGTCGCGCTGTGGGCGGTGCGGCTCCGGCTGCACTACACCGGGAGCTATCCCGCCGCCCTGCGCGAGCTGAGCCTCGCCATCCACGAGGGCGACTGGTCACGGACCCGCACGCTGCTGTTCGCCTACGACTGGCTCAAGACGGTGCCCGGGCTGCGCGAGGTGATCGCCGCCCGCTTCCCGGTCAAGCAGGCCGACGACCTGCGGGCGATCCTGGTCGAGGTCCAGGCGCGGGCCGAGTCCGGCAAGCGGGAGTACAAGGAGGCGCACTACGAGAAGGGCAAGATGGACTGGTTCCAGGGCACCCGGAACTACGAGCTCGTGCGCACGGAGCACTACGTCCGCGTGATCGTCCGCATCCACCTCAGCGAGGACGCCAAGAACAAGGCTCCCGAGATCACCGACAAGGTGGTCGCGCGCTGGGAGCGGGGCATCGCCCGCGTCTGGAACGGCAAGCTCCGGCTGCGCAGCGGCACGCGCACGCTCGACGTCTGGTTCATCCCGATGTTCCTCTACGGCGATGCCCCGGCGCACCACGACGTCACCGTGACGTCCGGCGACGACCGCTCCGACGAGCACCACTGGCACGCGGACGACGAAGGCACCGTCGCGGCGCACGAGTTCGGCCACATGCTCGGGAACCCCGACGAGTACAACCTGCCCGCCACCGCCGCGGAGATCCCCGCGTCGTTCAAGCTCACGCCCGAGGAGGCCAAGCGCACCAACTGGAAGGACGTGACCGGCGAGACCAAGGCCAAGGACACCGACGGCTACGACGTGCCGGCGCTGATGGGCTCGCACTACAAGAGCACGCGACTCCACCTGCGCTACGCGGCCGACATCGCCGCCACCTTCAACGCGACGCTGAAGCGCGCCGGCGAGGCCGACTGGGTCGCGGAGGAGCAGAAGTGACGCTGCGCTTCGCGGCCGGCGGCGGACAGCCGCCGCAGAGCCATGAGGTCCTGCGGCTGGACCCGGGCGGCGACGGCCGCTACCTGACCGGGATGCCGTGGCCGTCGCAGCGGCCGTTCGACGAGATCGGCGTGTACGTCGCCACGGCGGACCTCGGGCGGCTGGCGGAGCTCGCCAGGGCGGTCCTCGCCGCGCCGCCGCCGGGGGGCGGCCACGCCGACGCGGGCGGCGAGTCGGTCGAGCTCGACGGCGCCGCCGCGAGCTGGGGAGCGCGCGACCGGAGCCCGGCGGCCGAGGCGTTCGTCGACGCGGCCCGCGCGGCGATCGGCGCCGCGCGCGAGCACCCGCTCGCCGCCGTCCGCGCTGACGCGGTGGACGGCGGGCTCGTCCTCCGGCACCGCGGCGAGCGCCCGCTCGCCGTCGCCGCCGGCGAGGTCCACGTCGGCCGCGGCAGGCTCGAGCGCCCGCCGTCGCCGCTCCGGCTCGCCGGCCCGGACCCCTCGCCGTTCGCCCTGCCGCGCGTGCTCGCCCCCGGCGGGTCGGTGCCCGTCGCGCTGCCCGCGCCGCCGCCCGTCGACGATGCGGACTTCGCGACGCCGTACGCCCTCGTCCATCTGCGCTGGCGCCCGGAGGTCCCGGGCGAGCCGGACGAGCTCGACGGCTGGATGATCTCCGGGCCGCTTGTCGATTCCGCGACTGATCGTTCGTCATAGGATCGGCGGGCGGCGACCGGCGCCGCCCCGGAACCAGGAGGTCCACGTGCGCTACCTGCTCCTCATCTACACCGACCAGAACGTCTACGCGGGGATGAACGAGGACGAGATGCAGGCCGACATGGCCAAGTGGTGGGACTACGACGGCGCGATCAAGGGCGCCGGCGTGAGCTCGCTCGGCGAGGCCCTGCAGCCGACCACGACCGCGACGACGGTCGTCGACGACGGCGGCAAGCCGCTCGTCACCGACGGCCCGTTCGCCGAGACGCGCGAGCAGCTCGGCGGCTTCTACCTGCTCGACGTCGAGAACCTCGACAAGGCGATCGAGTGGGCGCACAAGTGCCCGGCGGCCATCTACGGCAAGGTCGAGCTGCGTCCGATCCAGGAGTTCGAGCAGGGCTGACCGGTTCCGGCCGCAGCCCCGCGGCCGACGCGGTCGCACGGACGTTCCGGGCCGAGTTCGGCCGCGCGGTGGCGATCCTCGCGGGCGCGCTCGGCGGGGACGTCGACCGCGCCGAGGAGGCCGTGCAGGACGCGTACGCCGTCGCGCTGGACCGCTGGCCGCGCGACGGCGTGCCGTCCACCCCGGCCGCGTGGATCCTCACCACCGCCAAGCGCCGCGCGATCGACCGGCTGCGGCGCGAGGCGTCGCTGCGCGACAAGCAGGCGCTGCTGGCGCGCGAGCTCGAGGAGGCGGTGCGCGACCTGCCCGGCGAGGACGAGGCGATGATCCCCGACGAGCGGCTCGGCCTCGTCTTCGCCTGCTGCCACCCGGCGCTGGCGCTGGAGGCGCAGGTCCCGCTGACGCTGCGGCTGGTCGGCGGCCTCACCGTGCCCGAGATCGCCCGCGCGCTGCTGCTCCCCGAGCCGACCGTGGCGCAGCGGATGGTGCGCGCGAAGCACAAGATCCGCGTGTCGGGCATCCCGCTCGCCGAGCCGCCGCCCGACGCGCTGGCGGACCGGCTCGCCGCCGTGCTCGCGGTGCTCTACCTGATCTTCAACGAGGGCTACGCCGCGACCACGGGCGACGCGGTCGTGCGCGAGGACCTCGCGGCGGAGGCGATCCGGCTCGCGCGGATCGTCCACCTGCTGCTGCCCGACGAGCCGGAGCCGGCCGGGCTGCTCGCGCTGATGCTCCTCCACCACGCGCGGCGCGAGGCGCGGGTCGGCGCGGACGGCGACCTCGTGCTGCTCGAGGAGCAGGATCGCGAGCGCTGGGACCGCGCGATGATCGGCCAGGCGCTGCCGCTCGTCGACCGCGCGCTGACGCTGCGGCGGCCGCCGGGCCCGTACGCGCTGCAGTCGGCGATCGCCGCGATCCACGCGCAGGCGGCGCGGCCCGGCGCGACCGACTGGCGCCAGATCGCGCTGCTCTACGCGGAGCTCGGCCGCGTCCAGCCCAGCCCGGTGGTGACGCTGAACCAGGCGGTCGCGGTCGCGATGGCGGACGGCCCGGCGAAGGGGCTGCACCTGATCGACGCGCTCGCGCGCGACGGCGCGCTCGACCGCTACCACCTGCTCCACGCCGCGCGGGCGGATCTGCTGCGGCGGCTGGGACGGCGCGCCGAGGCCGCCGCCGCCTACGAGCGCGCGCTGGAGCTGGCCACGCTGCCCGCGGAGCGGCGCTTCCTCGCCCGGCGGCGCGCCGAGTGCGAACCGTGAGCCCCGGGTAGCCTCTGCCCGTGCAGACGGCAGACCCAGCGCTCGGGCGCGCGCTCGCCGCCGCCAACTCCGGCATCACCCTCGCGGACGCGACCCGCGAGGGCTTCCCGCTCACGTTCGCGAACGCGGCGTTCGAGCGCCTGACGGGGTACCGGGCGGAGGACGTCGTGGGCCGGAACTGCAGCTTCCTGCAGGGCGCGGACACGGATCCCGCCGCCGTCGAGGCGATCGCCGCGGCGCTGCGCGACGGCCGCGAGTGCGCGGTGACGCTGCTGAACTACCGCCGCGACGGGACGCCGTTCCACAACGAGCTGCGGCTCGCCCCGGTGTTCGACGACGCGGGGCGCCGGACGCAGGTGATCGGCGTCCAGAACGACGTCTCCGCGCTCGTGCGCGCCGAGCGCTCGCTGCAGCGCGCCTCGCGCGTCATCGCCGACCAGGATCAGGAGCTGGCCGAGCTCCGCGTGCTCCAGGGCGCGCTCACCCCGGTCGAGCCGCCGCCGCGCCCGCAGCTCGACCTGGCCACGTGCTTCGTCCCCGCCGAGGGCGGCGTCGCGGGCGACTTCTCGCTCGTCGCCCCCGCGCCGCGCGACGCCACGGTGCTCGTCGTCGGCGACGTCATCGGCCACGGGCTGGAGGCCGCGCGGCGCGCGACGTTCCTGCGCACCGCGCTGGCGACGTTCTCGCGCTTCAGCGACGACCCGGCGCGGCTGCTGGAGATGGCCAACCACGCGCTGATCGAGCGCGCCGGGACCGGGACCGAGTTCGTCACCGCGGTCATCGCCACCCTGCGGCCCGGCGAGCGCACGCTGCTGTGGGCGGCCGCCGGGCATCCCCCGCCGCTCGCGCTCGACCGCGGCGAGCCGCTCGACGGCGAGGGCGGCGTCCCGCTCGGGATCGACATCGACGTGGGCGCGCGCTCGCACGCGGCGCCGCTCGCCGCCGGCGACGGGGTGCTGCTGTTCACCGACGGGCTCCCGGAGGCCCGCCCCGCGCTGCCGGACACGCGCCGCGCGCCGCGGTTCGGGGACGAGCGCGTCCAGGACGCGCTGCGCGGGCTCGAGGGCGCGGGTGCGCGCGACGTCGTGCTCGACCTGCAGACGCAGGCCGCCGCGCACGCGGGCGGCCGGCTCGCCGACGACCTCTGCCTGCTCGCGGCGCGGCGACGCCTAGGCGGCGGCCGACTCCCGCGCGAGCTCGCGCGGGGCCTGGGCGACGACGAGCGCGCGCAGGTCGCGCACCTCGGGGTCGTCGCTCAGTGCGAGCGCGCGGTCGCAGGCCGCGAGGCACTCGGCGGTGCGGTCGGTCCGCGCCAGCGCATGCGCGAGCCGCGACCAGGCGAGCGGCGAGTCGGGGACCAGCCGGGTCGCCTGCTCGCAGGCCGAGACCTCGGTGCCGACGTCGCCGACCAGGTTCGCGGCGAGCGCGAGGTCGAGCAGCCCCTCCTCGCTCGGCGCGACCGCCCGTGCCCGCTCGAGCGCGGCGATCGCGCCCTGGCGATCGAAGCGGCGCAGCCGCAGCCGGCCCAGCCGCTCCCAGGCGGTGGCGTCGGCCGGGGCGCGCTCCGTCCACCGCTGCGCGGCGTCGTGCGCCTGCGAGACCGAGCCCATGTCCTCGTAGATCCGCGCCGCGGTCCGGTACGGCGCCGGGCCGCTCCGGCTCGAGCCGGATCCAGTCGCGCACGGCGCGGGCGGCGGCGGAGTAGTCGCCGGCCTGCCAGAACGCGGTCGTCAGCAGCCGCAGCACGGCCGGGTTGCGCGGCTCGGCGTCGCGCGCGTAGATCAGCCGCTGCGCGGCGAGCGCGAAGTCGCCCTCGGCGAGCGCGTGCTGCGCGGCGGTCATGAAGCGCTCGACGCGCTCGGCGCCCGGGTCGGGCTTGCCGAACTCGACGAACCGCAGCGAGTCGGCCGGGACCGTGCGGATGCCGTGGCTGAACGAGACGCGCGCCCACTGCTGGATGTCGTCGCCGCCGCCGGTGAAGTAGATGCCGTTGACGCTCCCGACGCCCCACTCCGGATAGGAGATGCAGCGCGCGTAGCGGTGCACGACCGAGTGGTCGGGGACGCGCGAGCCGAACGGGTCGTGCTTGGCCTGGTCGGCGGCCTGCGCGCGCTGCCGCTGCTCCTCGGCGTAGGCGCGGGCGCCCTCCTCCGCGCGCCGCTTGCGCGCGGCGGCGGCGCTGACCTTGACCGCGTTGCGCGCTGACCTTGCCGCCGCGCGACTCCTCCGCGAGCTGCTCGAGCTGGTCGGCGGCCTCGTTGACCGCCTTCAGGTGGCGCTCGTGCTGGAGCTGCTTCCCGGGCGGCGCGATGTCGGGGTGCCAGCGCTTGGCCTGCCGCCGGCGCGCGAGCTGGATGTCGCGCTTGTCGAACGGCGGCTCGATCTCGAGGAGGAGCACGGCTTGCTCGATGTCCAGCACCTGCGGCATGACCCAGTAACGGTAGCGGCGGGGCGCTAGTCCACGAGGCGCGTCTGGAGCCGCCAGATCGCGAGCCGCCACATCAGCAGGCCGAAGCCGGCGAGCACCGCGACGTGGCCGACGTCCGCCCAGCGCGTCGAACCCGAACGCGGCGTGCCGGACGAGCTGCACGAGGTGGTAGAGCGGGTTGAGCTGCGCGAGGTTCTGCGCCCAGTCGGGCAGCTGCGTCAGCGGGAAGAACGTGCCCGCCACGAGGAACAGCGGGGTGAGGCCCGCGCTGATGATGTAGTTGAAGTTCTCGATGCTCGACGCCATCGCGCTCGCGAGGATCCCGAAGCACGCCCAGCCGAACCCGGCGATCGCGCCGAAGAACGGGACGAGCAGCATCCCCCACGCCGGCGCGAGCCCGAACACGATCGCGACGAGCATCGGCACGCAGCCGTAGACGCCGGCGCGGAACGCCGATCCAGACCGCCTCGGCGGTGACGAGCTCCTCGGTGTCGACCGGCGCGGCGAGGATCGCGTCGTAGGTGCGCTGGAACTTGTACTTGATGAACGTGCCGAACATCGCGGCGAAGGCGGAGGAGAACAGCACCGCCGTGGCGACCGTGCCGGTGCCGACGAACTCGACGTAGTCGTAGCCGCCGACCGTCGACACGAGCGAGCCGAAGCCGAACCCGAAGGCGAGCAGGTAGATCGTCGGCTCGACGGTCGCCGAGAACGTCGTCGAGCGCCAGTAGGACGAGAAGTTGATGACCTCGCGCATCAGCACGCCCAGCAGCGCCGGGCGCTCGAGCCGGCCGACCTTCCCGCTCACGCGATCTCCTCTCCGGTCAGCAGCACGAAGACGTCCTCGAGGTTGGCGGGCCGCCGCTCGCCCTCCGGCGCGTCGCCGTTCAGCCGCAGCACGGCGATCGACGTGCCGGTGCGACGCGTCGCGTGCCCCGCGGCCCGCGCCTGGGCCTCGACCTCGGCGAGCCGCGCCGGCGACCCGTAGACCTCGACCGCCTCGCGGCCGGCGTGCTCCTCGATCAGCGCCATCGGCGCGCCGCGGGCGACGGCCTTGCCGTGGGACATGATCGTCACCTCGTCGGCGAGCCGCTCGGCCTCCTCGATGTAGTGCGTCGACATCAGGACCGACGTGCCCTCGCTGCGCAGCCGGTCGATCAGCGCCCACAGCTCCTGGCGGACCTGCGGGTCGAGGCCGACGGTCGGCTCGTCGAGCAGGACGAGCCGCGGCCGGTGCACCAGCGCCCGCGCGATCAGCAGCCGCCGCCGCATGCCGCCCGAGAGCTTGTCGACGCGCGTGTCGGCGCGGTCGGTCAGGTTGGCGATCTCGAGCGCGCGGTCGACGGCGGCGCGGCGCTCGCCGCGGCCCAGCCGGTAGAGGTACGCGAACACGATCAGGTTCTGCTCGACCGTCAGCGTCACGTCGAGGTTGTCGAGCTGCGGGACGACGCCGCATTCGGCGCGCGCCTGCTTGGAGTCCTCCGGCAGCCGGCGGCCGAGCACCTCGAGCTCGCCCTCGTCGGCGATCGCCTGCGCGGTCAGCATCCGCATCGTCGTGCTCTTCCCGGCGCCGTTCGGCCCGAGCAGGCCGACGCAGGAGCCCTCGGGCACCTCGAGGTCCAGGCCGTCGACGGCGGTGATCGGGCCGAAGCGCTTCACGACGCCGCGCATGCGGATGGCGGGAGCGGGGGCGGGCACTCCCCTAAGGTAATCAGGCGGCGAGCGCGAGCCGCGGCCCGCTGGCGGCGGCGACCAGGGCGGTGAACAGCGCCAGGTGCTCCGGCCGCTCGATCATCCCCTCGGCGTGCCACTGGACCCCGAGCCAGAACGGGCGCGACGGGTCCTCGATCGCCTCGATCGTGCCGTCGGGCGCGCGTCCGGTCACCGCGACGCCGCGGCCGAGCCGGCGCGCCGCCTGGTGGTGGAACGAGTTGACCGCGACGGACTCGAATCCCGTCAGCCCGGCGAGCAGCGAGCCGGGCTCGATCGCCACGTCGTGCAGCGCCTCGGTCGCGGGCGTGCCCTGGCGGTGGTCCTCGAGGTGCTGGTGCAGGGTCCCGCCGCGGGCCACGTTCAGCGCCTGCAGGCCGCGGCAGATCCCCAGCACGGGCATCCCGAGCGCGTCGGCCGCGCGCGCGAGCGCGAGCTCGGCGCCGTCGACGACGCGGTCGGTCGGGCCGAGCCGGTCGTGGCGGCGGCGCGCGCCGTAGGCGAGCGGGTCGAGGTCCGGCCCGCCCGCGAGGCACAGGCCGTCGAGCCGCTCGAGCAGGACCTCCGCCAGCTCGGGGTCGTCCGGCGCCAGCACCACGGGCAGTCCCCCGCCGGCCTCGATCGCACGCAGATACGGCACGCCGAGCCGGAGCTCCTTGGCGGGAGCGGTCTCGTCGCAGCGCTGCAGGGTCCCGAGCTGACCCAGGTGGCGCTCCGACGTGAATACGCCGATCAACGGCCGCATGGTGTCAATCATCGGCAAATTGCGAGGTTCGGCACATGGACAGACGGCCAGTCTCGCCGTCTACCCTCTAGCCCACATGTCGAGCCAATACATCTATTCGATGTACCGGCTGAGCCGGACGCATCCTCCCGACAAGCAGGTCCTCAAGGACATCTCGCTGTCGTTCTTCCCCGGCGCCAAGATCGGCGTCCTCGGCCTGAACGGCTCCGGCAAGTCGACCCTGCTGCGGATCATGGCCGGTCAGGACACCGAGTACCGCGGCGAGGCCCAGCTCGCGCCCGGCGCCACCGTGGGGCTGCTCGAGCAGGAGCCGCAGCTCGACGCCGACAAGGACGTGCGCGGCAACGTCGAGGACGGCGTGGCCGGGATCCGCGCGCTGCTCGACCGCTTCAACGAGCTCGCCGCGAACTACTCGGACGAGACCGCGGACGAGTTCGCGCGCCTGCAGGAGGAGATCGACGCCGCCGACGCGTGGAACCTCGACACCCAGCTCGACCAGGCGATGGACGCGCTCCGGCTCCCGCCCGCCGACGCCGACGTCACGACGCTCTCCGGCGGCGAGCGCCGCCGCGTCGCGCTCTGCCGGCTGCTGCTCTCCGCCCCCGACCTGCTGCTGCTCGACGAGCCGACGAACCACCTCGACGCCGAGTCGGTCGCCTGGCTCGAGCGGCACCTCGAGGACTACAAGGGCACGATCGTCGCCGTCACCCACGATCGCTACTTCCTCGACAACGTCGCGGGCTGGATCCTCGAGCTCGACCGCGGCAGCGGCCTCCCGTTCAAGGGCAACTACTCGAGCTGGCTGGAGCAGAAGCAGGAGCGGCTCGCGCAGGAGGAGCGCCAGGAGTCCTCGCGCCAGCGGACGATCGCGGCCGAGCTCGAGTGGGTGCGCCAGAACCCCAAGGGGCGGCGCAAGAAGTCGAAGGCGCGCCTGAACAACTACGAGCGGCTGCTCGCCGAGGAGCGCAACGTCAAGCTCGACTCGGTCCAGATCCACATCCCGCCGGGCCCGCGCCTCGGCGACAAGGTGATCGAGGCGTCCGGGCTGCGCAAGGGCTTCGGCGACCGGCTGCTGATCGAGGACCTCTCGTTCTCGCTCCCGCCGGCCGGGATCGTGGGCATCATCGGCGCCAACGGCGCGGGCAAGACCACGCTGTTCCGGATGATCGTCGGGCAGGAGCAGCCGGACGCCGGCTCGCTCGTCCTCGGCGACACCGTCGACCTCGCCTACGTCGACCAGTCGCGCGACACGCTCGACCCGGACAAGACCGTCTGGGAGGAGATCTCGGACGGCTACGACAACATCAAGGTCGGCGACCGCGAGATCGCCTCGCGCGCCTACGTGGCCGGGTTCAACTTCAAGGGCTCGGACCAGCAGCGCAAGGTCGGCGTGCTCTCCGGCGGCGAGCGCAACCGCGTCCACCTGGCCAAGCTGCTCCGCAGCGGCGGCAACACGCTGCTGCTCGACGAGCCGACGAACGACCTCGACGTCGACACGCTGCGCGCGCTCGAGGAGGCGCTGCTCGCGTTCCCCGGCTGCGCGGTGGTCATCTCCCACGATCGCTGGTTCCTCGACCGCGTGGCGACGCACGTGCTCGCGTTCGAGGGCGACTCCCAGGTCGTGTGGTTCGAGGGGAACTTCGAGGCCTACGAGGAGCACCGCCACGAGCGGCTCGGTGCCGAGGCCGACCGGCCGCACCGAATTACCTATAAGAAGCTCGTCAGGGCGTAGACCCGCGCGAGCTCGCGCGGGGCCTGGGCGACGACGAGCGCGCGCAGGTCGCGCACCTCGGGGTCGTCGCGCAGCGCGAGCGCGCGGTCGCAGGCCGCGAGGCACTCGGCGGTGCGGTCGGTCCGCGCGAGCGCGTGCGCGAGCCGCGCCCAGGCGAGCGGCGAGTCGGGGACGAGCCGGGTCGCCTGCTCGCAGGCCGAGACCTCGGTGCCGACGTCGCCGACCAGGTTCGCCGCGAGCGCGAGGTCGAGCAGCCCCTCCTCGCTCGGCGCGACCGCCCGTGCCCGCTCCAGCGCGGCGATCGCGCCCTGGCGATCGAAGCGGCGCAGCCGCAGCCGGCCCAGCCGCTCCCAGGCGGTGGCGTCGCCCGGGGCGCGCTCCGTCCAGCGCTGCGCGGCGTCGTGCGCCTGCGAGACGGAGCCCATGTCCTCGTAGATCCGCGCCGCGGTCCGGTACGGCGCCGGGCCGCTCGGGCTCGAGCCGGATCCAGTCGCGCACGGCGCGGGCGGCGGCGGAGTAGTCGCCGGCCTGCCAGAACGCGGTCGTCAGCAGCCGCAGCACGGCCGGGTCGCGCGGCTCGGCGTCGCGCGCGTAGATCAGCCGCTGCGCGGCGAGCGCGAAGTCGCCCTCGGCGAGCGCGTGCTGCGCGGCGGTCATGAAGCGCTCGACGCGCTCGGCGCCCGGGTCGGGCTTGCCGAACTCGACGAACCGCAGCGAGTCGGCCGGGACCGTGCGGATGCCGTGGCTGAACGAGACGCGCGCCCACTGCTGGATGTCGTCGCCGCCGCCGGTGAAGTAGATGCCGTTGACGCTCCCGACGCCCCACTCCGGATAGGAGATGCAGCGCGCGTAGCGGTGCACGACCGAGTGGTCGGGGACGCGCGAGCCGAACGGGTCGTGCTTGGCCTGGTCGGCGGCCTGCGCGCGCTGCCGCTGCTCCTCGGCGTAGGCGCGGGCGCCCTCCTCCGCGCGCCGCTTGCGCGCGGCGGCGGCGCTGACCTTGACCGCGTTGCGCGCTGACCTTGCCGCCGCGCGACTCCTCCGCGAGCTGCTCGAGCTGGTCGGCGGCCTCGTTGACCGCCTTCAGGTGGCGCTCGTGCTGGAGCTGCTTCCCGGGCGGCGCGATGTCGGGGTGCCAGCGCTTGGCCTGCCGCCGGCGCGCGAGCTGGATGTCGCGCTTGTCGAACGGCGGCTCGATCTCGAGGAGGAGCACGGCTTGCTCGATGTCCAGCACCTGCGGCATGACCCAGTAACGGTAGCGGCGGGCGCTAGTCCACGAGGCGCGTCTGGAGCCGCCAGATCGCGAGCCGCCACATCAGCACGCCGAAGCCGGCGAGCACCGCGACGTGGCCGACGTCCGCCCAGCGCGTCGAACCCGAACGCGGCGTGCCGGACGAGCTGCACGAGGTGGTAGAGCGGGTTGAGCTGCGCGAGGTTCTGCGCCCAGTCGGGCAGCTGCGTCAGCGGGAAGAAGGTGCCCGCGACGAGGAACAGCGGGGTGAGGCCCGCGCTGATGATGTAGTTGAAGTTCTCGATGCTCGAGGCCATCGCGCTCGCGAGGATCCCGAAGCACGCCCAGCCGAACCCGGCGATCGCCCCGAAGAACGGGACGAGCAGCATCCCCCACGCCGGCGCGAGCCCGAACACGATCGCGACGAGCATCGGCACGCAGCCGTAGACGCCGGCGCGGAAGCGCGATCCAGGCCGCCTCGGCGGTGACGAGCTCCTCGGTGTCGACCGGCGCGGCGAGGATCGCGTCGTAGGTGCGCTGGAACTTGTACTTGATGAACGTGCCGAACATCGCGGCGAAGGCGGAGGAGAACAGCACCGCCGTGGCGACCGTGCCGGTGCCGACGAACTCGACGTAGTCGTAGCCGCCGACGGTCGACACGAGCGAGCCGAAGCCGAACCCGAAGGCGAGCAGGTAGATCGTCGGCTCGACGGTCGCCGAGAACGTCGTCGAGCGCCAGTACGACGAGAAGTTGATGACCTCGCGCATCAGCACGCCCAGCAGCGCCGGGCGCTCGAGCCGGCCGACCTTCCCGCTCACGCGATCTCCTCGCCGGTCAGGAGCACGAAGACGTCCTCGAGGTTGGCGGGCCGCCGCTCGCCCTCCGGCGCGTCGCCGTTCAGCCGCAGCACGGCGATCGACGTGCCGGTGCGACGCGTCGCGTGCCCCGCGGCCCGCGCCTGCGCCTCGACCTCGGCGAGCCGCGCCGGCGTCCCGTAGACCTCGACCGCCTCGCGGCCGGCGTGCTCCTCGATCAGCGCCATCGGCGCGCCGCGGGCGACGGCCTTGCCGTGCGACATGATCGTCACGTCGTCGGCGAGCCGCTCGGCCTCCTCGATGTAGTGCGTCGACATCAGGACCGACGTCCCCTCGCTGCGCAGCCGGTCGATCAGCGCCCACAGCTCCTGCCGGACCTGCGGGTCGAGGCCGACGGTCGGCTCGTCGAGCAGGACGAGCCGCGGGCGGTGCACCAGCGCTCGCGCGATCAGCAGCCGCCGCCGCATGCCGCCCGAGAGCTTGTCGACGCGCGTCTCGGCGCGGTCGGTCAGGTTGGCGATCTCGAGCGCCCGGTCGACGGCGGGGCGGCGGTCGCGGCGGCCCAGCCGGTACAGGTACGCGAAGACGATCAGGTTCTGCTCGACCGTCAGCGTCACGTCGAGGTTGTCGAGCTGCGGGACGACGCCGCATTCGGCGCGCGCCTGCTTGGAGTCCTCCGGCAGCCGGCGGCCGAGCACCTCGAGCTCGCCCTCGTCGGCGATCGCCTGCGCGGTCAGCATCCGCATCGTCGTGCTCTTCCCGGCGCCGTTCGGCCCGAGCAGGCCGACGCAGGAGCCCTCGGGCACCTCGAGGTCGAGGCCGTCCACGGCAGTGATCGGACCGAACCGCTTCACGACGCCGCGCATGCGGATGGCGGGAGCGGGGCGGGCACTCCCCGAAGGTAATCAGGCGGCGAGCGCGAGCCGTGGCCCGGCGGCGGCGCCGACCAGGGCGGTGAACAGCGCCAGGTGCTCCGGCCGCTCGATCATCCCCTCGGCGTGCCACTGGACCCCGAGCCAGAACGGGCGCGACGGGTCCTCGATCGCCTCGATCGTGCCGTCGGGCGCGCGTCCGGTCACCGTGACGCCGCGGCCGAGCCGGCGCGCCGCCTGGTGATGGAACGAGTTGACCGCGACCGACTCGATCCCCGTCAGCCCGGCGAGCAGCGAGCCGGGCTCGATCGCCACGTCGTGCAGCGCCTCGGTCGCGGGCGTGCCCTGGCGGTGGTCCTCGAGGTGCTGGTGCAGGGTGCCGCCGCGGGCGACGTTCAGCGCCTGCAGGCCGCGGCAGATCCCCAGCACGGGCATCCCGAGCGCGTCGGCCGCGCGCGCGAGCGCCAGCTCGGCGCCGTCGACGACGCGGTCGGTCGGGCCGAGCCGGTCGTGGCGGCGGCGCGAGCCGTAGGCGAGCGGGTCGAGGTCCGGCCCGCCCGCGAGGCACAGGCCGTCGAGCCGCTCGAGCAGGGCATCCGCCAGCTCGGGGTCGTCCGGCGCCAGCACCACGGGCAGTCCCCCGCCGGCCTCGATCGCACGCAGATACGGCACGCCGAGCCGGAGCTCCTTGGCGGGAGCGGTCTCGTCGCAGCGCTGCAGGGTCCCCAGCTGACCCAGGTGGCGCTCCGACGTGAATACGCCGATCAACGGCCGCATGGTGTCAATCATCGGCAAATTGCGAGGTTCGGCACATGGACAGACGGCCAGTCTCGCCGTCTACCCTCTAGCCCACATGTCGAGCCAATACATCTATTCGATGTACCGGTTGAGCCGGACGCATCCTCCCGACAAGCAGGTCCTCAAGGACATCTCGCTGTCGTTCTTCCCCGGCGCCAAGATCGGCGTCCTCGGCCTCAACGGCTCCGGCAAGTCGACGCTGCTGCGGATCATGGCCGGGCAGGACACCGAGTACCGCGGCGAGGCCCAGCTCGCGCCCGGCGCCACCGTCGGGCTGCTCGAGCAGGAGCCGCAGCTCGATGCCGCCAAGGACGTGCGCGGCAACGTCGAGGACGGCGTGGCCGGGATCCGCGCGCTGCTCGACCGCTTCAACGAGCTCGCCGCGAACTACTCGGACGAGACCGCGGACGAGTTCGCGCGCCTGCAGGAGGAGATCGACGCCGCCGACGCGTGGAACCTCGACACCCAGCTCGACCAGGCGATGGACGCGCTCCGGCTCCCGCCCGCCGACGCCGACGTCACGACGCTCTCCGGCGGCGAGCGCCGCCGCGTCGCGCTCTGCCGGCTGCTGCTCTCCGCCCCCGACCTGCTGCTGCTCGACGAGCCGACGAACCACCTCGACGCCGAGTCGGTCGCCTGGCTCGAGCGGCACCTCGAGGACTACAAGGGCACGATCGTCGCCGTCACCCACGATCGCTACTTCCTCGACAACGTCGCGGGCTGGATCCTCGAGCTCGACCGCGGCAGCGGGCTCCCGTTCAAGGGCAACTACTCGAGCTGGCTCGAGCAGAAGCAGGAGCGGCTCGCGCAGGAGGAGCGCCAGGAGTCCTCGCGCCAGCGGACGATCGCGGCCGAGCTCGAGTGGGTGCGCCAGAACCCGAAGGGCCGGCGCAAGAAGTCGAAGGCGCGCCTGAACAACTACGAGCGGCTGCTCGCCGAGGAGCGCAACGTCAAGCTCGACTCGGTCCAGATCCACATCCCGCCGGGCCCGCGCCTCGGCGACAAGGTGATCGAGGCGTCGGGGCTGCGCAAGGGCTTCGGCGACCGGCTGCTGATCGAGGACCTCTCGTTCTCGCTCCCGCCCGCCGGCATCGTCGGGATCATCGGCGCCAACGGCGCGGGCAAGACGACGCTGTTCCGGATGATCGTCGGGCAGGAGGAGCCGGACGCCGGCTCGCTCGTCCTCGGCGACACCGTCGACCTCGCCTACGTCGACCAGTCGCGCGACACGCTCGACCCGGACAAGACCGTCTGGGAGGAGATCTCGGACGGCTACGACAACATCAAGGTCGGCGACCGCGAGATCGCCTCGCGCGCCTACGTGGCCGGGTTCAACTTCAAGGGCTCGGACCAGCAGCGCAAGGTCGGCGTGCTCTCCGGCGGCGAGCGCAACCGCGTCCACCTGGCCAAGCTGCTGCGGAGCGGCGGCAACACGCTGCTGCTCGACGAGCCGACGAACGACCTCGACGTCGACACGCTGCGGGCGCTCGAGGAGGCGCTGCTCGCCTTCCCCGGCTGCGCGGTGGTCATCTCCCACGATCGCTGGTTCCTCGACCGCGTGGCGACGCACGTGCTCGCGTTCGAGGGCGACTCCCAGGTCGTGTGGTTCGAGGGCAACTTCGAGGCCTACGAGGAGCACCGCCACGAGCGGCTCGGGGCCGAGGCCGACCGGCCGCACCGAATTACCTATAAGAAGCTCGTCAGGGCGTAGACCCGCGCCGGGAATGCCACCGGCCCGCGCGCCGTCGCGAGGGGCATGCGGAGACCCTTGACCCGCCCGTCCGGTGACGGATACGGTCGGCTGCAGGGCAGTCTCGGACGACGGCGGAAGGAACGCATGGCTGGGCAGGGAGGCAGGAAGTCGCGGACGCCGGCAGGGCGCGGGCGTCTGAAGGCGGCGAGCGCGGGCGCGCTCCTGCTCGTCCTGGTGATCGCGGCGAGCGGGTGCATCGCGATCAAGAGCCAGAGCAGCTCCCAGCGCGCTCCCGGCGTGATCTCGCTCAACGTCGTGGTCTGCGCGAGCGACAGCGATCGTGACGTGTACGCGACGTGCGACCCGGACGGCACCGACAACGGCGCCGCAGAACACCGCGGAGTCCGACAACGGCAACGACGCGACCGCCGACGCGCTCGGGCAGATCCTGGTCAGCTTCCGCGTCCCCGTGGGCACCACGCCCCCCGACACCTTCTCCAGCGTCGCGCAGGAGGTCGTCTTCAGCAGGAGCGCAGAGCTCACCGCGCGGATGAACAGCCAGTTCCCGCCGCTCGCGAGCGCGACCTGGGTCGGCTACATCTCGACGCCCAAGTTCTTCGATCTCGAGGATCCGTCGGGGCGCGAGGTCAACCTGAGACCGGAGTTCACCCTGCCGTCGCAGGGGAACGGCGCGCCGTTCGCCGGGCCGTTCCCGTGGCGGGTGGTCGCGGGCATTCGCTCGATCCCGGACCAGAGCCAGGCCGGAGCGGTGGTCAACTGCTCGAGCATCGGCACCGTCTGCGCCGATTCGCCGCCGTCGGGCGTCGCGACCAGCCTGACAACCTCGGTGAGCGACTTCGGCGTCCAGGACGGCGCGAACGCGACCGCCGGCCACGGCGAGACCGCCACCGTCACGTTCCCGGTCAGCTACCTCGACGGCGCCGGCAAGGGGACGCAGAACCTCACGATCGCCGCGACGACCAACCTGCCCGGGACGAACGCCACCCCCGGCGGGACGGCGCTCCAGATCACCCCCGGGAGCCTGAACACCGTCAGCGTGCGGGTTCCGGTGCCGCCGGCGACGCCGCTCGGTGCGTACACCGTCACGCTGTCGGCCTCGACCGGGTCGCCGGCGGTCACGCGCTCGAACACCGCCACCATCCAGGTCGTCGACCGGCTCGCCCCGGCGATCCGGATCAGCATCCCGGCCGAAGGCGCGAAGGTCCGGCTCGGTAAGCGGGTGGCCGCCGACTACGCGTGCACCGACGAGACCAACGGGACCGGCGTCGCCCGCTGCGCCGGACCGGTGGCCCCGGGGGCGCGGATCAGCACGAGGTCGCTCGGGCGCAAGACGTTCACGGTCTCCGCGGCCGACAAGGCCGGCAACACGGCGACGGCCGCGACGAAGTACACCGTCCTGCCCCGCCTGCCCCCGGCGGTCAAGGTGGCGTTCAACTTCAGGCGGACCACGCGGTTCACGGAGTTCACGAGCCTGCTCATCAAGGGCGTGCCCAAGCGCTCGAAGGTCGCGGTGACCTGCCGCCCGAGGCGACGGGGCGCGAGTTGCCCGGCGAGGTCGCTCACGAAGCGGAAGGCGTCCGGCACGGTCAAGCTCAAGTCGTTCGTGGGCAAGCGGTTCACCCCCGGCACGGTCATCCAGATCCGCGTGACGAAGTCCGGATCGATCGGCGCGGTGAAGCTCGTCAAGATCCGCGCGAACGGTGCTCCCTCGATCGCCACACGTTGCCTCCGCCCCGGGGGGAAGAAGCCGCGCAAGCGCTGCTGAGCCGGGATGAGCGGTGGGGTGAACTCGCTCACCCTGGCTTGACCCTGCCGCCCCGCGCCGACTACGGTCGACACCAGGGAACGGTTCGAACCCTGGAGGACGGACGGTTGCGCACGGATGACGATGCACGGACGGAAGCAGGCTGAGATGCGATTGACGGTGCTCCTCGCGACGCTCGGCGCCGCGCTCCTGCTCGCGGCGCCTGCGAGCGCCGCTCCGTCCTGGCTCGCCCCGGGCTCTCGGGCGCGGAGACGCCCACCACGCAGTCGACCGGGCGGATCGCGCTCGGCGCCAACGGCACCGCGGTCGCGGCCTGGGCGCAGGCCTCAGGAGGCACGACGGTGCTGCAGGTCTCCCGCCGTGCGCCCGGCGGCGGCTTCTCCGCGCCGCTCACCGTCGGCGGCACGACCGGCGCCACGGATGTCCGGGTCGGCGTCGACGGCGCCGGCAACGCGACCGTCGTGTTCGCGCAGGGAGGCCAGATTCGCGTCCTGGCCTGGCCGGCCGCGGCCGGCGGGCCGGGCGCGCCGACGTCGTTCGAGGCCGGCGGCTCGCCCGAGCTGGCCGTGGGTCGCGGCGGGACCGCCGTCGCGACCTGGCTGGAGAATCCGGCGTCCATGACCCCGCGCGTCCGGGCCGCGGTCAGGCCCGGCGCGAGCGGGGGATTCGGCGCACCGGCCACGATCTCCGACTTCGGGAACGGCGCGAGCTCGATCACCGGACTGCAGGTCGACGTCGGCGACGGCGGGCACGCCACCGTGGTCTGGTCGCGCCAGACGCTGGTCCCCAACGTCCGGCTGGTCGAGGCGAACGAGCGGGTCCGGCGGCGCGTTCGCGAACCTCGGCACGTCGATCTCCGACTCGGTCGCTCCCGCGCTGTCGACCGAGCCCGCCGTTGCCGTCGGCCCGACCGGGCGCTCGACCGTGCTGTGGACGGATTCCGGCCAGGTCAAGTACGCGGAGCACGCCCCGGGTGAACCGCTCTGGAGCAACGAGACGCGCCTGTCGCAGCTCGGCACCACCGCGAGCATGCCGGCCATCGCGGCATCTCCCACGGGCGCGTTCATCGCCGCCTGGCGTTCCGACGCCACGATCGCGACCGCCGCGCGCGCCGCCGGCGGCGCCGCGTTCTCCGGATTCCAGACGATCTCGGGACCGAGCATGAACCCGTCGCTGCCGCAGGTGGTGGCCGGCGGGAACGGCGACGCGCTGATCTCCTGGAGCCTGGGCGACGGGAAGGCCATCCCGACCGTCCAGCGCAAGGCGAACGGCGCGCTCGGACCGATCCTCAACGCCATCAGCGCCGCGAATCCGGTGCAGAGCTTCAGCGCGACGTCGATCGGGATCGACGACCAGGGCAACGGCGTGGCCGCGTGGACGCGCGCCGAGAACCGCGGCGGCACGGACTTCTGGCGCTTCCAGGCCGCGAGCTTCGACGCGGCCGCGCCCGCGCTCAACTCGAGCGTGCCGCCCGGCGCCAAGGTCGGCGTGGCCCTCCCGATGGCCGCCGCGGCGAGCGACCGCGTCTCGCCGGTGTCGCTGAGCTGGAGCTTCGGCGACGGCGGGATCGCGACCGGCGGCGCGGTCGCGCACGCGTACGGCGCGCCCGGCGCGTACACCGTGACGACCACGGCGACCGACGCCGCGGGCAACCGGACGAGCCAGACGCATCCGGTCCTGATCGCCGCCAACCCGCCACCCGGATCAGGTCGAAGGTGCGCGTGACCTGGGGCGTCGCCGGCAAGCGGATCTTCCTGCTGCGGATGCAGATCGTGAAGGCGCCCAAGGGGGCGAAGGCGGAGCTGCGCTGCGCCGACAAGAAGAAGGGCGTGCAGTGCCCGTTCAACCGCACGAGCTCGAAGAAGCGCAAGAAGGGCACGATCACGCTCTTCAAGGAGGTCAAGGCGAAGAACGTGATCGGCAAGCAGCGGCGCACGTTCCACGCCGGGCAGACCCTCCAGGTCCGGATCACCAAGAAGGGCTACATCGGCAAGGTGGTCCGCTACAAGCTCCAGAAGGGCAAGATCCCGAGCGGCAAGGACCTGTGCCTGCCGCCGGGGAAGAAGAAGCCGCGAAAGCGCTGCTGAGCCGGTGATCGCGCCCCGCTAGCCTGCGGGGAATGGAGGAGAACGGGACGCCGGTCCGGATCCGGCACTTCACCGATCCGGCCTGCCCGTTCGCGTTCTCGGCCGAGCGCCAGCGGCTGCGGCTGGACTGGCTCTACGGCGATCAGATCGCCTGGACGACGCATCTCGTCGTGCTGTCCGAGACCGCGGACCCGGACCTCCCGCCCGAGAAGGTCGCCAAGGGCCGCCGGATCCTGTTCGAGCGCTACGGCATGCCGATGGCCTGGACACCGCCACCGGTCCCCGGCGGCGTCGATCGCTTCGTGCCGCGCGGTCGTCGCCGCCGAGCGGCACGCGCCCGACCGCGCCGCCGCGCTGCTGCGCCGCCTGCGCGTCCTGAACTTCAGCCGGCCTCGCGATCGACGACCCCGGCGATGATCGCACGCGCCGCGAGCGAGGCCGGGCTCGACGCCGGCGCGCTCGCCGGCTGGATGCGCGAGGACGAGGTCGAGGCCGCGCTGCGGGACGACATGCGCGCCGCGCGGTCGCCGTCGCCCGCCTCGCGCGCTCAGGACTACAAGCTCGGCGGCCCGCCCGAGGAGCGCCGCTACACCTGCCCGAGCTACGAGCTCGAGCGCTCGGCGCCCCCGCCGGAGGACTGGCCGACCGCGAGCCGCGTCGACCTGCCGGGGTTCCGGCCGGTCGAGGCATACGAGGCGGCGATCGCCAACCTCGCGCCGGAGCTGACGCGCCGGGCCGACCCCGAGGACGCGGACACCGTGCTCGCGTGGGCCGGCATGCCGCTCGCGACGGTCGAGGTCGCCGCGGTGGCGGACCGGCCGGTGGCCGACGTGCGCGAGGAGCTCAGCCGCTCGGCGCGCTTCACGCCGGTCGGCGGCGACGGGTACTGGTCGCCCGCCTGATCGGGCGACCGCGCCGCAACTTCTGACCCCGTCGCTATGTTGCCGCCTCGATGAGCGCCATGCCGGCATGGCTGCTGGTGGCCGCGATCCTGCTCGGTGCCGCAGCCCTCAAGGCCGCCGACCGCACCGGCACGACGGTGGCGCTCGCGGCGTTCGGGATCCCCGGCCGGCTCGCGGCGCCGGTCTGGGCCGCGCTGATCGTCGTCGAGGCGGCGCTCGCGGCGGGGATCGCGGCGGGCAGCCCGACCGCGGCCTACGCCGCCGGGCTCGTGCTGGCGGGATTCCTGCTCGTCCAGGTGACCGCGCTCGCGCAGGGGAACGCGGGCGCGCCCTGCGGCTGCTTCGGGCGCGGCGGGCGGCTCTCGCGCGGCTCCGCCGCACGGACCGCGCTGCTGGCGGTCGCGGCCGCGGCGCTGCCCGCGCTCGGGGGCGCGCCGGCAGCTGCCGCTCGTCGCCACCGCCGCGGCGGCCGCCGCGGTCGTGGTGCTCGCGCTCGGGCGCCGGAGCGCGCCGCGGGGCGCGCTCGAGCTGGCCGACGAGGGGCCGCCGCTCGGCCTGGCCAGCCCGCTCGCCGACTGGTTCGACGGTGCCGGCGAGCTCAGGCTCGCGCTGTTCACGAGCCCGGGCTGCTCGCTGTGCCGCAAGGTCGCGCCCGCCGCGGACGCGCTGGACGGCGTGCAGGTGCGGAACGCTCGACGAGGACGCGGAGCCCGAGGCCTGGGCCGCGGCGCGCGTGCCGGGCGCGCCGTTCGCGGTCGCGCTCGGGCCCGACGGCGTCGTGCTCGCCAAGGGCACCGTGAACGACCCGCGCCAGCTCGCCTCGGTGGTCGCGGCCGCGCGCGAGCGGGGCGCCCTGACCGCCGCGACGCCGGCCGGCGCGACCCCGACCACCTCGCGGCGCGTCTTCCTCGGCCGCGCGACCGCGGCGACCGCCGCCGCGGCGGGCGCGGGCATGGTCGGGTCGATCGTCCGCCCCGGCGACGCCGACGCCTACCACTTCTGCGGCCACATCTACACGACCGACGGCTGCCCGCACCCGACCGGGCTGCCGCGGATCGACCGCCGCGGCCGGCCGCTGCGCGCCGCCGACGGCCGCCGCGTCGACGACCTCGGCCGCCTGATCGACGGCGAGGGCCGCCCGGTCGACGAGGACGACCGCCCGCTCACCGACCTCGAGGGCCGGCCGCTGCCGGCCGCGCCGCGCACCGCCGTGTGCCGCGCCGCGGCCCGCCGCTTCTCGCTCCCGCTCCAGACGGACGGGTCGTGGTACCGCTGCTGCGGCGGCCGCGTCCGCAAGCTCATGGACTGCTGCGCCGCCCACCCGCAACGGATCAACGGCGACAAGTCGCTCAAGGGCTACTGCCACGACAACCGGAAGGTGTTCTGCGTCATGTACTTCCAGAGCTCGGTGCCGTGCTGACCGCCTGCCTGATCGCCGCCGCGCTCGCCGCCGGCGTCACCGGCGCGTGGTCGCCCTGCGGGCTCTCGATGGTCGACACGCTCGCGCCCGCCGGCTACGCGCGCACGCTGCGCACGAGCCTGCTCGCCTGCGCGACGTTCGCGCTCGGCGCGCTGCTCGGCGGCGCGCTCACCTTCGGCGGGCTGGCCGTGCTCGGCGCGGCGCTCGGCGCGGGCACCGACGCCGCGCTCGGCGTCGCCGCGGTCGTCGCCGTGGCCGCCGCGGTGGGCGAGGCGCGCGGCCTGCGGATCGCCCCGCAGATCCGCCGCCAGGTCCCCGAGGCGTGGCGGCGCACGCTGCCCGTCCCGGTCGCCGCCGCGGGCTACGGCGTCCTGCTCGGCCTCGGGTTCACGACCTTCGTGCTCAGCTTCGCGGTGTGGGCGCTGGCGGGGACGAGCGTCGCCGTCGGCGATCCCGCGCTCGGGCTCGCGATGGGCCTCGCCTTCGGCGCCGGCCGCGCGCTGCCCGTCATCGCGCTCGCGCCCGCCGCCGGCACGCGCCGCGGCGCCGCGATCACCGCCGCGATGCTCCAGCGACCGGCGATCCTGCTCGGCCTGCGACGGCTCGACGCCGTCGCGCTGGCCGCGGTGGCGATCGCGCTGGGCGCCGCCTCGGCATGAGACTGTGGCCGCGCGGCCCGCGCGACTTCGCCCTGTTCGCGGGCAGCGCGTACGACCCGACGGCGTCCGCCGGCTTCGTCGCGTGGCAGCGGCCGGACAACCGCGCGCTGCTCCTGCGCGGCGGCGCGACGGCCACGCTGCCGGGCTCGCACCCGGCGCTCGGCGGCGCGCGGATCGCCTGGCGCGAGGAGGACGAGCTCGTGATCGCGAGCGCCGCGACCCTGCGGCCGTCCAGCGCGCGTCGCCGCGCCCGGCGCGAGCGTCATCGGCCTGAGCGACCAGGTGCTCGCCTGGCGCACGCGCGACGCGGCCGGCACCGACCGCCTGCTGGTCAGCACCGGCGGCGCGGCCGGTCACGCTGTTCGAGTCGCCCGCGCCACGCGAGATCGGCCGCCCGGCGGTGGTCGGCACGACGATCCTCTGCCACACGGCCGGCCCGCACGGCAGCCGGCGTGCTCGCGATCGACGCGACGAGCGGCGCCCAGCAGGTCCTCCGCTCCGACCCGCTCGCGCAGATCACCAACCCGTCGACCGACGGCACGCGGCTGCTCTACGTCCACGCCACCGGCGAGGTGCAGACGCTGCGCGTCGGGCCGATCGCGCCGTCGGACCCGGACGACGACGCGGTGATCCTCGTCCACCCCGCGCAGGGCCGGCGCGACAAGGAGCACGAGCCGGGCCGCCGGCTGCACCGCCAGGGCTACAAGGGCCATCGCCATCCGCCGCTGCCGCCGCGCGCGACGCCGGGCGTCGTCGCCACGCTCTGGAGCACGGCGCTCACGCCGGCCACGGCGTACGTCACGCGGATCGTCGCGCCCAGGGACGCGCCCCGCACCGCCGACGTCCTGAGCGTCCCGGCCGTCGCGTAGCGCCCGCGCCGGCGGGGTAGGACCGCCGGGTCAGGCAAACGGGAGGCCCACACATGTCCATGCGGATCCTGCCCGCGCTCCTCGGGGTGAGCGCGGTCCTCGCCGCGCCGGTCGCAGCCGCCGGCGCGCCGTACCAGCACACGCCGAACGCCACGGCGCAGGGGAGCGGCGGCGCCGCCGCGACCGTCGACAGCGTCGCCACCGGCGCGGCGCGCGACGTCCTCCGCAGGGGCGGCAACGCCGTCGATGCGGCCGTCGCCGCGGCCGCCGTCCTCGGCGTGACCGAGCCCTACTCGTCCGGCATCGGCGGCGGCGGCTTCATGGTCATCCGGCGCCCGAACGGCAAGGTGACGACGATCGACTCGCGCGAGAAGGCGCCGGCGAGCATGCGGCCCGACTCGTTCATCGAGAACGGCACGCCGCTCGCGTTCAACGACGCCCGCTACAGCGGTCTCTCCGCGGGCGTGCCCGGCACCCCGGCCGGCTGGGCCAAGGCGCTCCGCAAGTACGGCACGTGGCGCTTCAAGCAGGTCCTGGCGCCCGCCATCGACGTCGCCCGCAAGGGCTTCGTGGTCGACCCGACCTTCACCGCGCAGACCGATCCGAACGTCCCGTGGTTCGACGACATCCCGGCCACCGCGGCGCTCTACCTCGACCCGGACGGCACGTCGCGCGACCCGGGCGAGGTGGTCAAGAACCCGGACATGGCGCGCACCTACGAGCAGATCGCGCGCTACGGCGCCAAGCGCGGCTTCTACCGCGGCCCGGTCGCCGAGGCGCTGGTCCGCGCCGCGCAGCATCCGCGCACCGCGCCGACCGCCGACAAGACCTGGCGGCCCGGCCTGATCACCGAGCGCGACCTGCGCGACTACCGCGCGATCGAGCGCAAGCCGACGCACGTGGACTACCGCGGCCTCGACGTCTTCTCGATGGGCCCGCCGTCCAGCGGCGGCTCGACCGTCGGCGAGGCGCTGAACATCCTCGAGCAGATCCCCGGCTACGACGCGATGCCCGAGATCGACAAGCTGCACTACTTCCTCGAGGCGTCGCGCTACGCGTTCGCCGACCGCAACGTGTTCGTCGCCGACCCGGACTACTTCCGCGTCCCGCTGCGCGGGCTGCTGTCGGACTCGTTCGCGGCCGAGCGCGCGGCGCTGATCGGCCCGACCGACCCGAACGCCGCCGTCCCGGCCGGCGATCCCTACGACGACGAGGGCACCGGCAAGACCGCGTCGGCGTACTTCTCGCCCGCGCAGTCGACGACGCACCTCACCGTCGCCGACAAGCACGGGACCGTCGTGAGCTACACGTTCACGATCGAGTCGACCGGCGGCAACGCGATCGTCGTCCCCGGCTGGGGGTTCCTGCTCAACAACGAGCTGACCGACTTCAACTACGACAACCCGACCCACCCGAACGCCCCGGCCGGCGGCAAGCGGCCGCGCTCCTCGATCGCCCCGACCTACGTGGAGCGCGACGGGCGGCCGTTCTTCGCGGTCGGCTCGCCCGGCGGCGCGACGATCATCACCACGGTGCTGCAGATCCTCACGGAGCGGATCGACTTCGGCCGCACGCTGCCGCAGGCGATCGCCGACCCGCGCGCGAGCCAGCGCAACCCGGCCGCGACGGCGACGAACCCGAACTCGCCGACGGCGCCGGAGCAGGCGTTCCTCGATCGCTACAAGACGGCGCTCGAGGCGAAGGGGCACACGTTCAGCGCCGCGGCGGAGATCGGCGCGGCGACCGGGATCGAGTTCCTGCCCGGCGGGCGGATGCTCGCGGCGGCGGAGCCGGTCCGCCGCGGCGGCGGCTCCGCCGAGGTGGTCAGGCCGTAGCGGCCCAGTCCGCCAGGACCGGCAGCACGGCGCGGGCGTCGTCCACGACGGCGTCCGCGCCGGCCAGGTCCTCGGCGCCGAACGGCCCCGTCGCGACCGCGATCACCCGCACGCGGTCGGCGCGCGCGCAGGCGATGTCGCGCGGCGTGTCGCCGATCACGACCGTCCGCTCGCGCGCCCAGCCGCCCGCCCGCGCCCGCGCGATCGCCGGCAGCTCGGCGCGGTCCTCGGCGTCGGAGCCGAAGCCGCCCTGGCCGGGCGCGAAGCGGTCGCCGATCCCGGCCGCGGCGAGCTTGCGCCGCGCGATCGGCTCGAGGTTGCCGGTGACCAGCGCCTGGCGGTAGACGGCCGCGTCGGTGGCGAGCGCGGCGAGCGCCTCCGGCACGCCGGGCGCGACGTACGCGCTGAGATCGTCCGGGCACAGCTCCGCGTAGGCGGCGACGGCGCCCGCGAACACCTCGTCCGCGCGCGCGTCGATCGCGGCGTCGTCCACCCCGGCCCCGCGCAGCAGGTCGCGGGCGATCGCCGCGTCCGTCCGGCCGGCGGCCTCGACCCGCACGCCGTCGAAGCCGACGCCGTGCACCGCGGCGGCCGCGCGGCGCAGCGCCGCCGCGTGCTCGCCCGTGGCGCGCAGCAGCAGCGTGCCGTCGATGTCCCAGAGGAGAAGGAGGGGGTCTAGCGGAGGAACGAGAGGTCGCCGCTGAGCTTCTGGGCGAACGCCGCGATCAGCTTCGCCGTGTTCTCGACGTCGTCGAGCTGGACCATCTCGACCGGCGAGTGCATGTAGCGCAGCGGGATCGAGACGACGCCGGTCGGGATGCCGCCGCGCGACAGGTGGATCGCGTCGGCGTCGGTGCCCGTGTAGCGGGCGGAGGCGCTGACCGTGAACGGGATCCCCGCCTCCTCGCCCGCCGCGTGCAGCAGCTCGAAGACCTGCGGGTCGAGCGTCGAGCCGCGGCCGATGACCGGTCCGGAGCCGAACTTGTGCGACCCGAGCTCCTTCTCGTCCGAGCCGGGGGCGTCGGTGGCGAAGGTCACGTCGACGACGATCGCGATGTCGGGCTGGAGCGAGTACGCGGTCGTGCGCGCGCCGGCGAAGGTGATCTCCTCCTGCGTGACCGCGACGCCCGCGACGTCGCCGGGCGCGCCGCCCGCGTCCGCCACGAGCCGCGCGACCTCGTAGGCGACGAAGCAGCCCAGCCGGTTGTCCATCGAGCGCGAGACGACGCGGCCGTTGGGGTACTCGACCGGCTCGCCGGTGATCACCGCGACGTCGCCGACGCGGACCCGGCTGCGCGCGTCCTCGCCGTCGGCGGCGCCGATGTCGATGTGCAGCTGGCGCAGCTCGGGGACCTTCTTGCGCTCCTCCTCCTTGAGCAGGTGGATCGGCTTCTTGCCGACGACGCCGGGCACGGCGCCGTCGCGCGTGGCGACCTCGACCCGCTGGCCGACGAGGATGACCGGGTCCCAGCCGCCGACCCCGCCGAACCAGAGGAAGCCCTCGTCGTCGATGTGGTTGACGATCAGCCCGATCTCGTCGATGTGCCCGACGACCGCGAGCAGCGGCCCGTCGCCGGTGCCCTTCACGCGCGCGACGGTGGAGCCGACGGTGTCGTGGGTGACGTCGGCGAATGCGGCGGCGGCGTCGCGGAACACGGCCGCGGCGGCCTGCTCGTAACCGGACGGGCCGGGGGCGGTGAGGAGCTTGCGGAGGACGTCGGGGACAGGCATGGCGGCGGGCACTCTAGCGACCTGCGTCGTTCGCCGGGATGGGAGGATGGCGCGCGTGCCCGACCAGCCAGACCCGCCGGGGACCGCCCGTCCGCGGCGCTACGTCCCGCGCCTGCACTGGGAGCTGATCGCGTGCGGCACCCGCGGGCACCTGCTCGCGGGGACCGACGCCGCCGAGCTGCGGCCCGAGGACGCGATCCTCGCGCGGCCGGGCAACGACGGCACCCGCTGGTATCGCTGCCTGCGCTGCGACGGCTGGCTCTCGCTGCCGGCGCCGGGCGACGCCCGCGCGGCCGTTCCCGCCCGGCCGCGACGAGCTCGAGCTGCCGCTGCGCGGGCGCCCGCTGCGCGACAAGGTCGTGCTGCGGCTGATCGCGGTCGACCGCGCGCTGCACTTCGTCATCCTCACCACGCTGGCGATCCTGATCTTCGCCTTCCTCGAGAACGAGGACGAGCTGCGCGAGCCGGTCTTCCGCGCGATCGCCGACCTGCAGAACGGGCTCGGCGGGCCGGAGGCGGGCGAGCACGGGATCCTCGCCGAGGTCCGGCGGCTGTTCTCGATCAACCACGGCACGCTCGAGCGGGTCGGCGTCCTCGTGGCGCTGTTCGCGATCGTCGAGGGCGTGGAGGCGGTCGGGCTGTGGCTCGGGAA
Source organism: uncultured Solirubrobacteraceae bacterium (assembly GCA_963724145.1). Taxonomy (GTDB): domain Bacteria; phylum Actinomycetota; class Thermoleophilia; order Solirubrobacterales; family Solirubrobacteraceae; genus DASQMT01. Next base: position 115,236 of record CAVRTO010000034.1, read on the forward strand.
GCGCTGGGCGGAGTACCTGACGTTCATCGCCACGACCGCGCTGCTCCCGCTCGAGCTCTACGAGATCACCCACCGCTTCACCCCGCTCAAGGTCCTCACGCTGATCATCAACCTCGCGGTCTGCGCGTACCTGATCTACGCGAAGCGGCTGTTCGGCGTGCGCGGCGGCGGCGCCGCCGAGGCGGCGCTGCACGAGCGCGACGCGGGCTGGCCCGCCGTCGAGCGGGCCACCCCGGCCTGAGCCTCAGCCCTCCAGGAGCTGGCGCAGCACGAACGGGAGGATCCCGCCGTGCTGGAAGTACTGGACCTCCTTGGGGGTGTCGATCCGCACGCGGGCGGTGAACTCCTTGTCGCCGGCGCGGACCTGCACCTCCTTCGCCTCGCCGTTCTCGATGCCGGTGATCGAGAACTCCTCCTCGCCGGTGAGGCCGAGCGACTCCGCCGACTCGCCCTCCGGGAACTGGAGCGGCAGCACGCCCATCCCGACCAGGTTGGAGCGGTGGATCCGCTCGAACGACTGTGCGATCACCGCACGGACGCCGAGCAGGTTCGTGCCCTTCGCCGCCCAGTCGCGCGACGAGCCGGAGCCGTACTCCTTGCCCGCGAGGACGACGAGCGGCGTGCCCTCCTCGGCGTACGCCATCGCCGCGTCGTAGATCGGCATCGGCTCAGTCCTCGGCGGCCAGCTTCAGCGTGAGCCCGCCGACGAGGTCGTCGCGCCCGGCCAGCAGGTTGCGCAGCCGGATGTTCGCGAACGTGCCGCGCATCATCACCTCGTGGTTGCCGCGGCGCGCGCCGTAGGAGTTGAACTCCGCCTGCTCGACCCCGTGCTCGTTGAGGTAGAGCGCCGCCGGCGAGCCCTTCTTGATCGCGCCGGCCGGCGAGATGTGGTCGGTGGTGACCGAGTCGCCGAGCAGCGCGAGCACGCGCGCGCCCTCGATGTCGCCGGCGTCCTCCGGCTCGGGCGGGACGTCCACGAGGAACGACGGGCGGCGGACGTAGGTCGAGTCGTCCTGCCACGCGTAGCGGTCGCCCTCCGGCACCTCGAGCGCGTTCCACTCCTCGCCGCCGTCGAACACCTCGCCGTAGGACTTCTGGAACATCTCGCTGCGCACGGCCTCCTCGACGACGCGCCCGACCTCCTCGGAGGAGGGCCAGATGTCGTTCAGGAAGACGTCGTTGCCGTCGGCGTCCTGCCCGAGCGGCTCGTCGAGCAGGTCGATGTCCATCGTCCCCGCGAGCGCGTACGCGACGACGAGCGGCGGCGACGCGAGGTAGTTCATCTTCACGTCGGGGTTGATCCGGCCCTCGAAGTTGCGGTTGCCGGACAGCACGGAGACGACCGCGAGGTCCTCCGCGTTGACGACGTCCGAGACCTCCTCCGGCAGCGGCCCGGAGTTCCCGATGCACGTCGTGCAGCCGTAGCCGACGAGGTGGAACCCGAGCTCCTCGAGCGGCGCGATCAGGCCGGCCTTGTCGTAGTACTCCATGACGACCTTCGAGCCCGGGGCGAGCGACGTCTTGACCCACGGCTTGGACTGCAGCCCGCGCTCGACCGCGTTGCGCGCCAGCAGGCCCGCGCCGATCATCACCGACGGGTTCGACGTGTTGGTGCACGACGTGATCGCCGCGATCACCACGTGGCCGTGGTCGAGCTCGGTCTCGGTGCCGTCGGCGAGCGTGAGCGGGACGATCTCGGAGATGCGGTCGGCGACCTGCGCGCCGCCGGTGCCGCCGGCGCCGGCTCCGGCTGGCGGTCGTGCGCGGAGTCGCCGTTCGTCGCCGGCGGGTCCGAGGCGGGGAACGACTCCTCCGACTGCTCGTCCGCCGCGGTGTGGGGCGGCTCGACCAGGTCGTCGAGCGCGAGCCGGAACGAGCCCTTGGACTCGGTCAGCGAGACGCGGTCCTGCGGCCGCTTCGGGCCGGCGAGCGACGGGACGACCTCGGCGAGGTCGAGCTCGAGCGTCTCGGAGTAGGTCGCCTCCTCGGCGTCCGCGTCGTGCCACAGGCCCTGTGCGCGCGCGTAGGTCTCGACGCGCTCGAGCACCTCGGGCGAGCGGCCGGAGAACTCGAGGTAGCGCAGCGTCTCGGCATCGATCGGGAAGATCGCGCACGTCGAGCCGAACTCCGGCGACATGTTGCCGATCGTCGCCCGGTCGGCGAGCGGGAGGTTGGCGACCCCCGCGCCGTAGAACTCGACGAACTGGCCGACGACGCCGTGCTCGCGCAGCTTCTCGGTGACCGTCAGCACGAGGTCGGTGGCGGTCGCGCCCTCGCGCAGCTCGCCGCCGAGCTTGAAGCCGATCACGCGCGGGATCAGCATCGACATCGGCTGGCCGAGCATCGCCGCCTCGGCCTCGATCCCGCCGACGCCCCAGCCGAGCACGCCCAGGCCGTTGATCATCGTCGTGTGCGAGTCGGTCCCGACGAGCGTGTCGGGGTACAGGACGCCGTCGTCCTCGAACACGACGCGGGCGAGGTACTCGAGGTTGACCTGGTGGACGATCCCGGTGTCCGGCGGCACCGCCTTGAAGCCCTCGAACGCCGTCTGGCCCCAGCGCAGGAAGGCGTAGCGCTCGCCGTTGCGCTCGAACTCCTTCTCGGCGTTGATGCGGAACGCCTGCGGCGAGCCGAAGGCGTCGACCTGGACCGAGTGGTCGATCACCAGCTCGACCGGCACGAGCGGGTTGATCTTCCCCGGGTCGCCGCCCATCTCGGCCATCGCGTCGCGCAGCGCCGCGAGGTCGACGACGCACGGGACGCCGGTGAAGTCCTGCAGGATCACGCGCGCGGGCGTGAAGGCGATCTCCTTGGAGGGGTCGGCCTTCGCGTCCCACGTCGCCAGCGCCTCGATGTCCTCGCGCCGGATGCCGACGCCGTCCTCGTTGCGCAACAGGTTCTCGAGCAGCACCTTCAGCGAGAAGGGCAGCCGCGCCACGTCGTAGGACGATTGCAGCGCCTCGAGGCGGTAGATCTCGTATGCGCGCCCACCGACCTCGAGCTCGGCACGCGCGTCGAAGGAGTTCTCAGTCATCGGACCTTCCAGTCTCGCACGTACACCCGGGCATGGAGTCGGTGTGGGACTACCCCCGTCCGCCCGCGGTCACGCGGTGCGAGCGCACGCGTGCGGATCGAGCTCGGCGGCGTCGTGATCGCGGAGTCCGGCCGCGCGCTGCGGGTGCTGGAGACCAGCCACCCGCCGACGCTCTACCTGCCGCTGGACGACGTCGCGGCCGGCGTGCTGGCACCGGCCGCGGGATCGTCGTTCTGCGAGTTCAAGGGCCGCGCCGTCTACTTCGACGTCGCGGCCGGCGGGCGGGTCGCGGAGCGTGCCGCCTGGCACTACCCGGAGCCGGATCCCGCCTACGCCGTCCTGCTCGGCCACGTGAGCTTCTACCCGGGCCGGATGGACGCGTGCTGGCTGGGCGAGGAGCGCGTCCGCGCCCAGGCCGGCGACTTCTACGGCGGCTGGATCACCGCCGACCTGGCGGGCCCGTTCAAGGGCCCGCCAGGCACGCGCGGGTGGTGAGCTAGCCGAGCCGGGCCGTCTTGGCCGACCGCCAGCCGTTGCCCTGCTTGTCCTTCGACACGACCTGGACCTTCACGCGGTCGCCGTCGGAGAGGACGCGGCGGCCGCGGCGGTTGAGGTCGACGACCACCGTCTTGGTCTTGCCGCGCTTGAGCGTGGCCTTCTCGCGGCCCATGAGCTTGCCGTTGCGCTTGAGCTTGACGACGCTCTTGCACTTCTCGGTGGCGACGCACTTCAGCCGCAGCGCGACCTTGTTGCCCGCCAGCTCCGGCTTGCCCTTGATCGCGACGCGCGGGAGCCCGCCGATCACGAGCTCGCAGTTGCGCACGAAGTCGCGCCGGTCGACCAGCGCCAGGTCGATCCCCTGGTCGCAGGACACCGTGTCCTCGGCCTTGTCGATCGCGTTGGCGATGTCCGAGCCCTTGCCGAGGCTGATCGCGTCGATCGCATCGGTGCCGGTGACCCGGTCGTTGCCGTCGCCGGCGTTGAGGATCGTCTTGATCCGCCCGGCGACGCCCTTCGAGCCCTTGATCCGGTCGTTGCCGGCGTTGGCCTCGAGCTTCAGCGACTCGGTCGTGCCGATGTCGACGCTGAACGGGCCGGGCCCGGGCGCGGCGAGCCGGTCGAACAGCACCCGGCCGGCGGCCGGGGACGGCTTGATCGTGAACTTCTCGTCGGCGTCCGCGCCGTTGACCTCGGACGTGTCGTTGCCGGCGCCGCCCTCGTTGAGGTCGTCGTCGTCGCCGCCGTTCCAGACGATGACGTCGTCGCCGTCGCCGCCGCGCGCGTCGTCGCGCGTGCCGGCCGGGTTGTCGTCAGGCGTGATCCGGTCGTTGCCGGCGCCGCCGTCGAGCGTGTCGGCGGCGTCGGAGCCGTCGATCGTGTCGTCGCCGTCGCCGCCCTGGACGTCGGCGCGCAGCCCGAGCGCGGCGATCGCGCCGGCGGACGAGAACGTGTCGTTGCCGGCGTTCGCCTTCAGGTCGAGCCGCTCGGACGCCGTGATGTCGATGTTGAACGGGCCCGGGACCCGGGCGTCGCGGCACGCTCGAAGCGCGCCTCGCCGGGCGTGGCCGACGCGTTGAGCGTGAACGCCTCGTCGGCGTTCGCGCCGTTCACGGTGACGGTGTCGTTGCCGGGGCCGCCGTCGTTGCGGTCGTCGTCGTCGCCGCCGTTCCAGATCATCGTGTCGTCGCCGTCGCCGCCCAGCGCCGTCTCGCGCGTGCCGGCCGGGTTGTCGTCGAGCGTGATCGTGTCGTTGCCGGCGTCGCCCGCGATGAGGTCGACGCCGTCGTCGCCCACGAGGGTGTCGTCGCCGTCGCCGCCGCTGAGGTCGAGCGCGAAGCCGAGCGCGGCCAGCCCGCCGTCGGCCAGCAGCGTGTCGTTGCCGGCGCGGCCGTTGAAGTCGAGCTTCTCGGACGTGCCGATGTCGAGGTTGAACGGACCGGGCGGTGTCGGGCCCGTGCGGTCGAAGGCGACGCGGCCGGGGGTCGCCGACGGCTTGACGGTGAAGTCCTCGTTGCCGCCGCCGTTCACCTCGACGATGTCGCTGCCGGGGCCGCCCTCGTTGGTGTCGTCACCGTCGCCGGGGTTCCACACCATCGTGTCGTCGCCCGCTTCGCCGTTCGCGACATCGCGGGTGCCGGCGTCGTTGTTGTCGCCGATCAGCCGGTCGTTGCCGTCGCCGCCGTTCATGACGTCCGGGTATTCACTACCGGTGATCGTGTCGTTGCCGGGGCCGCCGTTGAGCGTCACCGCGCTCGGGGCGACGAGCGCCGGGAAGGCGGCCTTGGTCACGCCGATCAGGTCGATCGTGTTGTTGAACGCCCCGTTGCCGGTGACGGTGATCTTCGTCAGGGTGGCCGCGGTGGCGCCGCCGACCGGCGCGCCGTTGACGGTCGCGGTCGCGCCGTTGCTCGCGATCGTGATCGCGTCGGCCGCGTCCGACGTCACCGTCAGCTCGGTGCCGTTGACGACCGCGGATGTCACGGTCGCATTCGCGATCCCGGGGAACGCCAGGGCCGCCGCAGCGGCAACGCCCGCGATCGGGATCGAACTCTTCCACTTCGGTGCCACTGGGGGTCCTCCTGAGGGATTGGGATCGCTCCAGGGACTCGCCCCGCGGCGGATCTATTCCCTCAGTGGACCTCGGACGGGGTGCGTCCGGCGCCCGTCAGCTCGAACACCCAGAAGTCCTCGCCGAGCACCGGCACCGAGACGTTGAACACCGGGACGTCCGCCGAGCCGGCCGGCGAACGTCCCGGCGTGCGCGTGCCCGTGCAGGACCAGGTCCGGGTGATGCTCGCGCAGCGGCGCCGCGAGCCGGTCGGTGCCGAGGAACGTCCAGATGTCGGTCCGCTCGCCCTCCAGCGTGGCGGTGATCGGCGCGTAGTGGAGCAGCGCGATCCGGAACGGGCACAGCGCGATCGCCCGCAGCGCGGCGTCGAGCGCCTGCGGCCTCGGCGATCGACTCGGCGTAGACCTGGCGCAGCAGCGGCTCGCCGAAGTCGGGCAGGTGGGAGCCGTCGAACCCGCCGACGAAGCCCTTCACGCCCGCGATCCCGAGCTCGGCCCCGGCGACCTCGAGCACGCGGTGCTCGCGCTCGAGCAGGTCGATCCCGCCCTCGCGCAGCGCGGCGACGACCTCGTCGCGCCGGTTGGCGTGCCAGTCGTGGTTGCCGAGCACCGCCAGCACGGGGACCTCCGCCGCGCGTGCGGCGCGCGCCGCCATCGCGGCCTGCGCGGGCTCGCCGTGCGTGGTCAGGTCGCCGGCGAGCAGGACGAGGTCGACACGGTCGCGCAGCCCGGCGAACGCCGCCGTCCAGCGCTCCTCGTCCTCGGCCCGGCCGAGGTGGATGTCGCCCGCGGCCGCGATCCGGATCGCGGTCTCCGCGCGCGCGTCGTGGCCGGGGGTCCGTTCCGAGCGGATCGCCATGCCCGCACGCCTACCCGGGTATCAGTCCTCGCATGACCGATGCCCGAGCAGCCGTTCGCCGATCTGGAGGCGACGCTGAAGAAGGCGGCCTCCGCGCTGCGCGGCGCGGGCATCCCGTTCCTGCTCGGCGGCAGCCTCGCCTCATGGGCGCGCGGCGGGCCCGAGTCGCGCCACGACCTCGACCTGATGCTCCGCGAGGCCGACGCCGGGCGCGCGCTGGCCGCGCTGGAGGAGGCGGGGATGCGGCCCGAGCACCCGCCCGAGGAGTGGCTGGTCAAGGCCTGGGACGGCGACGTGCTCGTCGACCTGATCTTCTACCCCAAGGGCCTGCCGATCGACGACGCGGTGCTTGCGCGCGGTGAGACGATGTCGGTCCTCGCCATGGACATGCAGGTGATGGCGATCGAGGACGTGCTGATCACGAAGCTGATGGCGCTCAACGAGCACGCACTGCGCTACGAAGGACTGCTGGAGATCGCCCGCGCCCTGCGCGAGCAGGTCGACTGGCCGCACGTGCGCGCCGCGACCGCGGAGTCGCCGTTCGCGCGCGCCTTCTTCGTCCTGCTCGAAGGGCTCGCGATCGTCCCCGAGCAGCCGGCCGTGCCGGGCGGCGCCCGGGTCCGCGTGATCACATCCGCCCGTTCGGAGGCCGAGGGCCGAGGGTAGCCGGGGCCTATGGCAGCACACGACACGCGCGCCTGCGCCGGCTGGCGGAGCTGCATCCGGAGCGCGGCAAGGTCCTCTCGGTCTTCTTCAACCTCGATCCGAGCGAGTTCGCCACGCCCCCGGCGCGCGCGACCGAGATCAACTCGGTGCTCACCGCCGCGGCGCACAAGGTCGAGGAGGTCGACGGCCTCGGCCACGAGGAGCGGATGGCGCTGCGGGCCGACGTCGAGCGCGTGCGCGAGGTCCTCCGGCCTCCGACGTCGCCACGAACGGCGCGCGCGCGGTCGCGGTCTTCGCCTGCGGGCCGGCCGGCGTGCTCGAGGTCGTGCGGCTCGCGCATCCGATCGGGTCGCGCGCCGTCGTCGACGACCGCGCGTGCGTCGAGCCGCTCGTCCGCGGGCCCGGCGGGGATCGCTGGTGCGTGCTGCTCGTCAACCGCCGCGCGGCGCGGATCCTCACCGGCACGGCCGAGGGCCTGGCGGAGGAGGGCCGGTTCGAGAGCGACACGCACGGCCAGCACGACCAGGGTGGCTGGTCGCAGTCCCGCTACCAGCGCTCGGTCGAGCAGGAGAAGCGCACCCACGTCGACGGCACGCTGGACACGCTGTTCGCCCTGTTCAAGCGCCATCCGTTCGACCGGCTGGTCGTCGGCGCGCCGGAGGAGCTCGTCAACGAGGTCGAGGAGCGGCTGCACCCGTACCTGAAGGAGCGGCTCGCCGGGCGGGTCGGCGTCGACGTCGAGAACTCGTCGGTCGCCGAGGTCGAGGCGGCCGCGGCGACGGTCATCGACGCCTACGTCGCGGGCGTCGAGCGCGCGGCGCTGGACCGGCTGGCGCAGGGCGTCGGCCGCGGCGACCGCGGCGCCGCGGGCGTGCGCGACGTGCTCGCCGCGCTCGAGCAGGCGCGGGTCGAGATCCTCCTCGTCGCGGAGGACTTCGACGCGCCGGAGCTCGAGGGGGCGCTCGAGCAGGCGATCACCCAGTCCGCCGAGGTGATCGTCGTGCGCCACTTCGACGATCTCGCCGTCCTCGGCGGGATCGGCGCTGTGCTTCGCTTCTAGCGTGGCCACCGCACTCGTCATCGTCGACTTCCAGAACGACTTCACCCCCGGCGGGGCGCTCGCCGTCGCCGAGCGGCGACCGGATCGCCGGGCGGATCGACGCGCTCGCGCGCTCCGGCGAGTTCGACCTCGTCGTCGCGACGCGCGACTGGCATCCGCCGGACCACTGGTCGTTCGCCGCGCAGGGCGGCCCGTGGCCGGTCCACTGCGTCCAGGGCACGCCCGGCGCGGAGTTCCACCCCGCGCTCGACCGGTCGCTGCTGGACGCGGTGATCGACACGGGCTACACGCCCGAGCTCGAGGGCTACTCCGGCTTCGAGGCGACGACGCTCGAGGCGCTGCTGCGCGAGCACCACGTCGACCACGTGACGATCGTCGGGCTCGCGACCGACTACTGCGTCAAGCACACGGCGCTCGACGCGCTCCGCCGCGGGTTCGGCGTGACCGTCGACAGCACCGCGGTGCGGCCGGTCGAGGTCGAGCCGGGCGACGGCGAGCGCGCGCTCGAGGAGATCCGCGCCGCCGGCGGCTCGGTCGCCTAGCCGCTTGCCGCATTTGTCACAAACTGGAAAGCTCGGTCGATGGACGAGCAGAAGCTTCATTCGATCCCGCTCTTCGCATCGCTCAGCGCGCCGCAGCTCCGCGACGTCGCGCAGCACGCCGACGAGGTGGACGTCCCAGAGGGCAAGGCGCTGCTGCGCGAGGGCGCGTTCGCGTACGAGTTCATGGTCATCGAGAGCGGACAGGCCGAGGTGACGCGCGACGGCGCGCACGTCGCCGACCTGGGTCCCGGCGACTTCCTCGGGGAGATCGCGGCGCTGGAGCGCGGGCGGCGCAACGCCACCGTCACGGCGCGGTCGCCGATGACGCTGGCCGTCATCTCGGCGCAGAACCTCCGGCGCCTGGCGGACGCGATCCCCGAGCTGGACCGGCACGCTCCGCGCCACGGCCGCGGAGCGGCACCCGCTCTCGCACGCCGGCTGACCCGAGCCGGCCAGGTGGCCGACGCCGAGATCGCCATCCGCCTGCAGCCGCGCGCGAGCCGCGCCGCGGTCGTGGGGGAGCGCGACGGGCGCATCGTGGTCCGCGTGACCGCGGCGCCGGTCGACGGCCGCGCCAACGCGGCGCTCTGCGCGCTGATCGCGAAGCGCGCCGGGGTGCCGCGATCGCGGGTGAGCGTCGTGCGGGGTCAGACGGCGCGCGACAAGGTCGTGCGCGTGGAGGGCGCCGACGCGGCGACCGTCCGCGCCGCGCTGCGGCCGGGCGCAGTCTGAGGGACCGCTACCAGAGCAGGTCGCGGACGAGGGCGTCCGCTTCCCGGTTCTGGGCGCGCGGGTGCCAGAGCCATCCCACGTCGGCGAACTGCCCGGCCGCCGCCCGGACGAGCGCCGCCAGCGCGGAGAGGTCGGGCCGGTCCGGCCCGGGCCCCTGGACGCCGGCGATCGCGAGCCGGGAGTCGCTGCAGACGTCGAGCGCCTCGATCCCGTTCGCGGCCGCCAGCTCGAGCCCGAGCAGCAGCGCCCGGTACTCGGCCTCCGCGGCGCTCGCATGGCCGATCGCGGCCGCGCGCCGGTCGCGTTCCTCCCCGGTCGGCGCGAACAGGACCGCCGCTATCGCCGCGGGGCCCGGGTTGCCGCGCGAGCCGCCGTCGCACAGCACCCGGTCGCGGGGGAAGCCCGCCGGCGACGGCGCAGCCTCCTGCCGCGAGGCCAGCGCGAGCTGCCGGCGCTCGCCGTCACGGAGCGTGCCGCCCTTGCGGCGGGGGCGCCTGCGGGGACCCGGCCGGCCACTCATGCCGACGAGTCTGCCTCATCGCGGCGCCGGGACCGGATCGCCGGCCGGGACGTGCTGCGTGACGCATCCGATGCCACCGCCGCCGTAGGCGAGCATCGTGCTCTCGACGCCGACCACCTCGCGCCCGGGATGCAGCTCCGCGAGCAGGGCGAACGCCTCGTCCTCGCCGGGGGCGTCGAGCCGGGGTGCGATCACCGCGCCGTTGACCGGATAGAAGTTCACGTACGGGACGGCGAGCCGGTTCCCGTCGAGCTCGGTGTACGGCAGCTGGGGCACCTCGACGACCTCCAGCCGGCGGCCCTGCGCATCGGTCGCGCGCCGCAGGCGCTCCGCGTTCTCGCGCAGCGGCCCGTGGTTCGGGTTGGCGCGGTCCGGCGCGACCTGGACCACGACGCGGCCCGGCCCGGCGAACTGCACGACGTTGTCGGAGTGCCCGTCGGTGTCGCGGTCCTCCGCGAGCCCGTGCGCGAGCCAGATGACCTTCTCGGCGCCGGTGCCCTCGCACAGCGCCGCCTCGCACTCGGCACGCGACCAGCCCGGGTTGCGGTTGGGGTTCAGCACGACCGACTCGGTCGTGATCAGCGTGCCCTCGCCGTCGACCGTGAAGCCCCCGCCCTCCATCACCAGCGCCGAGGTGAAGCGGCGCATGCCCTGCACCTCGGCGAGCCGCCGCGGGAGGTCGGCGTCCTTGTCGTAGGGGAGGTACTTCTCGCCCCACGCGTTGAAGCGGAACTGCAGCAGGGCGACGCCGTCGTTCCCGTCGACGAGGTAGATCGGGCCGTTGTCGCGGATCCAGGCGTCGTCGATCGGGAGCTCGAGGACCTCGACGCCGGCGAATCCGCACTGCTCGCGCGCCTCGGCCGCCTGCGCCGGATCGGCGACCACGCTGACCGGCTCGAAGCGGGCGATCGCCTCGATCAGCGCCGCGTACTCGGCGAGCGCGCGCGCGCGATGGGCGCCCCAGACGTCGCGGCCCGTCGGCCAGGAGACCAGCGTGCGCGCATGCGGGGCGGTGCGCGCCGGTGCCGCGAAGCCCGCCGTGCGCGGCGTCACCTGCTGCGTCGCGACGTCCGTGGCCATCGTTCCCTCCAGAGTTCGAATACAATTCCAAACGGCGTTCGGAACCGTAGACCGGCGCCGCCGGTCCGTCAACCCGCCACCTGCCACGATCCCGAGCGGATGCCCGCCACCCGAGTCCAGCGAGCCGCGCGCAAGGAGGCGCTCGTGCGCGCCGCGATCGAGGTGATGGTCGAGCAGGGCCTGGCCGAGAGCCGGATCGCCGACATCGCCGCGCGCGCCGGCATCAGCCCCGGCCACGTCCTCTACTACTTCGAGAGCAAGGACGACCTGTTCCTGCAGGCGCTCGGGACCGTCGAACGCGATCTGCGCGACGACGTGCTCGCCCGCACGGCCACGCTCGCGACCGGCGCCGAGCGCTTCGGCCGGCTGCTGGAGGCCGCCGCTCCGGTCGGACCGGGCGACGTCCGCCTGCTGCTCTGGCTGGAGGCGTGGGAGCTCGCGCCGCGCGACGAGCACGTCGCCCGCCAGGTCCGGCAGATGGAGGACGAATGGCGCGAGCTGCTCACCGGCATCCTGCGCTACGGCCAGGACCGCGGCGAGTTCGAGACCGCGGACCTCGACGGCTTCGCGCTCCGGTTCTCGGCGCTCATGGACGGCCTGACGATCCAGGTCGTGACCGGCTCGCACCACCTCGACCGCGCCGGCATGCTCGCGATCTGCCGCGACGTCGCGCGGCGCGATCTCGGCTGGACCGCGCTGTAGTCAGCCGGACGGAAGCGCGCCGGCTGCGCCGCCCGCGGGCGGGCGGCGCAGTGGATCCCGGCGTCTGTCCCACTGTTGTCCCGGGTCCGCGGCGGAGCCGAAACGCCCCGCCGCTTCCGGACGGGCTAGGACGCGCGCCGGGGCAGGCCGACCGCGGCACAGCCCGGCCGCGCGGGCACCGCGATGCGCACGCGCCCGCGCCGCGCACCGAAGGCGAGCGACGCACGCCCGGCCGCGTTCGTCCGCGCCGCCGCGATCCTCCGTCCGCTGATGCGACGCGCGACCACCCTGACGGCCGACACGGCCCGCCCGCCGCGCGTCACGCCCACCCGCACGACCGTGCGCCTGGCCCGGACCCGCGTGCCGACCAGCTTCACCCTGCAGCGCCGCCGCGACGACCGCTTGCCCGGCGCCGGCGCGGGGGCGGCGGTCCCGGCGATCGTCGTGCCCGGCGCGGCGGCCGGCAGCGGCCCGGACCCGGCGGGCGCGCCCACGGAGGTGGTGGCGGCGGCGCCGATCTCCGACGCGGTCCGCGCGCCGGCCCAGAGCCGCACGAGGTCCATGTCGCCCCGGAAGCTCAGCGCGCAGTCGCCGGCGTACTGCCCCAGCGAGGCGTGGGCGGATGTGCTCCCGTAGTCGATCGCGAGCGGCGCGGACATCGGCTCGCCGACCAGGCGGCCATCCACGTAGAGCCGCAGCGCGCGCCCGTCGAACGTCCCGGCGACGTGATGCCAGGCGCCGTTCCACACATCCGCCGGCCGGGCGCTCGCCGAGACCACATAGCGCGTCCCGTCGAAGACGTAGAGCGCCACGCCGCCGGCCGCGCCGCTGTAGAGCCCGTAGGAGCCCGCCACGCAGCTGCGCCCGCCACGCGAGACGACGTAGCGGTAGGCGCCCGGGCTGGTGCCTGCGCGCACGACGGCCTCCGCGGTCAGCGTCGGCACCGCGAGCGCCGCGCTGTCGGGCAGCCGGACGAACGACGCGCCGCCGAACCGCAGCCCGCCGCCCGCCGCGCCCGCGATCCGCGCGGGATCCGCGGCGTCGGGCGTGCCGGTCGCGCCCAGCGTGCCGTCGAGCCGCTGCGGCCCGTCGTCGGCGACCACCTGGCCGCCGGGCTCGTCGAACCGCCACTGACCCAGCAGCCCCGGCCCTGCGCCGGCCGCCGGCGTCGCCGGCGCCACCGCGAGCGCGCCCGCGGCGGCGATGCCCACCGCCCATCGCGCGATCGTCCACATGCGTCCCTGCCTTCCAGTCGCCTCCGCCGGCACGCGGTCCACGTGCTCCCGGAACGTCGACGCGCGGCGCGCGACCAGGTTGGGCGCGCTCGACCTTCGGTCAGGGGGAGCCGGTCAGCGATCGCACGCAGCAGGCGCGACCGCGCTACGCGACGGGCTCGAGCCGCGGGTTCGGGCGCAGCTCGCGCCCGACCTTCGCGCACGGCCGGCCGTCGACGACGACCACGTCGGCCGTGAAGTCGTTCGCCCCGCGGATCAGCGAGGAGCCGACGCCGTAGGAGTCGACCGGCACGCCCTCGGCCTCGAACAGCCGGATCCGGTCGGCGGTGAAGCCCCCCGAGACGACGATCCGCACGTGCTCGAAGCCGTGCTCGTCGAGCTCGGCCCGCACGAGCCGGACGAGCTCCGGCGCGACCCCGGTCGGCGCGTCGTCGCCGTAGCGCCGGCGCAGCGACTCGTCGGCGAGCCGGTCGGACGTGTCGAGCCGCACGCCCCACAGGTCCGGCCCGAGCGCCGCGGCCACCTCGAGCGCCGTCCGCACCGAGTCGTTCTCGAAGTCGACGAGCACGGTGATGTTCATCTCGTGCGCGAAGCGGCCGGCATACGCCCGTGCGGCGGCCACGGTGTCGCCGCCGTAGGCGGCGATCAGCCCGTGCGGGACGGTGCCGACGCCGCGCCCGCCCCACCACGAGGCCTGGGCGTCGGTCGACACGCCGATCGCGCCCGCCACGTGCGCCGCCCAGCCGTCGCCGGTCTGCACGAGCCAGTGGTCGTGGCGCGCGGGGAAGAACAGGATCGGCTTGCCGTGCGCGGCGTCGACGACGTCGGCGACGTTGCGCATCACCAGCGTGCGGCGCGCGAGGCAGCCGAGGTAGACCGTCTCGAGGTGCGCGAACAGGGCGTACGGCCCTTCGATCGTCATCACCGTCTCCCACGGCTCGATCGCATCGCCCTCGCGCAGCGCGCGCACGTCGAGCGCGTCCCAGCCGTCCTCCCACGTGCCGTCGTCCAGCCGCCGGCCGCTGCACTGCTTGAGGATCGCGATCGCCTCGTCGATCCCGCCCAGCACCGACGCGTTGCGCTGGAACACCTGCATCGTCACCACCGGGTCGCGCGCCTCGTGCTCGAGCAGGTCCTTCGTGTAGGTGAAGTAGGCGTCCGAGTAGTAGCCGTCGCGGATCCGCTCCACCGGCAGCCGGAAGACCTCGGGGGCGAGCCGCTCGGGCCGCGGGGTCACAGCCATTCGCGCCGCCTCCGCCAGAAGTAGATCGCGAGCCCGACGCTCGGGATCACCAGCCCGATCGTCGTCCAGATCAGGAACGCCTTCATCGTGTCGATCTGGTCGACGAGCCAGCCGAAGTTCTGGCCGAAGAAGCTCGACACGAACGACCAGACGAGGAAGAAGCTGGCGAGCACCGTGAGCCGCGTCGCGAGCCGGTTGAGCCGGTTGGCGTTCGCGTTGAAGTAGGTCGACGTCAGCGCGCCGAGATCGTCGGTCTGGCGGTAGAGCTCGCCGGTCACCTGGGAGAGATGATCCCCGATGTCGCGCCAGTGCTCGCGCGAGCCGGTCAGCCCGGGCAGCTCCATGATCGCCTCGGACACCATGCTGAACATGTCGCGCTGGGCCACGAGCCGGCGGAGGATGGCCTGGACGTCCTGCTTGAGCCGGTAGATCACCGCGAGCTGGCGCTGGTCGGGGTCGCTCAGCACCTGCTCCTCGAGCTCGTCGATCCGCCCCTCGAAGTGGTCGATGACCGGGAACAGCGCGTCGGTGAGCGCGTCGAGCACCCGGTAGACGACGTACTGCTCGCTGTGCGGGCCGCCGAGGTCGAGCATCTCGCCGAGCGGCCCACCGGGCTCCCGGCGCGCGGTGATGACGAAGTCACCGGCGATGTGCAGGTGCACCTCGACCGGCTTCGCCGTCCCGTCGACGACGCGCGCGCTGTAGAAGACCAGCAGCAGCGTGTCGTCGTAGCGGTCGAGCTTCGGCCGCTGATGGAACTCGCGCGTGTCCTCCACCGCGAGCGGGTGGATCCCGAGCAGCGGGTGCAGCGCGTCGAGGTCCGACGGCGACGGCGGCGCGAGATCGAGCCAGAAGAACTCGTCGCGCCCGCGCAGCGCCTCGATCCGGCCGCGGTCGACCTCGGTGAGGACCTCCATCGCGAGCCGGGAGGCTACCCGGCCCGCGCGGATCCCATCAGCAGAGGGCGAGCTCCGGCTCGGGCGCGACCGCGCGGATCACGCGGTCGCGGCCGCGCGCGAGGCGCGACATGACGGTGCCGACCGGGACGCCGAGCGCCTTCGCCGCCTCCTTGTAGGAGAGGCCGAGCACGTCGACCGCGACCACCGTCTCGCGGAACGGCGACTCGAGCGCGTGCACGGCGCCGACGACCTCGCGGTCCTCGGCGACGCGGTCGGGGCGCAGCCCGGCGCGCGGGTCGACGGCCTCCTCGAGCTCGTACACGGCGGGCGTCTGGCGCCGCCGCGCGGCGGAGCGGCAGAGGTCGATGTGGCGATTGCGGAGCATCGTCATCAGATAGGCGAGCTCGGAGGTCCCGCGCAGGCGGCGCGGGCGGAGCACGAGCGTGAGCACGGTCTCCTGCACGAGATCCTCCGCGTCCGCGCGGTTGCCGGCCATGGCGAGCGCGGCCGCGTTGAGGCGGTCGAGATGGGCGAGGGCAGAGTCGGCGTCGAGCCACATGATGGGGTTCCGGGGAGTGGGGAGTGGGGAGCGGCGGGCACCGTGGGGAAATGGGCGCCCATTGGGGATGACGGAAGCTTCCGGGAGCCCGCTACGGCGCTGCTACGGCGCGTTTACGGCGTCGCGTCGCTCCCGTAAGGTCCGCAGACCATGGAATTCCGCGTCCTCGGCACGATCGAGGTCGACGGGCCCTCCCCCGGCCCCTCCCCACCCGGCGCGAAGGAGCGCGCGATCCTGGCGCGACTGCTCGTCGACGCCGGGCGCACCGTGCCGGCCGACGCGCTGCTCGAGGCGGGCTGGCCGGGCGTCGCGCGCGACGCGGCGGCGCGCTCGCTCGCGGTCCGGGTGGCGAACCTGCGCTCGTTCCTCGAGCCGGACCGCGACCGCGGCGCGCCGTCCTCGCTGCTCGTGCGCGAGGGCCCGGGCTACCGCCTCGCGATCGCGGCCGACCAGCTCGACGCCAACCGCTTCGAGCAGAGCGTGCGCGCGGCGTCCGGGCTCGCCCCCGAGCCGGCGCTGGCGGCGCTCGACACGGCGCTCGAGCTGTGGCGCGGGACGCCGTTCGGCGACCTCGCCGACGCCGACTGGGCGGAGCCCGAGCGGCGCCGGCTCGAGGACCTGCGCTCGCAGGCGGAGGAGGAGCGCGCCCGCGCGCTCGTCGCGCTCGGCCGGCCGCTCGAGGCGGTCCCCGTCCTGCGCCGGCTGATCGCGGCCGATCCGCTGCGCGAGGAGCTCGTCGCGACGCTGATGCTCGCGCTCTACGGCGCCGGCCGCCAGGTCGAGGCGCTCGAGGCCTACCGCCGGCTCGCCGCGCGGCTGCGCGAGCTCGGGCTCACGCCCGGCGACGCCACGCGCGCGCTCGAGCGCCGGATCCTCGAGCACGACCCGGCGCTCGCCCCTGCGGCCGCCGCGACGATCGCCGAGCCCGAGCGCCCGGCTCCGGTCGGCCGGAACGACCAGCTCGCCCGGCTGCGCGCGGCGCTCACCGCCGCGCGGGCGGGTCGCCGCGGCGCGGTGATGATCGGCGGCGAGTCCGGGCGTCGGGAAGAGCACCCTCGTCGACGCGTTCCTCGCCGAGGCCGGCGCGGGTGCGCTGCTCGGCGTCGGCCAGTGCCTGGGCCACCGCGGGCAGATCGAGCCCTACCTGCCGGTGCTGGAGGCGCTGGGCGAGCTGGCGCGCGGCCCGGAGGGCGACACGGTCGTCGGCGTGCTGGCGCAGCGCGCGCCGACCTGGCTGGTCGAGCTCCCGTGGCTGCTCGAGCCCGGGCCCATGGGCGTGGCGGTCCGCCACGCCGCCCAGGGCGCGACGCGGGCCCGGATGCTGCGCGAGATGCTCGAGGCGCTCGACGCGCTCGGCGCCACCGCGCCGGTCGTCCTGGTGCTCGAGGACCTGCACTGGGCCGACGACTCGACGCTCGACCTGATCGCGGCGCTGCTGCGCCGCCGCGAGCCCGCCCGGCTGCTGCTGATCGGCACGTTCCGCGCGACCGGGCCGGACGGCGAACCGCCCGTCGCCGCGCTCGTGCACGACCTCGGCGTGCGCGGGCAGTGCGAGGAGATCGCGCTCCCGCGGCTGTCCGCCGACGCGGTCGCGACGTACCTCCAGGTCCGCTTCCCCGCGGCGCCGCCGCCGGCCGACCTGGTCGAGGTGCTCGTCCAGCGCACGGGCGGCAACCCGCTGTTCATCCGCAACCTGCTCGACCACTGGCTCGCCGACGGGACGCTGGCGGAGGCGGGCGGCGCGGTCACGCTGACCCGCCCGCGCGAGACGCTGGAGGCCGGCGTGCCGCCGACGCTGCGCGCCCACATCCGCGACCAGCTCGAGCGGCTCCCCGACGAGGACGCCGAGGTGCTGACCGCGGCGAGCGTCGCCGGGCGCGACTTCTCGGCCGACACCCTCGCCGCGGCGCTCGAGAGCGACCGCGACACGATCGCCGTCCGCTGCGCCGCGCTGGCGCGCCGGACGACGCTGATCGAGCCGCGCGACGGCGGCCACGGGTTCGGGCACGACCTGCACCGCGAGGTGCTCTACGAGCTGCTCCCGCCGGATGCGCGCGTGCGGCTCCACGCCCGCGTCGGCGCACACCTGGCGGACGCCTACGGCCCGGCCGCGAACGAGCAGGCCGCCGAGCTCGGCTTCCACTTCATGGCCGGCCAGGACCCCGAGCGCGCGGTCCGCTTCCTGCGCCTCGCCGCGGAGCGCGCGTTCAGCCGCAACGCCTACCCGGAGGGGATCCGCCACCTCCGCTCCGCGCTCGACGCGACCGACGGGCTCGGGGCCGGGTCGGAGCGCACGCGGTCCGAGGTCGAGCTGCTCTCGTCGCTCGGCCAGGCGCTCGTGGCGACCGGCGGCTGGTCGGCCGCCGAGGCCGAGCAGGCGCTGCTGCGCGCGCGCAGCCTCGCGGGGCGCTTGTCGGACAACGAGCCGCTGGTCTCCGTCCTGCTCGCGCTGGCGACGCTGTACGAGCTGCGCGGCGAGATGGGCCGCGCGCAGGACATGGCGCTCGAGTGCCAGCGGCTCGCGCCGAGCGGCGGCGACGAGCGCGAGCTCGAGTCGAGCGAGCTGCTCGCCTGCAACCTCTTCCACCAGGGCTCGTTCGCCCGCGCGCTCGAGTACGCCGAGCGCGGCGTCGAGCTGTTCGAGGGCGGCGACAGCGGCAGCTACTCGACCTACCCGGCGACGCTCGGCGACAACGCCGGCGTCTCCTGCCACGACTGGGCCGGGCTGGCGCTGTGGTTCCTCGGCCGCCCGGACGCCGCGCTCGCCCGCGCGACCCACGCGCTCGAGCTCGCGCGCGACCCGAGCCGCGCCTACAGCCTCGCCACCGCACGGGCGCAGATGGCGGTCGTCCACCAGTGCCGGCGCGAGCCGGAGGCGACGCTCGAGTGGGCGGAGGCGACGATCGCCGCCGCGCAGCAGCTCGGCTACGTCTACCGCGAGGCGATGGGGCGCGTGCTGCGCGGCTGGGCGCTCGCGCTGCTCGGCGAGCAGGAGCAGGGGATCCGCGAGATCACCGGCGGGCTCGCCGCCTCGCGCGGCACGGGGGCCCGGATGGACGACCCGCACTACCTCGCGCTGCTCGGCGAGGCGCAGCTGCGCGCCGGCGCGATCGACGCGGGGCTCGCCGCGGTCGCCGAGGCGCTCGAGCTGTCACGGCGCGAGCGGTCGCTGTTCTACGAGCCGGAGCTGCTGCGGCTGGAGGGCGGGCTGCAGCGCGGCCGCCGGCGACGCCGCGGCGGCGGAGACGGCGCTCCGGTACGGGCTGGCGCGGGCGCGCGAGCAGGGCTCCGCGACGCTCGAGCTGCGGATCGGCACCGATCTGGCGCGGCTGCTGGCCGACCCGGTCGCGGCCGCGGAGGCGCGCGCCGACGTGGGCGCCGCGTACGCCGGGTTCGGCGAGGGGCTTCGACACGCGCGACCTGCGCGAGGCCGCCGCGCTGATCGGTCAGGAGATGACGCCGGCGCCCGCGAGCGCGAGCACGAGGGCGCCGAGCACCACGCGGTAGGCGACGAAGATCGCCGTCGAGTGGTGGGCGAGCCAGCGCAGCAGGAACGCGATCGACCCGTAGCCGACGATGAACGCCAGCAGCGTGGCGAGGAGCGTCGGGCCCAGCCCGGCGCCGTCGTGGTCGCCGATGTGGCGCATCTCGAACGCGCCCGAGAGCACGACCGCCGGGACCGAGAGCAGGAACGAGTAGCGGGCGGCCGACTCGCGATCGAAGCCGAGGAACAGGCCGGCGGTGATCGTCGCGCCCGAGCGCGAGACGCCGGGCACCAGCGCGCACGCCTGGGCCAGGCCGATCAGGAGCCCGTCGCGGCGGTTGATCGTGGCCAGGTCGCGGTCGCGGCGGCCGACCTTCTCCGCCCACAACAGCGCGAGGCCGAGCAGGATCAGCATCGTCCCGATCACGTACAGGCTGCGGGCGCCGCTCTCGATCTGGCTCGAGAAGATCAGGCCGAAGATCCCGATCGGGATCGTGCCGAGGATGATGTACCAGCCCATCCGCGCATCGAGCTCGGAGCGCAGCTCCGGGTTCCGCAGGCTCGCGCAGCCAGGTGCGCGCGATCCGCCACAGGTCGTGGCGGAAGTAGAGGAGCACCGCGGCCATCGTCCCGAGCTGGACGACCGCGGTGAACGCGGCGCCCGGATCCTCCCAGCCCAGCGAACGCCGGCACGATCCGCAGGTGGGCGGTGCTCGACACCGGCAGGTACTCCGTGAGCCCCTGCACGATGCCGAGGACGATGGCTTGCAGGGCGTCCACGCGGCGGCCGATGCTAGAAGACACCGCCCCGCGCGCCGGGGGCGCGCGGGGCGATCTGGACGCTTATCGGATCCGCATCCCGGCGGCCGCGTCGAAGTGCAGCAGGTTCGAGTAGCGCTGCAGCGGCGCCTCGGGGACCTCGCCCACCGACACGCCGTGACGCCACTTGGGCGGGCAGATGGCGACGAAGCGGGCGTAGCCGCCGAGCCCGCCGCCGAACTTCGGGTAGCCGATGTTGATCAGGGCGCCCTTCGGCGGCACCTCGTCGAGGTTGGCCACGCCCTCGGCCTGCGCGTAGCCGTGGTGCATCAGCCAGTGCTCGCCCTCGAGCGTCGGGGTCGAGTCGGTGTCCAGCGGCTCGTGGCCGTGGAACAGGATGTGGCGCTTGCGGTGCAGGAACTTGAGCGCGTCGAGCCCGACGCCCGGGAAGCGCTTGAGCGTCGCCAGCTCCGGATCGGGCCAGCGCGCCGACCAGTCCGAGCGGACCATCACGACGCTCCCGCGCGGGATCTTCCCGTAGCGCCGCTCCCAGTTCCGGATGTCGTTGACCTGGAGCGCGTAGTTGTCGTCCGACTTCAGCTGCCGCACGATCGAGATGACCACGAGCGGGCGGACGGCGAACGTCGCCGGCAGCTCGTCGATCGCGGCCTGCTCGGGCGCCCAGTGCGCGGGCGGGTCGAGCTGCGTCCCGAGCTGGTCGGTCTGGAGCAGGTAGCGCGTGGCCTCGAAGCCGTCGGCCGCGTACGTGTACGGCTGGCCGGTCGCCGGGTTCGTGGCGGGCGCCGAACGTCGACGGCCCGAAGCCCGACCAGACCGGGATCTTCGGCGTGATCGTGTGGGTCAGGTCGACGTACTTCGCGTCCATGAGCGCGTTGTCGTAGACCTTCCACAACGGCGGCTTCGCCGCCTGGGCGGGCGCGCCCGCGGCGAGCATGGCGAGGGCGACGGCGAGCGTCGCGAGGAAGGGCTTCCTCATCTCTGACCTCCCGAGTCGAGACGAAGGGGACGGATGCGCCGCGGATCCTATGGCCGCGGTAGGCTCGCGCGCATGTCCGACCTCCTCGGCGGCCCGGGCCGCGTGCCCACCGGGCTCCTCGTCGCGGGCTGGATCTTCGCGTTCCTGCTGCCGATCGTCGGCCTGGTCATCGGCGTGATCGCGCTCGCCAAGGGCGTGACGATCCAGGCCGTCGGGATCATCGTCGTGTCGCTGATCGTCGGCGCGGTCAGCTTCGCGGCGATCTTCTAGCGCGCGCTCATCGGGATCGCGCCCGCGAGGTCGGAGTAGAACGTCCGCTGCCGGCTGCGGACCAGCCGCGCCTTGCGCGGCGCGGCGTGGACCACGAGCGTCGCCGAGGTCGGGAGGCCGTCGATCGTCCGGCCGTCGATCTCGACGCTGAGCGGCGCGCTCGACGGCGCGATCTCGACCCGCACCTCGTCGCTGCCGTCGACCACGAGCGAGCGCAGCGGGCTGCCCTGCGTGGCGAGCGGCGTGAGCACGATGGCGTCGAGGCTCGGGGCCACCGCAGGGCCGCCGGCGCCGACCGTGTACGCGGTCGAGCCGGTCGGGGACGCGACGACGACGCCGTCCCCGTTGAGCTGCAGCAGCGGGTCGTCGCCGATCCGGATCCGCAGCCGCGCGTTCCCGTGCCCGGGCAGGCGCGCGACGACGACGTCGTTGAACGCGACCACCCAGTGCGGCTCCTCGGTCTCGAACACGGCGACGAGCGCGGTCCGCTCGTCGACGACGGCGTCGCCCGCGGCGATCCCCTCGAGCGCGCCGGCGAAGCCCGAGCGATCGACGTCGGCGAGGAAGCCGACGTGGCCGAAGTTCACGCCCAGCACCGCCGCGTGCCCGAGCATCGCGAGCTGCAGCGCGCGCAGGATCGTCCCGTCGCCGCCGAGCGCGATCACGAGCTGGCAGCCGGGGTCCTCGTCCGTGGGGTCGGCGCTGGTCCCGAGGTCGACCGTGGCGACGTCGTACTTCGCCGCCCAGGCGGCGATCTGGAGCAGCTGCGGCTCGCAGTCGCCGGACGGGTTGACGAGGACGCCGACGCGCGGCGTCCCGTCGCTGCGATCGAGCGCGAACGGGTGCATGCCGCGAAGCCTCGCACGAAGCCGGCCTGTGCCACCCTTTGAGGGACATGGCGATCGAGGCGACACCCGCGCAGTACACGGCTCCGGAGTTCCCCGACCTCGGCGACGAGGTGATGTTCCCGCGCCTGTCGGAGGCCAAGATCGCGAAGTTCGCCAAGCGCGGCGAGCGGCGCTCGTACGCGGAGGGCGAGACGCTCTACGCGCAGGGGGAGCGCGACGCGCCGTTCTTCGTCATCGAGCGCGGCCGCGTCCGGCTGCTCGACCGCAAGCCCGGCAAGGACATCTGGATCGCCGAGGCCGACGCGGGCACGTTCCTGGGCGACATCGCGACCTTCACCGGCGAGCCGGCGATCGCCGAGGTCGTCGCCGACGAGCCGACCGACGTGATCGTCTTCGAGCGGGGCGAGCTGCGGTCGATGCTGGCCTCGTGGCCGGAGATGGCCGAGGGCATCCTGCGCACGATGACCGCCCGCCGCGAGTGGCACGAGGCGAACGGCTACGGCGTGCTGCGGCTGATCGCCCCGCGCGGTTCGCGGCGCGCCTTCGAGGTGCGCGACCTGCTCGAGCGCAACCTGATCCCGACGCGCTGGTACGACGTCGACACCGACGACGACAGCGCGGCGATGCTCAAGTGGCTCCAGATCCCGCGCGAGGAGACGCCGGTCCTCGTCCGCGGCACCGAGGTGCTGCGCAACCCGTCGGCCGCCCAGGTCGCGCGCGACCTCGGCCTGCGCGCGGAGATCGACGGCGAGCGCTTCGACCTCGTCGTGCTCGGCGGCGGGCCCGCCGGGCTCGCGGCCGCCGTCTACGGCGGGTCCGAAGGGCTGCGGACGCTCGTGACCGAGGCGTGGGCGCCGGGCGGGCAGGCCGGGACGAGCACCCGGATCGAGAACTACATCGGCTTCCCGACCGGCATCTCGGGCACCGAGCTGACGCGCAAGGCCACGCTGCAGGCGCGCCGCTTCGACGCGGTGCTGTCGAGCTTCCACCGCGCGGTCGAGCTCGCGCGCGGGCCCGAGGGCCTGGTCCGGGTCGACCTCGACGACGGCCAGCACGCGCTCGCGCGCACCGTCGTCGTCGCGACCGGCGCGCGCTGGCGCCGGCTCGACGCCGCGAACGTCGACCGCTTCACCGGCGCCGGCGTCTACCACGCCGCGATGGCGAGCGACGCCGAGCGCTGCCGCGACGAGGACGTGATCGTCGTCGGCGGCGGCAACTCCGCGGGCCAGGCGGCGGCGCACCTGTCGCGGACCGCGCGCAGCGTGCGCGTCGTGATCCGCGGCGACGGCCTCGCGGCGACGATGTCGCGCTACCTGCTCGACCGGCTCGAGGCGCGCCCGAACGTGGAGATCCGGACGCGGACCGAGGTGAGCGCCGTCCACGGCAACGGCTCGCTGGAGTCCGCCGACCTGCGCGACCGCGACAGCGGCGACGTCGAGCGGGTCGACATCTCGGCCGTGTTCGTGATGATCGGCGCCGACCCGTGCACCGAGGCCGTGCACATGATGCTCGGGCTCGACGACGCCGGCTACATCCGCTGCGGCGAGAACGCGGCCGACTGCGACGGCCCGCACCGGTGGCGGCCGACCGACCGCCAGCCGCTCCTGCTCGAGACCGTCTGGCCCGGCGTGTTCGCGGCGGGCGACGTGCGCGCGGGCGCGACGAAGCGCGTCGCGGGCGCCGTCGGCGACGGCGCGCTCGCGGTCCGCTTCGCGCACGAGGTCCTGCAGACCTAGCACCGGCATACTCCGCGCGATGAACGTCGTGCTCAGCGTCCTGCTGCTGATCCTCTTCGTGATCGCGGTGGGCAAGCTCACAGGGCGCCTGCTCGGCATCCGCCTCGGCAACCTGCGCGGCGCGATCGTCGGGCTCATCGGCTGGGTGGCCGGGCTGCTCGCGGCGATCTACATCGTCGGAGAGGCGAGCGGGAGCTGGCGCCGGATCGACGTCGAGACCGCCGGCGACGGGATCTCGGTGATCGCGATCGTGCTCGTGTTCGGCGTGCTCGCGGCGATGCCGGTCGCGATCGTCATCGACCTGATCACGCGGACGGGCCCACCGCACGGGCCGCGCCGGCGACGGCGGCGGCTGCTGCATCCGATCCGCGCCGTCCGGGCGGCGCTCGCACCGTACGGGCGGCTGCGCGAGCTGGTCGCCAACGCGCGCAAGGAGAACCTGCTGCACTTCCGCTACGCGTCGCGCTCGGCGCTCGAGTCGCCCGACCTGTCGCGCCGCCTGCGCGCGGTGCTCGAGGACTCCGGCGGGATGCTGGTCAAGCTCGGGCAGATCGCCTCGACGCGGACCGACGTGCTGCCCGCGGCGACCACCGACGAGCTGGCGAAGCTGCGCGCCGACGTCCGCAAGGTCCCGGAGGCCGAGGATCCGGGAGATGCTCGAGACCGAGCTCGGCGAGCCGGTCGAGCGGGCCTTCGGCTCGTTCGAGTTCGAGCCGCTCGCCGCCGCGTCGATCGGCCAGACCCACCGCGCCGTGCTCGCCGACGGCACGCCGGTCGTGGTGAAGGTGCAGCGGCCGGGGATCGACGAGGTCGTCGCGCGCGACGCCGCCGTGCTGCGGCTCGCCACCTCCCAGCTCGAGCGCCGCGTCGAGGCCGCGCGCGCGATCCGGCTCGGCGGCTTCAGCGAGGAGCTGATCGCAGGCCTCGAGGAGGAGCTCGACTACCTGCACGAGGGCGCGGTCGGCACGCGGCTGCGCGAGAACCGCGCCGACGACGCCGGCATCGCCGTGCCGCGGGTCCACGCGAGCCTCTCGACCGGCCGCGTGCTGGTCATGGAGCAGGTCGTCGCCCGCCCGATCGACGACCCCGGGGCCATCGCGCATCGCCGGTCCCGCGCGACGAGCTCGCCCGGCGGCTGCTCGCGTCGTTCATCGGCCAGGTGCTCGACGACGGGCTGTTCCACGCCGACCCGCACCCCGGCAACCTGCTGCTCGACGACGCAGGGCACGATCTGGCTGCTCGACTTCGGCTCGGTCGGGCGGCTCGACGCGCGCGCGCTCGACGGCCTGCGCGGGATCGCGCTCGGCGTCGCGACGAACGAGCCCGGCGATCCTGGCGCGCGCCGCGCGGACGCTCGCCGGCGACGACGGCTTCGTCGACCTGCGCGCGCTCGAGACCGACATGAGCGTGCAGCTCGGCGCGCTCGACGAGCCCGGCGGGCTCGACCCGCGCGTGATCGGCGAGGTGCTCGCGGTCATGCAGCGCCACGGCATGCGCCCGCCGTCGTCGATCACGCTGCTGGCCCGCGCGCTGATCACGCTCGAGGGCACGCTGCGCGCGATCGACCCGGGCCTCAGCCTCGTCAAGACGAGCCGCGAGGTCGTCATGACCGACCACCGCGACGCGTTCGGCACGCCGGAGGAGCTGCTCCAGCGCGAGGCGCTGTCGGCGCTCCCGGCGCTGCGGACGCTGCCCGAGCACGCCGAGACGCTCGCGAACCAGCTGCGCTCCGGGCGGCTCACGGTGCGCACCGAGCGCTTCGCCGGCGCCGACCGCGACGTGGTCGACTACTGGGTCGACCGCCTCGTGATCGCGCTGATCGCCGGCACGAGCGTGATCGGGTCGGCGGTCGTGCTGCTCGCGGCCGCGATGACCGGCAGCGACGACATCCGGACGGCGCTGTGGATCCTCGGCTTCGCCGGGCTCACCTTCTCCACCACGCTCGCGATGCGCGGGGCGGCGCGCGCGCTCCGGCGCCATCTGGAGCGCGTCGCGCTGATCGCCGTGGCGACCGCGTACGACGTCGAGCCCTGGACCGACCTGTTCGTCGCGAGCGCCGGCGCCGGGCGCGGCGCTCGCCGGCCTCGTCTTCGTCGCGGTCTCGATCAACGTCGAGCGGATCCTCGCGTTCTCCGGGCTGCCGGAGCGCGGGATGGCCACCGTGGTGCTGCTGCTCAGCGTCGTGATCGTCTCGCTCGTCGCGCTGCTCCCCGGGCAGAGCCGGGTCGCGCTGGGCCTCGAGCTGCTCGCGCTGGCGCTGTTCTTCGCGGTGTTCGTCGGCTACCTCGTGCGCCCCCGCGCCGACGAGCACGAGTCGCACGGGCGCGTGATCGGGCGCGAGGTGACGATGTTGGTGGGGACGCTCCCCTTCCTGATCGGGGCGGTCAGCCTGCTGCTCGAGGCCGGGGGCGGGCTGTACTGGGTCGCCGCGGGGATCGTCACCGCCATCGCGGGCGGCGTCACGAACGCCTGGGTCCTGCTCGTGGAGATCCTGCGCTAGATGGACGACGTCGTCAGCCTGCACGACTTCGAGCCGCTCGCGCGCGCGGCGATCGAGCCGGGCGCGTTCGGCTACGTCGCCGGCGGCGCGTGGGACGAGCTGACGCTCGCGGACAACCTCGCCGCGTGGCGCCGCCGCACGCTGCGCCCGCGCGTCCTGATCGACGTCTCCGGCGTCACCGCGGCGACGACGCTGCTCGGCGCCGCGGCGAGCATGCCGGTGGCGATCGCGCCGGTCGCCGCGCACGGGCTCATGCACCCCGACGGCGAGCTCGCGACCGCGCGCGCCGCGGCCGCGGCCGGGGATCCCGTTCATCCTCTCGACGTTCGCCTCGCACTCGATCGAGGCGGTCGCCGAGGCGGCGCCGGACGCGACGCGCTGGTTCCAGCTCTACGTCCAGACCGACGCGGGACGGACGCGCGACCTCGTCGAGCGCGCGGCCGCGGCGGGCTATGGCGCACTCGTGCTCACCGTCGACATGCCCGTCCTCGGCTACCGCGAGCGCGACCGCCGCAGCCGCTTCGACACGACGGATCCGCGGCGCCCGCTCGAGCTGCCCGGCGCCGAGGAGCGGACCCAGCCGCCGCCGACCCTGACGTGGGCGGATCTCGCCGGCATCCGCGCCTGGGCACCCGGCCTGCCGCTCGTCCTGAAGGGGATCCTGACCGCCGAGGACGCGCGGCTCGCCGTCGAGCACGGCGCCGACGGCGTCGTCGTCTCGAACCACGGCGCGCGCCAGCTCGACCGCGTGGCGGCGACCGCCGACGTCCTCGAGGAGGTCGCCGGCGCGGTCGGCGGCCGCGCCGAGGTGTGGGTCGACGGCGGCGTGCGGCGCGGGCTCGACGTCGCGATCGCGCTGGCGCTCGGCGCGCGCGGCGTGCTGGTGGGGCGGCCCGTGCTGTGGGCGCTCGCGGCGGGCGGGCAGGCGGGCGTGGAGCGCGCGCTCGCGATCCTGCGCGAGGAGACCGAGCTCGCGCTCGCGCTGCTCGGCGTCACCGATCCCGCCGGCGTGACCCGGGCGCACGTCGCGCGCTAGCGGCGCGCGGCCTCGGCGAGCGCGTCGACGAGCGCCGTCAGCTCCGTGTCGCCGACGAAGTCGTCGAGCACCTTGGCGCCGCCGGTGCGCGCGACGGCGTCCTCGACGGCGTCGGCCCAGCGGTGCTCGATGAGCACCGCGGCGACCGCGCCGCCGGGCGGCAGCGACTCGGCCAGCGCCCGCAGCGGATGCGGGTCGGCACCGCGGTCGAACGCCGCGAGCGCGCGCCGCGTCGCGCGGGCGCGCTCGGAGGCGTCGAGCCGGAAGCCGACCAGCGGCGCGACCAGGCTGCCCGGCTGCCGGCCGTGGGCCGCCATCGCGACGAACTCGCCCGTGTCGGGCTCGCGGCCGACGAACAGCACCTCGCGGATCTTCAGCCCGCCGCCGCTCTCGACCCGCTCGAGGGCGCCGAGGAGCTGACCCTCGAACGCCCCCTCCCCGTCGAACCGGTAGGCGACGAGCTGCACGTTCGCGGACATGGCGGAAAGCTTCCCACCCATGCGCGGCATGCGTATCGTCCACTTCGGATGAAGCCGCGGCCGGCCCGGCGGCGGAGACTGGGACGTGACCGTTGACGAGGAGGGTGCGATGTGCCGCTGGATGGCGTGGCTCGGGCAGCCCGTCCCGATCGAGGAGCTGCTCTTCAACACGCCACACGGGATCGTGGACCAGGCACTGCACGCCCGGATGGGCGCCGAGCCGACGAACGGCGACGGCTTCGGGCTCGGCTGGTACGGCCACGGAGAGGTCCCGGCGGTCTACCGCAGCGTCGCGCCGGCCTGGTCGGACGCCAACCTGCGGGAGATCGCGGCGCACGTCGACTCGCCGCTGTTCATCACCCACGTGCGCGCCGCGATCGGCTCGCCCGTGCAGCAGACGAACTGCCATCCGTTCCGTCACGGCCGCTGGCTCTTCGTCCACAACGGCTACCTCGCCGAGCTCGCGCAGGTCCGGCGCGACCTGATGCTCGCGATCGACCCGGAGCTCTTCGCCGACGTCCAGGGCTCGACCGACACCGAGGTCGTCTTCCACCTCGCGCTCACGCTCGGGCTGGAGGAGGACCCGATCGGCGCGCTCGAGCGGACCGTCGGGCTCGTCGAGGCCGTGGCGACGCGGCACGGCGTCGAGGGCGCCGTGCAGGGCAGCTTCGGCGTGTCGGACGGGGAGCACCTGTGGGCGGTCCGCTACGCGACCGAGGGTCCGGCGCGGTCGCTGTTCGCCTCCGCGGACGTCGAGTCCGTGCGCCGGCTGTACCCCGAGAACCCGCGCGTCGCCAAGCTCACGAACGACGACCGGGTGATCGTCTCGGAGCCGTTCGCCGACCTGCCCGGCGCCTGGCACGAGATCCCGCAGTCGTCGGCGGTCACGGTCGGCCAGGGCGGCATGCTCGAGCACCAGCCCTTCACCCCGCGGCCGCCGGCTCGTGGGCATCTCGGTCCCGGGCACCGGGGCGACCGCATGACCGTGCAACCCCGGAGGACGACATGAGCCTGCTGTGGATCATCTTCGCGAGCCTGCTGCTCGTCGTGTGGGTGCTGACGGCGATCGACATCGTCCGCCGCCGGCTGAGCGTGTGGAAGGCCGTCGCCTGGCTGCTGATCGCGCTGATCATCCCGTTCATCGGCGCGGCGATCTACTGGGCGCTGCGCAAGCCGGACGACGCCGACCGGGAGCGCGCCGCGGCGGCGCAGGCGTCGCTGCGCAGCGACGCCGAGCGGCGGTCGATCGACAGCAGCGGCCCCGGCTTCTAGCCGAGCTCGCCGAGCAGCGCGTCCACGCGGCGGGCGATCTCGTCGCGCGTGGCGCGCACCTCGGCGACCGGGCGGCCCTTCGGGTCGGGCAGGTCCCAGTCGACGTAGCGCTTGCCCGGGATGTACGGGCAGGCGTCGCCGCACCCCATCGTCACGACGACGTCCGCCGCCTCGGCGAGCGCGGGCGTCAGCGGCTGCGGGCGCACGCCGGAGAGATCCACGCCGAGCTCGGCCATCACCTGCGCGACCTCCGGGTGCACGCGCCCGCCGGGATCGGCGAGCGTGCCGGCCGACGCGGCGCTGTGCCGGCCGCCCGCGGCGCGCTCGAACAGCGCCCGGCTCATCTGCGAGCGCCCGGCGTTGTGGAGGCAGACGAAGAGCACGTGCGCCATCGTGCCGTTGAGACTACGTGCGCGCCCAGGGGGTAGGCCGGGGAACATGGAGGACGAGCACGCCCGTCCCGCCGGAGCCGGCGACGATGCCGTCGCGGCGGCGGGGAAGATGAGCGAGGCGCTCGAGACGCTCGAGCGCGCCCGCGGCCACCTGTACGCGTTCCACCAGCTCGTCGGCTCGGCGGACTTCCAGCTCGACGAGGTGCTCGAGCACCTCCGCGCGTGCGGGGCGGACGAGCTGGCCGCCGCGCTCGAGCACGAGCTCCTCGGGCGCAACGTGCTGCCCGGCCGCTGGACGTTCCAGGTCGTCGAGGAGTTCGACGACGACTACGTGTCCGTGTTCCGCGCGCACGAGCGCGCCGTCCGCGACGCGCTCGTGGGCGGCCGCCGCCACGTCCAGGAGGCGGAGATGAAGGAGCGGCGCCGCACGCACGGCGCCGCCGGGCACGAGGCGCGGCCGGGCTAGCGGCGGCTGCCGCGCGCCATCGGGCAGTCCGGGTCGTGGCAGACCGAGAGGGCGCCGACGGAGCCCGCGTGCACGTGGCCGGTGTCGGCGGGGACGGCGGTGTCGATCAGGCGCGCGAGGCGGGTGAGGAGTCGGGTCATCGGGGAGTGGCCTTTCTGGGGAGGAGAAGGTCGCGGAGCAGTGTGCAGCGGGGGGCGTTGCAGTCGCGTTGCGATCAGACGAGGACGCCGGCGGAGCTCGGCCCGCGGGCGTACTCGGCGCGCAGCAGCGGGCTCGAGAGCAGGAAGTCGGCCGAGGCGCGGTTGCAGGCGAGCGGGACGTTGTAGAGCACGGAGATCCGCAGCAGCGCCTTGACGTCGACGTCGTGCGGATGCGGCTCCAGCGGATCGGAGAAGAACACGACGAGGTCGATCCGCCCCTCGGCGATCGCCGCGCCGATCTGCTGGTCGCCGCCCAGCGGCCCGCTGAGGAAGCAGCTGACCGGCAGGTCGAGCTCGCGGGCGAGGAGCTGCCCGGTGGTCCCGGTGGCGTGCAGGTCGTGGCCCGCCAGCGTGGCGCGGTTGTAGCGCGCCCAGTCGAGCAGGTCGGCCTTGCAGTGGTCGTGCGCGATCAGCGCGATCTGCTTGCTGGCGCCCATGAACGACGGCTCGTCGTCCGCGGTGGCGCGCTCCGGTCCGGCGGTGAGGAGGTCGGTTGGCATGGCCCAAGTGCTAGCCGCCGGGGGGTTGCAACCGGTGAGCGGCCGCACCCGACGATCGGGTGGTATGCGCCGCCGCACGGGGGAGATCCGGCGATCCGCTCGTACCGTGGAGACACGAGGGGGGCTTCATGGACGGAGATGCACACGATGGCCAATCCCTGGCTCGCCCTCGAGACGGCGGACAACGCGACACAACGCGCACGTGAGCTGCGGCTCGCGCGCGACCAGTTCCTGGAGGACGGCGGCGCGCCCGCCGGCGTCCGCGACCCGATCCTCGACTCCTGGCGCCGCTCGGCCGCGCAGGGGCTCGACCCGGAGCTGCGCGCCGCGCCGGTCGACCTGACCGAGCAGTCGGCGACCGCGCTGCTGCGCGACCACGGCCTCGGCCCGTACGCGCCGATGCTGCGGCAGTCGCTGGGGCCGGTCGCGGCCGCGTCGGACCACCTGATCGCGCTCTCGGACGCGAGCGGCCTGCTGCTCGCCGTCGACGGCGACCGGCGCGTCCGGCGCGAGGCCGCCCACCGGCTCGGGATGGTCGCCGGCGCGCGCTTCGGCGAGCACGCGGCGGGGACGAACGCGATCGGCGTCGCGCTCGCGACCGGCCAGGCCGTGCAGGTCTTCGCCGCCGAGCACTACTGCGAGCACTCGCAGTGGTGGACGTGCGCGGCGGCTCCCGTCCATGACCCCGCCAGCGGCGCGCTGCTCGGGGCGATCAACCTGACCGCGCCGATGGAGACCGTCCATCCGCACACGCTCGGGCTCGTGGCGGCGACCGCCGCGCTCGTCGAGCTCTCCCTCCAGCCGGCGCCGCGCGCCGCGCGCCGGCCCGCGCGCCGCGCCGCCCCGCGGCTCGAGCTCGCCGTGCTCGGCCGCGACCGCGCGGACGTGCGGCTCGACGGCGAGCCCGTCCATGTCTCGCTGCGCCACAGCGAGCTGCTCGTCCTGCTCGCCGAGCAGCCCGCGGGGCTGACGGCCGAGCAGCTCGCGCTCCGGCTCCACGGCGACGACGGCAAGCCGGTCACCGCCCGCGCCGAGATCAGCCGGCTGCGGCGGATCCTCCCCGGCTGCGTGGAGGCCGACCCGTACCGGCTCGCCGCCGACGTCGAGTCCGACGCGGGCGCGCTCCGGGCCCGGCTGCGCGACGGCCGCGTCGCCGAGGCGCTGGCCGGCTACGGGACCGTCCTGCCGCGCTCCGAGGCGCCCGGCGTCGCCGAGCTCCGCGACGAGCTCGAGGGCTGGGCCCGGCGCGCGGCGCTGGCCGGCGACGACGCGGAGATCCTGTGGTCGTGGCTGCAGACGCCCGCGGGCGCGGAGGACCTCCAGGCCTGGAAGCGGTTCCTCGCCGAGCTCCCCGCCACGGACGGCCGCCGCGGGCTCGCCGCGCAGCGGCTCGCGCGGCTGCGCGCCTAGCTCATCCCATCCGGATGATGCGCCCCGGGGTGGGCGCGACGAGCATCGGCCTCCTCGTGTTCCTGCTCTGGAGCCTCGTCGTGCTGGTCGTCGCGAACGCCGTGACGATCGGCGCGATGCTGCTCGTCCGGCGCCGGGCGCCCGAGGGCAGCTACTTCACCGACGGCGACCGCGCCTCGGGCGTCTTCGGGGTCCTCGCGGGCGGGTTCGCGATCTTCGCCGGCTTCATCATCTTCCTCGCGTTCACGACGTACGACGAGTCGCGCGCGGGCGGCGAGAGCGAGGCGCTCTCGGTGGTCCAGCAGTTCGAGACCGCGGAGTTCCTCCCGCCCGCGACCCGCGACCGGCTGTCGGGCGAGATCGCCTGCTACGCGCGCTCGGTCGTGCACCAGGAGTGGCCGGCGATGGAGCGGGGCGAGGGCGGCGACACGATCAACCCGTGGGCGCTCGCCCTGTTCCGCAGCATGAAGGCCTCCGACCCGCGGACGGCCGGCGAGCAGGCCGCGTACAGCAAGTGGCTCGACCAGACCTCGGATCGGGAGGCGGCGCGGAACGACCGGCTCCACGGCGCGGAGGGGATCATCCCGTCCACGATCTGGATCGTCCTGATCCTGATCGCGCTGGTCGTGTTCGCGTACATGCTCTTCTTCGCGGACCCGGGGAGGGCGTGCTCGCGCAGGCGATGCTGATGGGATCGGCGACCACCGTGATCGTGCTCACGCTCACCGCGATCAACGCGCTCGACAGCCCGTACCGCGCCGGACCCGGGCAGATACAGCCGACCGCGATGGAGCGGACGATCAAGCTGATCGACGACGCGCGCGCCGCCGTCGGGCAGCAGACCCCGCTCCCGTGCAGCGAGCAGGGCCTGCCGGTGGCGTCCTGATGGACGACCGCCTCGCGCACCGGTTCGAGCTCGCCGCGACGCTGCTGCTCGCGGTCGCCGCGGTCGCCACGGCGTGGGCGGCGTACCAGTCGGCGCGCTGGCACGGCGAGCAGGCACGCGCCCAGAGCGCCTCGATCGCGGCGCGGGTCGAGTCGACGCGCGCGGCGAACGTCGCGAACCGGCAGGGCCAGGTCGACGTCGCCGCTGTTCACGCAGTGGGTCGACGCCTACGCGCGCGAGGAGGACGAGCTCGCCGCCTTCTACCGCAAGCGCTTCCGGCCGGAGTTCGTGCCCGCGTTCGACGCGTGGGTCGCGACCCGGCCGCGCAAGAACCCGGACGCACCGCTCTCGCCGTTCGCCATGCCGGAGTACGTGCTGGCCGCGACGACGATGGCCGACCAGCTCGAGGCGAAGGCGGCCGCGGCGTCGGTGAAGGCGGGCGCCGACATCCAGCGGGCCGACAACTACTCGCTCGCCGTCGTGCTGTTCGCGGCGGCGCTGTTCTTCGCCGGCGTGAGCACGCGATTGCACGACCGGACGACCGCGGAGCATCGTGCTCGGCCTCGGCTACACCATGTTCCTCGCGAGCGTGATCTGGATCGCGACGTTCCCGGTGAGCCTCTCCGTCTGAGCGGGTTCAGGGGCTCGTAATGGCTGTCCGTCATCGTCTGGCGCGTGACGGACGACGGACCCGAGCCGGAGGGCCGGCCGCTGGGCCGGCGCGCCTTCCTCGTCATGGTCGGCGCCGGGCTCACCTCGCTCGCGTGGGGCGGCAGCGCGCTCGATGTCGCCTCCAAGTCGACCCTGATCCTGCCCGAGCCGATCCGCCGCGCGATCCCGGTCGGCGAGGGCTGGCGGATCTACGCCGTCAACCCGCCCTACCCGCGCTTCGACCCGGCGACCTGGCGGCTGCGGATCGACGGGCTCGTCGCGCGGCCGCAGACGCTCACCTACGACGACCTGCTCGCCCTCCCCCAGGCCGCCCAGACCTCGGACTTCCACTGCGTGACGGGCTGGTCGGTGGACGACGTGCGCTGGCGCGGCGTGCGCTTCGGAGACCTGCTCGCGGCCGCCGAGCCGCTCCCGTCCGCCCGCGCGCTGAAGTTCGTCTCCGCCGAGCGGCCGTACGTCGACACGCTCACGCTCCGCCAGGCGCTCACCCCGGACGCGATGCTCGCGCACACGATGGACGACCGGCCGCTGACCCGCGCGCACGGCGCTCCGGCGCGCGTGGTCATGCCGCGGATGTACGGCTACAAGGGCGTCAAGTGGCTCGAGCGGATCGTCGTGACCGACCGGGTCGCCGACGGCTTCTGGGAGCAGCGCGGCTACGACCGCGACGCGTGGGTCGGAGGCTCCAATGGTCTCTGACGCGCTGCCGATCGTCCGCTTCGACCGCACCGAGCGCACGCTGCACTGGGTCCACGCCGAGCGCGTTCATGGCCATGCTCGCGACCGGCCTCGTGCTCTACCTGCCGATGCTCGCCCAGGTCTTCTCGGACCGGCCGCTGGTCAAGGCGCTGCATCTCGTCGCGGCCGCGGCCTGGCTGACCGCGCTCGCGCTGATCGCGCTGCTCGGCAACCGCCGGACGCTGCGCCGGACGCGCCGCGACCTCGACTACTTCACCGCCGACGACCTGCGCTGGCTGCGCCGGCAGCACGTCCCGCAGGGCGGTTCAACGCGGGCCAGAAGGCGCACGCGAGCGTCCAGGCCGCGCTCGCCGTGCTGTTCGTCGTGTCGGGCTCGCTGCTCTGGCTCGGCGAGCGCAACACCGCGTTCCGGCTGCCGGGCACGATCGCGCTCCACGACGTCGCGATGTTCGTCGCGGTCGTGCTGATCGCCGGGCACGTCGCGATGGCGCTCTCCCAGCGGCCCGCGCTCGAGGGGATGATGTACGGGACCGTCCCGGCCGGACTGGGCGGCCGAGCACCACGCCGCCTGGACCCCGGCGCCGCCGCCCCCGCGCGGCGCCCCGGGACTCGGCCGGATCGCGCTCGCGCTCGTCGTCGCCGCCGCGGGCCTCGACCGGCGCCGTGCTGCTCGCCGCCGACGCGCTCGGCTAGCCGCCGTTCGCTGCATATCCGCATATGTGTGCGGATGGTAGGATCGCGGCGATGCCGCATCCGTCGGAGCACACCGAGCCGGAGGTCCCGCTCGGCGCCGCCGAGGCCGAGCGGCTCGCCGAGCTGATGCGCGCGTTCAACGCCGGGAGTCGCGTCCGGCTGCTGTTCGCGCTCGTGCCCGGGGAGCAGACGGTCGAGCGCCTCGCGGAGCTGACCGGGATCGAGCCGGGCGCGGTGTCGCAGCAGCTGCGCGTCCTGCGCCAGCTGCGATTCGTGCTCGCCCGGCGGTCCGGCCGCAACGTCTTCTACTCGCTCTACGACCACCACGTCGCCGAGCTGCTGGGCGCGATCCGCCACCACGGCGAGCACGTGGTCGCCGGCTGGGCCGGCGGCGGGCGCCCGTCCCGCGAGGCCGTGCATGAGCGCGGCTGACGCCCACGCGCAGCACGGACACGGCCACCAGCACGGGCACACCCACGGCGGCGTCGACGCCTCGATCACCCGCAGCCGCGCGGCGATGCGCACGCTCGCGCTGTCGCTGGCCGTCCTCGGCGCGACCGCGGCGGTCCAGGTCGTCGTGGTCCTCCTCTCCGGGTCGGTCGCGCTGCTCGCCGACACGGTGCACAACATCGGCGACGCGCTGACCGCGATCCCGCTCGGCGCCGCGTTCCTGCTCGGGCGGCGGCCCCCGACGCGGCGGCTGCCCTACGGCTGGGGCCGCGCCGAGGACCTCGCCGGGATCGTCGTCCTGCTGGTCATCCTGTTCTCGGCGGGGTACGCCGCGTACGAGGCGATCGACCGGCTCCTCGATCCGCAGCGGCCCGGGTACCTGCTCGCCACCGCCGTCGCCGGTGCTGATCGGCTTCCTCGGGAACGAGTGGGTCGCGGTCTATCGCATCCGCGCCGGCCGGCGGCTCGGCTCGGCGGCGCTCGAGGCCGACGGGCACCACGCCCGCGTGGACGGCTTCACCAGCCTCGCGGTGGTCGCGGGCGCCGCCGGCGTCGCGCTCGGGTTCGAGCTGGCCGACCCGCTCGTCGGGCTCGCGATCTCCGCGGTGATCCTGCGGATCGTCTGGCAGTCCGGCCGCGAGGTGCTGCTGCGCGCGCTCGACGGCGTCGAGCCGGAGCTGCTCGACCGGATCGAGCGCACCGCGGGCACCGTTCCGGGCGTCGTCGCCGTGCCCGGGGCACGCGCGCGCTGGGTCGGGCACGCGATCCACGCCGAGGTCCGGGTCGCCGTCGATCCGCGCGCGACGGTCGCGCAGGCCGACGCCATCGCCGGCGCGGTCGAGCACCGGCTGCTCGACACCGACCCGCTGATGGGCGAGGCGAGTGTGCGGCCCATCGGCGCGGGCTGATATGTCCTGACGGATGGAACACCGCAGACTCGGGACCTCGGGGCTGAAGGTCCCCGTGCTCAGCTTCGGCGCCGCCACCTTCGGCGCCGGCAGCGACTTCTTCCGCGCGTGGGGCGACACGGACGTCGACGGCGCCCGCCGGCTGGTCGACATCTGCCTCGACGCGCGGCGTGACGATGTTCGACACCGCCGACGCGTACTCGGCGCGGCGCCGCTGCCGAGGAGAGCGCCGGCGACGGCCGCCTCGGCCGGCCCGCCGGGGGCGGGCTCGTGGCGGACGCCGAGCACATCTACGCCATCGTGGACGACCTCGACGGGCTCGCGGCCGAGACCGGCCGCAGCATCCGGCAGCTCGCGCTCAACTGGCTGGACTCCGTCGAGCCGAGCCGTCGCGTCGCTCGTATCGGCGCACGCAACGAGGACCAGCTGCGCGACAACCTCGGCGCGGCCGGCTGGGCGCTCGACGCGAGCCAGGTCGCGCGGCTCGACGAGGTCAGCCGGCAGCCGGTGCCCTACCCGTACAACCACCAGCAGGAGAAGCCCTACTTCCTCCCGGCGCCCTGGACCACCGCCTGAGCGGCGGTGACGCGCTGCTCCGCTACGCGCATGCCATCGCCGACACGGCGCCGGAGGAGCGGCGCCACGACGCGGCCGACGCCGCCCGCCGGCTGAGGCTCGCGCTCGGGGATCAGGCGTCGGCAACAAGAACTGGTGCAGCTTCGGCCCGGACCGGGTAGTACGGCCCGTATCAAGGAGCCTCAGGCGCGGGTGGTCCGGCGGTCGTCAGCCCCCGGGAGGCGCGTGATCTGTTCCTCCACCCCACGGGGAGTCCTCCGTCGCGACAACGGCGGCGGGACGCCCCATCAGGAGGACGATGGCAGCTGACCACCAGGACCGCGCGACGCTCGCGTCGTCTCCCTGCCGCTTCGAGCTGCGCCTTCCGCGGCAGCCGCGCGCGCCCGCCCTCGCGCGGGCGCGGTTCAGGCGCTGGGCCGGCACCGGGCTGTCGGCCACGGTTCGCAGCGACGCGCTGATCGTGCTGAGCGAGCTCGTGACGAACAGCGTGCGGCACGCGCGCGCCCCCGCCGGCGCGCCGGTGACCGTCACCGCCGAGCTGACCGACCGGGTGCTGCGACTCGAGGTCGCCGACGCCGGTCACGACCGCCGCTTCGCGCGCCGCCGCCCTGACCTGGAGCGCGGCGGCGGATTCGGGCTCCAGCTGGTCGAGCGCCTCTCACAGCGCTGGGGCATCGCCGAGGCGGAGGGCACCGTCGTCTGGTGCGAATTCGCCCGCGGCTGACGGACGCGAGTATGGTTGAGACGGGCGACCGATCCGACCGGGTCGGCATCGCTCCTCGTAGAACAGGGCTGAGGCCCGCGGCTCGCATGAACGGGCCGCCGGCCGCTTCCTCCGATCCCCGCACCCCGGAGCAGCACGCCCGCGATGAGCAGCTCAGACCCCCCGAACGGCCCACTGCTGCGCATGGACGTGGAGACCACGGACGGCGCGGCGCGCCTGCGGCTGGCCGGCGAGCTCGACCTGTCGACCGTGCCCGTGCTCCAGGCCCGCGTCACGGCGCTGCGCGCGGGCGGGAGCACCCGGATCGTGCTCGACCTCGCGGAGCTCGACTTCATCGACTCGACCGGCCTGCGGATGGTTCTCGAGCTCCATGGCGAGGCCGCACGGGACGGCTTCACCCTCGCACTGGTGCCGGGAGGCGAGGCGGTGCAGCGGGTGTTCCACGTCACCGGGACGGCGGAGGTCCTGCCCTTCATCGCGGACTGAAGCGGTACGCTGTGGGTGCTGGGCCGCTTGCGGGTTCTCGACTCTTTCTCCGCCTTCTCGTGGAACTCCTCAGAGGAAGAAACGAGAGAGGTGCCGCCATGGCGGATATCGAAAGGCTCGGGGACCGTGTCTCCAGTCCGATGAGCGCCGTGTCGAACGCGATGGTCGCGCTCCACAAGGAGCAGTTCGGGCGCGGTCCGACCCGCGCGACGAGCCACTTCGCCGGCGAGGACACGCTGGTGTGCGTGCTCGAGGACGTGCTGCT
Source organism: uncultured Solirubrobacteraceae bacterium (assembly GCA_963724145.1). Lineage (GTDB taxonomy): Bacteria > Actinomycetota > Thermoleophilia > Solirubrobacterales > Solirubrobacteraceae > DASQMT01. Next base: position 153,643 of record CAVRTO010000034.1, read on the forward strand.
GCCGGCTGAGCGCTCGATGGTGGCGATGGGCGACCAGCACCGGGTGCGCGAGCAGCGCACGTACATGCAGGTGGCGACCGCCCGGCAGTTCACGGCCGCGGTCGAGGGGATCGTCGGACGCGTGGTACGTGGGTTCTCGAGCGCCACCGACCCGGACGCCGACATCGTGTTCGAGGTCTTCGCGTTCGTGCCGCTCTCCGACGTCTGACGGCGCGCCGTCCCGACCCCGGTCGTCCGAAGCAGGTGATGACGCCGGCGGCCTCAGCTCCCAGAGTGGCGGCGTGCGCAAGTGGTTCCCGCTGCTGATCCTCGCGTCGGCCCAGTTCGTGATGGTGCTCGACTCGAGCGTGATGAACGTCGCGATCTCGCAGATCGTCGAGGACCTCGACACGACGATCCAGGCGTGCAGACGGCGATCACGCTGTACACGCTGGGTCGAGCTCGACGTCGGCGACGCCGCCGCGGACGCCGATCACCGGCTCGATCCGGACGAGCTGCTGCGCGTCGCGATGGCCCGGCAGTGACGGCTAGCCGACCAGCGACGCGCCGGCGTCCTTCACGTACTGGTGGACGAAGGCGATCACCATGCTGCCCTCGCCGACCGCGGCGGCGACGCGCTTGACGGGACCGAAGCGGACGTCGCCGCACGCGAAGACCCCGGGCACGCTCGTCTCCAGCAGGTAGGGGTCGCGGTCCTGCGTCCACTGCCCGGCGGCGCGCATGTCCGGTCCGGTGAGGACATAGCCGCGCGCGTCGACGCTGATCTCGGGCGGGAGCCAGCCGGTCTGCGCGTCGGCGCCGATGAAGATGAACAGCCCGCCGGAGGTGACCCGCTCCGTCGCGCCGTCCGCGGTGGCGCGGATCTCGATCGCCTCGAGCGACGCGTCGCCGTGCGCGGCCGCGACCTCGGACCCGAACCGGATGCCGATGTTGCCGCGGGCCGCGAGCTGGTCGACGAGGTAGCGCGACATGCTCTTCTCGAGGCCGTCGCCGCGGCAGACGATCGTCACGCTGCGCGCGTGGGTGCTGAAGAACATCGCCGCCTGGCCGGCCGAGTTGCCAGCGCCCACGATGTGGACGTCGAGCCCGTGCGTGTTCGGCGCCTCGCTGCGCGCCGCGCCGTACGCGATGCCCTTCCCGGCGAGCCGGTCGAAGCCGGCGATCTGCAGCTGCCGCCAGGCGACGCCGCAGGCCAGCACGATCGTGCGCGCGCGCAGCACGTCGCCGCCGTCGAGGTGGACCTCGCGGGTCGCGGCGTCGATCCGCTCGATCGACCGGGTCACCAGGATCTCCGCCCCGAGCCGGCGCGCCTGTGACAGCGCGCGGCTCGCGAGCTCGTCGCCCGACACGCCGGACGGGAACCCGAGGTAGTTCTCGATCCGTGACGACGTGCCCGCCTGCCCGCCGGGCGCCTCGCGCTCGACGACGATCGTGCGCAGGCCCTCCGAGGCGCCGTAGACGGCCGCGGCGAGCCCCGCGGGGCCGGCGCCGACGATCACCGCGTCGTACTCCGCGTGCTCGGGCTCGGTGCCGAGGCCGAGCAGCTCGGCCACGCGGCGGAGCCGCGGCCGGATCACGGTCTTCCCGCCGATGAGGCGGATCGCCGGCAGGTCGGCGTCGGCCGGCGGCGTACCGCCCCACACCTCGGCGGCGTCGGGCGCGTCCGAGGTGAGCCACTTGAACGTCACCTGGTTGCGGTCGAGGAAGCGGCGCAGCTCGGTGCAGTCCGCATCCCAGCGGTGCCCGACGACGATCGCGCGCGGTGGCGGCGGCTCGGCGGCCAGGCCCTGCAGCCCGCGCGCGCCGCCCATCCGGTGGCTCGCGAGCTTGCCGACCGCCTGCGCGAGGTCGGGTGCCTGCGCCGCGACGGCGTGGTAGTCGCGCGCCTCGATGCGCATGACGCGCGCCGGGCCTGCGGCGCGGAAGCCGACCGGGAACACGGTGCCGAGCGCGATCGGCACCTCGCCGAAGGCGTCCCCCGGGTGCCGCTCGCCGACGACGCGCTCGATCCCGTCGACGAGCTTGACCGCCTCGATCCGGCCCTCCAGCACGGCGAACAGCGCGCGCTCGGCGCCCTCGTCCGCCGCGTACTCGCCCGCCACGAGGGCGACGTCCGCGGCCAGCCGCGAGAGCTGCTCGATCTGCGCGGGCGCGAGCCCCGCGAAGAGCGCGATCTCGCCGATCTCTTCCGCGGTCACCACGCGGACCAGCCTAATGATCGGCGCGCGTCCGCGGGCGCAGCGGACCGCTCCGTAACGCCCGCGCCGCGGGCGAGACTGCACGCCATGCCCACGAAGCTGCCCGACCTCTCGCTGCCCGATCAGGGCGGCGCCCCGCGCTCGCTGTCGGAGCTCGCCGGCGGCGACCCGCTGATCCTCCACACCTTCCGCGGGCACTGGTGCCCGAAGGAGCAGCGGTTCTTCCGCCGGCTCGTCGCCCTCCAGGACGAGCTCGAGGTCGGCTATGCGCGGCTGGCGTCCCTGTCGGTCGATCCGCCCGAGGTCAACGCGGCGCTCCGCAGCGGCCTCGGAGCGCGCTGGACGTTCCTGTCCGACGCGGACCGCAGCGCGCAGTCGCGGCTCGGGCTGCGCGAGACGACCGACACGGTCCACGCGCCCTACGTCCCGCGCGTGTACGTCCTGCTGCCCGACCTGACGGTGGCGGCCGAGTACGACGGCTACTGGTACTGGGGGCGGCCGACGACCGGCGAGCTGGTGCGCGAGCTGCGCGCGGCCACGCGGCGGATCCGGCCCGACTACGACGCGCCCACGGCGTGAGCGCGCCGCGCGCCTGGCTCGCGCTCGTCCCCGGCCGGCCGGCGGACGCGACGGCCGCGGCCCGTGTCGCGGAGGAGGGCGGCGGGCCGCTCGGCTGGCTCGCCGTCTGGCTGCGGGCGGCCAAGCCCGTCCGTCACGCCCTGCGCGCCGACCCGGCCGCGTTCTCGCCGGACGGCCCGGCCGCCTCGGCGTCCTACCTCCTCCTCGGGGCGCGCGACGTGATCTTCGACGACCCGGCGGTCCAGCGCGCCCGCCAGCTCGTGCTCGCCGCGGCGGGACCGTGGACGGCGGTCACCACGCTCGTGTCCGACGCCAGCCACTTCCGCGGCTCGCTGGTCGCGGCGCCGGCGGAGCGGGGGTTCGCCGACCCCTTCGCGCTCGTCGGGCGCGGGCGCCGGCTGCAGGTCGAGGCGGGCCTGCTCTCCGGCGGCCCGCTCCGCCTGCCCGCGCCGGTGATCGAGCGCTACGCCGGGCAGCCGTGGCCGCAGAGCGGGTTCTGACCGGCTGCGGCGAAGGTATGCTCGCGGCAGCGCCCCGCGCCAGAACCTGAGAGGAACGAGGATGACCCCAGCCGCCGCTGCTCCAAGGCTGTCCGACCAGCAGCTGCTCGATTTCAGCGGGCTCGTGGGCGAAGCCGACAGCGTCGAGCTGAAGCTGTCCGTGCCGGAGCGCCACCAGCGCTCCGCGATCGCCGCGCTCGGCCTGGATCCCCTCGACGCCCAGGTCCGGCTGGTCCACTTCTTCGACACGCCCGAGCTCGACCTCGAGCGGACGGGCGTCGTCGTGCGCGCGCGCCGCGTGCAGGGCAAGGGCGACGACTCGGTGATCAAGCTCCGGCCGGTCGTGCCCTCGGAGCTGCCGGCCGGCCTGCGCCGGTCCGCGGGCTTCTTCGTCGAGGTCGACGCGATGCCCGGCGGCTTCGTCTGCTCCGCGTCGCTCAAGGGGCGGCCCAAGCCCCCGGGATCCGCGAGACGCTGCACGCGGGCCGATCGCTGCGCAGGCTGTTCTCGAAGGAGCAGCGCGCGTTCTACGCCGAGCACGCGCCCGCGGGGATCGAGCTCGACGATCTGAGGATGCTCGGCCCGATCTTCGTCCTCAAGCTCAAGGGGGTGCCGGAGGGCTTCGGCCGCCGGCTCGTGGCCGAGCTGTGGCTCTACCCCGACGGCGCGCGGATCCTCGAGCTGTCGACGAAGTGCGCGCCGTCCGAGGCGTTCCAGGTCGCCGCGGAGCTGCGCACGTACCTCGTGAGCTGCGGCCTGCGCGCCTCCACCGCGCAGCAGACCAAGACGCGCAAGGCGCTCGAGTTCTTCGCCCGCCAGCCGGAGTGAGCCGCGTGAGCGACCCCCCGGTCCCGCCGTTCCTGGCCGAGCGCCCGACGGTCCGCGGGGCGGTGGAGTACGCGGCCCTGATGCACACGAGCCAGCTGCGCGAGGCCGACCACGCGCCGTTCATCCTGCACCCGCTCGAGGTCGCCGCGCTGCTCAGCGGCCGCGACCTGGACGACGAGGTCGTCGCGGCGGGCGTCCTGCACGACGTGGTCGAGAACACCCCGGCCGCGACCGAGGACGTCGAGGCGCGCTTCGGGCCGCGGGTCGCCGCGACCGTCGCCGCGGTCACCGAGGATCCGCGGATCGGCGACTACGGCGAGCGCAAGGCGGCGCTGCGCGCGCAGGTCGCGGCCGCGGGCGCGGACGCGCAGGCGGTCTACGCGGCCGACAAGATCGCCAAGGCGCGCGAGCTGCGCGCGCACGCCGCGAGCGGCCGGGCGGCGCTGTCCGACCCGGCGCTCCAGCGGCGGCTCGAGCACTATGAGCGCAGCCTCGACCTGCTGCGCGCCGCGGGCACGCACCCGCGGATGGTCGATCAGCTCGCGTTCGAGCTGTGGGCGCTGCGGGCGCTCCCGCCCGGCGGCGTGTGAGCGAGGGCGTCGGCTTCATCCGATCCGGACGACGGAGCCGCGATCCGCGGCTGGGAGGATCGGCGGCATGGGTCTCCTGCGGCGGCATCCGGACGGTGAGCGGTACCTCATGCGCGAGAAGCTGTTCGCGATCGGCGACGACTTCTGGATCGAGAACGCCGAAGGGGACCGCGCCTACAAGGTGAACGGCAAGGCGCTGCGCATGCGGCAGACGTTCGTGCTCGAGGACCCGGCGGGCGACGAGCTGGCGAAGATCCAGGAGCGCAAGCTCAGCATCCGCGACAAGATCGCGATCGAGCACGGGGACGAGACCGCGACCGTCCACAAGGCGCTGATCGGGATCCGCGACCGCTTCGCGATCGACCTGGAGCACGGCGAGGACATGAAGGCGAAGGGGAACTTCGTCGACCACGAGTACGAGATCGAGCGCGACGGTGACACGGTCGCCACGATCTCCAAGCGCTGGTTCCGCGTCCGCGACGCCTACGGCGTGGAGGTCGCCGCGGGCGAGGACGTCCCGCTCATCCTCGCGGTCCCCGTCGCCATCGACGCGCTCAGCACCCGCGACTGACACCCCGCGGTCGTCACCTGAACTTCGAGGGCGTGATCGGCAAGGATCTCAGCAACCTGATTCCGGAGTGGGCCGCGCCCGCGCGCGCATAGCCCGGAACGGTCTACTTGCCGTCGTCGGTGCCCGCAGTTCCGCGTGGTGCGGCGGTCTCGTCGTCGACGTCCTCGGCGAGCCGGTGCGCGGCGGCGCGGCGGCCTTCGGTGAGGACGCCGGATCCGGCGGCGTGCGCGATCGCGTCGCCGCCTCTGCCGCGCAGGACGTACGCGCAGCCGACCGCGATCAGCGCGCCGGCGGTCGGGCCGACGACGTAGACCCAGTAGGCCGTCAAGTCCCCGCTGACCAGCGCCGGGCCGAACGAGCGCGCGGGATTCATCGAGGTGCCGCTGACCGGGGCCGACCAGAGCCCCGCCAGCGCGATGTAGCCGCCGACGCCGAGCGCCGCGATCGTGCCGACGTTCTGCGCCGCGGACGCCGTGCCGAGGATCACGCTCACCAGCAGTGCCGTCAGCACGATCTCCATCAGCAACGCCTGCCAGTCCTCGTAGCCCGGGCCCGGAAGCGTCGCTCCGAGGTGCTGGATGTTCCCGAACACCGCGTAAAGGAACAGGCACGCGAGCGTGGCGCCGACGAGCTGGACGATGATGTAGCCGGGTACGCGCTTCCACGGGAAGTCCCCGCGGAGCGCGAACGCGAGCGACACGCGGGTTCAGGTGCGCGCCCGAGATCGCGCCCATGAACAGGATGATCGCCATCACCATCAGGCCCGGGGCGACGACCGCGGCGGCCAGGACGATCTGCCCTTCACCGACGAGGATCCCGCCGCCCGCGGCGACGAGCACGAGCGCGAACGTGCCGAGCAGCTCGGAGAACAGCCGGCGATACTCGAGCCGCGGGTCGTCGAAGTCCTTGCGGTCGCCGAACTCCAGCATGAGCCGGTGGTCGATGCGACGCGTGCGCTCCTCATCCGGGGCTTCCATCTCGTTCTCCCGTCGTCGCTGGGCGAGTACGGACCCGGAACAGCAGGCGAAGTCTCCGGCAGCGTGCCCGGCCACTGCCGGTCGCGTCATCATCCGTTGTGGGTGATGCAGCCTCGCGCGGCGGAGCGAACCTGACGACCTGAGCGAGCCCGCGGCAGCAGGCAGGTGCGTCAGCTCCCCTGGTCGCGGTCAGCCCGCCAGCGCCTTCGCCTTCAGCTGCGCGAACTCCTCCTCGGTGATCGCGCCGGAATCGCGGAGCCGCTGGGCCTCCGTGATCTCGGACGCCGCCCCGGTTCCGGACGCCTCGCGCACCCGCTGGTCGAGCGCCGACTGCATCGCCTGGTTGCGCGCCTGGTTGCGCTCTGCCATCCCGCGGCTGTAGGCGATCAGGTAGACGAGCACGCCCAGATACGGCACGAGGATGATCAGCACCACCCACACCGCCTTGAGGAACCCGCCCATGTCGTCGCGCCGGAAGATGTCGGAGAAGCACGTGACGGCGAGCCAGATCCACAGCAGGAACGCCATGAAGATCAACATCGACCAGAGCACGTCGAGGAACGGGTAGTCAGCTGCGAACGGGGGAACCATGCGGATCTCCTTCAATGGACCTGGAACGGCGATCCGAACGTCGCAGACCACAGCCCGGTGTCCGTCATCCGAAGCGGGTGATCGGGTCGGGCGCCGGTCCCGTCAGCGCCCGTAGCGCGCGGTGATGCTCCCGCTCGCCAGCAAGCCTTCGCGCAACGCCCCGGCGACCTCGCCGGGGGCGGCGCCGGCCTCGATCCCCGACGGGTCGCGCAGCGCATAGACCGACCACACGTACCGGTGCGCGCCGTCCCCCTTCGGCGGGCACGGCGCGGTCCACCCGATCTGGCCGGCGCTGTTGCGGCCGTCGTGGCCGCCGTGATCGACGGAGCCGTCGCCGCGCGGGCTGAGGCCGTAGCGGGTCAGGTGCACATAGGTGCCGCCCGGCGCGTCGGGGTCGGAGACGACGAGGACGAGCTCGCTCGTGCCCGCGGGGACGGTGCCGGCCTGGACGCGCGGCTCCTCGCCGGCGCCGTCGCAGGTGTACCGCCGCGGCAGCCGCGAGCCGTCGATGAACGCCGGGCTCGACACCCGCAGCGCCGCGGGCGCGCGGGGCAGGTCGTCGCCGGAGAGCCGCTCGCCCCCGTCGCCGCAGCCGGCGGCGAGCACGGCGGAGGCCAGGAGGACGAGCACCGGCCGCATGGCCGGGACACTACGCGAGCCGGCGAACCCGGCACCGCTCGCGTCACCGCTCCGCCGGCGGACGATCGATCGGCTCGGCGGGCCGCCACCAGTCGCCTTCGAGGTGGCTCGGCGCGAGCCCCGGGTGGCTCAGGAAGTCGTCGCGCCGCAACCCCTCGAGGACCTGGTGGCGCGCCGTACCCGCGTTGGAGAACGGCGCCAGCAGCGCCACCATGCGCGCCGCGTAGTGCCGCGCGAGATCGCCGCCCTACCACTCGTAGACCCCGCGGTAGACGCCGGTCTCGACGTCGTCGATCCACAGCTTCGATCGAAAGCCGGGGAACCCGGCGAACAGCGGCGTGTGCATGACGCACTCCCGGCGGAACGCGGCATGCAGCGGGGCGCTGCTGCCGAGCGCGGCGAGACGAACTGGATGACCAGCAGCGCCGGGGCCGTGGTGGCTGCCCCGGGCACCGCGGTCTCGCGGAAGACGAACGAGGATGAGCCGTCCGCGAACCTGAGCCGCGCGCCGAGGTTCTCCTTCGGCGAGGTGAGCTGACGGCGCACGACCAGGCGCGCCAGCCGCGCGCAGCGGGCGAAGTCAGCGAGGGCGGGGCGCGCGCCTGCTGCGTCACGGCGTCGCGACGTGAACCGAGAACTCGAAGTCGTCAGCAGCCCCGGATCTCATCCCGATCGGACGATGACCGGGTCACTGGACGTGCGCAGCATGCGGGAGATCCGAAGCTGAACGAGACGTGGGGTCGCA
>CAVRTO010000035.1:0-136630 GCA_963724145.1 uncultured Solirubrobacteraceae bacterium
TCTGGGCGCCGGCGCTGAGCGCGCTGTGGGCGCTCGGCTGGGCGATCACCAGCTCGATCGGCGTCGACGTCGAGACGCAGTACACGGTCTTCGGCTCCAGCGGCGCGGTCGTCGTGACGCTCGCGACCGCCGCCCTGCCCGTGGCGCTCACCGCGCGGAGCGCCGCGATGAGCGCGGCGCGCGAGCCGCGCACTCCTCAGTCGGGCTTGCGCGCCCGGCTCGGCGCGACGCGCGGCGGCTCGTCGGGCATCTTCGGGATAGACGGGCGGCCACGGCGCGTCCTGCAGCCCGTTCGCGCGGTCGCGCTCGTGCATCGCGAGGAGCGGCTCCAGCGACTGCGGCGCCGTGTCGATCCCCGCCCACGGGTCGCCGAGGGAGTCGAGCCGGTCCGGGACCGTCGCGATCGTCAGCTCGTCGGGATGGACGTCGCCGAGCTCGTCCCAGCGCAGCGGGCACGAGACCTGCGCACCCGGCCGGGCGCGCACGGACCACGCGCCGAAGACCGTCTTGTGCGGCGCGTTCTGGTTGAAGTCGACGAAGATGCGCTCGCCGCGCTCCTCCTTCCACCATGCCGCGGTGAGGACGTCGGGGCGCCGGCGCTCGAGCTCGCGCGCGACGGCCACGGCGGCCGAGCGGACGGCGTAGGAGTCCCAGCGCGGCTCGAGCCGCACGTGGACGTGGAGCCCGCGGTTCCCGGTCGTCTTCGGATGGCCCGCGACGCCGAGCTCGTCGAGCAGCGCGCGCAGCTCGAACGCCGCGCGTGCGCACGTCGTCGAAGCTCGTCCCCGGCTGCGGGTCGAGGTCGAGCCGCAGCTCGTCGGCGTACGCGGGCTCGGCGGCCTGGAACGGCCAGACGTGGAAGCCGAGGCACCCGAGGTTGACCGCCCAGGCGACGTGGGCGAGGTCGGCGGCGACGAGCGCGCGCGACGGCGTCCCGTTGACCGTGCTCACGGTGGTCGTGCGCAGCCAGGCGGGCGCGCTCTCCGGGATGCGCTTCTGGAAGAACGACGGGCCGCCCGCGCCCTTCGGGAACCGCTGCAGCAGGACCGGGCGCCCGCCCATCTCGCGCGCCAGCGGCGCGGCGACCCGCTCGTAGTAGCGGACGAGGTCGCGCTTGGTCTCACCGCGCTCGGCGAACAGCACCCGGTCGGGGCTGGAGAGCTTGACCTGCTGCCCGTCGAGCTCGAGCGTCACCGCGTCGCCGGCCACGGCCCCGTCGTCAGCCGGTGAACCGCGGCCGCGCGCAGACCGTGACCCGCCGCGTCAGGACGAGCGGCGCGGTCGCGGCGCCGCGCTCGAACCGGATCGCCACGCGCACCCGGTAGCGCCCGGGCGGGTAGTTGCGCCGCAGCACGATCCGCACCTGATGGCGCAGCGGCCGCACGCCCAGCCCGCGGACGCGCTCCCCGGCGGCGAACACGGCCACGCGGTCGATGTGCTCCCCGCGGATCGTCACGATCGAGCCCCGGCGCAGGCACGAGCGGAGCGGCGAGAAGGCGGCCGCGCCGGACACGCCGGCCTCCGGCGGGGTGGGTCCGAGCGGCGCGAGCACCTCGTCCAGCGTCGATCCGCCGGGCGGCGGGCTGGGGGTCACCGGCTCGAGCGGCGGCTCCGGGCAGGTGATGATCGTGTCGATCACGCTGATGTCCTCGAGCGTCCTGCCCTCGGCCGAGACGGTCACCGTCGCCGCGTTGGTCTCGCGGTGCACGACGCAGTTCACGGCCGGCGCCCGGGTCGTGCGCGAGCAGGCGTAGCGCCAGATGTCGCCGCGGGTCCAGCGTGTCGGGCGTGGCGTCCGTCGGCGCCGCCGGGCCCGCTCTTGCTCCGCAGCTCGGGCGCGGCGTCGCAGCGCGGGTCGGCGACCCGGACCGCGGACGCGGGGAACGACACCTCGCCGATAGTTCTCGACGTAGAGGTCGTAGTGCAGCGTGGCACCGGACGGCGCCGTCACGGGCCCGACCTTGTCGATCGCGATCGCCGGCTCCCTCACCGGCGTGCTCGTGTTCACGTTGCGGAACGTGCAGATGACGCTGATCCCCGGCCAGCAGCTCGCAAGCGGCCCGAAGCTCGTGCCGGGCGCCTGCCTGCGGCGCCGCGGCGACCGCTTGCACTCGGTCGTCGAGGAGTACGCGGTCGCATCGGTCGGCGGGACGGCGACCTCCGAGAACGAGTAGCTCCCCGGGTCCACCTGCTCGGTCCGCGCCGCGCCGTCACCGGCGGCGGGGACGAACACCGTCGTCGTTCACGAGCAGGTCGAAGCGGCCGGGATCGTCCGGCGGGTCGAGCTCCTTCCGCACGGTCAGCCGCGCCGGGAACCAGTTCCCGAAGTCGCGGCCGCGCGCGTAGGGCTCGGCGGCGGCGTCGATCGGCCCGTGGCCGCAGCCGAACGGCCCGGGGGCGAGCGCGGCGGGGTACGAGCAGCGCCAGTCGCGCGGGCTGGGGTGCAGGAGCTGCTCGCGCAGCGTCGTAGCTGCCGCCGGGCGGCCGGATGTCGTCGAGCACGTAGCGCCCGGCGTTGTCGGTGACGGTCGAACGGCTCGCCGGTCGTCGAGCACGCCGTCGCCGTCGTAGTCCGCGAAGATCTCGAACCGCGGCAGCCCCGGCTCACCGTCGTCGCGCTGCCCGTTCGCGTTGCGGTCGAAGAACTTGGTGCCCGCCGCGGCGCAGGTGCGCGCGTCGATCGGCTGCGGCGCGACGTAGTCCTGCATGTTCGAGGACTCCGAGGTCGACGAGCGCGAGTGCATCCAGACCGACGCGTAGGCCAGGCAGTCGTCGCCGAACGCGTCGGCGAGCACCTTGGCGAGGTCGATGCCCGTCTCGCCGAAGCGGCCCTCGGGGATCGTGGACTCGTACGCGCCGGGCAGGTAGGTGCTGATGTCGCCGGCGTTGGGTGCGCCCTGGACGTCGACGCCGTCCTTGAGGCCGGTGGCGTCGGTGAGCGTCCCCTTCGTCGCGCAGCTGGTGTCGGGGTCGGTGGCGGTCGTCTTCCAGCGCGAGACCACCACCGACGCGTCGCGGTTGCCGTGCGGCTCGAACGAGATCAGGAGGTCGCCGGTCCGCCGGCAGGGGATCCGCGCGTTGCCGTTGTTCCACAGCCGCGAGTCGCGGTTGAGCTCGAAGGTGACGAACGTCGTCCCCTCCTCCTTCTCGCGCGCGTAGGCGAGATAGGCGAACGTCCGGCTCCCCGGGCTGGTCGACCGCGGCCCAGGCGTCGCGGATGTTGTCCTTGGCGGGGTTGACCCCGCCGGCCTCCGTCGTCAGGTCCCAGTCCCCGGGCTCGTCCTCCTTGCTCCCGCCCTTGAACGCGGTGTCCTCGTCGTTCGGGTCGGGCGCGTGCACGACGCGCCCGGCGCTCTGGAACGTCGCCCAGTCGGTGAACTGCCTCGTCGGCTTCTGGTTGCCGTCGGCGGCCTGGAACGAGCTGCCGTCCAGCGGGTCGTCCGACGGGTCGAGGTCGGCGGCGGCCGCGGGCGCGGCCCAGGCCAGCAGGATCGCGATGCAGCTCAGCGCGACGCGGGCGGTGAGCGAAGGCGCGCCAGGTCGGGGGGTCCCAGACACAGCGGCGACCCTATCTCAGATCGTGCGGATCCGCACGCGGCGGCGGCCGCATTGCACGGCGCGCGGCCGGCACGTAGACCAGCCACGTCGCGAGCGCGAGCAGCGCCGCGACGGCCAGCGGCAGCACGATGCCGACCTCAGCAACAGCGCGCCGGCGAGCGCGCCGAGCAGCATCGCGCCCACCGCCGCGATCCGGCGCGCGCTCCCGCGGCCGGTCCCGCCCGCGGGCGGCGACTCCGCCGCCAGGCCCGTGAGCGTGAGCGAGAGCACGGTCGTCGTGAGGTCGGGCACCGCGAGCGTCCGCACCGTCGCGTTGCGCACGCCCATCGCCAGCGCGAGCAGCACGATCGCGACGTAGGCGGAGATGTCGTCCTCGCGGATCTCGACCACCGCGCACCAGACGCAGACCACGAGCAGCAGCCCGACCTCGATCCCCAGCGTGCGCGCCATGTGCTGCGGATGGCGGCCGGCGAAGCGCCTGGCCAGGACGCCGCCGGCGGCGCCCCGAGCAGGAACGCGCCGAGCGCGAGCAACGGCGCGAGCACCGTCAGCCCGCCCGCGCCGGCGATGCCGAAGCCGAGGAAGATCACGTTGCCGGTCATGTTCGCGATGAACACCCGGCCCAGCGCGAGGAACGAGACCGCGTCGATCAGCCCGGTCGTGAACGTCAGCACGAGCAGGGCCCGCGCCAGCGGGTGGTGGAGGCTCGCCGCCCGCTGTCCCAGTGGCGGCCGGTCGGTCACATGGAGGACTCTGCCACGCCGCTACGCTCACGCGCATGACCGACAAGTGGCCCGAGGATCCCGAAGACCAGGTCGACCCCGCGTTCGCGCCGCTGATCGAGGCGGGCGAGGGCGAGTCGGAGGGGTTCGACGTCGCCGAGGCCGACCTGATCCGGCACGCCGAGCACGACGACCAGCACGGGACCGACCCGATCACGCGCGACGCGGCGGGCTTCGACTCGCCCGTGGACGCCGACCTCGAGGAGGACCCGTTCGACGCGGCCGACGCCGGCGAGGCCGACGAGGAGGAGCAGCCGGACTAGACGAAGCGCTGGACGAACGCGAGCGCCGTGTCGGCGACCTCGCGCCAGCCGCTGTCGATCACGAGGGCGTGCCCGCGCCCGGGGATCTCGACGATCTCCGTGACGCCCGGGTTGTCCTTCTGCTGCTTGTAGGCCGCGTTCGCCAGGGCCCACGGGATCGTGTGGTCCCGCTCGCCCGAGATGATCAGCAGCGGGCCGCGCTCCGGGTTGTCCGTGTCGACCTTGACCTCGGTCCACGGGTTCAGGTTCGCGGCCGCGGCCTGGAACAGCGGAGCGCCGGGCGCCGGGACGGCGAACTCCTCGTGCAGCGCCTTGGCCTCCTCCTCGCTCACCGCGTTGGCGAACGCGTAGCGGAACTGGTCGTAGGTCAGCGGGATCGCGCGGTTGCGGTTGCGGGGGTTGGCCAGCACCGGGCTGCTCGCCCGCAGCGCCGAGATCGGCAGCGGCAGCACGCCGCGGAACGGGGCCGGGTCGATCGCCACGGCCACGGCTGGAGAGCCCGCGCCCGGCGATGATCTGCGCCATCAGGCCGCCGAACGAGTGCCCGATCACCACCGGCTTGCGCTCGAGCGTGCCGATCAGCTCGGCGACGTGATCGGCGATCTCGCCGACGGTCTTGCCCGCCATCACCTCGGGGTGCGCGTTGGCCTCCGCGACGGTCGGCGGGTCGTCCGGCCAGTCGGCGGTCACGGCGGCGAAGCCGGCCTCCTCGAACGCGGCGGCCCAGCGGTCCCAGCTGCTCGGGAGCAGCCACAGCCCGTGGACGAAGACGACGGGGGTCCGGCCGCTCGCGTTGGCGTCGGCGACCTGCTCGGCGGGGGATGCGGGCTCGGCGGTGGACATGGCTCGAATCTACGCAATCCGGTGGAGGGGTAGCGTGTCCGGCATGGCCGTCTGCTCCCATCTCGATCAGATCCAGATCACCGAGGTCCCGACCCGGGACGGCGTCCCGGGCTGCGAGGAGTGCCTCAAGACCGGCGACCGCTGGGTCCACCTGCGCGTCTGCCTCACCTGCGGGAAGGTGGGCTGCTGCGACTCGTCGCCGAACCAGCACGCCAGCCGCCATGCGCGCGAGGACGAGCACCCGCTGATCCGCTCGATCGAGCCGGGCGAGACCTGGTCCTACTGCTTCATCGACGACAAGGCGCTGCTGATCGACCTGCCGGTCGCCGGCTAGCCGTCGCGGATCGCGCGCACGGTCGCGACCGTGTCCGCCTCGCTCGCCGGCTTGTCGTCGCGGTAGCGCTTGACGCGCGCGAACCGCAGCGCCATCCCCGACGGGTAGCGCGACGACGTCTGGACGCCGTCGAAGGCGATCTCGACCACGAGCTCCGGGCCGGACGAAGACGGCGATCCCCTCGCGGTGGGTCTGGAGCGCGAGCAGCTGCTCGGTCTGCCACGCGAGCAGCTCGTCGGTCAGCCCCTTGAACGTCTTGCCGAGCATCGCCCAGCCGCCGGTCGCCTCGTCGCGCGCGCCCAGGTGCAGGTTCGAGAGCTTCCCGCGCCGGCGCCCGTGGCCCCACTCGGCGGCGAGGACGACGAGGTCGAGCGTGTGGACCGGCTTGACCTTGAGCCACGCCGCGCCGCGCCGCCCGGCCGCGTACGGCGCGTCGAGCGCCTTCACGACGACGCCCTCGTGCCCGGCGGCGACCGCGGCGTCGAACGCGGCCTGCGCGGCGTCCGCGTCCTCGGCGATCACGCGGCGGATCCGGTGCGCCTCCGGGACGACGCGCTCGAGCGCCGCGCTGCGCTCGGACAGCGGCGCGTCGAGCAGGTCCTCGCCGTCGACGTGCAGGACGTCGAAGAACAGCGAGGCGAGCGGGACGCTGCGGCCCTCGCGCGTGCCGAAGCGCGCGGCGGTGACCTGGAAGGGCTCCGGCCGCCCGTCGTCGCGGAGCGCGATCGCCTCGCCGTCGAGCACGATCGCGCCGGCCGGCAGCGCGCGGGCGAGCTCGACCACCTCCGGCAGCCGCGCGGTGACGTCGTCGAGCGTGCGCGTGTAGATCGCGACGTCGTCGCCGTCGCGGTGGACCTGGATCCGCGCGCCGTCGAGCTTCCAGTCGACGGCGGCCGGCGCGATCTTCTCCAGCGCGGCGGGGATGTCCGCGGCGGTGCCGGCGAGCATCGGCGCGAGCGGGCGCATGACCTGGAGCGCGACCGCGTCGAGGCCGGCGCGGCCGTCGGCCAGCGCGATCGCCGCCACCGCGGCGAGGTCGCCGTGCAGCATCAGCGCGCGGCGCAGCGCGGTCGCCGGGACGCCCGCGGCCTTCGCCACCGCCTCCGCCATCACCCCGGCGAGCGCGCCCTGGCGCAGGTCGCCGCCGAGCAGCCGGATCAGGAACGCGCGCTCCTCCGCGGTCGCCCGCGCGAGCAGGTCGTGCACGGCGGCGCGCCGCGCGCCGACCGAGCCCGGCCCGGTCAGCCCGCCGATCGCGGTGAACGCGGCCTCGACGTCGGTCACGGTCAGCGGCGGCGCACCGGCGAGCGGCGCCGGTCGCCGGGGCGTCGCGGAGCAGCGCCCAGCCGACCCCGATCTGGCGCTGGGTCAGCTCGCCGGAGAGCCAGCTGACGACCGGCGCGACCTCGGCGGGGGCGGCGCGCGCGAGCAGCTCGGCGAGCGCGGCGATCTTCGCGTTGCGGGCGGGGGTCGCCGTGACGGCGGCGGAGGCGTCGACCAGCTCGGCGAGATCCACCCGCTAGATCATGCCGTCGAAGCGCCGCCCGAGATACGCCGCCAGGTCGGGCCCGTCCGGGTTGCCGATCACGTCCTCGATCCAGGCGCGGCGCTCGAACTCGACGATCCCGAGCTCCCAGACGCAGCCCAGCGCGGTCTCGGGCGCGGGTTCGAGTCCGTCGATCTCCGCTCCCGCGTAGATGCGCGAGTGCAGCTCGTTCTCGTCCTGCCACCAGTAGATGAGCGCGATCGGGAAGCTCGCGTCGTGGGCGATCGCGAAGGCGGCACCGTGATGCGCGTCGTCGACCGGCGGCAGGCTCCGGGCCGCGAGCGCGCGGGTGCGGTCGAGCAGCGCCGGGCGGACGCCGCGCTCCGGCGCGGCGAGCCCGTAGAGCTTCAGCCGCCAGTCGCCGAGGCGCTCCTCGGAGACGAACGCACCGCGGCGCCGGTGGTAGGCATGGTCGAGGCGGGAGGCGTGCACGGTCATGCCCGGATGGTCCCGCGCACCGCGCTCCGTGCGGGCACTGGCCCCGCCCGGCGATCGAGGATTGGCCCCATGCCGCTCGCGGGTAAGAGGACGGACGAATCTCATCCCATAAGGGGATGACCTCCGATGCCGATACCGTTTGTATGAGCACCATGGTCAACGCTCACGTCGACATCTCGCAAGGTCTCGACGGCAACCCGGTCGTCCTGGCCTGCTTCGACCTCGCCGACGACGAGATCCGCGCGTCGGCCCACGCGGTCGCGGCGGTGGCCGGCGAGCGCTACCGCACCGCCGAGCTGTCCGCCGACGACGTGCTCGAGCTGCGCGAGCTCACCGCGCTCTCCGACGAGCTCGCCGACCTCGCTCTGCGGCCGGGCATGCAGACCGTGGTCCTGCGCCCCGCGCGGCTCACCGCCTACCGCGACGCCGTCGCGCACTTCATCGAGGCGCGCGACGAGGCGGAGTGGCTCCGCGAGGAGGACCGCGAGCCGCTCGCGCTCGTGCGCGGCCTGCTGCGCTCGCTCGAGGACCTCTGCGCCGACGCGCTGCGCGCCGCGCTGTCGGGGCCCGAGGCCTCGCACCCCGCCTGACGCCGGGACCAGGGATCTCCCCGATGCGCGATCGCGCACCGGGCGGGAAGCTGGACCCATGCGCTCCACCGCCCGCACGCTCGACCCCCGCGCGCTGCGCGCCGCGACCGTCGCCGCGGCCGGCGGTGCGGTCGCCCCGCTCGGGTCGCTGACCGCCGGAACGCTGACCTGGCCGGCCGAGCACGCGCACCGCGTCCTGCACGAGTGGCGGGCGTGGGCGCAGGAGACGCCGGGGATCGTCCGCACGTCGGCGCGGATCGTCCGCGCGCCCGGCCGGGCGCCGGTCGTGGCGCTCGACGTCGCGGTCACCGCCGACGTCCTCGCGCCGCTGCGGCGGCTCGAGCCTGCGCGCGAATGGTGGCGCCGCGCCCGCGGCGGCGATCGCGCTGCCGGCGCCGGTCGCGCCGCGGCTACCGCCCGATCACGCGCGGCGCCCGCCTGCGCGCGCTGCCCGGCGCCGCGGTCGACGCGCTCGTCCGCGCCGCCGGCCCGGAGTCGCGCAGCGAGCTGCTCGTGGTCGAGCTGGCGCGCACCGGCGGCGCGTGGACGGTCGTCGCGACCGGCCCGGGCCGCGACCCGGAGCAGGCCGAGCGCGTCCACATCGCGCTCGAGCGCCTGGACCGGGCGCTCGCCGCCTGGCGCTGAGCCGTGGCAGCATCCGCGGCGTGCCCGAGCCGCTGATCCTCGTCGACCCGCAGCCGCGGACGCTCGACATGATCTGCGACCCGCCGACCCGCGCGCGGCTGGAGGCGCTCGGCCGGCTCGTCGTCTCCGACGCGGAGCGGATGCCGGACGCGCAGGTCGACGCGCACCTCCCCGAGGCGGTCGCGATCCTCGGCCAGACCGACCTGCCCGCGGAGCGGCTCGCGCGGGCCGGCGCGGCTGCGCGCGGTGATCAACGTCGAGGGCAACCTGCTCCCGAACGTCGACTACGCGGCCGCGCGCGATCGCGGCATCCACGTGCTCGTCGCGAGCCCGGCGTTCGCGCCGGCGGTCGCCGAGGCGGCGCTCGGCATGGCGATCGACCTCGCGCGCGGGATCGGCGCCGCCGACCGGGCCATGCGCGCCGGGACCGAGTCGTACGGGCTGGACTCCAACGCCGGCGCCTTCCTGCTCGCCGGCGCGCCGGTCGGCATCGTCGGGTTCGGCGACCTCGGCCGCGCGCTGCGGCGGCTGCTCGCCCCGTTCGGCTGCCCGGTGCGCGTGCACGACCCGTGGCTGCCGGAGCTCGTCATCCGCGCCGCGGACGCGGAGCCGTCCGGGCTCGACGAGCTGCTCGCGGCGTCGCGCGTGGTGTTCGTGTTCGCGGCCGCGACGAGCGACAACCAGGGCTTCCTCGGCGAGCGCGAGCTGCGGCTGATCCCGCCCGGCGGCGTCCTGCTGCTGATGAGCCGCGCCGGCGTCGTCGACTTCGACGCGCTCGTCCGCGTGGTCGCCGAGGGGCGGATCCGCGCCGCGGCCGACGTGTTCCCCGAGGAGCCGCTGGCGCCGGACCACCCGGCGCGCGGGCTCGAGGGGATGCTGCTCTCCCCGCACCGCGCGGGTGGGATGCCGGAGGCGTTCCTCGAGATCGGGCGGCTCGCCGTCGCCGACCTCGAGCTGATCCTGCGCGGCCTCCCGCCGGTCGCCTGCAAGCGCGCCGAGCCCGAGACCGTGGGGCGGATGCGCTCGCGCCCGGTCGAGCGCTCCTGACATACGCTTCGCGCGATGACCGAGGACCGTCCCCGCGCCGGGCTCCGCGACGATCCCGCCCGGGCGGGCGCCCGCGCGCACTTCCGCTCGATGGGGATCGATCCCGCGCGGCTCGACGGGCCGATCGTGGGGATCGCCGCGACGTGGACCGGCACGATGCCGTGCAACCTGAACCAGCGCGAGCTGTCCGACGCCGCGGCCGCCGCCGTCGACGCGGCCGGCGGCGTGGCGCTGCCGTTCAACACGATCGCGGTCTCGGACAACCAGTCCCAGGGCACGCCGGGGATGCGCGCGTCGCTCGTGTCGCGCGAGGTGATCGCGGACTCGATCGAGCTGATGGCGATCGCGCACGACTTCGACGCGCTCGTCTGCATCGTCGGCTGCGACAAGACGACGCCGGCGGCGCTGATGGCGCTCGCCCGGATCGACAAGCCCGCGGTGCTGCTCTACAGCGGCCCGCAGCGCGCCGGGCACCTCGGCGACCGCGAGCTGACGATCCTCGAGGTCTGGGAGGCGGTGGCCGCGCACCAGCGCGGGCTGCTGGAGCGCGGCGAGCTCGACGCGATCGAGCGCGCCGCCTGCCCGGGTGCGGGCACCTGCGCCGGGCAGTTCACCGCCAACACGATGGCGGTGGCGATCGACTGCCTCGGGCTGACCGAGCCGGGCGACGGGCTGATCCCGGCCGAGGACCGGGAGGCGAAGGCGGAGGCCGCCGCGCGCGCCGGGCGCCGGGCGGTCGCGATCGCCGGCGGCCCGTCGGCGCGCGCGTTCCTCGACCGCCGCGCGCTGCGCAACGCGATGGCCGGGATCGCCGCCTCGGGCGGCTCGACCAACGGCGTGCTGCACCTGCTCGCGGTCGCGCGCGAGGCGGGCGTCGAGCTGACGCAGGACGAGCTGACCGCGCTCGCGGCGGACACGCCGGTGCTCGCGAGCCTGTCGCCGGGCGGCCGCCACGTGGCCGAGGCGCTCCATCGCGCCGGCGGGACCCCCGCGCTGATCCGCGAGCTGGTCGCGGGCGGGCTGCTCGACGGCGACGCGCCGACGGTCGCGGGCGTGTCGCTCGCCGCGGCGACGGCGGACGCTCCCGACGCCCGACGGTGACGTCCTGTTCCCGCACGCCGCGCCGTACAAGCCGAGCGGCGCGCTGCGGACGCTCCGCGGCAACCTGGCGCCGGACGGCAGCCTCGTCAAGCTCGCGGGGATCGAGCGCACGAGCCAGACCGGCCCGGCGCGGGTGTTCGACGACGAGGCGTCCTGCGTCGCCGCGGTGCGCGCGGGCGTCGTCCAGCCCGGCGACGTGCTCGTCGTCCGCTACGAGGGCCCCGCCGGCGGGCCGGGGATGCGCGAGATGCTGAGCGTGACGTCGTCGGTCGTCGGCGTCGGGCTCGGCGAGTCGGTCGCGCTCGTCACCGACGGGCGCTTCTCCGGCGCCACGCGCGGGCTGATGGTCGGCCACGTGGCGCCCGAGGCGTACCGGGGCGGCCCGCTCGCCGCGGTCCGCGACGGCGACGCGATCACGATCGACACCGACGCGGGCGTGCTCGCCGTCGACGTCCCCGACGACGAGCTCGCCGCGCGGCTGGACGGCTGGGCGCCGCCGGACGGCGGACCGGCGGGCGGCGTGCTCGCGCGCTACCGCGCCTGCGTCGGCTCCGCGGCCGACGGCGCCGTGCTGGGCGTGCCCGGCTGATGCAGGCGCTCGTCCTCCGCCCCGGCGTGGCGGGCTCGACCGCGGTGGCGGCGATGCCCGACCCGCGCCCGGAGGGGACGCAGGTGCTCGTCCGGCCGGTCGAGGTCGGCGTCTGCGGGACCGACCGCGAGATCTCCGAGGGCTGGTTCGGGATCGCCCCCGCCGGCGAGGAGCGGCTGATCCTGGGCCACGAGCTGCTCGGGCGCGTCGAGGCCGGCGGCCACGGGTTCGCGCGCGGCGACCTGGTCACCGCCACCGTGCGGCGGTCGTGCGGGCACTGCGCGTCGTGCGCCGAGGGCGCGCCGGACGCCTGCGAGACGGGCGACTACAGCGAGCACGGGATCACGCGGCTGCACGGGTTCGCCGCCGAGCTCGCGGTCGTGCCCGCCGAGCATCTCGTGGCCGTGCCCGAGGCGCTCGGCCGCGTCGGCGTCCTGGCCGAGCCGGCGTCGATCTGCGCCCGCGCGCTGCGCCACGTCCGCGCCGTCGGCGGCCGCCAGCCGTGGCACCCGGGTCGCGCGCTGGTGTTCGGCGCGGGCGCGATCGGGATGCTCTGCACCTACTTCCTGCGGCTCGACGGCCTCGAGGTCTGGACGTCCGCGCTCGAGCCGCCCGGGAGCGAGAAGGCGCGGCTGGTGGAGGCGGCGGGCGCGCGCTACGTCAACGGGCTGCCCGGCGACCCGGCCGACTTCGACGTCGTCATCCAGGCGGCCGGCAGCGCGCAGCTCTCGCTCGACGCGCTCGGCTTGCTCCGCCGCAACGGGGTCGCGTGCCTGCTCGGGATCGACGGGCACGACCAGGTCGTCCACCTGCCCGGGCCGGTGATCGGGATCGACGCGATCCTCGGCAACCGCGCGCTGATCGCGAGCGTGAACGCCAACGTCGTCGACTGGCACGACGCGGTCGAGCGGCTCGCCGCCGCGCACGCGCGCTGGCCGGAGGCGCTCGAGCGCTTCGTCGGCCTGCGCGTGCCGCTCGACGCCTACGCCGACGCGTTCGCGTTCGGCGGCGTCAAGGCGACGCTCACAGTGACGCCGTGAGGATGCGCGCGAGATCCTCGGCGCCCGCCTCGCGCGGCGCGACGACGAGCAGCCGCTGCTGCTTGAGCGCGCCCTCGACGAGCGCCGGGACGTCGTCCTCCGTGTAGCCGAACTCGGCGACGCCGCTCGGGGCGGCGACGTCGCGCATCAGGTCGAGCAGGACGCCGGGCAGCGTGTCCGGGCCCGGGTCGAGGATCCGCTCGCCGGCCAGCAGCTCGGCGACGTGGTGGTGGCGCTCCGGCATCGCCTCGTAGGTGAACCGGAAGGCGGCCGGCGCGGTGACGATGACCGAGTGGCCGTGCGGGACGAACGGGTGGTCGTCCGGATAGCCGGGCGGGCGGTACTCGTGCTTGAGCCCGGCGATCGGGTAGGCGCACGCGTGCGGGATGTGGACGCCGGCCGAGCCGAAGCCGACGCCGGCCATCGTCGCCGCCAGCATCATCCGCCCGCGCGCCTCGACGTCGCCGGGATCGGCGACCGCGCGGCGCAGGTAGCGGCCGCCGTACTCGAGCGCCTTCGCCGACCAGACGTCCGCGACCGGGTTGGCGCCCTGGTAGGGCGGCCGGTCGTCCGGCGAGTCCGGCGCCTCGCGCCGGTCGTACGGCCGCGAGAGGAACGACTCGGCCGCGTGGCAGACGACGTCGAGGCCGGAGCTCGACGTGACCTCGGCGGCGAGCGTGCGCGCCAGCTCGGGGTCGACGATCGCCTGCGCCGGGCGCAGGTAGCGGTGCGAGATGCCGGTCTTGATCCGCAGGTCGGGGATGTCGAGCACGGCGACGGTGGTCGCCTCGGCGCCGGTGCCCGACGTGGTCGGGATCGCGAGGTGCGGCGCGATCGGGCGCGGGCGGCTTGCGCCCCGCGCCGACCGGCGGGTTCACGTAGTCCATCACCGGCGCGGGGTGCGAGACGATCAGGTCGGCGACCTTGGCGGTGTCGATGCTGGAGCCGCCGCCGACGGAGACGAAGCCGTCGACGCCGGCGTCGCGGGCGAAGTCGGCCGCCTCCTGGAGCGAGTCGAGCGTCGGCTCGACGCGCGACGCGGTCCCACGACCACGACCTCGATCCCCTCGGCCGCGATCCGCTCGCGGACGCGGTCGGGATGCCCGGTCGCCGCGACGCCGGGATCGGTGACGAGCAGCGCCCGCGTGACGCCGAGCCGCCGCAGCTCCCAGCCGGCGTCGTCGGCGGCGCCCGGGCCGAACTTCACCGGCGTCGCCTCGAGCGTGAAGATCGTCTCGCGCGCCATCGCGGCGGATAGCATCGCGCACGGTGCTCGAGACCGCGCTCCGCGCCGCCGTCGGCGACGCCCACGTCCTGATCGACGACGACGCCCGGGCGGGCTACGAGACCGACTGGACCGGGCGCTTCTCCGGCCGCGCGCGGGCCGTCGTGCGGCCCGCGGACACCGCGGAGGTGGTCGCGGTCGTGCGCGCCTGCGCGGAGCACGGCGCCGCGATCGTCCCGCAGGGCGGGAACACCGGGATGGTCGGCGCGGGCGTCCCGCGCGGCGGCGAGGTCGTCGTCTCGCTGACGCGGCTCGGCGCGCTCGGGCGAGATCGACCGCGGATCGCTCCAGGTCGACGTGGGGGCGGGCGTCACGCTCGCCGCGCTGCAGGCGCACGCGCGCCGCGCGGGCCTGGATGCCGCCGTCGACTTCGGCGCCCGCGACAGCGCGACCGCCGGCGGGCTGGTGGCCACCGACGCGGGCGGGATGCGCGCGCTCCGCCACGGGACCGTGCGCGCCCGCGTCGCCGGGCTGGAGGCGGTGCTCGCGGACGGCGGCGTGATCGACCGCACCGGCGGGCTGCTCAAGGACAACGCCGGCTACGACCTGCCCGCGCTGCTCGTCGGCTCCGAGGGGACGCTCGGGCTGATCACGCGCGTCCGCTGGCGGCTCGTGCCGCTGCTCCCGGCGCGCGTGGCGGCGATCGTCCCGCTCGCGTCGCTCGGCGCGGCGGCCGGGCTGCTCGCCGACCTGCGGCCGCGACTGCCGTCGCTCGAGGCGGCCGACTTCTTCCTCGACGACGGGCTGCAGCTGGTGCTCGACCACCTCGGCGTCGAGGCGCCGGTCCCGCGCGCGCCCGCCTACGTCGTGCTCGAGTGCGCGGCGGCCGACGACCCGACGGCGGAGCTGGCCGCGGCGCTCGGCGACACCGACGCGGTCGTCGCGGACTCGACCGCCGAGCGCGAGCGGCTCTGGCGCCTGCGCGAGGCGCACACCGAGGCGATCGCGGCGGCCGGCGTCCCGCACAAGCTCGACGTCGGCGTGCCGCCGGCGCGGCTCGCCGCGTTCGCCGACGCCGCGCGGGCCGCGGTGGCGGACGTCGCGCCGGGCGCCCGCGTGATCCTCTTCGGCCACCTCGGCGACGGCAACGTGCACGTCAACGTGCTCGGCGACGGACGACGACCGCGTCGACGCGGCGGTCCTCCGGGTCGCCGCGGAGCACGGCGGGACGATCAGCGCCGAGCACGGCGTCGGCGTCGCCAAGGCGGCGTACCTCGGGCTCGTGCGGAGCGAGGCCGAGCTGCGGGCGATGCGCGCGGTGAAGCGCGCGCTCGACCCCGCGGGCCTGCTCAACCCGGGCGCGGTGCTGGGCTGAGCCGCTCGAGCGCCGCGCGGAGCGGCGCGGGGATCGGGACCGGGCGGCGCGTCGCGCGGTCGACGAACACGTGCACGAACCAGCCGGTGGCCGCGCTCTCCTCCGCGCCGCCGCGGAACACCGCGAGCTCGTAGCGGACGCTGGAGCTGCCGATCCGCTCCGTCCGCAGCCCGACCTCGACCGCGTCGGGGAAGGCGATCGCCGCGGTGTAGGCGCAGTGCGACTCGGCGCAGACGCCGATCACCGCGCCGTGCTCGACGTCGAGCCCGCCCTCGCGGATCAGCCAGTCGTTGATCGCGGTGTCGAAGAAGGCGAAGTAGCGGACGTTGTTGACGTGGCCGTAGACGTCGTTGTCGTCCCAGCGCGTGGCGATCGGGTGCAGGTACGGGAACTCGTGGCGTTGCATGCGAGTGTTATATAGTTGGGCTATATGAATGCCGCCACCGCCACGCTACCCGAGCAGGTGGAGCTCAGCGTCACCCGGCTCGCCCACGTCCTGTTCCGCGGCGCCGGGCCCGGCCTCAGCCGCAGCGCCGCCTCCGCCCTGCACCGCATCGCCACCGCCGGCCCCCAGCGGATCACCGAGCTGGCGGCCTACGAGTCGATCGCCCAGCCGTCGGCCACGACCCTCGTCGGCCGGCTCGAGGGGCAGGGGCTCGTGACCCGCGGCCAGGACCCGGCCGACGGCCGTGCCGTCCTCGTCGCGATCACCCCCGCCGGGCAGACGCTGCTCGACGAGCGGCGCCGCACGCCGTGCCGCCACCCTCGGCGCGCAGATCGACGCGCTCGACCCCGAGGAGCGCGAGACGCTCTCCGACGCGGTGCCGATCCTCGAGCGCCTCGCCGAGGCGATCGCTTGAGCACCGGCCTGCTGCGCCAGCCGAAGGCGGTGTGGGCGGTCGCGTTCGCGGCCGTCATCGCCTTCATGGGGATCGGGCTCGTCGACCCGATCCTGCCGGTCCTGGCGCAGGACCTCGACGCGTCGCCGAGCCAGGTGACGATGCTCTTCACGACGTACTTCGCGATCACCGGCGTGGCGATGCTCGGGACCGGCTTCGTCGCGTCGCGGGTCGGGGCCAAGCGCGCGCTGCTCGGCGGGCTCGCGCTCGTGATCGTGTTCAGCGCGCTCGCGGGCGCGTCGAACACGGTCGCGCAGATCGCCGGCTTCCGCGCCGGCTGGGGCCTCGGCAACGCGCTCTTCATCGCCACCGCGCTGTCGGTCATCGTCGGCGCGGCGAGCGGCGGGATCGGCGGCGCGATCATGCTCTACGAGGCGGCGCTCGGGCTGGGCATCGCATCGGGGCCGCTGCTCGGGGGCTTCCTCGGCGGGATCAGCTGGCGCGGGCCGTTCTTCGGCGTCGCGGTGCTGATGTCGATCGCGTTCGTCGCGATCGCGGTGCTGCTGGGGCGGACGCCCGCGCCGGCGCACAAGGTCTCGCTCGCCGACCCCGATCAAGGCACTGCGCCACCGCGGCCTGCTCGCCGCCGGCTTCGTCGCGCTCTTCTACAACTTCGGCTTCTTCACGCTGCTCGCCTACACGCCGTTCCCGCTCCACCTCGGGGCGCACGCGCTGGGCTTCGTGTTCTTCGGCTGGGGCCTGCTCGTGGCGATCTTCTCCGTCTGGGTCGCGCCGGCCGCCAAGCGCCGGCTCGGCACCGTCGGGACGCTCGGCGCGGTCTTCGCCGCCTTCGCCGTCGTGCTGCTCGTGATGGCGCTCGCGATCGACTCGCAGGTCGCGCTGATCGCCTGCGTCGTCGTGTCGGGCGCGCTGATCGGCACGGTCAACACCGTGCTGACCGAGGCCGTGATGAAGGTCGCGCCGGTCGAGCGCCCGATCGCCTCGTCGGCCTACTCGTTCATGCGCTTCGGCGGCGGCGCGATCGCGCCGTGGCTGGCCGGCCGGCTGGCCGAGGACGTGGGCGTCGACATCCCCTACTTCGTCGGCGCCGCCGCGGTCGCGATCGCGCTCGTGCTGCTCTACGCGCTGCGCTCCGCGATCGCCGTGGCCGACGCCCCGGCGGCGGACGAGCCCGCGGCCGTCCCGGCGGCGATCCTCGTCGCGGTCGACGCCACCCCCGCCTCGGCCGCGGTCACCCGCGCCGCCGCGAGCCTCGCCGGGGAGCGCGGCGCACGCGTCGAGGTCGTCCACGTGCTGGAGACCGACGTGGTCGGCGACGACGCGGCGGACCTCGAGTCGACGGCGGGCGCGAAGGCCGTGCTCGACGCGCACGTCGGGCTGCTCACGCGCCGCGGGGTCGACGCCCACGGCGCGCTCCTGCACGCCGTCGGCGACCACGACGACACCGCGCAGGCGGTGCTCGACCGGGCCGCGGCGTCCGGCGCCGACGTCGTGATGCTCGGCGCCGCGCATCGCGGCCGCAGCTCGCTCACCCGCACCCTCGAGGGCCGCGACGGGCTCGAGCTCGTCGTCGTCGAGCCCGACGAGGTCGCGGCCTAGGCGTCGCTGGACGTCGCCCAGAGGTTGATGCCGGCGTCGACCGCGTGGCGGTCGATCTCGGCGAGCTCGTCGTCGGAGAAGTCGAGCCGGTCGAGCGCGGCGACGTTCTGCTCGAGCTGCCCGACGCTCGACGCGCCGATCAGCGCCGACGTCACGCGCGGGTCGCGCAGCACCCACGCGATCGCCATCTGCGCGAGCGCCTGGCCGCGGCGCTGCGCGATCTCGTTCAGCGCGCGCACGTGCGCGAGGTTGTCCTCGCTGAGCAGGTCGGTGCTGAGCGACTTCCCCTCGGCGGCGCGGGACGCCTCCGGCACGCCGTCGAGGTACTTGTCGGTCAGCATCCCCTGCGCGATCGGGGAGAAGACGATGCAGCCGACGCCCTCCTCGTCGAGCACCTCGAGCAGCTCGGGCTCGATCCAGCGGTTGAGCAGCGAGTAGCTCGGCTGGTGGATCAGCAGCGGGGTGCCGAGCTCGCGCAGCAGCCGGGCGGCCTCGCGCGAGCGCTCGCCCGAGTACGACGAGATGCCGACGTAGAGCGCCTTGCCCTGGCGGACCGCCGCGTCGAGCGCGCCGACGGTCTCCTCCAGCGGCGTCTCCGGATCGAAGCGGTGCGAGTAGAAGATGTCGACGTAGTCGAGCCCCATGCGCTGGAGGCTCTGGTCGAGCGAGGCGAGCAGGTACTTGCGCGAGCCCCACTCGCCGTACGGGCCGGGCCACATGTCGTAGCCGGCCTTGCTGCTGATGATCAGCTCGTCGCGGTACGGGCGGAAGTCCTCGGCGAAGAGGCGGCCGAAGTTGATCTCCGCGGAGCCGTAGGGCGGGCCGTAGTTGTTGGCGAGGTCGAAGTGCGTGATGCCGAGGTCGAAGGCGCGGCGCAGGATCGCGCGCTGCCCCTCGATCGGCTTGTCGTCGCCGAAGTTGTGCCACAGCCCGAGGGACACGGCGGGGAGCTGGATCCCGCTGCGGCCGCAGCGGCGGTAGGGGATCGCGTCGTAGCGATCGGCGGCGGCGACATAGGTCATGCCCCGCACCCTACGAAAGGGGCGAGTTTCGACGCGGGGCGCCTAACGGTCGGTATGCGACCCCAGACTCGCCCCGGACGCCGAGATCGCTCGCCGGGCGGCGGCGCAGGGCGGGGTCGTCTCGCACGCGCAGCTGCGCGCCGCGGGGCTGTCGCCGGAGGCGATCAAGCGCCGGGCGTGGAGCGGGCGGCTGCACGCCCTTCATCGCGGGGTGTACGCCGTCGGGCACGAGGCGATCGGGCGCGAGGGCCGCCGCTGGGCCGCGGTGCTCGCGCTCGCGCGACGGCCACCTGAGCCACGGCTCCGCGGCGGCGGCGTGGGGGATCGCGGCCGCGCCGGCGGTGATCCACGTCACGGTGCGCGGCCGCGCCGGCCTCCGATCGCGCGACGGCATCCGCGTGCACCGGCCGCGCGCGCTGCCGGACGACGAGGTGACGGCGCTCCGGGGGCTCCCGATCACGACGCCGGCGCGGACGCTGCTGGACCTCGCGGCGACGGCGCGCAGCGCGGCGATCGCCGTGGCGGTCGACCGCGCCGAGCAGCTCCGGCTCATCGACTTCGCCGAACTGCACTCGCTGCTGGACCCGGTACCCCGGCCGCGCCGGGACCCCTTCCCTCAAAGCGGTGTTGGCCGCGTACACCGGCCCGGCCGACGTCCGCAGCCACCTGGAGCGGCTCGTGCACGACCTGTGCGAGCAGCAGCGGCTGCCGGCACCGCAGGTCAACGTCGTCATCGAAGGCAGCGTCCGCGACTTCGCGTGGCCGCGGCAGCGGCTCGTCGTCGAGGCGGACTCGTACGCCTGGCACCGCTCACCGGCGGCGCTGAACACCGACCGCGAGCGCGACGTGGCGCTGACGCTCGCCGGCTGGCGCGTCCTGCGCTTCACCTCACGCGCAGGTGACGCGACGGCGCGCCTGGGTCGCCAGGTCGCTCGCCACCGCGCTCGGCGCGGCGTGAGTCAGCCGGCGTTGCGGAGCTGGCGCGAGAGCTGGCGCAGGTCGCGCTCCGCCGCGGACGTCGTCGCGGCGGCCTCGCTCGCCGCGTCGCGCGCGGCGGCGGCCTCGGACTCGGAGCGCGCCAGCGTGCGCTCGGCGTCCGCGAGCCGCGCGTCGGCCGCCCGCGCGGCCTCCTCGAGCTCCGCCGCGGACTCGCGCATCCGCTCGACCTCCGCCTCCGCTTCGGCGACCCGGCGCTCGAGCTCGGCGACCCGCTCGGCCTCCTCGCGCGTGGCCTGCTCGGCGGCGCGCGCCTCGGCCGCCCGGCGGCGCTCGGCGCGCGCGTCGTCGTCCGCCGCCTTCGCGGCGCGGGCCTCCTTCGTCCGCGCCGGTGGCGGCGCGTCGCCGCCCTCGACGACCAGCCCCGCGCGCAGCGCCTCGGCGCGGTCCTCGTCGACGGTCGCCTCCTGCAGCAGCGCGCGGACGCGCTCCAGCATCGGCTCCGACAGCGGCTTCCCGCCCGGCTGCGCGCGATCCCGCGCGAGCGCGACGAGCGAGCGGGTGGCGTCGCGGTGGGTGGCCATCGCCTCGCGCAGGCCCTTGCCGGGCCTGGCGGACGCGTCGCGCAGCGCCTCGGCCGCGCCGAGCCAGTCCCCGACCGCGTCCGGCTCCTCCCGCGCGAGCAGGTTCAGCGCCCACGCGGGCGGCGTCGGCTTCGGCAGCTTCGCGATCGCGGCCGCCGCGTCCTTGTCCCCGGCGGCGCGCAGCTCGCGCGCCAGCCGCTTGCGCTCCTCGACGAAGTCCTCGAGCGGGACGGCGTACAGGCGGTCGGCCTCGGCCATACTCACCAGCCTATGCGTCGCATCCTCCTGTCCGCGCTGCCGCTGGCGCTCCTGCTCCCGGCCACCGCCCACGCCCAGTCCAACCCCTGGCTGAAGGAACGGGTCCTCAACATCGCCCACCAGGGCGGCGAGGACGAGTTCCCGTCGAACACGCTCTACGCCTTCAAGCGCGCGGTCCGCGCGGGCGCCGACATGCTCGAGCTGGACGTCGGCGTCACCAGGGACGGGAAGGTCGTCGTCTCGCACGACACGACGCTCGACCGCACCACGAACGGCCACGGGACGATCGCCTCGCACACGCTCCGCCAGGTCAAGCGGCTCGACGGCGCGTACTGGTTCGCCAAGGGCGACGACGCCTACCGCCACGATCGCGCGAAGCGCGCGTACAAGCTGCGCGGGATCGCCACCGGCAAGCGCAAGCCGCCCAAGGGCTACACCCGGGCCGACTTCCGCGTCCCGACGCTCAAGGCCGTGATGCGGGCGTTCCCGCGCACGCCGATCAACGTCGAGATCAAGGGCCGCACGCCGGCGGAGGCGACGTCGGAGTACGTGCAGAACGCCGAGGCGCTCGCGAAGCTGCTCGGGCGGACGCAGCGGCGCGACATCATCGTCGTCTCGTTCCAGCAGGCCGCGGTCGACCGCTTCCACGCGCTCGTGCCGGCGATGCCGGTCGCGCCGGGGATCGACGGCAGCGCGGCCTACCTGCTCGGCGGCGGCTCGCCCGGCGACGGCGTCGTCGCCTTCCAGCTCCCGATCACGTACGAGCTCGGCGGCCAGACGCTGAGCGTCACCAACGCGGAGAACGTCGCCAGGGCGCACCGCGACGGCTACGCGTGGCACACCTGGCTGAGCGACGACGGCGAGAGCCCGGCGACCTGGCGCCAGCTGATCGACTGGTGCGTCGACGGCGTGATGACCGCTCGGCCCGTCGCGTTCGAGAAGGTCCTCCGCCGCCATCCGGCCCCGGAGGCGTGCGGATGATGGACCTCGACCCGGTCGAGGTGCGGATCCTCGGCTGCCTGATCGAGAAGCAGCGCACGACGCCGGACCAGTACCCGCTCAGCCTGAACTCGCTGCGGCTCGCGTGCAACCAGACGACGAACCGCGACCCGGTCGTCGAAGTACGACGAGCCGATGATCCGCGAGGCGCTGCACCGGCTCTCCCAGCGCCGCTACACGCGGCTCGCGAGCGGCCACACGAGCCGCGCCTACAAGTTCCGCCACCTGCTCGACGAGGCGCTCGGCCTCGACGACGCCGAGCTCGCCGTGCTCGCCGTGCTGCTGCTGCGCGGCGCGCAGACGCCCGGCGAGCTCAAGCAGCGCACGGAGCGGATGCAGGGCTTCGCCGACCTCGCCGCCGTGCAGGACGTGCTCGACGCGCTGATCGGGCGCGAGTACGCGATCCGGCTCGCGCGCCGGCCGGGGCAGAAGGAGGAGCGCTACGTCCACCTGCTCAGCGCCGAGAGCGCGGACGCCCCGCCCGTCGAGACCGCGCCCGAGCCGCTGGTCGCGGCCCCGCCGCGCCCGCCGGCCTCCGCCGGGCGGATCGACGCGCTCGAGGGCGAGGTCGCGTCGCTGCGCGCGGAGCTCGCCGCGCTGCGCGAGCAGGTGGACGCGCTGCGCACCGAGCTCGGCGCCTGACGGTCTCCGCGCGGACCGCCCGCGTTGACACCCGCCGAGCGCGGCCTAGTGTGCGCTGCTGTTCGAAGGTGTTCGAAGCTGTGCGGGAGGCTGGGGTGAAGCGCTTCGGGGTTGGACTGGCCGTGCTGATGGCGATCGGGTTGGCGCTCGCCGTGCCCGCGCAGGCGGCGTACAAGGCGCCGCAGGCGGTGAAGATCGACGTGATGGGCGAGTGGGCCCATCCCGACGACGACACCAGCATCATCGGCCCGTGCGGGGTCTGGCACGAGCGCTACGGCGTCCGCTGCGGGATCATCATGGTCACCCGCGGCGAGGGCGGCGGCAACGCCGTCGGCACGGAGATCGGCCCGCCGCTCGGGCTGCGGCGCGAGAACGAGGACCGCGTCGCGCACTACCGCTCGGGCACCGTCGACATCTTCAACCTCGACCGCGTCGACTTCTTCTACAACCAGAGCGCGCCGCTGACCCAGTACTTCTGGGGCGAGCGCGAGACGCTGCGGCGCGTCACGCGGATCATCCGCATGACCCAGCCGGAGGTCTACATCGGCTTCACGCCGTCGCTGAACGCCGGCCACGGCAACCACCAGCAGGCCGGCCGCTACATCTGGGAGGGCGTCCAGGCGGCGGCCGACCCGAGCATGTTCCCCGAGCAGCTGCGCGGGCCGCACAAGCTCTCGACCTGGCAGGTGAAGAAGGTCTTCTCGGGCGGCTCGACGGCCGGCACCGGCGGGACGACGCACCGCGCCCGACTGCACCACCGGCTTCGTCCCCGCGAGCACGAACACGAGCACGGTCGCGGGCGTCTGGACCGGCTACGACTCGCCGTTCGACTGGCCGGCCGGGAACGTCCAGGGCAAGCCGGCGGGCACGCCGAAGATCTGGGCGCAGGTCGCGATGGAGGGCGCCCGCGCCTACCCGACCCAGAGCCGGACGATGTTCATGGGCGACCAGCCGCCCGGCTGCTCGCGCTTCGGCCAGACCGACGCGTTCGTCCCGTTCCAGCCCAACCTGAACGCGGACGGGACCGCCGAACCCGCTCGCGGGCAAGGACGACGCCGCGCTCTACGGCGCGGTGAAGCGCGACCCGGGCGGGCTCCCGCGCGGGACGCTCGAGCACATCGAGCTGTCCGACTTCTTCCTCGCGCCGGGCAAGCCGTTCGAGGCGACCGTGCACGTCCGCTCCGGCCAGGGGACGCTCGACCGCGGCACGGTCGCGCTGACGGCGCCGTCCGGCTGGACGGTCGGCCCGGCCCAGCGCGATCGGCCCGATCCGCGAGCGCCGCGACTCGACCGCGACGTTCGAGGTCACGCCGCCGGCGAACGCGGCCGTCAACACCGACGTCAAGCTCTCGGCGCTCCTGCGCACCGGCCACCGCACCGGCTACACCGAGACCGTCGCGCGCGTCGTCTCGCCGGTCGAGGGCCGCTTCCAGCGCTGGGGCAAGTGGAAGGAGTACGACAGCTGGCTCACCGACACGGCGCCGCGCGCGCTGCGCGTCGGCCGCTCCGCCGCCGTCACGTCGATGGGGCTGGGTGAGACGAAGACGATCCCGGTCGACGTCCACAACTGGTCCGACGAGGAGCAGAGCGGCACGGTGTCGCTGGCGCTGCCGGCGAACTTCACCGCCGACGCCGCCTCCAAGCCGTACGGCCCGCTCGCGCCCGGCGCGGACGCGACGGTGGAGTTCACCCTGACCAACACGGACACGGCGCTGCCCGCCACGGCGGACGTGCCGATCCCGATCACGACGAGCTACACGGGCGGCAGCGGCAGCGAGACGCTGACGGTCTCGCTCGTCCCGACGACGAGCATCCCGCAGGCGGCCGCGGCGCCCGCCGTCGACGGCCAGGAGGGCGCCGGCGAGTACGGCGGCCCCGCGCTCAACGTCGGCAAGCGCTGGGAGGGGACCGAGTGCGTCCCGCTCGGCGTCGACTGCGGGACGTCCGGCACGCCCGGCGACCCCGCGACGAGCACGTACGCGAAGGTCACGTGGCAGGGCGACGACCTGTACTTCTTCGTCCACGTCCGCGACGACTTCCAGAGCTACGCGATCACGCCGGCGGAGTGCGTCGCCCACTGGCTCGCGGACTCGGTCGAGTTCCTGATCGACCCGCGCGGCAACGCGTCGGAGACGAACATGGACACGGCGTCCACGTTCAAGCTCGGGCGTGTTCCCGTTCACGAACGACCCGACGGGCAGCAACGGCAACGGGCCGAACGGGCCGTGCTGGGAGCGCGACGCCGACAACCACCAGGGCTACTCGACCGGGCCGCTCGCCGACACGGTGAGCGACGCGCCGAACGCGCCCGGCGTGGAGGTCGCGTCGAGCGCGACCTGGGTCGGCACGAACGAGACGACGACCGACCACGCGTACGCGGGCGGCGGCTACGACCTCGAGGTCAAGATCCCGATGGCGGACTTCCCGGCGGCGGTCGACCCCGCGCACATCGGGCTCAACATCACGCCGTACGACAACGACAACAACGCGGCGCAGGGCTCGACGACGCTGCGCCACATCGACGCCGGGCAGACCCGGCTCGCGTGGTCGGCGTTCGGCAGCGTCCAGTCCGACCCGTGGCGCTGGGGCCACGCCTCGGTCGCCGGCTACACGCCGCCGGCCGACCGGCCGACGACGCCGGAGCCGCCGAACGTGTCGAGCCCGAACCTCAACGGGGTCGACTCGCCGCAGACGATCGCGCAGTCGGCGCGCAACGGCGTGCCGATCAGCGGCCGCGATCCCGCGCCGCAGCAGAACCGGATCCGCGACGTCGACGTCGACCTCTCCCCGAGCGCGGCGACGCTGCGGTTCCGCACGAACGGGACCGGGCGCGCGCACGTGTTCCTGTGGTCCGGCAACAAGGGCTACATCCCGGTCTGGGTGACGAGCTGCGCGCTGTCGGCCGACCCGCCGCCGGACTACGGGATGACCGCGTGCGCGCTCGGCGACGGCACGGTCCCGCCGTGGTCGCCGGACATGAGCGGTCGCGTCGTCCGCGACCAGGTCGTGCAGCTCCGGCGGCCGTGGCAGACGGTGACGATCCCGCTCGACGCCGCGGCCTACGCGAAGCTGCGGCAGGGCGGCTCGGCCCTCGTCTCGTTCGAGACCGAGGACGACGAGGTCCAGGCGCTGGACGTGCCGCTGCGGTGACCCGCCCGCTGATCCCCGCACGGCGGCGCCAGGAGATCCTGCGCGCCGTCCGTGCCGGGTCGACCCACGTCGGCGATCTGGCGCAGACGTTCGGCGTGTCGGAGATGACCGTCCGGCGCGACCTGCGCGAGCTCGCCGGCGCGGGGATGGTCGAGCGGGTCCGCGGCGGCGCCGTGCGGGCGGGCGGCGAGCCGCCGTTCGAGGAGTCGGCGGTCGAGCGGTTCGAGGCGAAGGACCGGATCGGCGCGGCGGCCGCGGCGCTGGTGGAGGATGGCCAGACCGTGATGATCGACATCGGGACGACGACGCTGCAGGCGGCGCGCCATCTGCACGGCCGCCGGATCACCGTGGTCACGTCGAGCCTCGCGGTGCTGGAGGAGCTGGTGCCCGACGAGGCGGTCGAGCTCGTGCTGCCCGGCGGGCTGGTGCGGCGCAACTACCGCTCGCTCGTCGGCGTGCTGGCGGAGGACTCGCTGCGCCAGCTGCAGGCCGACGTGCTGTTCCTCGGCGCGAGCGCGGTGGACGGCGCGTGCGCGGTCTGGGACTCGACCATGGTCGAGGTGCCGATCAAGCGCGCGATGATCGCGGCGGCGGGGCGCGTCGTGCTGCTCGCGGACGCGGCGAAGTTCGCCGGGAGCGGCAGCGTGCGCGTGTGTGCGGCGGACGCGCTCGACGTCCTCGTGACCGACGCGCCGCCGCCGGTCGACGCCGACGTGGAGGTCGTGCTCGCGTGAAGCTCACGATCGTCGGCGGCGGCGGGTTCCGCGTGCCGCTGGTGTACGGCGCCCTGCTCGGCAAGGCGGAGCGGCTCGGGCTGGAGGAGGTCGTGCTGCACGACGTCGACGCGGATCGGCTCGCGCGGATCGGCGCGGTGCTCGACGGCCTGGCGGAGGAGCGCGGCGGGCGGCTCCCGTTCCGCTCCACGACCGACCTCGACGACGCGCTCGAGGGGACGGACTACGTGTTCTGCGCGATCCGCTCCGGCCGGCTGGAGGGGCGCGTCGTCGACGAGCAGGTGCCGCTCGCGCTCGGCGTGCTCGGGCAGGAGACGACCGGGCCGGGCGGGATCTGCTTCGCGCTCCGGACGATCCCGGAGATGGTCGCGCTGGCCGAGGCGATGGCGGCGCGCGCGCCCGGCGCGTGGCTGATCAACTTCACCAACCCCGCGGGGATGGTCACCGAGGCGGTCCAGCAGGTGCTGGGCGAGCGGGCGATCGGCGTCTGCGACTCGCCCTCCGGGCTGTGCCGGCGGGTCGCCCGCGCGCTCGGGCGCGACCGCGGCGAGCTCGCGTTCGACTACTTCGGGCTCAACCACCTCGGCTGGCTCAAGGGCGTCCGCGACCACGACGGCGAGCTGCTGCCCGGGCTGCTGGCCGACGACGCCGCGCTCGCGGGCTTCGAGGAGGGGCGGCTGTTCGGCGGCGAGTGGCTGCGGACGCTCGCGATGGTCCCGAACGAGTACCTCTACTTCTTCTACTACGGGCGCGAGACCGTCGAGGCGATCCGCGCGAGCACCGCGCCGCGCGGCGCCTTCCTGCTCGAGCAGCAGGCCGCGTTCTACGCCGCCGGCGGGCAGCCGCCGGCGGAGGCGCTCGCCGCGTGGCAGGCCACGCGCCACGATCGCGAGCGGACGTACATGGCCGAGGCGCGCAGCGCCGCCGGGGACGCCGGCGAGCACGAGATCGAGGAGAACGCCGGCTACGAGGCCGAGGCGATGGCCGTGCTCGAGGCGATGGTGCTGAACACGCGCGCGGTGCTGATCCTCAACACCGCCAACCGGTCCAGCCTGCCGGGCCTCGACGCGCGGGCGGTCGTCGAGGTGCCGTCGGTGGTCGGCCGGGCGGGGCCGCAGCCGCTCGCGGTCGGCGAGGTGCCCGCGCACGCGGCGGC
Organism: uncultured Solirubrobacteraceae bacterium; assembly: GCA_963724145.1. GTDB lineage: Bacteria > Actinomycetota > Thermoleophilia > Solirubrobacterales > Solirubrobacteraceae > DASQMT01. The sequence continues at coordinate 27,317 of CAVRTO010000035.1, forward strand.
GCTCGTGGCGCAGATGAAGGACGTCGAGCGCGCGACGATCGAGGCGGCGCTGACCGGGTCGCGCGCCGCCGCGGTGCGGGCGCTCGCGCTGCACCCGCTCGTCCCGTCGGTGACGACGGCGCGCGCGATCCTCGACGGCTACGTCGAGCGCCTGCCCGCGCTCGCCGCCTTCGCGGCCTGAGGGGGCCCGGTCGTCCGCCGCACGACCAGGCCGGGCGCCATCAGCCGGGTGACGGGGTCGGCGCGGCCGTCGAGCCGCTCGAGCAGCAGCTCGAGCGCGAGCCGCCCCATCTCGTGGCTCGGCTGGTCGATCGTCGTGAGCGACATGTGGTGCAGGGCGGCGAGGAACGTGTTGTCGAAGCCGACGATCGAGACGTCGCCGGGACGCGGACGCCGGCGTCCTCGAGGCGGTCGAGCACGCCCGGCCGCGACGAGGTCGTTGGCCGCGAAGACGCGGTCGGGAGGGTGCCGCGGCCAGCATCGTCTCGGCCGCCCGCACGCCGGCCTCCTCGGTGAAGTCGCCCGGCGACGATGCGCGGGGCCTCCGCGAGCCCGAGCGCGCGCATCGCCTTCAGGTAGCCGGCCCGCCGGGGCGCGGCGCCGGCGCCGTGGCCGCCGTCGACGTGGAGGATCCGCCGGTGTCCGAGCCCGGCGAGGTGCTCGACCGCGAGCCGCGCGCCGGCAGCCTCGTCGACGAGGATCGAGTCGACGCGGCCCCGCGCAGCGCGGCGCCCGACGACGACCGTCGGCGTCGCCGGCCCGTGGCGGCGACCACATCGGCCGTCCGCATGCCGCGGCGAGACGAGGATGATCCCGTCCGTGCGGTACTCGAGCAGGCCGTCGAGCATCGCGCGCTCGCGCCCGGCGCGGCGGCCGCCCGGTGATCAGCAGGACCGGTAGCCGAGCTCGGCGGCGAGCGACTCGAGCCCGTCGGCGATCTCCGCGAAGAACGGGTTGTGGAGGTCGTTGAGCAGCACGCCGATCGTTCTCGTGCGCCGGCTGGCGAGGCTGCGCGCCATCGCGTTGGGGCGGTAGCCGAGCCGCTCCGGCGGCGCGAGCACGCGCTCGCGCCGGTGCGGGCTGACCTGCGGGCTGTCGCGCATCACGAGCGACACGAGCGCGCGCGAGACGCCCGCCGCGCGCGCCACGTCCTCCATCGTCGGAGGCCTGGGCGCGCGCTTGACAGCCATGGCGGCCGGAAGCATACTGGCCGTGGATTGGAGCGCGCTAATTTCTTGGAGCGCTCCAAACGAGGAGACGGGCAACGTGGGGAGCGAGACGGCTCGATCGGCGAGGGACGAGCACGGTGCGGCCGCCGCGCGGCGGCTGGCCGGCGCGCCGATCTCGTGGGGCGTGTGCGAGGTGCCGGGCTGGGGCACTGCAGCTCCCGCCCGAGCGCGTGCTCGCCGAGATGGCCGGGCTCGGGCATGACGGCGACGGAGCTCGGCCCGCTCGGCTGGCTCCGCGCGACCCCGGCGCGCTGCGCGAGCGGCTCGACGCCCACGGGCTCGCGCTCGTCGGCGGCTTCGTGCCGCTCGTGCTCCACGAGCCCGCGCTCGGCGACGCCCGCGCCGCCGCGGAGGACGCGCGCGCGGCCTGGCTCGCCGGCGCCGGCGCCGAGGTGTTCGTGTGCCGCGCTCGTCGACGGACGCCGGCTGGTCGCCGCCGGCGGCGCTCGACGACGCGGCAGTTCGCCGCCGCTCGTCCGCAACCTGGCGGCGATCGAGGAGCGCGCGTCGCCGCCCACGGGCTCACGCTCGCCGCTGCACCCGCACGCCGGCACGCTGATCGAGACGCGCCGCCGACGTCGAGCGGCTGTCGCGGCGATCCGACGTCGGCTGGTGCCTCGACACCGGCCATCTGCTGATCGGCGGCTGCGACCCCGTCGCGTTCGTCGCCGACCACGGCGACCGCATCGTCCACGTCCACCTCAAGGACGTCGACGCGGCGGTCGCCGCCCGCTACGGCGCCGGCGGGCTCGACGCTCATGGGCGCCACGCAGGACGGGCCTGTTCCAGCCCCTCGGGAAGGGGCGACGCGCGCATCGCCGAGGTGCTCGCGCAGCTGGAGGCCCACGGGTACGAGCGCGGCTCGTGCTCGAGCAGGACGCCGCGCTGACCGGCGAACCGCCCGCCGGTACGGGCCCGGCGGCCGACGTGGCCGCGAGCCTCGCGTTCCTGCGCCCCGGCGGCCCCGCGGTCGTGCCGCGCGCCCGGCGCCGGATCGGCGTGGGCGTGATCGGCTTCGGCTGGCTCGGCCGCGCGCACACCCGCTCGCTCGCGCGCATCCCGAAGCTGTTCGCGGACCGCGACTACGACCCCGTGCTGGTCGTCTGCGCCGACCCGGCGCCGGGGACGGCCGCCGCCGCGGCGGACTTCGGCTTCGAGCGCGCGAGCGGCGACTGGCGGCGGGTGATCGACGACCCCGCCGTCGACGCGGTCTGGATCGCCGCGCCGAACAGGCTCCACGCCGAGCTCGTCGAGGCGGCGGCGCAGGCCGGCAAGCACGTGTTCTGCGAGAAGCCGGTCGGCGGCACGCCGGCGGAGACGGCCCGCGCGGAGGCGGCGGTGGCGCGCGCCGGCGTCGTCGGCGGCGTCGGCTTCAACTACCGCTGGGCGCCGCTCGTCCGCTACGCCGCCGAGCTGATCGGGGGCGGCGAGCTCGGCGCGCTGACCAACGTCCGCGGCCGCTTCTTCTCGGTGTACGGCGCCGATCCGCTGGGCGTGCTGTCGTGGCGCTACCGGCTCGACGAGGGCGGGCACGGCGCGTCGTCCGACCTGCTCTCCCACGCGGTCGATCTGGCCCAGTTCCTCGCCGGGCCGATCACCCGCCTGGTCGGCACGACCGCGACGTTGATCCCCGGCGCCCGCTCGGCGCCGGCTCCCACTACGGCCGCGGCGGCGCGGACGACGAGCACGGCGAGTCACCAACGAGGACTACGCCGGCATGCTGTGCGAGTTCGCGAACGGCGCGCGCGGCAGGTTCGAGGCGAGCCGCGCGATCGTCGGGCCGGAGAGCCGGCTGGCGATCGACGTCCACGGCACCGGCGGCGCCGCGCGTGGGACTTCGAGGCGATGAACGAGCTGCGCGTGTACCGCCCCGAGACCGGCGGCTACACCCGCGTGCTGGGCGGCGAGCGCTTCCCGCCGCACGGCGTGTTCGTCCCCGGCAGCGCGAACGGCATCGGCTACGAGGACCTGGTCACGATCGAGGACGCGGCGTTCTGCGACGCGATCGCGGAGGGGCGGCCGTTCGCGCCCGGCTTCGACGCCGCGCTGGCCTGGGTCGCGGTCCAGGCCGCGCTCCTGCGCAGCGGCGTCGGGCCGCTGGGAGGACGTGTGAGCGTGACCGCCGTCGACCGGTGCGGATCGGGGTGATCGGCGTCGGCCGGATCGGCCGCCTGCACGCCGAGCTGCTGGCGCGGCGCGTGGCCGGCGCCGCGGTCGCCGGCGTGTTCGACGCGCACGACGCCGTCGCCGAGGCGACCGCCGCCGAGCTCGGGGTGCCCGTCGCGGCGACCGCCGGCGAGCTGATCGCCGACGCCGACGCGATCGCCATCTGCTCGAGCACGGACACGCACGCCGACCTGCTCGTCGCCGCGGCCGCCGCGGGCAAGGCGATCTTCTGCGAGAAGCCGGTCTCGCTCGACCTCGCCGAGGTCGATCGCGCGCTGGCCGCGGTCGAGGCCGCCGGCATCCCGTTCCAGATCGGCTTCAACCGCCGGTTCGACCCCGCGCACCGGTCGGTCCGCGACGCGGTCGCCTCGGGCGCGATCGGCGAGCCGCATCTCGTGCGGATCTCCAGCCGCGACGCCGAGCCGCCGCCGCTCGCCTACGTGCGCGGGTCCGGCGGCATGTTCCTCGACATGACGATCCACGACTTCGACATGGCCCGCTTCGTGACCGGCGCGGAGGTCGTCGAGGTGTTCGCGCGCGGCGCGGTCCGGGTCGACCCCGCCTTCGCCGAGGCCGGCGACGTCGACACGGCGCTGGTCACGCTCGTGCACGAGGGCGGCTGCCTGACCGCGATCGACAACTCGCGCCACGCCGCCTACGGCTACGACCAGCGCGTCGAGGCGTTCGGCGACGGCGGCATGGCCGCGTCCGAGAACCCGCGCGCGCACACCGGCGTGGTCCACACGGTGGCCGGCCGGCACGCGCCGGCGCTGAACCGCTTCTTCCTCGAGCGCTACATCGCGAGCTACGTGCGCGCCTGGGACGCGTTCGTGCCGCGGTGCGGACCGGGGCGCCGCCGCCGGTCACGGCGGCCGACGCCCGGGCGCCGCTGATGATCGGCCTCGCCGCCTGGCGGTCGCTGCGCGAGGGCCGGCCGGTCCGGGTCGAGGAGGTCGGCGTGGGCCACGACCTGATCACGATGGGGCGCGTCGGCGTCGACCTCTACCCGGAGCAGATCGGCGTCCCGCTGGCCGAGGTCCGCAGCTTCGCGAAGTCGCTCGGCGGCAGCGCGACGAACGTGGCCGTCGCCGCGTCGCGGCTGGGCGCCCGCGCGGCGGTGATCACGAAGGTCGGCGACGACCCGTTCGGGCCCTACATCCGCTCGCGCGCTGCGCGGCTTCGGCGTCGACGACGGCTGGGTCGGCACGCACCCGTCGCTGCGCACGCCGGTCGTGTTCTGCGAGATCTTCCCGCCCGACGACTTCCCGCTGCTGTTCTACCGCGAGCCGCAGGCGCCCGACATGACGATCGCGCCGGACGAGCTCGACCTGGACGCGATCCGCGCCGCGCGCGTGTTCTGGACGACCGGCACCGGGCTCTCCGCCGAGCCGAGCCGGGCGGCGACGCTGGCCGCGCTCGCCGCACGCGACGGGCAGGTCACGGTCCACGACCTCGACCACCGGCCGATGTTCTGGTCCGGCGACGACCCGGGCGCGTGGGCGCGGCGGGCGCTCGCGCACGCGACCGTCGCGGTCGGCAACCGCGAGGAGGTCGAGATGGCGGTCGGCACCGCCGAGCCCGACGCGGCGGCCGAGGCGCTGCTCGCGCTCGGCGTCGAGCTGGCGATCGTGAAGCGCGGGCCCGAGGGCACGCTGGCGCGCACGCGCGACGAGCGCGTCGAGGTGCCGCCGGTGCCGGTCGACGTGGTCTGCGGGCTCGGGGCGGGCGATGCGTTCGGCGGCGCGCTGGTGCACGGGCTGCTGCACGACTGGCCGCTCGAGCGGACGATCCGGCTCGCCAACGCCGCCGGGTCGCACGTGGCCGGCCGGCTGGCGTGCGCCGACGCGATGCCGACCCTGGACGAACTGGAGGACGTGGCATGAGCACCGAACGGCTGACCGTCGCCCAGGCGCTGGTCCGCTTCCTCGCCGCGCAGCACGTCGAACGCGACGGACGGCGCCACCGGTTCTTCGCGGGCTGCCTCGGGATCTTCGGCCACGGCAACGTCGCCGGCCTCGGCCAGGCGCTGCAGCAGCACCACGACCTGCTCCCCTACCACCCGGCGCGCAACGAGCAGGCGATGGTCCACGTCGCGTCCGGCTACGCGCGCCAGCGCAACCGGCTCGGCGCCTTCGCGTGCACGTCGTCGGTCGGCCCCGGCGCGACGAACATGGTCACGGGCGCGGCGCTGGCGACGATCAACCGCCTGCCGGTCCTGCTGCTGCCCGGCGACACGTTCGCGAGCCGCGCCCCGCACCCGGTGCTGCAGCAGCTCGAGGCGCCGCATGACGGCACCATGTCGGTCAACGACTGCTTCCGGCCCGTGACCCGCTACTTCGACCGGATCACGCGGCCGGAGCAGCTGGTCGACGCGGCGCTCGCCGCGATGCGCGTGCTCACCGATCCGGCGGAGACCGGCGCGGTCTGCCTCGCGCTGCCCGAGGACGTCCAGACCGAGGTGGTCGAGGTCCCGGCCGGCTTCCTCGCCGAGCGCACGTGGACCGTCTTCCGGCGACCGCCCGCCCCGGACGCGCTCGATCGCGCGGCCGCGCTGGTCCGCGGTGCGCGCCGCCCGCTGCTCGTCGCCGGCGGCGGCGTCGTCTACGCCGAGGCGACCGCGGCGCTGCGCGCGTTCGCCGACGCCACGGGGATCCCGGTCGGCCGAGACCCAGGCGGGGCGTGGGGCGCTGCCCTCGGCGCACCCGGTGCGCTCGGTGCGATCGGCGCGACCGGCACGCCGGCGGCCAACCACCTTGCGCGCGAGGCCGATGTCGTGATCGGGGTCGGGACGCGCTGGAGCGACTTCACGACCGCGTCGAAGTCGGCGTTCCAGGACCCGGACGTGCGCTTCGTGAACGTCAACGTCGCCGGGCTCGACGCCGCCAAGCACAGCGGGCTGCCGCTCGAGGCCGACGCGCGGCTCGCGCTCGACGCGCTGCGCGCCGCGCTCGCCGGCTGGCAGGCGGACGCGGACTGGCAGGCGCGCGCGCGACGCGAGGCGCAGGCCTGGGACGAGGAGGTGGCGCGCGCTCTACGGCGCCGGCCACGGCCCGCTGCCGAGCCAGGCCGAGGTGATCGGCGCCGTCAACGACGCCGCGGCCGAGCGCGACGTGGTCGTCTGCGCCGCCGGCTCGATGCCCGGCGACCTGCACAAGCTGTGGCGCGCGACGGACCCCGACGGCAAGGGCTACCACGTCGAGTACGGCTACTCGTGCATGGGCTACGAGCTGCCGGGCGCGATGGGGGTCAAGCTCGCCGCGCCCGAGCGCGAGGTGTTCGCCATGGTCGGCGACGGCTCGTACCTGATGCTGCCGGGCGAGCTGGCGACGGCGGTCGCCGAGCGCATCAAGCTCGTCGTCGTGCTGGTCCAGAACCACGGCTACGCGTCGATCGGCGCGCTCTCGCGCTCGGTCGGCGGCGCCGGCTACGGGACGCACTACCGGGTCGCGGAGGACGGCGACCTGCCGGTCGACGACGGGCAGCGACTACGCGGCCGTGCCGGTCGACCTCGCCGCCAACGCGGAGAGTCTCGGAGCGCGCGTGCTGCGCGCGCGCACGATCGCCGAGCTGCGCGACGCGCTGGGCGAGGCGCGCGCGCACGCCGGCGGCCCGGTCGTCGTCCACGTCGAGACGGACCGCTACGCGGGCGTGCCGAGCTACGGCGCCTGGTGGGACGTTCCGGTCGCCGCCGTCGGCGGCGACGACGCCGTGCGGGCGGCGCGAGCCGGAGTACGAGGGGCCCGCCGGCGCCAGCGCGCGTACGTCACCGCGGCCGGGACGGAGCGCGAGCCTGAGCTGCGCGTCCCGCCCGCCGCCCCCGGTGCCGACGGCGCCATCACCGTCGTCACCCCCGAGTCGGCGGGCTGGTCGCACGTCGGCTTCGAGGCGCTGGTGCTCGAGCCCGGGCGGACGGCGGAGCGCGACACGGGCGCGCGCGAGTGCTGCGTCGTGGTGATCGCCGGGCACGTCCACATCCGCTCCGCGCACGGCGACTGGCGCGACGTCGGCGGCCGCGCGACGCCGTTCGACGGCGCGCCCGACGCCGCCTACCTCCCGCCGCGCACGCGCTTCACGGTCGAGGGCGCGGAGGACGGCGGGGAGGCCGGGCTCTGCTTCGCGCCCGCCGGCGACGGCGCCCGCGCGCGCCTGCTGCCCGCGGGCGCGGTGACGCCCGAGGCGCGCGGGCACGGCGCGCACGCCCGCACCGTCCGCGCGATCCTGATGGACGACGAGCCCGCCGACGCGCTGCTCGTCTGCGAGGTCGACACGCCGCCCGGCCACTGGTCGAGCTACCCGCCGCACAAGCACGACCGCGACGCGCTGCCGGAGGAGTCGCGGCTCGAGGAGACGTACTTCTTCCGCGTCGACCCGCCGCAGGGCTTCGGCATCCATCGCGTCTACGGCGACGGGCTCGACGAGACGCTGGCCGTCCGCGACCGCGACACCGTGCTCGTCCCGCGCGGCTACCACACGGTCTCGGCGCCGCCCGGCTACCGCGTGTACTACCTCAACGTCATGGCCGGCCCGGCGCGCGCCTGGGCCGTCGCCGACGACCCCGACCACGCCTGGACGAAGGCGCCCTAGGGCGCGACGCGCATCGCGGCGGCGAGCTGGCCGCCGAGCGCGTGGGTGCCGCCCGCGTGGCGGACGCTGAGCGGGCCGCCGAACGGCTCCCGCTCGGTCAGCGTGAGCGTCACGCCGGGGACGATCCCGCGCTCGTGCAGGTAGCGCAGCATCGCGGGATCGGAGTCCGAGACGCGGACGAAGGCGACGGTCTCGCCGACGTCGACGTCGGAGAGCGCGCGCGTCTCCTGCTCGGTCATGTCGAGGTCGGCGCTCGGGATCGGGTCGCCGTGCGGATCGAACTCGGGGTCGCCGAGCTTGGCCGCGATCCGCTCCGCCAGCTCGTCCGACAGCACGTGCTCGAGCAGCTCCGCCTCCTCGTGGACGAGGTCCCACGGCACGTCGAGCATCTCGACGAGCAGCAGCTCGAGCAGCCGGTGGTTGCGCAGCGTCCGCAGCGCGATCCGGCGGCCCTCGTCGGTGAGCTGGACGCCCTTGTAGCGCTCGTGGACGAGCAGGCCGAGCTCGTCGAGCCGGCGCAGCATGCCCGACACCGAGCCCGGCGTGACGCCGAGGCGCTCGGCGAGCGCGTTGGTCGGCACCGGCCCCTCGAGCCGCGTCTCCAGCGCGTAGACCGCCTTCAGGTAGTCCTCGACGGCACTCGAGGCGGGGGCGGGCTGCTGCATGGGTGCCAGCCTAGAACGAACCTTGACTTGGGCTTGCCAAAACCTTCTATGATCCGCCGCTGAACATGACGCTCGTCGCCGAACAGGTCGCCCCCGCACCCGCTCCCCCCAAGTCGCCGCTCGAGCAGATCCGGAGCCGTGGCGCCGTCCGTGGCCGGCTCGCGCTCCTCGGCCCGGCGTTCGTCGCCGCCGTCGCGTACATCGATCCCGGCAACTTCGCCACCAACATCGCCGGCGGCGCGAAGTACGGCTTCCTGCTCGTCTGGGTGATCGTCGCCGCGAACCTGATGGCGATGCTCGTGCAGTACCTGTCGGCCAAGGTCGGCATCGCCACCGGCATGAGCCTGCCCGAGCTGTGCCGCGCGCACCTGCCGCGGCCGGCGACCTGGGGGCTCTGGGTCCAGGCCGAGATCATCGCGATCGCGACCGACCTGGCCGAGTTCGTCGGCGCCGCGATCGCGCTCAACCTGCTCTTCGGGGTGCCGCCGTTCGCGGCCGGCCTGATCACCGCGGTCGTCGCGTTCGGGATCCTCGCCCTCCAGCAGCGGGGCTACCGCCGCTTCGAGCTGGCGATCGCGGGCTTCCTCGCGATCGTCTGCCTCGGCTTCCTCTACGACCTCACCCAGGTCTCCGTCGACCGCAGCGCGTTCTTCTCCGGCTTCGTGCCGGGCTTCGACGGGACCGACAGCGTGATGCTCGCCGTCGGCATCCTCGGCGCGACGGTCATGCCGCACGTCGTCTACCTGCACGGCGCGCTGGTCCAGCGCCGGGTGCCCGCCCGCGACGACGAGGAGCGCCGCTCGCTGCTGCGCTTCCAGCGCCTCGACGTCGTCATCGCGATGGGCCTGGCGGGCGTGATCAACCTGACGATGCTGGTCGTCGCCGCATCGCTCTTCCACACCTCGGGCAACGCGGACATCGACTCGATCGAGGGCGCCTACGACGGCTTCGAGCGGCTGATCGGCGGCGGCGCGGCGCTCGCCTTCGCGGTCGCGCTGCTCGCGTCCGGGCTGTCGAGCTCGAGCGTCGGGACGTACGCGGGCCAGGTCGTGATGCAGGGCTTCATCAACCGGCGGATCCCGCTCTTCCTGCGGCGCCTCGTGACGATGCTGCCGGCGCTGATCGTGCTCGCGATCGGCGTCAACGCCACCGATGCGCTCGTCGCCTCGCAGGTCGTGCTCTCGTTCGGGATCCCGTTCGCGCTCGTGCCGATGATCCTGCTGACGCGGCGCGGCGACGTGATGGGCGTCTTCGTCAACCGGCGCGGGACGACGATCGTCGCCGGGATCGTCGCGACGCTGATCATCCTGCTCAACCTGTTCCTGCTGCAGCAGACGTTCTTCGGCTGAGCGTGGCGGAGGAGCGCTACGCGCTGCCGCCGGAGCGGCTCGCGCGCTGGCTCGGCCGCTGGGCGGAGGCGCACGGCGGCATCGTGCGGACGGAGACCGGCGAGCGCGTCGTGTTCACCGCGTCCGACGGCGCGGTGGCCGACTGCGAGCCGCCGTTCCCGCCGGTGACGGGCGACCTGCTCGAGCACGTCGCGCGGGAGCGCACGGTCGGCGTGCTGCTCGTGCGGCTGGGCGGCCACGCCGCGGGCGTGTTCCGCGGTCGCGCGCTGGTCGACTCGAAGGTCGACAGCCGGCTCGTGCACGGGCGCCACCGCGCGGGCGGGTCGAGCGCGAACCGGTTCGCGCGGCGGCGGGCCGGGCAGGCGCGGGTCGCGCTGCAGGCGGCGGCGGGCGTCGCCGTGCGGGTGCTGGCCGGGCCGGCCGCGGCCGGCGAGCTCGACGCGGTCGTGCTCGGCGGCGACCGGCGCGCGCTCGGCGAGGTGCTGGAGGATCCGCGGCTGGCAGCGGTGCGCGCGCTCGCGGTCGAGCGGGTGCTGGAGGTCGGCGACCCGCGGCGCAAGGTCCTCGAGGCCACGCCCGACCAGTTCCTCGCCACGATCGTCCGGCCGCGCTGAGCGCGGCCGCAGGTCAGGCGCGGACGCCGACCTTGCCGACGGCGTTGCGCAGGCCGACGCAGCCGACGCACCCCACGCAGCCGATGCAGCCCACGCACCCGACGCAGGCGAAGCAGCCGATGTTGCCGACGCCGCCGACGATCAGCGCGCTGCCGATCACGCCCGGCGCTCATGGTCGTCGCCGCCGACCCGATCACGCCCGCGCTCCCCGACACCGCCGCGCTGCCGATCACGCCGGCCGAGCCGGCCACCGCGGCGCTGCCGATCACCCCCGCGGAGCCGGCCACCGCGGCGCTCCCGAGGACGCCCGCGGAGCCCGCCACGGCGTCGCACTCGGGGCCCTGGCGCGTACTGCGGTCCTCGGCGGTCACCCGCCGCAGGGTAACGAGGTAACACCTGGGTGGGTGCGGCTGTCCGTAGGGCGTGGACTAGGGACATCCCCGATGTACAGGCGGGCGGTGCATCCGGATACTCGTCGTGTGGCTTCCTCCCCCGATGTCATGGCTTCCCCGGACCTCACGCTCCCCTCGCTGGACGTGCGGCTGGTCGCACGGCGCGCGGCGCTCCCCCTCGCCCTCGCCGCCGCGGCCGCCGCCGTCCTGCTCTTCGCCGGCGGCCCCCTGCAGGTCATGACCGACGCGCTCTCCCGCGCGCTGTCGGCGGACCCGCGCTGGATCGCGCTGGCAGCCGTCGCCGAGCTCCTCTCCTTCGGCGGCTACATCGCGCTGTTCTGGCTCGTCGGCCACCGCGCCACTCCCCGGCTCGACCTCCGAGCCGGCGCGGAGATCACCCTCGGCGGCGCCGCCGCGACCCGCCTCATCCCCACGGCGGGCGTCGGCGGCGCCGCGCTGACCCTGTGGGCGATCACCAAGACCGGCATCGGCTCGCGCCGCGCCGGCCGCACGCTCCTCACCTTCCTCTCGCTCCTCTACGGCGCGTTCCTCGCGGGGATCGCGCTGTCCGGCGGCGCGATCGCGCTCGGCCTGGCCGGCTCCCACGGCCACACGGCCGTCGCCGCGATCGCCTCGCTCGCCGCCACCACCGCGATCATCGTCGCCGTCCTCCTCTCCCTCCGCGGCGACGACGAGCGCGAGCGCGCCGGGCGGATCGCGCGCGGCGCGACCCTCCTCGGCTCGGCGGTCCGCGACGCCCGCGGGCTCGTCCGCCGCGGCGACGCGCGGCTGCTCGGCGCGCCGCTGTGGTGGGCGTTCGACGCCGCCGTGCTCTGGTGCACGTTCCAGGCACTCGGCCAGCCGCCCGCGCTGGCGGTGCTCGCGTTCGCGTACTTCGCCGGCCAGGTCGGCAACACGATCCCGATCCCCGGCGCCGTCAGCGGCGGGATGGTCGGGACGCTGCTCGCCTTCGGCGTCGCCCCCGATCTCGCGCTCTCCGCGGTGCTCGCCTACCGCGCCGTCGCGATCTGGCTCCCCGCCCCGCTCGGCCTCGCCGCGCTCGGCGCGCTGCGCTCGCGGATCGCCCGCTGGGGCCGCGCCGACGACGAGGCCGCGGAGCTCGTCGAGGTCATCGTCGCCGGGCCCCGCCCCGCTCCCGGCGCTGCGTCAGCGTGCGGTCATGCCGTGCGCCTGCGCTGGTTCGGCCTGACGCCGAACGGGAATGCCAGGACTTCGATGGGGTCCATCGGAGTCAGCTCGCTGGAGGAGCACCTCCCGGCCACCGCGGCCAGCCTGGCCGTCGCGCGCGCCGTGATGCGCGACTTCACCGCCGAGCTCGGCGTGGACGTGTGCGGCGTCGAGCTCGCGGTCTCCGAGGCGGTCGCCGACGCGGTCGTCCACGACGGCGGCGACGTCGAGCTCACCGCGCACTGGTCGACGCGCACGCTGGAGGTCGTGGTCCGGGACCGGCGCGACGGGGACGCGCCGCCGGTCGGCGAGCGGATCGCCATCATCCGGCGGCTCGCCCACGACATCGGGATCGACGACGGGCTGGGCGGGCACGCGCTCACGCTGCGCTTCCGCCGCCTCGGGCGCGGCTAGCAGCAGCTCGCGCGCGACGTGGTCGGCCAGCAGCCGGCCGGCCGGTGTCAGCCGCGCGACGCCGCGCGCCAGCGCGGCGGGGTCGAGCAGCTCCGCGAGCCGGGCGGTGTCCTCACCGTCGAGCGGGAGGCCCTCGGCGAGGCGGATGCGCAGCATCGTGCGCTCCGTCCGCAGCTGGCCGGCGTCGAGCCGCTCGCGCGCGGCCGCGGGCGAGCGTCCCTGCGCCAGGCGTGCGGCGTAGCGCCCGGGATGGAGGACGTTCCACCAGCGGACGCCGCCGACGTGCGAGTGCGCGCCCGCGCCGAGGCCCCACCAGTCGTGCGAGCGCCAGTACGCCAGGTTGTGCGCGCAGCGGGCCTCCGGGGACGCGGCCCAGTTGCAGATCTCGTACCAGCGCAGGCCGGCCGCGCCGAGCGTGGCGTCGGCCATCCGGTAGCGCCGCGCCTGGACGTCGCCGTCGGGCGCGGGGAGCTCGCCGCGCCGCACCCGCCGGTGCAGCCGCGTGCCCGGCTCGACGACGAGCGGGTACGCGCTGACGTGGTCGACGCCGGCCGCGACGACGGCGTCCAGCGACGCGGCCCAGTCCGCGTCCGTCTCCCCGGGCGTCCCGTAGATCAGGTCGAGCGACACGTGCGCGAACCCCGCCTCGCGCGCGAGCCGCGCGGCGGCGGTCGCCGCACCGGGCGTGTGCACGCGGTCGAGCGCCGCGAGCACGTGCGGGACGGCGCTCTGCATCCCGAGCGAGAGCCGCGTCGCGCCCGCCGCCCGCAGCGCCCGCAGGCGCGCGCGGTCGACGGTCTCCGGGTTCGCCTCGACGGTCACCTCGGCGGCGTCCGCGCGCGGGATCGCGTCGAGGATCCGCGCCAGGTCGCCCGGCGCGAGCAGCGTCGGCGTCCCGCCGCCGACGAACACCGTGTCCGCGGGCGGCGCGCCGCCGAGCACGCGCTGCGCGAGCGCCCACTCGGCGAGCACCGCGTCGGCGTAGCCGTCCTGGCGCATGCCGACGTAGGTGTTGAAGTCGCAGTAGCCGCAGCGACTGGCGCAGAACGGCACGTGGACGTAGACGCCGAACGGCCGCGCCGCGGTCACCCCGGGCGGCAGCGCGCCGTCCGCCGGCGCCGGCTCGCCGTCCGGCAGCCTCACGCCGGGAACCGCGCGGGGTCGAAGGCCGCGGGCGGTACGTCGCCGCGGCCGAGGACGAGGTCGGCGACCAGCCGGGCCGAGCCCGGCCCGAGCGAGATCCCCCACGCGCCGTGGCCGGCGGCGACGAACACGTCGTCGCGGCCGGGCGCGCGGCCCAGCAGCGGCCGGCCGTCCGCGGACAGCGGCCGCGCGCACGCGCGCACCGAGGCGATCGGCGTCGTCGCGAGCGCGGGGACGAAGCGCGCGCCGTTCGCGCGCAGCCGCGGCGCGAACGCGCTCGCGTCGGGCTCGGCGGAGAGGAACGTCGAGCCGAGCGACGACACCCCGCCCGCGGTGACCATGCTGAACAGCGGCGGCGGGTCGCCGCCCGTCTCGATCAGCGCGTCGATCCCGGCCTGCTCGACCGCATGGCGCGGCGGCTCGGCCAGGTGGACCTCCACGTTGACGCCCCACAGCGGTGCGATCGGCCGCCACGCGCCGGACGGGTCGACGACCGCCGGCGTCCACGGCCCGGCCGCGACGACCACGGCGCCGGCAGCGACCGTGCGGCCGCCGACCGCGATCCCGCCGGGCGCGAGCACCGCGTCCTCGCCGATCGCGAGCCGGGCGCCGGCCGCGTCCGCGCGCGCCGCGAAGGCCGCCGTCGCCGCCGCCGGCGGGACCGCGTAGCCCGCCTCGAGCCGGATCCCCGCGAGCCCGGGGGCGAGGCAGGGCTCGACCCGCGCCGGCTCGCCGGGCGCGAGCGCCTCCGCGCGCAGCTCGGGGAACGCCGCCAGCGCCTCCAGCTCGTGGGCGAGCGCCGCCTCCTCCTCGGCGAGCACGATCAGGCCGCCGGGCGCCGCCGGCAGGGCGAAGCCGTGCGCGGCCAGCTCGCGGTAGTGCGCGACCGTCGCCTCGAACAGCGGCAGCAGCGTCGCGTCCATCGGGTGCTGGACGATCCCGCTGTTGCGCCCCGACGCGCCCGCGGCGATCGCCTCGCGCTCGGCGAGCAGCACCGAGGCGCCGCCCTCGGCGAGGAAGGCTGCGGTGGCGCAGCCGACGATCCCGCCACCGATCACGGCCACGTCAACGCCCGGCATCCGCGCGGACGCTAGTCGAAGCGGACCGGCACCGTCTCGCGCGACCGGTTCCCGCGCACGATCCCGACCTGGGCCAGCTGGCCGCTGCGGACCCCGCCGGCGGCGGAGCACCAGCCGGAGAGCGTCGTCCCGACCGCGCGCCCGTCGACGCTGACGACGTAGTCGCCGTCGCGCAGGCCGGCGCGGTCGGCGCCGGAGCCGGGGAGCACGCCGACGACCCAGATCCCGGGCGGATAGCCGTAGCCCGCGACGTCGGCGTCGGACGGGTACTCGAACTGCGCGCCCATCCAGCCGCTCGACCGCCCGTCGCGCAGGTCGCCGACCACCGCGCTCGCCCGCCCGGCGGAGACCGCGTAGGCGCGCCGGCCGCGGACGGCGACGTCGACGCCCGCGACGTGCCCGTCGAGGTCGAGGAGCGGCCCGCCGGAGAACCCGGGGTCGAGCACGGTGTCGCTCTGGAGCGCGTGCGGGAAGGACGGGATCTCGGGCGACGGGTCCGGCAGCCGCGCGTGGTCGGCCGCCACGATGCCGCGGGTCGGCGACGCCGGATCGCCGGCCTCGGCGGTGGCCGGGTAGCCGAGCGCGACGACGCTGTCGCCGCGGCCCGCGCCGCCGAACGCGAGCGACGCGCCCCCGAGCCCGCCGTCGACCCGCAGCAGCGCGAGGTCCTCGCACGGCGAGACGCCGACGACCTCGGTCACCTCGTCGGCGGCGTAGAAGAGCTGGCCGCGGTTGACGACGTGCGCGGCGGTGACCACGAGGCCCTGGCCGGCGTCGAGCACCCAGCCGCTGCCGAGCCCGCTGCGCACGCCGTGGCTGCGCGCCTCGATCTGCACGGTGGCGGGCGTGGCGGCGCGGATCGCGTCGGCGACGCGCTCCTCCTCCGACCGGCTCGTGGCCAGCACGACGGCGAGCACGACCAGCGCCGCGCCGGCGACGCCGAGCGCCGCGAGCAGCACGCGCCGGGTCCGCCGCGACCGCGTCTGGAGGCGGCCGACGAACGACCACGTCGGGACCCTCGGTCTCGACCTCGACGCGCGGCGGCCCCGGCGTGCCGGTCACCGCGGGCTCCTCCGCGAGCACGGCGATCCGGACGTCGCCGATCCGCACCTCCTCGCCGCCGCCGAGCAGGGCGTCCTCGGACCGGGGCGCCGTCGACGAGCGTCCCGTTCACCGAGCCGAGGTCCTGCAGCCGGACGCCGCCGTCCTCGGGCGTCAGCGACGCGTGGCGGCGCGAGGCGCGGGGATCGCGGATGACGAGACCGGAGCCCTGCACGCGCCCCAGCACGAGCGGCTCGGCGATCTCGACGACGCGACCGGCGTCCTCGCCGGAGAGCACCTCGAGCCACATGGCCCCAAGCTAGCCCGTGATGGCGTCGGCGCCCAGCAGGCGGCGCAGCTTGACCTGCAGCTGCAACGGGGAGAACGGGGCGACCAGGCGGTCGTCGGCGCCCGCGGCGGCCACGTCGCCGCCGTCCGCGTGCTTGTGGTCGACGAGCAGGAGGACCTTCGCGTCGCGCGTCACGGCGTCGCCGCGCAACGCGGCCACGACCTCGCGCGCGGGCTGGCCGGGCGCGTTCCAGGCGAGGATCACGAGATCCGGGCGCCCGTCGCGCACGCTCTCCAGCAGGGACTGGTCCGTGGCGGCGTCCTCGACGTCGATCCGCGGCCCGACGGCGACGCGCGTGAGCGCGCGCGTGTTGCCGTCGACCCCGGCGAGCAGGACCCGCGGGCGCCGCGCCGCCTCCACGTGCCCGCTGACGGGGCCGATCCCGGTGGCGACCGAGCTGTGGTCGCCGGTCGCGGGGACGCGGCGGGCGCCGGTGGAGGTCGGGACGTCGGTGGCATCGCCGAACGCCGGGACGGGCCGCGGCGTGGCGGTGTCGGACAGCGGGCCGGCGGCGTCGATCACCGAGCGGGCGGCCGAGATGAGGTCCGCGCAGGTCTGGAACCGCCGCTCCGGCGCCTTCTCGAGCGCCTTGGCGATCACCGCGTCGAGCCCGCCGGGGAGGTCCGGGCGCACCGAGGTGAGCCGTGGCGGCTCCTCGGACAGGTGCGCGTAGATGACGGCCACGTCGGTGTCGCGCGCGAACGGCAGCTCGCCGGAGAGCACGTGGTAGACGAGGCAGCCGAGCGAGTAGATGTCGCTGCGCGCGTCGACGCGTCCGCCCTCGATCTGCTCGGGCGCGACGTAGTGGATCGTGCCCACCACGTCGCCCGCGCGCGTGAGCTGGGTGCGCGAGCCGTCGACCCGCTTGGTCAGGCCGAAGTCGGTGAGGAACGCCGTGCGGCCCTCGATCAGCACGTTGGCGGGCTTGACGTCGCGGTGGATCAGGCCCTGGCGCGTGGGCGGCGTCGAGCGCGGCGGCGACCTGGCGGCAGACGTCGAGCGCCCGGTACGGGCGCAGCCGGCCCTGGGTGCGGAGGAACGCGGCGAGGTCCGAGCCCTCGATGTGCTGCATCGCGAGGTAGAGCAGGCCGTCTTCCTCGCCGGCGTCGTAGACCGTGACGATGTTGGGGTGCTGGAGCGCCGCGGCGATCCGCGCCTCGCGGTTGAAGCGCTCGCGGAAGCCCGCCGCCTCGGCGAGGTCGGGCGCGATCAGCTTGATCGCGGCGCGGCGCGCCAGGTTCAGGTGCTCTGCCCGGTAGACCAGGCCCATGCCGCCGCGCCCGATCAGCTCCTCGATCCGGTAGCCCGCGACGACCCTGCCCAGATGCGGGTCCGTTGTCGTGTCCGTCATCATCTCTCGCAATGGATGACGACCTCCTGGCCGGCACCCGCATCCTGGTTATCGGCGGGGACCGCGAGGTGGCTGAGTCCCTCCGCAAGGAATTGTCCGCCGCGGGCAGTCCGTCGGTCGATCTCGTGCCCGCGCTCGAGCTCGTCGCGGCCCAGGCGGCCGCGGCGCAGCCGCAGGTCGTGCTCTGCCTCGGCGACGCCGATCCGGCCGCCGTGCGCGAGCGGCTCGACCCGCTCGGGCTCGGCTCGGCGCCGCCCGTCGTCGCCGTCGGGGAGCTGGCGCCGGACGGCCGGCTCGAGGCCGCCGGGGCGCGCCGGCTGCGGCTCGTGCTCGAGCATCGCGAGCTGCGTGCGCGCCAGGGCGAGCTCGAGGCGATCGTCGCCGGGCAGGCGCTGAGCGCGTTCCGCGACGCCGAGGCGATCCGGCTCGACGCCCTGCACCGGCTGGCGCTGGCGGCCGAGTACCGGGACGACAACTCGCCCGAGCACACGCAGCGGGTCGCCGCGCTCGCCGCCCGGATGGCGCGCCACCTGGGGGAGGGCGACCGCGCGGTCTGGCTCGTCCGCCAGGCGGCGCCCCTGCACGACCTCGGCAAGATCGCGATCCCGGACTCGATCCTGCTCAAGCCAGGGCGGCTGGAGCCGGAGGAGTACGAGGTGGTCAAGACCCACGCGGTGCTGGGGGCCCGGGTGCTCGAGGGCGGCGACTCGGAGCTGCTCGCGGTGGCCGAGCGGATCGCCCGCTCGCACCACGAGCGCTGGGACGGCGGCGGCTACCCGGACGGGCTCGCGGGGGAGGCGATCCCGCTCGTGGCGCGGCTCGTCGCGGTCGCGGACGTCTTCGACGTGCTCGTGCACGAGCGGCCGTACAAGGAGGCCTGGAGCGTCGAGGACGCGGCGGGCGAGATCCGCGCGGCCGCGGGCGCGCAGTTCGATCCCGGCGTGGTCGCGGCGTTCGACGCGCTCGGCGCCGGCGGCTGGACGGCCGCACTGAAGTCCAGCTGACCGGGCCCGGGCTCAAGCCGTCGGCCGGGCAGGGCGATGGTCGTCGGGATGGCCCGTTCCGTTCTGCTCGCGGCCGTCGTCGTCGCCGGGGCGCTCGTCTCCGGCTGCGGCGGCCCCGCGCCCACCTCCACGCTCCCGTCCCCGACCGGTCTGCGGATCGAGAACACGGCCGGCCGCCTCGGCGGCGCCGTGACGCTCGAGCCCGGCGGTCCGCTGCGCCGGCTCGCCCCGCCCGGGCGGCCGGATCTGCGCGAGCGCGGGGACGCCCCGCGCCGCGACGGCGTGGGCGCCGGCGCGGCCTGCGCCGGCCCCGACGTCGCGCCCGCCCCGGCGACGCTCGCCGCCGTCGCCGCGACGACGCTCTGCCTGCTCAACGGCGAACGTGCCGACCACGGCCTGCCGGCGCTCGCGACCGATCCGCAGCTGGGCGCGGCGGCGACGGCGTACGCGCAGGACCTCGTCGCGGGCTCGTACTTCTCGCACACCGGCCGCGACGGCTCGACGCTGCTCGACCGCATCCGCGGTGTCGGCTACGTGCCGCGGGACCGGCCCTGGCGGCTCGGCGAGAACCTCGCCTGGGGCACCGGCGTGCTCGCCGCGCCGGGCGCGATCGTGCGCGCGTGGATGAACTCGCCGGGCCACCGCGCGAACATCCTGGACCCGGGCTTCCGCGAGATCGGCATCGGGATCGTGCCGGGGAACCCGGCCAGGGCGGACGGCGCCGGCGCGAGCTACGTCACGGAGTTCGGCGTGATCGAGTCCGCCCCGGCCGCCGCGACGGTCTCCGCCCCCGCCGGCCGGCGCGCGAGCACCCCGCGGCGCAAGCGCGCCAAGCGGGCGCAGAGCACGCGCCACCGCGGTCGCGGGAAGGCGCGCGGCCGCGACGGGAAGCCGCGCGGCCGCGCCGCGCGCCGCCCGAAGGCGCACATCGCCATGTGAGCGTGGACGGCGCCCGGCGGCTTTGCGACAATCCGCACGAGTCCGCAAGACGAAAGGGGTGCCCATGGAGTCCTCCGCGACCAAGGCCCGCGTGCTCGTCGTCGCCAACCGCACCGCCGCGACCCCCGCGCTGCTGGAGGCGGTGCGCGAGCGTGCCGCGCGCGGCCCGGCCGCCTTCACCCTGCTCGTCCCCTCGTCGGCGCATGGGCTGCACCAGCTCGTCGACCCGGAGGATCAGGGCCGCTCTGAGGCGGAGGACGTGATCGAGCTCGCGCTGCCGCTGCTCGAGGAGGCCGCGGGGGCGCCGGTGGAGCCGATGGTCGGCGTCCACGAGCCGCTGGCCGCGATCCAGGACGCCGTCAACCTCCACGGCTTCGACGAGCTGATCATCTCGACGCTGCCGACCCGCGTGTCCAAGTGGCTCAAGCTCGACCTGCCGCACAAGGCGGCCGGCCTGGGCCTGCCGGTCACGACGGTCACGGCGAAGGGGACGGAGCGCATCGAGGCGCACGCCTGAGCCGCTCCCGTACCCTGGGAAGGGTGTCCCCGTTCTGGATCTGGGTGCAGGTGGCGATCGTCGTGTGCGTGCTCGCGAGCGCGGTGATCGCCGTGGTCAAGCTCGCGTGAGCCGCTAGCGCAGCGGTCGCGGCGGCGGCGTCGACGAGGCCGGCGCCGTAGGTGCTGTCGGGGCCGGGCGCGCCGAGGTCGCGCGCGGTCGCCTTGAGCCGGGCCTCGAGCGCGGCAGGGCTCGGGTGCGGGCCGATCACGCCGGAGGCGATCACCAGCGCCGCGGTCGCCGACACGTGCGGCGTCGCCATCGACGTGCCGGTGTAGTTCATCGGCAGGCCGAACGAGCGGCGGCTGGAGCGGAACGTCATCTGCACGATGCTGCGGCCCTCGAGCTCGGAGGGGCGGCAGTTCGGGTCGCCCGCGATCGCCGCGTCGGGCCCGCCGCCCGGGGCGACGAGGTCGAGCGTGCGGCCCTTGTTGGAGTAGTCGGCGAGGCAGCCGTGCTCGGTCGTGGCGCCGACCGAGAGCACGGCGGCGGCGCGCGCGGGGTAGGCGACCGACGCGCGCGCGGAGTTGCCGCTGGCGCCGACGACGAGCACGCCCTTGCGGCGCGCGTAGCGCAGCGCGTCGAGGATGTCGGGGATCTGCCCGGCGGTGACGCCGGCGCCGAACTCGAACGACAGGTTGATGATGTCGGCGCCCTTGCGCGCCGCGAAGCGGATGCCCTTCGAGATCGCCGCGCTGTCGCCCTCGCCCCAGCGGTCGAGCACGCGCACCGGCATGATCTGCGCGCCGAAGGCGAGGCCGGTGACGCCGACGCCGTTGTCGATCGTCTCGGCGATCGTCGAGGCGACGTGGGTCCCGTGGCCGTTCTCGTCGTCGGGCTTGCCGTCGCCGTCGACGAAGTCCCGCCCCTCCACGAAGCGGTTCCCGCGCAGGTCCGGCGAGCGCGCGGTGCCGCGGTGGTCGGCGTACGCGACGCCGGTGTCGAGCACCGCGACGACGACGCCGGCGCCGCCGAGGCGGCCCGCCTCGCCGGTGTGGTCCCAGGCGGCCGGGGCGTTCACGCCGAACGGGCCGACGAAGTTCCACTGGAGCTGCTGCCAGCCGCCGGGCACGCCCGCGCGGCCGGGGTCGTTCGGGATGTAGGCGGTGCGGGCGATCAGGTTCGGCGTCGCGCTCAGGACGCCGGGGCGGCGGCGCAGCTCGGCGGCGCGCTCGCCGACCGTCTGGCCGGGCCGGGTCCGGACCACGCGCGTGCGCGGGGCGACGACCGCGGAGGCATGTGCGGTGCCGGGCAGCGCCGCGTCGTCGGCGTAGCGGACCACGACCTCGCCCGGCACGTGCTCGGCCGCCGCGGCGGATAGGCGCGAGGACGGCGAGCCCGAGGGCTGCGAGCAGAAGCGGACGACGGATCATCGTGGGGAGCGCGGCTCAGGGGGCGAGCGGCACCCCTAGAACAGCTTCGGCGCGTGGAAGTTGCCGGACAACCCAGAGATTCGTCCGGTCTGCGACGCTGGGCGCCCCGTGACCGTAGCGGACGAGCACTTCATGCGCCTCGCGTTGCGTGAGGCGGAGCGCGCCCTCGAGCACGACGACGTCCCGGTCGGCGCCGTCGTGGCGCACGCCGGCGAGGTGATCGGCGCGGGGCACAACGAGCGCGAGCTGCGCCAGGACCCGACCGCGCACGCGGAGGTGATCGCGCTCCGCGAGGCCGCCCACCGGCTCGGGAGCTGGCGGATCCTGGACAGCACGCTCTACGTGACGCTCGAGCCGTGCGCGATGTGCGCCGGGGCGATCGTCCTCGGCCGCGTGGCGCGCGTCGTCTACGGCACGACGGACCCGAAGGCGGGCGCAGCCGGTAGCGTGATCGACGTGCTCGCCGAACCCCGCTTCAACCACCGGCCCGCCGTCGAGGGCGGGCTCCTGCGCGAGGAGTGCGCGGCCCTGCTCGTCGGCTTCTTCGCCGCGCGCCGCCGATGACCGCGCTCCCCGACAGCCTCCGCCTCGGCGCCGCGCACCTGAGCGTCGCCGACCTCGACCGCTCGATCGGCTTCTACCAGGACGCCCTCGGGTTGCGCCAGCACCGGCGCGAGGACGGCGTCGCGGCGCTCGGCGCCGGCGCCGAGGACCTGCTCGTGCTCCACGAGGAGCCCGGCGCCCGGCCGGGCGGGCGCGCCGCCGGCCTGTTCCACTTCGCGCTGCTGTACCCGTCGCGCGAGGAGCTCGCCCGCGCGCTCCAGCGGCTCGCCGCGACCCGCACGCCCCTCGAGCGGCGCCTCGGACCACGGTGTCTCGGAGGCGCTCTACCTGCACGACCCCGACAACCACGGGATCGAGCTCTACGCCGACCGGCCGCGCGCGGCCTGGCCGCCGCCGGGGAACCCCGGGGAGCGGGTCGGGATGTACACGCGCGCGCTCGACCTCGACGACCTGCTCGCGACGATCGCCGGCGAGGCGCCCGTCGCCCACGCCGGCGCCGGGCTGCGCATGGGCCACGTGCACCTGCACGTCGGGGACCTCGACGCCGCCCGCGCGTTCTACGCCGACCGGCTCGGGCTCGAGCTGATGACCACCTACCCGGGCGCGCTGTTCCTCGCCGCCGGCGGCTACCACCATCACCTCGGCGCGAACACCTGGGCCGGCGAGGGGGTCGGGCCGGCGCCGCCCGGCACGGCGCGGCTCCTGGAGTGGACGATGCTCTTCGACGACGCCGCCGAGCTGGACGCCGTCCGCGAGCGGATGGGCGGCGAGGTGGCCGAGGACCCGTGGGGGATCCGCTTGCGTTTCGACGCCGCGCCGGTAAACTAGTTGTAGGCGCAACTAGAGACCAGGGAGACGGGGATGAAGCTCGAAGGCATCCACCACATCACCGCGATCACGGGCGACGCGCCCGCGAACGTCGAGTTCTACGTCGGGGTCCTCGGGCTGCGGCTCGTCAAGAAGACCGTCAACCAGGACGACCCGACCGTCTACCACCTCTTCTACGCCGACGAGCAGGGCTCGCCGGGCGCCGACCTGACCTTCTTCGAGTACCCGGGCGCGGCGCGCGGCGAGGCCGGCGCCGGGATGGTCCACCGGATCGCGTGGCGCGTGGCGTCGCCCGCCGCGATCGACTTCTGGGAGCAGCGGCTCGCCGCGCGCGGCGTCGAGGCCGTGCGCGACGGCGACCGGCTCCTGTTCGCCGACCCCGAGGGGCTCGCGCACGAGCTGCGCGTCGAGGACGTCCCGGACGCGCCCCTGATCGCCGACGCGCCCGACGTCCCGCGCGAGCACGCGCTGCAGGGGTTCGCGGGCGTGCGCGCGTACACGCGCGATCCGTCCCGCAGCGCCGCGCTGCTCGGCGAGACGCTCGGCTTCAGCGGCGGCGAGGACGGCGCGTGGGAGGTCCGCGGCGACGAGCGCGGCGGCACGTTCGCCTACGACGCGCCGCCCGCGGGCGCCGCGGCGCGGCCCGGCGCCGGCACCGTCCACCACATCGCGTTCGCGACGCGGCTCGACGAGCACGACGCCTGGCGCGAGCGCGTGGCGCGCTCGGGGGCGCGGCCGACCGAGGTCATCGACCGGTTCTACTTCCGCTCGGTCTACTTCCGCGAGCCGAGCGGCGTGCTGTTCGAGCTGGCGACGATGGGCCCCGGGTTCGACGCCGACGAGGACGCCGGCCACCTCGGCGAGCGGCTCTCGCTCCCGCCCCGCTTCGAGTCGCTGCGCGACCAGCTCGAGCGGGTGCTGACGCCGCTGCCGGATCCGCGCGCGCGGACCACGACCTCCTGAGGGTAGGGTCGCGGGCGTGCCGTCGCCGCATCCCGCGACCCGCGTCCTCATCCAGCACCGCCGGCGCGTCCAGGAGATCCTGCGCGTGCTGTCGCACCACGGCATCGCCGAGATGCTCGACGTCTCCGTCCGCACGCGGCTCGGCGACTTCATGCCCGACGCCGTGCGCGCCCGCACCGGCTCGCTCAGCGACGGGCAGCGGCTGCGCGAGGCGCTGACCGAGCTCGGCCCGACGTTCATCAAGCTCGGCCAGGTGCTGAGCACGCGGATCGACCTGGTCGGGCTCGAGGTGGCGCTCGAGCTGCGCGAGCTGCAGACCAACGTGCCGGCCGATCCGCCCGACGTCGTCCGCGCGACGATCGAGGCGGATCTCGGCCGGCCGCTCGAGGAGGCGTTCTCCGCGTTCGAGCTCGAGCCGCTCGCGTCGGCGTCGGTCGCGCAGGCGCACGTCGCCGCGCTCGGCGACGGCACCGAGGTCGTCGTCAAGGTCCAGCACGCCGGGATCCACGCCGTGGTCGCGGCGGACTTCGACATCCTCGACGCGCTCGCCGCCGTCGCCGAGGAGCACGACGAGACGGTCGCGCTGTACCGGCCGCGCGGCGTGCGTCCAGCAGCTGCGCCGGACCGTCCAGGGCGAGCTCGACCTCGTGCGCGAGGCGACCGTGCTCGACCAGGTGCGGGAGAACTTCGCCGGCGAGGACGACGTCCTGATCCCGCGGCCCGTACCCGGAGCTGTCCGGGCCGCGGGTGCTGACGATGACGCGGCTGCGCGGGCGGCGGCTCGACGACGTCGCCGCCGACGACTCGATCGACCGCGAGGCGTTCGCGCTGCGCGCGGCGCGGATCTTCGTCGAGATGATCCTGCGCGACCGGCTCTTCCACGCCGACCCGCATCCGGGCAACGTGCTCGTCGAGACCGGGGAGGACGGGATCCGCTACGGCATCCTCGACTGGGGCGAGGTCGGGCGCATCGACGGGCCGCTCGAGGACCGGCTCGGCAGCTTCATCCTCGCGATCTCGGGCGGCGATCGGATCGACGTCGCCGACAGCCTGCTCGAGATCGTCACCGCGCCGCCGGTGCTCGACCTCGACGCGTACCGGCTCGACATCGCCGGCTGGCTCGACACGCACGGCTCGGCCGGGCTCGAGCACGTCGACGTCGCCGCCGCGGTCGAGGACCTCACGCGGATCGTGCGCGACCACCGGCTGCGGATGCCGCCCGACGTCGCGATGCTCGGCAAGACGCTGATCCAGCTGCAGGGCGACCTCTCGATCGCCGGCGCCGGGCTGCGGATCCCGGAGGCGCTGCACGGCTACGAGTCGCTGATCATCCGGCGCCGCGTCTCGCCCGAGCGGCTGCTCCGGCGCGCCAGGCGCAGCGGCCACGACTGGGACCGGCTCGTCCAGCAGGCGCCGCGCGACCTGTCGGCGATCCTCGCCGCGGTCCGGATGGGCGAGATGGACGTCCCGCTGCGGCTCGACTCGCTCGACCGCAACGTCAACCGGGTCGTCTACGGGCTGCTCGCGGCGGCGCTGTTCAGCGGCTCGTCGAACCTGTGGGCGCGCCGCGTGCCGCCGCTCACGCGCAACGGCACCTCGATCCCCGGGGCGGCCGGGACGCTCGCCTCGGCGGCGCTCGCGGTGCGGCTCCTGCGTGCCGCGCGCCGCAGCGGCGGCGTCGGCTGAGGAGCGGGTGCTTGGGGGACGCGCTCGACTTCGCCAGGACGGAGGTCGCGGGCGTGCGCGACGATCCGGCGGCGCGGCTCGCCCTGATGGCCGAGGTGTTCCGCGGACCGACGGGCAACGCACCGCGGCACCTGCCGTTCCGGCGGGCGGCGTTGTCGTTCATGCGCTGGCAGGCGCGCCGCGGCGTGCTCGACCCGCTCGACGCGACGCCGCCGGGCAGCGTGTGGTGGCGGGCGGTCAACGAGCGGCTGCTGCGCGACGGATGCGAGACGGTCGCGCTCTTCGGCGGGCTCGCCGGCCCGCCGTCATCGGACGGCCGTGCGGCTCTGGCTGGAGTTCGGCGCGCGACCGACGGGGCGCAACTGGTACCGGGCCCACAACGCGAGCATCGTGGCCGGGTACCTGGAGCACCGCGCGCTCGCCGAGGCGGAGGGCGAGCCGGAGCGCTTCTTCATGAACGTCGCGCTCGTGCGGGTGCTGTACGCGCACGCGCTCGCCGGGGCGCCGCACCTGGCGCTCGGGCGCTTCGCGCCGCTCGGCCGCCTGCTGGGCGACCCGCGGCTCGGGATGGCGGGCGCCTTCCTCTCGCTCCGCCGCGTGCTGCCGGACCGCTACCCGCTCGCGTTCCACGTCGACCGCTACATCGCCGACGAGCAGCGGCTCGGCCGGCTGCTCGACTACGCGGTGATCGTGCCGCGGCTGCAAGCCCTCTACGAGTGGTCGGCCGGGGAGCTCGGCGAGCCGCGCCTGCTCGAGCTGGTGCGCGACGGCTATCCGGTCTACGCCTGGCCGTTCGAGGAGCGCCACGTGTGGAGCACGCCGGAGATGCCGTTCGCCGGCCGGGTGCTCGAGCGCGTCACGAGGCCGCGCTGAGGGTCGTGTACTCGGTGTGGCAGTCGACCTGCTTCCCGGCGAGGAGCCGGACGATCGAGATGCCCGCGCAGCACGGCGTGCGGTGCCCGGTCGTGGCGCGCCAGCGCGTCACCACGAGGTCGTCCTCGGCGACCTGGTCCTCGATCTTGACGTGCAGGCCGGAGAGGGCGCGGCGCCGGCTCGACACGAGCCGGCGCATGCCGCCCGGCCCGAGCACCCCTCCGTCGAGGCAGGGGACGTGGCCCACGTAGTCGTCGGCGACCAGCTCGTCGATCAGCTCGATGCGGCCCTCGTTCCACACCGCCTCGACGAAGAGCCGCACCTTCTCCTTGTTGCGCTCGGTCACGTCGTTCACGAGCGGGACGATCGACGGGCCGCCGCCGCGGCACAAGGGAGGTTCCCCGAGGGTTTCCCCGCAGCTTTCGCGCCGGGCGGCGCGCGTGTATCGTCGCTGGGGTGCCGCGCAGAACGGCCGCAGCTCTGCTCGAGCGGGAGCGCGAGCTTGCGACGTGTCGCGACGCGTTCGCGCAGGCGCGCGCCGGCGCGGGGACGCTCACGCTGATCGAGGGACCGGCCGGGGTCGGCAAGACCGAGCTGGCGCGTGCGGCACGCGCGGCGGCCGAGCATGCCGGCCTGACGGCGCTCGAGGCGACCGGCTCCGAGCTCGAGCAGCCGTTCGCGTTCGGCGTGGTGCGCCAGCTGCTCGAGCCGACCCTGGACGGAGCCTCCGATCCGTTCGCCGGCGCCGCCGGCCCCGCGGCGCGCCTGTTCGCGCGCGAGCAGCGCGAGGAGCCGCGACGACGCGGGCTTCGAGGCGCTCCACAGCCTGTACTGGCTGGTCGTCAACCTCGCCGACCAGGCGCCGCTGCTCGTGCTCGGTCGACGACTGCCACTGGGTCGACCAGGACTCGCTGCGCTTCCTGGCCTTCCTCGCGCAGCGCATCGAGGGGCTGCCGGTCGCCATGCTGCTCGCGGGACGTCCACCGGTCGACGAACCCGGCTCGGTCTGGGTGCAGGTGGCCTCGCGCGCCGCCGCCGTCGCGCTGTACCCGCGGCCGCTCAGCGAGTCCGCGGCGGTCGCGCTGGCACGGGAGCGCCTGGGCGCCGACGCGGCGGAGGAGTTCTGCCGCGCGTGTCACACGGCGACGGGCGGCAACCCGCTGTTCCTGCGCGAGCTGCTGAACGCCGTCGACGCGGCCAGGATCGCGCCGTCGGCCGCCGCCGCGAGCGAGGTCCAGGACGTCGGCCCGGCGGCC
Source organism: uncultured Solirubrobacteraceae bacterium (assembly GCA_963724145.1). Classification (GTDB taxonomy): domain Bacteria; phylum Actinomycetota; class Thermoleophilia; order Solirubrobacterales; family Solirubrobacteraceae; genus DASQMT01. The sequence goes on from CAVRTO010000035.1 coordinate 54,923, forward strand.
GTGCGCCGGTTCGTCCTGCACCGGCTCGCCACGCTCGGCCCGGACGCGAACGAGCTGGCGCGGGCGGTCGCCGTGCTCGGCGACGACACCGAGCTCGCGCTCGCCGCCGGCGTCACCGGGCTCGGCGAGGAGGTCGCCGCCGCCGCGGCGGACGACCTCGTCCGGGCCGACATCTTCGTCCAGGACGAACGCCTGGGGTTCGTCCACCCGTCGTGCGCGCCGCGCTCTACGAGGATCTCGCGCCGGGCGAGCGCGCGGACGCGCCACGCGGCGGCGGCCGAGGCGCTGGCGGACGGCGGGCGCGTCGCCCGAGCGGGTCACCGCGCACCTGCTGTTGACCTCCGCGACCGGGGACCGGCGCAGGATCGCGACGCTCAGGTCGGCCGCCGGCGCCGCCGCGCGCGGCGGCGCTCCGGCCGCGGCCGCCGAGCGCCTCGGCCGGGCGCTCGCGGAATCGCCCACGGAGCAGGAGCGGGGGGAGATCCTGGCCGAGCTCGGCCGCTACGACGTCGCCGCGATGCAGTTCGACGCGGCCGAGGAGCACCTGCGGGCGGCGCTGGCCACGGGGGCGAGCCTGGCGACGCGGGCCGACGCGGCGGTCACGCTCGCGCGCTGCGCGGTCGTCTCGGGCGGCGGTCGCGCGGCGGAGGCCGCGGTCGAGGCGCTGGCCGAGCTCGGCGACGAGCTCCGCCCGCTCGATCCGGAGCGCGCGCTCGAGCTCGGGACGGCGCTGCTGATGGTGACGACGGCCGTGGTGCCACTGCGCTCGCGCCTCGGCGCGCATCTGCAGCGCTTCACCGAGGCGGCGCGCGGTCATCCCCGCTTCGAGGCGGTGGCGCGGATCCACGGCGCCTCGGAGCGCGTCGTGGCGGCCGGGTCGGCCGCGGCTCGCGGTGGAGGAGACGGAGGCCGCGCTGGCCGCCGGGCTCCCGCCGTCCGCGGCGACGGGCGCCGCCTTGATCGCGCTGCAGACCCTGCGGCTCGGAGGGCGCTACGACCTGACCATGCGCATGCTCGACGCCGGGATGGAGGGCGCCCGCCGCGAGGGCCATGTGACGCGGCAGGGGCTGATCCACGGCCAGCGCGCCGCGCTCGCGCTCGCGCAGGGCGCGCTCAAGGACGCCCAGGTCGAGGCGGAGACCGGACTGCGCGTGATCGACGAGCGGCACTTCGCCGCGCTGCAGCTCCTCGCGGTCGCGATCGTCGCCGACGTCGAGCGCGGGGCGCTGGACGGCGGCGGCCGAGCTGGTGCGCCAGGGCGACGCGCTGGGGATCGCCGAGGATCGCATGTTCATCGGCGAGTACCTCACCGCCCGCGGGCGCCTGCGGATCGCCCGAGGGCCGGGTCGAGGAGGGCGTCGCGGACCTGCTCTGGTGCGGCGAGCGCCTCGAGTCGCTGCACGTGCACTGGCCGAGCGACTGGCGGGCGTACGCGGCCGCCTCGCTCGCCGCGGACGGCGACGCGGAGGCCGCCGCGCGGCTCGCCCGCGAACAGCTCGCCGTCGCCCGCGGCGTCGGCGCGCCGCGTGAGCTCGGGATGTCGCTGCGCTGCGCCGCGGCGGCGCTCGACGAGGCGGATCGGCTCGCGCTGCTGCAGGAGGCGGTCGCGGTGCTCGAGGGCAGCGGCGCGCGGCTCGAGCTCGCGCACGCGCTCGCCGATCTCGGCGCCGAGCTGGGCCGCCTGCGACGGCGGCGCGAAGCCCGGGACGTCCAGCGACGGGCGCTGCAGCTCGCCGACGACTGCGGCGCCGTCGCGCTGGCCGAGCGCGCCCGGACGGAGCTGCAGGCGGGTCCGGGGCGGCGCGCGCGGATCGAGCTGACCGGGCCGAACTCGCTGACCGCGGCGGAGTGGCGGGTCTGCCGTCAAGCCGCCGACGGGCAGACCAACCGCGAGGTCGCGCAGGCGCTGTTCGTGACCGAGAAGACGGTCGAGCGGCATCTCAGCAACGCGTACCACAAGCTCGGCATCCGGTCCCGGTTCCAGCTCGCCGAGGCCATCGGCGGGTAGCCCGGCCCCGCGAAAACCGTAGGGGAAACACGCGGGGTCCCCCTCTTGCGCGGGCCCCCTGGTCACGCGGAGGATCCTCGCCATCGACGCGACCGCGTGGACCGAGAGAAAGGGCTCGAGATGACCGGTGGGTTGTATCGCCTCGGACGGATCTGCGTGCGCCGGCGCTGGATCGTGCTGGCTGGGTGGCTGCTCGTGTTCGCGGTGCTGGCGGTGTTCGCCCGCTCGCTCGGCCCGAACGTCAGCGACAACCTCACGCTGCCCGGCACGGACAGCAACGCGGCCACGAACCTCCTGGAGCAGCGGTTCCCCTCCCAGGCGAACGGGATCAACCCGGTCGTGCTGCGCGCGCCGGACGGCGAGAAGATCACCGCCTCGAAGTTCAAGACGCCGATCGACGACACGGTCAAGGCGCTCAAGGCCGATCCGGACGTGCGCAGCGCGACGAACCCGCTGTCGAGCGACGGCAAGGCGTACCTGGCCAAGCAGGGCGACATCGGCGTACATCGCGCTGAACCTCAAGCCCAGCCCCAGCGAGCTCTCGCTCGACGACGCGGACCGGCTCGTCGCGCTCGCCGACCCCGCCCGCCACGCCGGCCTCGAGGTCGGCTTCGGCGGCTACCTCGGCCAGAAGGTCTCCAAGCCCGACACGCACTCGAGCGAGGTGATCGGGCTCGGCATGGCGGTGATCGTGCTGCTGTTCACGTTCGGCACGGTCGTGGCGATGGGGCTGCCGATCTTCACCGCGATCATCGGGCTGGTCTGCGGGCTCTCGCTCATCACCCTGCTCAGCCACGTCGCCATCGTGCCGACCGTCGCGCCGACGCTGGCGACGATGATCGGGCTCGGGGTCGGGATCGACTACGCGCTGTTCATCGTCACGCGACACCTCGAGCAACGCCGCGACGGAATGGAGACGGGGGAGTCGATCGCACGCGCGACCGCGAGCTCGGGCGGGGCCGTCGTGTTCGCCGGCTCCACCGTGATGGTCGCGCTGCTGTCGCTCGCCGTGGTCGGCATCCCGCTGGTCACGACGCTCGGGTACACCTCCGCCCTGGTCGTCGCGGTGGCGGTCCTCGGGGCGATCACGCTGCTGCCGGCGATCCTGGGGATCGTCGGGGACCGGATCGACCGGCTGCGCATTCCGCTCCCGCACCGCGGGCGCGACGACCATACCGCACGGCTGGCTCCGCTGGGGCCGCTTCGTCGCGGGCCATCCGGTGCCGAGCGCGCTGGTCGCGATCGCCGTGCTGGCCGTGCTCGCGCTGCCGGCGCTGGATCTCTACCTCGGCCAGCAGGACAACCGCGCGATGCCCGAGAGCACCGACGCGCGGCGCGCGTCCGACGGGATGACCGCCGGCTTCGGCGCGGGCTCCAACGGCCCGCTGCTGGTCAGCGTCGACCTGTCGAAGCAGCCGGCGAAGGCGGACCAGAAGCAGATCGACAAGATCAACTCGGGCGAGCAGGACGACAAGGACAAGGCCAACAAGCAGGCCCAGCAGCAGGAGCAGCAGCTCGCCGGCCAGCTCGAGGCGCAGGGCATGCCGCCCGCGCAGGCGCAGTCACAGGCGCAGGCCCAGGTCCAGCCGCAGCTGGACAAGCAGCTCGACCAGATCTCCTCGAAGGCGTCGGACCAGCGCAAGAAGGCCGAGCAGCCGGCGACCGATCCGCGGCTGCAGGACCTGCGCGACGATCTGAAGAAGACGGCCGGCGTCAAGTCGGTGACCGAGCCGCTGGTCAACAAGGACGGCACCGCCGCGGTGCTCAACTCACGCCGACGACCGATCCCTCCGACCGCGCGACCGCGGACCTGGTCAGCGGTTGCGCGACGACGACGATCCCGAAGGCCGAGCAGGGCAACGACATGAGCGTCGACGTCGGCGGCCAGACGGCGGGCTACGTCGATCTCGCGTCCGCGATCAGCAGCCGGCTGATCGTCACCATCGCCGTCGTGGTGGCGCTCAGCTTCGTGCTGCTGCTGCTCGCGTTCCGCTCGATCGTGATCCCGCTCACGGCGGGGTTGATGAACCTCGTCTCGATCGGCGCCGCGTTCGGCGTGGTGACCGCGGTGTTCGAGAAGGGCTGGGGCGCGGGCATCGTCGGGTTGCCGGGAGAGGTGCCGATCGTGTCGTTCGTGCCGTTGATGATGTTCGCGATCCTGTTCGGGCTCTCGATGGACTACGAGGTGTTCCTGATGACGCACATCCGGGAGCACTGGCTCGCCAGCGGCGACAACAAGCAGTCGGTCATCGCCGGCATCGGCACCACCGGGCGGGTGATCACGTCGGCGGCGCTGATCATGGTCAGCGTGTTCTTCGCGTTCATCCTCAACGGCGATCCGACGGTCAAGCAGTTCGGGGTCGGGATGGGCGTGGCCGTGGCGGTCGACGCGACGATCGTGCGCTGCCTGCTCGTGCCCGCGGTGATGGTGCTCGTCGGTAAGGCGAACTGGTGGTTCCCGGGCTGGCTCGACAAGATCGTCCCGAACTTCTCGATCGAGGGCGAGCAGTGGTTCCGCGACCGCGACGCGGCGGCGGCCGAGGAGGTCGCGCGGCGCGATCCGCCGGTCCCGGCAAGCTGAGGGACCCGGCGTGCTTGCACTCGCACCGCGCCGTGCGAGAGGGTCCGGGGGGCGATGCGCGTGCCGGAGACGAAGTACGCCCGCAGCGGCGAGCTGGCGATCGCGTACCAGGTCCACGGCGACGGACCGTGCGACCTGCTGTTCAGCGGGACGACGGCGTCGAACGTCGAGACCGTCTGGACGCTGCCCGAGGCCCATCGCCTCAACGAGCGGCTCGGCCGCTTCGCGCGGATCATCCGCTACGACCGGCGCGACACCGGCATCTCCGATCCGATCAAGGACGACCTGACGCTGGAGGCGCACGCCGCCGACGCGCTCGCCGTCATGGACGCCGCGGGGTCCGAGCAGGCGGTCGGGCTCGGCGGCTCGGACGGGGCGCGCTCGCTCGCGGCGCTCGCCGCCATGCATCCCGAGCGCATCTCGCGGCTCATCGCGGTGGCGCCGACCGTGGGCGGCGGCGCCGCGGCCGCGCCGGAGGTCGCGGCGGCGGCCGCGGAGAGCCTCGCGGGCCTCGACTGGCCCCGCTCGATGATGCACCTGTGGACGCCGAACTGGATCGACGACCCGGTCCGCCTCGATCGCGCGGAGCGCTACATCCGCACGTCGACCACGCCGCGCCAGGCGCGCCGGCTCGTCGAGATGTCGCTGCGGAGCGACCTGCGGGAGGTGCTGCCGCTCGTCCAGGCGCCGACGCTCGTCCTCTTCCCCGATCGCGCCCCCGTTCCCGCGCGCGTCGTGTGAGGAGTTCGCGGCGCTCGTGCCGAACGCGTCGTTCGCGGTCATCCCCGGTGCCAGCGCGCTGTTCCTCTACGCGCTCGACATCGACGACCTCGCCGACCGGATCGAGGAGTTCGTGACGGGCACGGCGCCGGCGCGGCCCTCCAGCCGCGTCCTCGCCTCGGTGCTCTTCACCGACCTCGTCGGGTCGACGGCGCACGCTCGCCGCGTCGGCGACCGCGCCTGGACCGACGTGCTGGAGCGCCACCACGACGCCGTGCGCACGGGGTCGACGGGCACGGCGGCGAGGTCATCAAGACGCTCGGGGACGGCGTGCTCGCCGTGTTCTCCGGCCCGGCGCAGGCGGTGCGCTGCGCGCGCCGGATCGTCGAGGACGCGCCCGCCGACAGGCTCGAGGTCCGCAGCGGCGTGCACACCGGCGAGATCGAGCGCACCGGCGCCGACGTCGCGGGCGCCGCCGTTCACCTCGCGGCGCGGATCACGGACTGCGCCGCAGGCGGCGAGGTCCTGTGCTCGCACACGGTCAAGGACCTCGTCGTGGGCAGCGAGCTGCGCTTCGAGGCGCGCGGGGAACGCGAGCTGCGGGGCTTCGACGAGCCGTGGGCGGTGTACGCGGCGGAGGACTAGACCGACGTCAGGATGTCGGTCACCGAGCCCACGAACGCGGGCAGCGCCGCCAGCAGCACGACGGCGACCGCGGCGCGGCCGGCGAGGACCGCGCGCGCCGGGGCCGGGAGCGGCGCGGGCGCGTTCCTGGACAGGCGCGCCGCGATGGCGACGGCGACCATGCCCTGGAACAGCGCGAGCGCGGCGAACGCACCGACCGACAGCCAGTCCGGTCCGGCGAGGTTGAAGTCGAAGTTGTCCGAGCGCAGGGGATCGATCCGCGAGCCCGCCAGCACCAGCAGCACCGTGCCGAGCGCGAGGCCGCCGGCGCGCCCGCGCGGCAGGAGCGGACCCAGCAGCGCGAGCAGCAGCCCGGTCAGCACGCCGGTCGCCGGACCGACGAAGGCGATGAACCCGAGCGTGCCGTCGACGGTGATGTCGCCGATGACCGCGTCGCCCTCGGTGATCGCGCCCTGCGACTCGTCGGGCGAGGTGACGGCCAGCAGCCGCATCACCAGGCGGCCTCCGGCGCCCGCCGCGATCAACCCGCGCGCCCACGCCCGCCAGCAGCGACACGCCCACGTAGCGCGCCAGCCGCCCCAGCGTCGCCCGGACGCCGGAGTCCGCCGAACGGGGCGCTCGGTGCTCGCCGATCCCAGCGCACGACGATCAGCACGCCGGCCGCGACGACGAGCACGCAGCCCGCGATCACGACGATGCCGGTCAGCACGCGGACAAGTAAAGCGTGCGGTCGGCGGCGACCGGGCTGGCCGATCGGCCAGCGGCGCGGTCCGGCTAGGCGTCGACGAGGCCGGCGGCGGCGAGGTCGGCCGGATGGATCCACGCGTCGGCGACCGGGACGCCGCCCGCGGCGCGGATCGCGTCGCGGGTGCCGATCGCCCAGCGGTGCTCGACGAGCGCGATCGCCGCCGCGGAGTCGTTCGGGATCGCCTCGTCCAGCGACCAGAACTCCTCGTTCGGGTGGTCGTCGCCCTCGGCTTCGTCGCGCTCTGCGCCGAGGCCGATCAAGGCGCCGACGACGGCGCCGGCGCCCTCGGCGTCAGCGGCGGCGAGGTCGGAATGGTGCAGGCGCCGGACGACACCGTCGGCGTCCTTGTGCACGACCAGCAGGTCGATGACGCGGACGACGTCGCTCGCGCGCAGGCGCTCGAGCTCGGCGAGCACCTCGCCGCTGAAGTCGGGCCGGTCGAAGCCGACGACGAGGAGCTGGACGGGTCCGAGCGCCATCGCGGTCTCAGCCGTCCAGCACCATGCGCTTCGCCAGCTGGAACTCCTCCGGCGACAGCGCGCCGTCGTCGAGCAGCGTCTTCAAGGCCTTGAGCTGCTAGACGACGTCGGGTCTGGGCGCCGGTGCCTGGGGTGCGCCGGCGCTCGCCTGCTGCTGGGCCGCGAGCTGCTTCCGCCGCGCCTGGTCCAGGCCGGCCTGGAAGCCGACGCCGCCCAGCATCATCGGCGCGCGCCTCAGCGGGCTGAGCAGCATCTCGCGATCATAACCCGCCGCCGCTCGCGGTCGCCCTCAGCCCGATCCCGATCGTGGCCGTCGTGGTCGTCCTGGGCGCGCCGAGAGCCCGGACCTCATGCTGACCGCCGCCGCGTCGATCGCCGAAGCGGGCCTCGGCGCCGCGGACACCGCGATCGCCGTCGCCGTGTTCACCGCGCTCGGATCGATCACGGTCGCCGGCTCGGTCCTCTTCGATCTCCTGGCAGGCGACCGGGCCGGGCGCCCGCTCGCCGCGGTCAAGCAGTTCATGGCCGACAACAACGCGGCGATCATGATGGTGGTCCTGCTGCTGCTCGGCGCCAAGCTCCTCGGGGACGGCCTCGGCGGCCTGTGATCAGGCGCCGCTCCCGCCTCCGCCTGGCCCGCCGATCCCGATCACCACCTGGTCCTCTGCCGAGAGCTGACCCGTCTGCGGGGTGATCGCCGTCACGGGCAGGCCCAGCCCTTCGACGCGCCGGATGAGGTCGCGCCGCAGCCACTTCGACATGCGCTTGGGGAGCGTCGAGACCATGATCTCGTCGAAGGCTCCCTGCCGCACCGCCTCCTGGACGGACTCGAACGGATCGGCGCCGCCGACCAGCCCTTCGACCTTGCCTCCCGCGGCCGGCCGCAGGACCCGTTGCGCGGTCTCCATCGTCCAGTCGGCCTGCTTGCGGTCGGTGACGTCGGGGATCAGCAGGGCGAACTCGCAGGGCCCGGCTTCGGCGCGGTCGCGGACCGCCTCGACCAGCCGGAACGTGGACGCCGTCCGGTTCGCCACGATCAGGACGCGGGTGCGTCGCTGGGACTCCATCGGCTTGCTCCCCTCAGTGGTAGGGCTCGCGGTGATGGCGTCCCGACGCTCTCACGACGCGCCGCGCGACGCAAGTCCCGCAGCCGCTCCGGCGCGCACACGGACGGCGCGCAACCCGCGCTGTGATGCGGGATCGCGCACTGTCGCGAGGCGGAGGGGGTGGGATTCGAACCCACGGTACGCTTGCACGCACAACGGTTTTCGAGACCGCCCGATTCAACCACTCTCGCACCCCTCCGAGAGCGCACACGAGGGTAGCGGGTCATGATGGCTAGCCTGCCCCGGATGGACGAGGCGATGCTCGCGCGGTTCGCCGATCTCGTGATCGGCTTCGGCGCCAATGTGCAGCAGGATCAGATCGTGGCGATCGGGTGCGAGCCCGGCAAGGAACCGCTCGTGCGCGCGCTCGCGTCGAGCGCCTACCGGCACGGCGCGAAGTTCGTCGACGTCGGCTGGTTCGACCCCCACGTGAAGCGCGCCCGGATCGAGCACGCGCGCCCCGAGACGCTCGAGTTCGTCCCGCCCTGGTACGGCGAGCGGGTGCTCGCGCTCGGCGAGCAGCGCGCCGCCCGGGTCGCGATCTCCGGCCCCACGGCCCCCGGGCTGATGGCCGACCTCGACCCGGTCCTCGTGGGCAAGGACCGGCTGCCGACGGTGCCCGAGGGGATCAAGGTCGTGAACGAGCGGACGACCAACTGGACGATCTGCCCGGGCCCGACCCAGGTCTGGGCCGACCTCGTCTTCCCGGACCTCGAGGCGGGCGAGCGGCTGGAGCGGCTGGAGGCCGAGCTGCTCCACGTCCTGCGGCTCGACGAGGACGACCCGGTCGCCGCCTGGCGCGCGCGGGCCGACACGCTGGTCAGCACCGCCGAGCGGCTGACGGAGCGGCGCTTCGACGCGCTCCACTACGAGGGGCCCGGCACGGACCTCACGATCGGGCTGCTGCCGTCCTCGGGCTGGCGCGCCGCGCGCTTCCAGACGGTCGGCGGGATCGAGCACATGCCGAACCTCCCGACCGAGGAGGTCTTCACCACGCCCGACCCCGAGCGCACCTCGGGCACGGTCACGTCGACGAAGCCGCTCGTGCTGATCGACGGGACCGTCGTGCGCGACCTGGTCGTGCGCTTCGAGGCCGGCCGCGTCGCCGAGCTGACGGCGTCCGAGGGCGGCGAGACGCTCTCGACGATCATCGGCACCGACGACGGCGCCGCGCGGCTCGGCGAGGTGGCGCTGGTCGACCGCGAAGGCCGGATCGGCGAGCTCGGGACGATCTTCTACGACACGCTGCTCGACGAGAACGCGGCGAGCCACATCGCGCTCGGCCAGGGCTTCCCGTTCCTGCTCGACGACGACGACCGCGAGCGCTCGAACGAGAGCAAGATCCACATCGACTTCATGATCGGATCGAACGACCTGACCGTCACCGGGATCACCCCCGCGGGTGACCGTGTGCCCGTGCTGGCGGGCGGGAGCTGGCAGCTCTAGAGCGGCTACCCTTCTCAGCCGCTCCTGGAGAGGTGCCGGAGCGGCTGAACGGGCGCGACTGGAAATCGCGTGACGGGGGTCAACCTCGTCCGAGGGTTCGAATCCCTCCCTCTCCGCTCCACGCCGGTCGCTCGGAACCGCGTCCGCATGACCACCGGGGCCCGATGCGACATGCTGTCGGTCGTGGAGGCCGGTGGAACCGTCGATCCTCGCTTCGCCCCGGTCCGTCAGGCGTTCGAGTCGGTGCTCGCGTCACAGCTGGGCACCGGCGCGGCGGTCGCCGTGTGGTGCGACGGCAAGTGGGTGGTCGATCTCTGGGGTGGCACGGCCGACGCGGCGGGACGCCGGTCCTGGCAGGCCGACAGCATCGTGCAGCCGTACTCGGTGACCAAGCCGTTCGCCGGTCTCTGCGCGCTGCGGCTGATCGATCGCGGATCGCTCGATCTGGATGCGCCGGTCCAGGACTACTGGCCCGAGTTCCTCGCGCCCGCGACGGTACGCCACGTTCTGTCGCATCAGGCCGGAGTCGTGGCGCTCGACCATCCGGCGCGCACCGAGGTCTTCTACGACTGGGACGGCATGTGTGCGCTGCTTGCGGCGCAGCGACCGGAGTGGCCTCCCGGGGAGGCGCACGGCGAGTCGGCGCTGTTCTACGGCCATCTCGTCGGCGAGCTCGTGCGACGCGTCGACGGTCGGAGCCTGGGTGCGTTCCTCAGGGACGAGGTGTGCGAGCCGCTGGCGCTCGACTTCTTCGTCGGGCTCCCCCCGGGCGAGCTCGCGCGGGTGGTCGAGCTGACCGGGCTCGACGCGGAGTTCGAGCGCCGCTCGGTGCTGGGCCGGCCGGCACTGTACGGGCGTGCGATGGGCAACCCGCCGGGGACGAGGGACCCCGACGTCGTCAACGGTGCGCGGTGGCGGACGGCGGAGATACCCGCGATCAACGGACACGGGTCCGCACGCGGGATCGCCGGCCTGTACGCGGCCTTGCTCGGAGGGCGCATCCTCTCGCCGGATCTGCTGCGCGAAGCGACCACCGCCCAGTGCGAGGGGACCGATGCCGTGTTCGGTCACGAGAACGCCTGGGGTCTCGGGTTCGCGATCGACGGCGAGGACTTCGGGATGGCCGGCCTCGGCGGCAGCTACGGCGGCGCCAGCCCCCGCGGCCGCTACGCGTTCGGCTTCGTCACCGGAACGATGGGGACGGATGACCGAGCCGTCGAGCTGGAGAACGCGCTCCGCGACTGCCTCGGCCTGCCCGCGCTCGACTGATCACGCGCGGTTGGATCCCTCAGAGCTGGTCAGCTGCCGCGTGAGCGCGGTGAACTCGCCCTCGATCTCCCGCGCGAGCGTGTCGATCGCGCGGACGTGCTCCGCGTCGCCGCAGAGGCCGAACGTGAGGGTCCCGCATGCGGAGAACACGGCGATCCGCAGCGCATGCCAGTCGGCGACCTCGGCGAGCGCATAGACGAAGCGGACGCGACGGCCGCAGACGCTCACGGGATGCCTCGGGCCGGGCACGTTGGAGACGTTGAGCGTGAAGACGTGCGGGCTCATCGTCCAGTGGACGGCGGCGCGACCGGCTGCCGGGGAGTGCGCCGCGATCTCACGCAGGAACGCGTCGAGCTGCCGCGCGTCGCCGGCGCGCTTGCGCGCCCCGCACTCCGCGGCGATCGCGAGCAGCCGCTGCGTGGCGTCGGGCTCGGTGACGGGCAGGTCGATGAAGAAGCACGAGTCCGCGTTCCCGAGCGCCTCGCCGAGCTCTCCCGGGCCGTGCAGGCTCACCGGCACCTTGACGCGCACCGCGCGGAGCGGCGCATCGCAGTGCTCGAGCCAGCGGCGCAGGCCCCCGGCCGTCGCGGCCAGAACCAGATCGTTGATCGTGACCCGGGTCGCGAACCCTCGCTTGAGCGGTTCCAGCTCGGCCAGAGGGATCGACGCGAAGGCCACCACGCGCTCCGCCCCGACGCGCTGCGCGAGCGCCGAGCGCGACGCGGCGGGCGCAAGCTCCCGCTCCAGCGCAGCCGCGACGTGCCGGAGGTCCGTCAAGCGTCGATGCAGCGGGCCGTCGGCCGCCGCCGCCGGCGCCGACTGGGACGGTGGTCGTGGAGGCGGGTCCTCCACATCCCAGAGCAGGACGGAGGCGATCTTCCGCGCGCCCGTGCCGTCGGCGAGCGCGTGGTGGATCTTCAGCACGACGACGCTGCCTTCCTCGCCCGCGTCCGCGAGCTCGAGGCTCCACAGGGGCGCGCTCCGATCGAGCCGCCGCTCCATGATCGCCGCGATCGCACTGGGGAGCGTGGCGGCGCCCTCCGCCCGCCGCACGTGCCGTGTGAGATCGAAGTCGCGATCGGGGACCCATGACGGCGGACCGCCGTCGGGCTGCAGCTCCAGCCGCTGCGTCAGCCGCGGCAGCCGCCCGATCCGGGCGCCGACCCACTCGCGCAGCTCGTCCACCCCGAGCTCGCTGCCGGGGTGCAGCACCATGACCTTGAGCGTGTGCCCGGCAACCCGCGCCGTCTCGAGCGCGAGGATTCGCGCATCCTCGGCGGTCAACGCGTCCCGGGTGACGTCCGCGCACATGGCCCTCGTGAGGAACCTACCGCCTCTCGGCGAGCTCGGTCGTGAGCGCCGCCTGTCGCGCGGCGGCTTTGTGCATGAAGTCGGCGATGACCCTCAGCTCCGGGTCGGAGTACCCGCCGTAGAGCTCTTCGAGTTCGGCGACCCAGGCGCCGAACAGCGGCGCCATCTCCCGGAACGCGGCCTCGGGATCGGCCACGATGAGGATGCGCCGACCGTCGTCGGGGTGCGCGTCGCGGCGCACGAGGCCCTTGCGTTCGAGGCGGTCGATCAGGCCGGTGACCGACGCCGGGGCCAGCCCCGTGCGCCGGCCGAGCTCACGGTGCGTGAGCGGACCCTCGCGCAACAGGAGGTCGACGGCCTTGGTGTCGGTCGGAGCGAGTCCGCGACGCGCGGCGACGACGGCGTGGAAGTTCACCGCGGCCGTGCTGATCTCGCGACCCGCGAGGTGCATGTCCTCCACGAGCGCTTCGCGCGGCTTGCTCGGCTCCGCCTCGGCACCCATCGACGTGAGTGTAGGTCCTCTGATAAGTTCGTTCTGCCGAACGAACTAAGGAGAGAGATGCGCAAGGCGATCGTGATAGGAGCGGGACCGGCTGGGACTGCCGGCGCGTTGGCGTTGCGGCGGGCCGGCTGGGAGGTCGAGGTGTTCGAGGCCTACAGCGCTTCGGCGGGTCTCGACCAGGGCGCGTTCCTGACCATGGCCGTCAACGGGCTGAACGCGCTGTCGGCCATCGGCATCGACGACGCCGTCCGCGATCTCGGGTTCGTCACGCGCACGATCCGCTTCGCGAGCGGGACCGGCAAGGACCTCGGTTCCCTTCCGCTCGGGCCCCGCGTGGACGGGGCGCCCAGGACCGTGCTTCGCGCAGACCTCTACGACGCGCTCCGCCGGCGCGCGCTCGACGAGGGGATCCCCGTGCACCACGGCCTCCGGCTCATCGAGGCCGCGCCCGGGCGGGACGGGGTGACGGCCGTCTTCCACGACGGCACGGAGCAGGCCGCGGATCTGCTCGTCGGCGCCGACGGGCTCCGCTCGCGGGTTCGAGAGCTGATCGACCCGTCCGCGCCGTCGCCGCGCCCGACCGGCCTCGGCAACGTCGGTGCGCTCACGGCTGCCGTGCCGGGCGTCGATCTGTCGGCCGCCGCGGCCGACGGCGACTACCGGATGATCTGGGGTCGCCGGTGCTTCTTCGGCTACGCGGTCGACCCCGCCGGGCACGTGTGGTGGTTCGCGAACCCACCCGCGCCGGTCTGCCTCCCGATCGATCGGCCGTCGAGCGAGGTGATCGAGGACCTCGCGGCGCTGCTCGACGATGACGACTCACCCGCGGCGGCGATCGTCCGGGCGACGAACGGACCGGTTCTGCGCGGCGAGCAGCTCGAGCTGCCGCGCGTGCCTTCGTGGCAGCGTGACCGCATGGTGCTCGTCGGGGATGCCGCCCATGCAGTCTCGCCGAGCACGGGCCAGGGCGTCTCGCTGGCCTGGGAGGACGCCGCGGTGCTCGGTCTGCACCTCTCCCACCGGGCCGACCCGCGGACGGCCATCGCCGCCTACGAGTCCGCGCGCCGTGCGCGTGTCGACCGCGTGGTGAAGTGGGGCAAGCGCACGGGCGACGCGAAGGCCGCCGGACCGGTGGCGCGCCGCATCCGCGATCTCATGTTCCCGCTCGTGACCTCGCTCGGCTCCCGCCCGGGCGCCGTCCGCAGACAGGCTTGGCTGTACGACCATCAGATCGACTGGTCGCGTCAGCGACGGGTCGCGCCGGCGATCGCGACGCATGATCGGTTCCAGGCACGATGACCTGCCGGTAGCTCGGCGTATCTGGGCGCCCGGTCTGCTGCGAGGATGCGCGGATGGGGCTCGGCCGTAGCGTCCTGTTTCGCCTGGCGACCAGCGGGCGGCTGGAGCGCGCCGTCAAGCGCGTGCCCGGCGGCGAGCCTGCGGCGTGGGGTGCAGCGTCGCGCTACGTCGCCGGCAGGTCGCGCGGCGACGCACTCGCCACTGTCGCGATGCTGCTTGAGCGAGGCCACGGCGTGAGCGTCGACCTGTTCGGGGAACGGGTGAGCGATCCGGCGGTCGCCGACCAGGTGCTCGAGGACTACCTCGAGCTTGTTGCGGCCTTGCCGCCACCGCCGGCGGACGTCTGGCTGTCGCTGGATCTCTCGCACTTCGCGCTGGGCGCCGATGCGTCGGACGCCGCCGATCGCCTCGCGGCCATCGCGGACGCGCTGCCTGTCGGCCGGCGCGTGCAGGTCGGCGCGGAAGAGGCCGCGCTCGCCGATCGCGTTCAAGGCTGCGTCCTGGCCGTCGCCGCACGCGGCCTGGCCGAGCGGCTCGGAGCCACCGTGCAGGCGAATCTCGTGCGCTCGCCCGCCGACATCGACGCGCTGGCCGACGCGGGCGTGCACGTCCGGCTCGTCAAGGGCGCCTACGTCGAGGCCACCGGCGCCCATCCATTCGGCGAGCCGACCGACGTCGCGTTCCTGCGCCTCGGGTTCCGGCTCGCCGAGCGCGGCGCGGCGTGGTCGATGGCAACCCACGACGGCCGCCTGCGAGAGGCGCTGCTGCTCGCGCACGGGCCTGTGACGGTCGAGCAGCTGCTCGGCGTGCGCCCCGAGGCGCTGGACGAGCTGCATGACCGCGGCGTGCCCACCCGCGTCTACGTCCCCTACGGCCCCGACTGGTTCCGCTACTGGGCGCGCCGGCTCGCCGAGTCCCGCGGCACCTGACGTGCGCCGGCGGCGCGCGAGCACGCTACCCTTACGGGGTCGGATAGCGAGGGCAACCCGAGGGCGAGACCTTCACTGAACGTCCCCTTCCCGCGATAGCCGCCTGATCTTCCGATGGCCGAGAGTCCACCCACGGGTGGGCTTTCCGCGTTAAGGGGGCGGAGTTCGACCCGTCGCGCAACCGCGGGTCAGGGCAGGATGTCGGTCAACGTCGCCTCGAAGCGCTCGTTCGTCTCGACGAGCTCGCCTTCGATGTGCAGGCGCGCCGGTCCGTCCTCCGTCCACAGGTCCAGGAAGTACGTCCATCCGGCGTCGTCCGGCTCGTCGGACTTCGCGATCGCTTCCACCCGATAGACCTCACGCGGCGGCAGCACCAGCGACTCGGGGCAGTCCTCCTCGACCCGACGGCGCATGTCCTCGACGGCGAGTCGCTCGTGCGACAGCTCGTGGAGCTCCTCGTAGTCGCCGTCGACGACGAGCTCGACGACGTTCTCGAGCGCCCGGTACATCGGATCGGCCAAGAGCTCGAGCGAGGCCTCGCGGGGCGCCCGTCCGTCAAGCTCGTCAGTCGGCGTCAGGCCGAGCCGGTTGTAGAAGTAGTCCTCACACGCCGCGCGCGCCTGGCGGCGGATGGCCTTGGTGACTCCGGCAGCACTCAGCGCGAGGTTCCCCGCGTCGATCGCTTCCTCGAGCGTCCGTTGGCGGCGCGACATCTGCGCGATGACCGCACGGCCATGCTCGGTGTCACGCACCACCGAGGAGCCCTCCAATCGGATCGATGGAGCTTCGTGGCGGTCGTACCCGGCGCAACCGCGGATCGCGGAGTACATGACGATGAGGTGGTCACCCACAGCGCTGCATCCTACGAATGCGGATGACACTGGCGACGGGTGCTCGTCACGCGCGGCAGGCGTGAGCAGCAGCGCGACCGGAGGCGGGGGCGGGCTCCACCCGAGTGTCGAGTTCCGACGGTACCCTCGGCCGGGTGTTCGACCACGTCGGCATCGCCGTCTCGGACCTCGCGGCCTCCGAGCGCTTCTATCGCACCGTCCTGAGCGCCCTGGGCGTCGAGCCCAGCCACGCGGACGCGGAGCTGGTCGAGTGGGAGGACTGGGCCATCGGGCCGACGGACCCGGAGCATCCGCTGACCCGCGGGCTCCACGTCGGCTTCCGCGCCCGCGACCGCGCGCAGGTCGACGCGTTCTGGCAGGCGGGCATCGACGCGGGGTACCGCGACGACGGCGCGCCGGGGCCGCGCACGCAGTACGGCCCGACCTACTACGGCGGGTTCCTGCTCGACCCCGACGGCAACAGCGTCGAAGCGGTCCACGGCGACCGCGAGCGCCCCGTGCCCGACGGCCGCATCGACCACCTGTGGCTCCGCGTCCGCGACCCGCAGGCCTCACGGCGCTTCTACACGACGATCGCGCCGCACGCCGGGCTCCGCCTGGCGCACGACGACCCCGGCCGCGTGCAGCTCTCCGGCCCGGACTTCAGCTTCTCGCTCGTGCGCGACGAGCGGCCGCTCACGGAGCACGTCCACCTCGCCTTCCCCGCGCGCGAGGACGCCACGGTGCGCGCGTTCCACGCCGCCGCGCTCTCGGCGGGCTACGAGGACCACGGCGGGCCGGGGGAGCGCGCGGTCTATCACCCGGGCTACTACGGCGCGTTCGTGCTCGACCCGGACGGCCACAACGTCGAGGTCGTCAACCACAACGGCGGCTGAGGCCACTGCTGGGCTGCCGGTCGCGTAGCGGCATCGCGGAACACGACCAGCGCGCCGCGTCGCGCTGTATGATTGGCACGAGCGCTCATGCCGTCCGCAATGCCACGGTGGGCGGCATCCGAGACGCTCGAACGGCCGGCGTCAGGCCGGCGATCGCGCCGATCAGGATGGCCGAGGCGATGCCGCCCGACCACGCCTCGGCGGGGATCACGATGGCCCAGCTCTTCGAGCCGGCGTAGACGGCCGTTGCCGCGATCCCAGCCAGCACGCCGACGACGCCGCCGATGAGCGCGAGCAGGATCGACTCGGCGAGGAACTGCGTCCGGATCTGGCCCTTCGTGGCGCCCAGGGCGCGGCGGAGGCCGATCTCCGAGCGGCGTTCGAGCACCGAGATGATCATGATGTTGGCGACGCCGACAGCACCCACGATCAGCGCCACCACTCCGAGCCCGAGGAAGAGGCTGTCGAACGCCCCGGCCGCGGCGGCCCGGGCGGTGAGCACGTCGGACGGCTGGCTGACGTTGACCTCGTTCGGTGCCTCGGGGTTGGCCGTCTGCGCGAGCAGCGCCTGCACTGCCGCCTCGTGACCGGTGGCGGCGCGCACGTAGATCGTGCTCGGCGGGCCGGCCTCCTGCTCGCCGCGGACCAGGCTGACGTAGCCGAGGTATCTCTGGGCGGCCGGATAGCCGATCAGCGCGCTGTTGTCGATGTCGGGCGCCAGTGGCGAGGGCTTCAGGATGCCCGCGACGTTGAACCACTGGTGTCCCAGCCAGATCCGTTGATCAGCGTGGACGCGGTCGATGCCCAGCCGTTGCGCGGCGGCTGAGCCGAGCACCGCGACCGGCTCGCGGGCGGTGCCCTCGTTGAGCCAGGTGCCGCGTGCGACGCCGGTGTTGAGTACGGGCAGCAGGTTCAGGCTGGTGGCCTGCACCTCGAGGCCGCCGGTGTTGCCCACCGGGATCATCGAGTTGCGGTAGACGTAGGAGTCCTTGACCAGAGCGGTGTGTGCCAGCCGCTGGACGTGGTCCAGGAGCGTGATCCGCGCCGGCGCTTCAAGAGGCAGCTGCGCGTCCTGTCCGGTGAGGCTCTGTCCGGCCTCGGCGGTCAGCATGTTGGTGCCGAGCCGGTCGATCTCCGCGAGCAGCCCGGCCTGCGAGGAGGAGGACAACCCGAGGATCGCCACGATCGCCGCCGTTCCGATCGCGATCCCGAGCGCCGACAGCGCGGCGCGCAGCGGCCGGGCGCGCAGCCCGACGCTCGCCACCCGCAGCCCGTCGTTCAGCCGCAGTCGTCCGCCGTTCGCGCTCACGGCATCGCTCCCTGCGCCCCCGCACCGTCCACGGGCACGCGCATGCGGCGATCGCGGCCCGTATCGGAGACCACCTGGCCGTCCAGCACCCGGATCTGGCGAGGCAGCTGGTCGGCGAGACCGGCGTCGTGGGTGATCATGATGATCGTCGCGCCGGCGGCGTTGAGCTCGCGGATGAGCTGCATGATCGATGCGCCGGTGGTGCTGTCGAGATTGCCGGTCGGTTCGTCGGCGAGAACGATCGCCGGGGGCCCGACGAGGGCCCGCGCGATCGCAACCCGCTGCCGCTCGCCTCCGGAGATCCTGGTGGGCTTGAAGTTCGCGCGTGCCGAGAGGCCGACCCGTTCGAGCGCCTCATCCGCGCGGCGGTCCCGCTCGGCGGCCGGGGCGCCGGCGTAGAGCAGCCCGTCGGCGACGTTCTCGCGCACCGTGGCGTGTTCGGCCAGGAAGAACTGCTGGAAGACGAACCCGATCTGCCGGGCGCGCAGCAGCGACAGCTCGCGGTCGCTCAGCTGCGCGGCGTCGACCCCGCCGATCCGGACCAAACCGCTGCTGGGCCGCTCCAGCGTTCCCATGACGTGCAGGAGCGTGGACTTGCCCGACCCGGAGGGCCCGACGATCGCCACGAGCTCGCCCCGCCGGACGGAGAGGGACACCCCCCGCAGGGCAGCCACGGGAGGCTGCTCGCCGTACACCTTCGTCACCCCGTCCAGTTCCAGAACCGCCTCGTCACTCACGACGACGGGACCACCACTGGATCGCCTGCGCGGAGATCGCCCTCGACCTGGACCCGGCCGCCTCCGGTGTCGAACAAGCCCAGCGTCACGGCGACCAGCTCGCGTCGCCCGCCGGCGCGCACGACCTCGACCGCGAACCCGCCGCCGGACTTGCCGGCCAGCGCGGTGACCGGGACGCTGAGGGCGCTCTCCACGCCCTTCGTCGTGATGTCCACCTGGACCGGGGCCCGGTCGAGACCGCGTGCCATGTCCGGGTCGTCGAGGCTGATGTAGGTCGGGACGGTGGCGTCGACGGGCTTGCTGTCCGGTCCGGCCGGGGTCTGCGCGACTCTGCCGAACCCCTCGACTCTTCCGGCCACCGGTGTGTTGCCCGGCAGCGTGATCTGGGCGCGGTCGCGCTTCTCGACCTCGCCCTGCTGGGACGGATCGAGGTTCACCTGCACGTGCAGCTTGTCGGAGGTGGCGTTCATGACCTGCGCGCCCGGCCGGGCGGATCCGCCGAGCGCGCCGGTGACCTTGGCGATCCGCACCGCCTCGGGAACGAACACGGCGTCGCCGAGGGCGAGCGCTCCGGTCGCGTGAACGCCCTTGCGGCGCTGGAGCTCCCTGAGCGCCTTCTCCGTCCTGGCGGTGAAGGCGTCGCCGGCACCGCGCACGTGCAGGTTCCGGTTGAGCTGACGGACGTCCTTGCCCGCGTCGCCCGTGTGCAGGTCGCGATAGGCCGGGACCGTGCCACACAGCAGCAGCACCGGCTTGTCGTCCACCCGATAGAGCACGCCGCCGCAGCCGACCTCGTCCCCGTTCTCGGGCAGCTCGGTGTAGGTCCCGCCGGCACGGTTGATGACGGAGTACGACGAGCCGTCCGGTCGCGCCCGGTAGGTCAAGGTCCCGGTCTGGGAGACCGTGGCCGAGAGCTTCCCCCGCTCGACCTTCGCGGTGTTCGCCGGTGCGTCCTGCGCGACCGCGATCGATTGCCCGCCGCCGGCCATGACGACCACGCCCCCGGTGACGGTCGCGACGACCAGGACGGCCGCCACGGCCGGGGCCCAGGTCTTCCGCCTCACGGGCGCTTCACTCCCAGCTCGTCAGAGAGGGCAGCGCCGCACTTCCGCATCGCGGCGTTGAGCATGGTCATGCCACCGCTCGTCGCGGAGGACGGGATCCGATTCGTGTCGACGAGGGGCGCATCCGGTGCAGGGTCCGGGAAGTCCTTCACGCCGTTCTCGCGAATGCACCGGGCGAACTCGAGCGCCGCGTCCTGCTGCTCGGGTCTCCGCTCGCGGCCCGTGAACCCCGGTGGCTGCAGGTCCTTGCACGCGCCGATGGCCGCCTTCCACGCCGGGGTGCTCGGGTCCAGCGACGAGCCGTTCACGATCCCATCGATGGTCAGCCCGCCCGACGCGTCCGGGTCCGGGAACTCCGCGACCCCGTTCTCGCGCATGCACGCTGCGAACGCCAGCGCCTTGTCCCGATCGGTGGCGTTCTTGTTGCCGCCGCTGCCGGTCTCGGAAGGTGCGTTCGAACCACAGCCCGCGCCGATCAGGGCGACCAGCGCAAGGGCGACCAATGAGGGACGCCTGCCGGTCACTGCTGCATCCTCGGATCCTGCGTCGGGTCGGCGTACGGGGGAGGGCAGCCGTGTTCGCGGGCTTCGGGGCGCAGCTCGTAGTGCCAGGGTTCGTTGCCGTAGATCTGGCACAGCCCGTACTCGGCGCCGTGTGCGGACAGCCACGCCGCGGCATCGGAGGGCCCGAGGTCGACCGCGTCTCCCGACACATGAGCGGACGTGTCGGGGGTGGCCACCCAGCGGGCAGCTTCCTGCTCTGAGCCGTACTTGGAGATGGCCTCTCGGAAGAGCTGCGCCTGGTACGCCGGCGAACGCCAGCCGCTGTCGACGACGAACTCGACGCCGTCGTCCGCGGCATCCGTCGCGGCCTGGCGCAGGGCGCCGAGGAGCGCGGAATCGAGTTCGGCGACACCCGGAACCTCGTCATCGAAGACCGTTGTGCCGGCGGGGACGGAACCGTCAGCCTCGCCGAGCGGATGCCGCTGCTCGTTGCGGGAGCCGTCGAAGGGAGCTGCGGCCGACGAGGGCGAGGATGCCGGGGAGGGCAAGCGCACCGTCCAGGACGACGACACCGGCGATCTGGAGCCGGCAGCTGCGGCGATCGCCACGACGGCGACGAGCACGCCGGCAGCACGGCGCCTGCGAATCCGGGTCCGCCGGGTCGTTGCTCGTGCCGGTCTGCTGTGGGTCACGCCGCCATTGAAGGCAGCGTGGTGTTGCCGGCGCGTATGAGGATTTCGATACGCCGGCGATATGCGCCGGCTCGTAGCATCGGGGCATCCGTGTGCTGATCGTCGAGGACGAGCCCTACATGGCGGACGCGATCCGCGATGGCCTGCGCCTGGAGGCGATCGCGGCCGACATCGCCGCTGACGGCGACGCCGCGCTGGAGCTGCTGAGCGTCAACGCCTACGACATCGCCGTCCTCGACCGCGACATCCCCGGCCCCTCCGGTGACGAGATCGCCAAGCGCATCGTCGCCTCCGGCAGCGGCATGCCGATCCTCATGCTCACGGCCGCCGACCGTCTCGACGACAAGACCACCGGGTTCGAGCTCGGCGCCGACGACTACCTCACCAAGCCCTTCGAGCTCCAGGAGCTCGTGCTCCGCCTCCGGGCACTCGACCGCAGGCGCGCTCACAACAGACCACCCGTGCGGGAGATCGCCGGCCTGCGACTGGACCCCTTCCGCCGCGAGGTCTACCGCGACGACCGCTACGTCGCGCTGACCCGCAAGCAGTTCGCCGTGCTCGAGGTCCTCGTCGCCGCCGAAGGCGGCGTCGTCAGCGCCGAGGAGCTGCTCAGACGGGCATGGGATCAGAACGCCGACCCGTTCACCAACGCCGTGCGCATCACCGTGTCGGCCCTCCGCAAACGCCTCGGCGAACCCGGGATCATCGCCACCGTCGCCGGCGCCGGCTACCGCATCAACACCCAACCGGACACCGGGCACGAGGCAGGAGACCGTGGATAGAGCCCCCGGTTTGAGCGTTCGCCTCAAGCTCACGCTCAGCTACGCCGGGTTCATCATGCTCGCCGGCGGCTTGCTGCTCGCCGTCGTGTGGGTGTTCCTGCTGCGCTACGTGCCCGATCGTGAGGCCCTGCGCGGACCCGGCGGCTTCACTCCCTTCAGTCCCACCCGCTCCGACCTCCTGGACGCCTTCGCTCCGAAGGCGGCCATCATGTTGGCGTTCCTGCTCCTGTTCGGGCTCCTGGGAGGGTGGCTTCTCGCCGGCCAGATGCTCGCCCCCCTGAGTCGCATCACCGACGCCACACGCCTGGCCGCGACCGGATCGCTCGCCCACCGGATCCGGCTGCACGGCCGCAGAGATGAGTTCCGCGAGCTCGCCGACAGCTTCGACGCCATGCTTGCACGGCTCGAAGCACACGTCGCCGAACAGCAGCGGTTCGCAGCCAATGCCTCCCACGAGCTGCGCACCCCGCTGGCGGTCACGCAGACGCTGCTCGACGTGGCCCGCAGAGATCCGGACCGCGACAACGGCGAGCTTGTCGACCGCCTCCACGCCGTCAACACCCGGGCGATCGACCTCACCGAGGCATTGCTCCTGCTCAGCCGCGCCGACCAACGGTCCTTCGTCCGAGAACACGTCGACCTGTCGCTCATCGCCGAGGAAGCCACCGAAACGCTCCTCCCCTTCGCAGAAGAACGCGGCGCCACCATCGAGACCTCCGGCGACGCGACCCCCACCACCGGCTCGCCCGCCCTCCTGCAGCAGATGGCGACGAACCTCGTGCACAACGCGATCGTCCACAACCTGCCTGGAGAGGGCACCGTGTGGGTCACGACCAGCGTTCACCCCGACACTGCAGTGCTCACCGTCGAGAACACCGGACAGAAGCTCACCCCGCCGTTCGTCGCCACGCTTGTCGAGCCGTTTCGTCGCGGCACCGAACGCATCCGCACCGACCACGCCGGCGTCGGCCTCGGGCTGGCGATCGTCAAGAGCATCGCCCTGGCCCACGACGGAACCCTCACCCTCACCCCCCGGGCCGCCGGTGGGCTCTGCGTCACGGTGCAACTACCCGCCGCGCCACCGCCCACCGGCGGATGACGATCGGGGTGGATGGCGCGGTCGGTCAGTATCCGGTGCCGCCTGCGATGCCGCCGGCGCCGTCCTGGACCTTCTCGCCGGCGAGGCCGTAGATCGCGCAGCCGAGCAGGCCGAGCAGCGCGACGAAGGCGAGCACGCCGGCGATCACGCCGTCGAACACGAAGAGGGCGAGGATGGCGGGCACGGCGTCGGCCGCGAAGAGCGGCCAGACCCTGCGTGAGTGGGTGCGCATGGCGTCCTTTCCGGTGGTGTACAGCCGGTTGTTCGCGCGCGCCGCCGGTTTGTGACCACGATCGGACTGGACGGCGCGCTTCTGCGCCCGCGACAATTCCCGGTCACACCATCTCGCGTTCTGCGAACAGGGTCGTGATGCGTAGGTCGGACCCTTCCGATGAGCAGCTGCTGCCCCGGAGCGACGCCACGTCGTTCGAGGTCTTCTACTGCCGCCACGTCCGGGCGCTGCTCGGCTACTTCGTGCGCCGGACCCGTGATCCCGAGCTGGCTGCGGACCTGTGCGCCGAGACCTTCGCCGCCGCCCTGGCGAGCCGCCACCGCTACCGCCCGGAGGCAGGCTCGGCCACCGCTTGGCTGTACGGGATCGCCGCGAAGAAGCTTGCTGACGCGCAGCGCCGCGGCCATGCGGACAGGCGCATGCGGCGGCGGCTGGGCATGGAACGGATCGAGCTCACCGACGCGGAGTTCGCGCGCATCGACGGTCTCGGCGAGCCGGATCACGCTCGTCTGCTGATGGAGCGCCTGGCGCCCGACCAGCGCGACGCGGTGGCCGCGCACATCGTGGACGAGCGCCCGTACGGGCAGTTGGCGCGGGAGCTCGAGACGTCTGAAGCGGTCGTACGCAAGCGGGTGAGCCGCGGGCTGGCCGCGATGCGGGAGTGGATGGGGGTGCATCGATGACCGACGACTTCGTGACCGAGCTGCGGCTCCAGCTGCGCGACGTGGCGCTGCAGGACGAGCGCCGCGGGCGTGTCGGACTGGGGTTCGTGCGTGCGCGGCGCAGTCTCCCTGGCCCTGAGCCGGTCGCCGCCGTGGCGCTCGCGGTCCTGCTTGCAGTGGCGGTCGCGCTCGGAGCGCTTCAGCTGCGCGGCGAGCGCGAGCCGGAGGCGCCGAAGGTGGTGGGCACGTACCGGGTCGCGGACGGCCTGTCGTCACTTGCCCCCGGATTCGGCTCCGTGTGGAGCGCGGATCCGATCCGCGGTGACGTCTTGCGCATCGACCCGCGCACGCGGCGCGTGATCGCGCGCATCCCCGTCGGCGGCGAGGCGCGGGTCGCCGCCGGCGCCGGTGCGGTCTGGGTGGTCGCCGGCGACCTGCAGTACGGCGGCGGCGAGGGACCCGTGCGACTGTTGCGCATCGATCCCCGCACGAATCGCGTCGTCGCGCGTATCCCGATGCGCACGGACACCGGCGCTCGCTTCGTGCCCGCCGACGTGCGGATCGTCGGCGGGGCGGTCTGGGCGGTCGGGCTCGACGGGGTGCTGCGCGTCGATCCGCGGACGGATTCGCCCGGCCTGCACATCGCGCTCGGCACGCCCGCCGGCGATCCACGCGGCATCGTGATCACGGAGCACGACGTCTGGGCGCTGTCCGCCTCGGGCCGCCTCGTGCGCTACGACGCGCGGGACGGCCGGGCCGCCGGCGCCGAGCGCGTCCGCGCCCCGGTTGCCGCGTACCTCCTCGCTGGTCCGTCGGGCCGGCTGATGCTGTTGCTCGGCCGCGGCGGGCTGGCCCTGCTCGACCCTTCGGACGGTCGCCTCGCCTGGCGCGTGGCAGCCGGGAAGGACATCGGCTGGGTGCAGGGACGGGAGGGGGAGCTCTGGGTGCAGGTATCCGCGCCGGAGTCAGGCGACGTCACCCGCGATCGACTGCTCCGGCTCGACCCTGAGACCGGCAGGCGGCGCGGCGCGATCGAGCTCCCGGCCGCCGGGGTCGCCGGGATGGCCGACGTCGGGCGGGAGCTGTGGACCGCCACGCCGAGCGGCACGATCACCGTGATCCGTTGAGATTCCCCTACGGAAGTGCGCTCAAGGTCGTCGCGTAGACGGACGCAGCAGCCGCAGGGCGTTGAGCGTCACGAGGAGCGACATGCCCATGTCGGCGGCGACCGCGAGCACCAGCGTGACGAGCCCGAAGGGTGCGAGCAGCACGAGCACGCCCTTGACGACGAGCGATGCGATCACGTTGACGCGCATCACCGAGCGCGCCTTGCGCGCGCCGCCGATCGCCTCCGGGAGGCGGTCGAGACGGTCGCTCATGAGCGCGACGTCGGCGCTCTCCAGGGCGACGTCGCTGCCGGCGGCGCCCATGGCGACGCCGACGTCGGCCGCGGCGAGCGCGGGGGCGTCGTTGACGCCGTCGCCGACCATCGCGACGGGCTGCTCGCGGCGCATCGCCTCGACGGCCGCCAGCTTGTCGGCCGGGAGCAGCCCGGCGCGGAACGTGTCGATGCCCGCCCGGCGCGCGACGGCGCGGGCCACCGGCTCGGAGTCGCCGGTCAGCATGACGAGCTGACGGACGCCGACGTCGCGCAGCCGGGCGGCGAGCTGCGCCGACTCCGGACGGGCCTGATCCGCAAGGCCGAAGAGGGCGAGCACGCGGTCGTCCTCGCCGAGCGCGATCGCGGTCTGGCCCGCCTCGTGGAGCTCGCGCATGCCCGTTGGTGGCTCGCCGGCGCGGTCCTGCACGAGCCGGGGGCCGCCGGCCCACAGCCGCCGGCCGGCGACCGACGCGGTGGCTCCGCGCCCGGGCAGGGCCTGGAACTCGTCGGGCCGCAGGTCGTCGGCGCCGCGCTCGCGCGCCGCTCGCCGCAGCGCGGCGGCCAGGGGGTGCTCGGAGTTGCGCTCGACGGCCGCGACGAGGCGCAGTGCCTCGTCCGGATCGGTGCCGTCGATCGCGACGAGCGAGGTGAGCTGGGGGAGCCCGAGCGTCAGGGTGCCGGTCTTGTCGATCGCGACCGCCCGGACCTCGGCGAGATCCTCGAGCGCCTGACCGCCCTTGATCAGGATGCCGCGGCGGGCGGCGCCGCCCACGGCGGAGACCACGGCGACCGGGACCGAGATGACGAGCGAGCAGGGGCACGCGACGATCAGGAGCGCGAGACCGCGGTAGGTCCAGGTGTCGAGGTCGCCGCCGAAGGCGAGCGGCACCGTCGCGAGCGCCAGCGCCGCGGCGAAGACGAGCGGCGTGTAGATGCGCGCGAAGCGATCGATGAACCGCTCGGCCGGTGCCCGGCTCGCCTGCGCGGCCTCGACCAGCGCGGCGACGCGCGAGAGCGTCGACTCGGCCGCGGGTCGGGTGACGCGGACCGTGAGCGCGCCGTGGCCGTTGAGCGTGCCGGCGAACACGTCGTCGCCGGGCAGCTTGTCGACGGGCACCGACTCGCCGGTGATCGGCGCCTGGTCGACGCTGGACGCACCCTCCGTCACCACGCCGTCGAGCGCGAGCCGCTCGCCGGGCCGGACGCTGACGTGCATGCCGCCCGTCACCTCGGCGGCGTCGACGAGCCGCTCGGCGCCGCCGGAGACGACGCGCGCCTGTGCGGGCGCGAGCTCCATCAGCGACTCGACCGACAGCCGGCTGCGATCGAGCGCGAGGCTCTCCAGCGCGGTGCCGACGCCGAACAGCACCAGCACCCACGCCCCCTCGGCGTAGGCGCCGATGCCGACCGCGCCGACGGCGGCGAGCGCCATCAGCACGTTCATGTCGAGGGTCCTGCGTCGCAGGGCACCGGCGGCAGCGCGCGCGATCGGCCAGCCGCCGACCGCCATCGAGAGCAGATACAGCGGCTCGGACACCGCCCGCGGGGCGGAGGCGAGCGACGACGCGACGGCGAGGAGCAGCAGGACGACCGCGGCGGTCGTCGATGCGGCGCGCAGGTCGCGGCGCCAGAACGGCGCCCGGCCGGTCGCGCCCGCGCGGCGCTCCGCCGGCCGGGCGCGGTACCCGGCGCGGCTGACGGCGCCCGTGATGCGCGCGGCGGGCGCATCGCCGTCGACGGAGAGCGTCCCCGCCCCGAACGACACCTGGGCGGCGTTCACGCCGTCCAGCGCGGCGACCGCCGCTCGACCGTCCTCGCGCACGCGGCGCAGTCCATCCCCTCGACCCGGAAGCGGCGCGCGTGCGCAGGCGCGGGCGCCTCCTGCTCCGGCGCGGCGGGCGCCATCGGCAGCTCGAGCGGGCTCATGCGGCGCCCGGCTGCCGTGCCCGGAACGCGTCGATCAGCCCCGCGCCGAGATCGGTGAGCTCGTACATCACCATCCGCCCGTCGCGGCGCGAGCGCACCACGCCCAGGCCCTTGAGCAGGCGCACGTGGTGCGAGACGAGCTTCTCGTCGCGGCCCACGATCCACGCGAGATCGCAGACGCACGCGGTCTCGCCGTCACGCAGCGACAGCAGGATCGCGACACGCGTCGGGTCGGTCAGCGCCTTGAACGGCAGCACCGTGGTCTCGAGCTCGTCGGCCGGCGGCAGCGACCGGCGCAGCACCTCGGCCTTCTCAAGGTCGAGGCACAGCAGGTCGCAGGTGTCGCGGTCGTCGCCCATGAGGACAGATGGTACGACAATCGCACGAACGTGCGAACGAGCCCCCGGTGAGGGCCTCGGGCGCCACCCCGCCGGGGCATCTTCATCCGGCCGGGAGCGGGAACAGCCGCAGGAAGCGATCCGCGGCGCGGCGGTCGCCCGCGACCGTCGCCTCGCCCGCCGCGATCGCGTCGCGCAGCGGGCGCTCGTGCCAGAGGATCTGGGCGAGCGTGCCCGGGTCGGTCGCGATGACGGCGTCCGCAGCGGGCGCCCGGCCGCGCGCGACCGTGAGACGCCCGCCGGCGACGCCGGCGACGAACTCGTCGCCGTCGAGCTCGAGCTGGAACGTCGCGTCGAGGTCGCCCGCGCGGTCGGCGTCGAACAGCGACGGCAGCGCCACCACCGCGGCGTCGGCGCCGAGCACCGGGGCGTCGCCCGGCATCGGCTCGCGGCTGCCCCAGCGCCCCAGCGCGTGCAGCGCGGGCTCGAGCGCGCGCCCGCGCGCGGTGAGCTCGTAGACGCGCGAGGCGGCCGGCCGCGGCAGCGTGCGCCGCTCGATCACGCCCGCCGCCTCCAGCTCGCGCAGCCGCTGGGAGAGGACGTCCGGGCTGACCCGGCGCAGCCCGGTCTGGAGGTCCGTGAACCGCTTCGGCCCGAGGACCAGCTCGCGCACGATCAGCAGCGCCCAGCGCTCGCCGATCACGTCGAGCGCGCGCGCGATCCCGCAGGCGTCGTCGTAGCTGCGGGTGCGGGCCATCCCGTCATCGTACATACGTAGTCACTACTACGGATCTCCAAGTAGATGATATGGTCCGCCTATGAGCGAGCGAGACGGATTCCCCCACGGCGTGCCCTGTTCGGTCACCTGCCTGGCCGCCGACATCTCCGCGGCGATGGACTTCTACGGCGCGGTGTTCGGCTGGACGTTCGAGACCGATCCCGAGGTCAGCTTCGCCGTCGCGCGGCTCCGCGGCCGCGAGGTCGCCGGCATCGGCTCGCGCACGGCGGCCGGCCCGGACGTCGAGGCGGCATGGATCACCAACGTGCGCGTCGACAGCGCGGAGGCCGCCGCCGCGCGCGTCGCCGACGCCGGCGGGGCGCTGGTCGCCGGGCCGATGGACATGGCGCCCGCCGGGCGCCTCGCGGTGCTCTCCGATCCCGGCGGCGCCGTGTTCTGCGCCTGGGAGCCGCTGGCCCGCAGCGGGCGCCGAGCTGGTCAACGAGCCCAGCGCGTGGGCGATGAGCGCGCTGCAGACCCAGGACGAGGACGCCGCCGCGGGCTTCTACGGCGCGCTGTTCGGCTGGGAGCCCGAGGCCAGCGGCCCGATGACGCTGTTCCGGCTTCCGGGCTTCGTCGGCGGCGAGCCCGAGCAGCCCGTCCCGCGGGACGTGGTCGCGGCGATGCTGGCCGGCGGCGACGGGTCCGCCGGCTGGGCGGTCGACTTCTGGATCGCCGACGCCGACGCGGCCGCGGCGGCGGCCGAGGAGCGCGGCGGGCGGGTGCTCGATCCGCCCGCCGACGCCGGCCCGTTCCGCCGCGCCGTGCTCGCCGACCCCGAGGGCGCCGCCTTCAGCGTGAGCCAGTTGATGCGGCTCCCGTAGCCTCCCGCGCATGGCGCAGCGCGAGGTGCAGGCGTGGCTCGACGCGCGGGCGGACGCGATGGCGGAGCTGCTCGAGGCGCTCGTCCGGATCCCGACCGAGAACCCGCCCGGCCGCGCGCTCGGCCGCTGCGCGGAGCTGCTGCGCTCCGCGATGGAGCGGCTCGGGATCGCACCCGAGCTGATCGAGCTCGCCCCGTCCGGCGCGCTCGAGGATCCCGCGATCGTGCGCGGGAGCGTCGGCGACGGCGCGGAGCTCGTCTACTTCCACGGGCACTTCGACGTCGTCCCGGCGCAGAGCCGGGCGCAGTTCGAGCCGCAGCGCCGCGACGGCCGGATCAGCGGCCGCGGGACCGCGGACATGAAGGGCGGCCTGGTGGCGATGCTCTACGGCGCCGTCGCCGCCCGCGAGCTCGGCCTGCTCGGCGATCGCCGGATCGTCATCCACGGCGTCTGCGACGAGGAGACCGGCAGCACGGCCGGGTCCGGGCACCTCCGCGCCGCGGGGCTGATCGACCCGTCCGCGCACGCGATGCTCACCGCCGAGCCGACCGGCGGCGTGATCTGGCACGCCAGCCGCGGCGCGATCACGCTGCGGGTGGAGACCGCCGGGCGCGAGGCCCACGTCGGGTACGTCCACCAGGGCGTCAACGCGTTCGAGCACATGATCCGGATCGCCGAGCCGCTGACCGCGCTCTCGCACGAGCTGCTGCAGAAGCGGACGCGCTTCCCGGCGGAGAGCGAGGAGGCGGCGGGCTCGATGCTCGTCGTCGGCGGGCAGGCGGGCGCGGGCGCGGGCTTCAACGCGGTCCCGGGCTCGGCGTGGTTCTCGCTCGACCGGCGCTTCAACCCCGAGGAGGACCTGGACGAGGAGCTCGCGCGGCTGACCGGCATGGTCGAACGGGCGGCCGCGGCGGCCGGCGCCGAGGTGACGATCGAGGTGCTGCAGGCCCAGCCGTCGGGCAGCACCGACGCGTCGCACCCGGCCGCGCGGGCGCTCGCCGGATGCGTCGAGGCGGTGGCGGGCGCGCCCGCGCGCTTCGAGCTCTGCCCCGGCGTGCTCGACACGCGCTGGTACTCCCAGCTCGGCATCCCGGCCTTCGCCTACGGAGGCGGGCGGCTCGACGTCTCGCACGGTCCCGGCGAGTACATCGACGAGGCGGCCATGCGCCGCTGCGCCGCCGTCTACGCGCTGTTCGCCGCGGGGCGGTAGGCGACGCAGTCGAACTCGACGCGGGCGCCGAACAGCAGCTCCGCGCATCCGACCGCGATCCGCGCCGGCGTGTGCGGGCCGAAGACCTCGAGGTAGGCGCGGTTCATCGCGTCCCACTCGGCCAGGTCGGGCAGGTAGACGCTCACCTTGACGATGTCGGCGATCGAGGCGTCGCACGCCTGCAGGATCCGCTCCACGTGCCGGAACGCCTGGATCGTCTCGGCCGCGATCCCGCCGTCGACGATGCCGCCGAAGTCGTCGCGGAGCCCGAGCATCCCGGCGACGTAGACGTGGTCGCCTGCGACCGACGCATGGGCGAACGCCGGGATCTCGGGCAGCCCGGACACGTTCACCCTCGACCAGCTGGACATCCGATCCTCCCGCCGTGATTGACGGGAGGATCGTGTCAGCTCAGTAGCCGGGCGAGCTGCTCGAGGTGATCGCGTTCCCCGAGCGCGCGACGACCCACCAGAGCGCGCCGAACCCGTCCACGCCCTGGCCCAGGGTCTGGCCGGGCGCCGTGTCGGGCGCGAAGCGGTAGAGCGGGTGGCCTCCGTAGGTGACCTGGCGGCTGCCGTTCGCGCGCCGGCTGGTCGAGAGCAGCGACGCCTTCGCGCGGCCCTTGGCGACGGGCTTCCCGCGCGAGATCAGCGGCGGCCACGCCTGCGCGCAGGCGCCGGAGCAGCGGCTGCGCTTGCCGGTGTCCTTCTCGAACAGGTAGAGCGTGCGGCCCTTGCCGTCGACGAGGAACGTGCCGAGCTGGCCCTTGCGGGTGCTGACCGTCGCGGGCTTGGCGGCGAGCGTCGCGGACGCGCTCGCCGGCTCGCCGGCGGCTGTGGCGCCGCCACCGCCGCAGCCGGCGACGCGGCCGCGATCACGGAGAACAGGAGCACGAAGCCGATGCGCATGGGACACCTCCGGTGTCGACTGGGGACACGGGTTCGAGGTCACGGAGATGTACGCCGCGCGGGCCGCGGGGGTTCGGCGCCGATCGGTACGCTCGCGCGATGGCCGATGCGGCGAGGCCGGACCGGCGGGTGCCTCTGCGGCGCGGTGCGCTTCACCGCCGCGCCGCCGCTGCGCGACGTCGTCGTCTGCCATTGCAGCCGCTGCCGGCGCCAGCACGGTCACGTCGGCGCGTACACCGAGGTGGCCGCCGCGGACCTGGTCGTCGCGCCCGGCGACACGCTCGCGTGGTACGTGGCCGACGACCGCGAGCGCGGGTTCTGCCGCACGTGCGGCGCGAGCCTGTTCTGGCGGCGGTCCGGCTCCGACCGGATCTCGATCGCCGCCGGCACCCTCGATGGCGCCGACGGGGCTCCGCACCGCCGCCCACATCTTCGTCGCCGACAGGGGCGACTACTACGAGATCACCGACGACCTGCCGCGCTTCCCGGCCGGCAGCACGAGCCGGAGGCCCTGATGCCGAGGATCGCCTTCGTCGGCGCCGGCTCGGCCGTCTTCACCCGCAACCTCGTGGGCGACGTGCTGAGCCTGCCGGAGCTCCGCGACACGACGACGTTCGCGCTGATGGACATCGACGCGGACCGGCTCGCCACGGCCGAGATCGTCGCGCGCCGGCTCGTCGAGGCGCACGGCGCGCGGGCGTCCGTCGAGGCCACGCAGGACCGGCGCGCCGCGCTCGCCGGCGCCGACTACGTGGTCACGTCGTTCCAGGTCGGCGGCTACCGGCCGGCGACGGTGATCGACTTCGAGGTGCCCAAGCGCTACGGGCTGCGCCAGACGATCGCCGACACGATCGGCATCGGCGGGATCATGCGCGGGCTCCGGACGATCCCGGTGCTGCTCGACGTCTGCCGCGACCTCGAGGAGCTGAGCCCGGACGCGCTCCTGCTCAACTACGTCAACCCGATGGCGATGCTGTGCTGGGCCGTCGCCGAGGCGAGCTCCATCCGGACGGTCGGGCTGTGCCACTCGGTGCAGCACACCGCCGCCGAGCTCGCCGCCGATCTCGGGCTGCCCGCCGGCGAGGTGGACCACCGCGTCGCCGGGATCAACCACGTCGCGTTCTTCCTCGAGCTGACGCGCGCCGGTGAGGATCTCTACCCCGCGCTCCGCCGGGTGACGCCGCCGGAGCACAACCGCGTCCGCTACGAGCTGCTCGAGCACTTCGGCTTCTTCGTCACCGAGTCCTCCGAGCACTTCGCCGAGTACGGCCCGTGGTTCATCAAGGACGGCCGCGACGACCTGATCGAGCGGTTCAACGTGCCGCTGGACGAGTACCCGCGGCGCTGCGAGGCGCAGCTCGCCGAGTGGGACGCGCTCCGCGCCGACCTCGAGGGCGGCGGCACGGTCGCCACCGCCCGGAGCCACGAGTACGGGGCGGACATCATCCGGGCGTGCGAGACCGGCGTGCCGTTCCGCTTCAACGGCAACGTGCCGAACCGCGTCCGCGACGGGCTCCTGATCGACAACCTGCCCGCGGACTGCTGCGTCGAGGTCCCGTGCGTCGCCGGCGCCGGCGGCATCGAGCCGCAGCCGGTCGGCGCGCTGCCGCGCCAGCTCGCCGCGCTGATCCAGACCAACGTCAACGTCCAGGGCCTCACCGTCGAGGCGGCGCTCACCGGCCGGCGCGAGGCGGTCCACCAGGCGGCGATGCTCGATCCGCACACGGCGGCGGAGCTCTCGCTCGACGAGATCGCCGCGCTGGTCGACGAGCTGCTCGACGCGCACGGCGACTGGATCCCCGAGCTGACGCCGTAGGCGCCGATCCCGCGACAATGGCGGCCGGCAAGCGAGAGACGGAGGTTCGCCATGGGTGAAGTCCACGTGCACGAGTTCATGACGCTGGACGGCGTGATCGACGCGCCGACCTGGACGTTCGAGTACGGCTTCGACCCGCAGATGGGGGAGACGCTCGCCGCGGTCACCGGACGCTGCGACGGCATCCTGCTCGGGCGCGTGACCTACCAGATGTTCGAGCCGGCCTGGTCGACCCGGACGGTGGAGGACGATCCCGGGGCGCCGTTCTTCAACGACACGACCAAGTACGTCGTCTCGGGCACGCTCACCGAGGGGACGTGGCGGAACTCGGAGATCGTCGGGCCGTACGACCCCGAGCGGCTCCGCCGGCTGAAGGACGAGGTCGCCGGCGACCTCTACGTCAGCGGCAGCGTGACGCTGGTCCGGGCGATGCTCGCCGACGGCCTGATCGACGGGCTGCATCTGTTCGTCTACCCGCTCACGCTCGGCGCCGGTCCGCGGCTGTTCGCCGAGGGCGCGGCGCCGGGCAAGCTCGCGCTCGCGACGAGCGAGTCCTACGACAACGGCGTGCTCTACATGGCCTACCGCCCCCAGGCGTGAGCCGCTGACCGTCGCGCCGGCGCCGGCGCCGGGTGATCGGCTAGGGCCGGTCGTCGTCGTGGTCCCACGGCCCGCGGCCGTGGGGCCCGCGGTCGCGGGCGTCGCCGAGATGGTCGATCGCCTCGTCGAGGTGGCCGGCCAGCTCGTCGCGCTGGGCCTGGGTGATGCGCCCGGCCTTCAGATCGGCGTCGAGCCGCTTCGTCGCCGCCGCCTTGACCGCGGCCTTGACGTCGGCGAGCGTCTTGCCGTGGGCCTTCGCGATCGCCGCGAGGCTCTTCCCGTCGCGCAGCTGGGTGACGAGCGCGTCCTCGCCGATCCCGATCGCCTTCGCGGCGTCGCCGAGCAGGAACGGGCCGCCGGGCCCGCCGTGGCCGTGGCCGCCCGGGCCGAAGTGGCCGGGACCGCCGGGGCCGCCGGGGCCGAGCACGCTGCCGTCGGCCTGCCGGTGCTGCTTGATCGCGTCGGCCTGCGCCTGCGTGAGCCGGCCGGCCTTCACCTCCGCGTCGAGCTGCGCGTCCTCGGCCTTCGAGAGCGCCGAGCGCAGCTCGTCGGCACTGACGCCCAGCCGCTTGGCCGCGTCGGAAAGGATGCTCTGCTCGGCCGCCTTGTGGTCGTCCGTGGCCGCGACGGCTCCGGCCGCGCCGCCGGCGAGCGCGGCCGCCGTGACGGCGCCGGCGATCAGGTGCTGTCTCCTCATCGGTCCTCCTGGTCTCGATGCCTGACTCGCAGGAGGGTGGCTCGCGTTGCTGGGATTCGCCTGAGACTGCTCGGTCGCCGTCCTCGCCGGTCTCGCGCAGCTCGGGGTATCACGGGCACGGCTCGCGCCTCTCCTTGGTGAGACCCAGGCGCGACCCCCAAGGAGGGGGCATGACCTACCTCATCGTCGGACTGGACCGCAACACCCTCACCCCCTGGCGCCGGCACGTCCTCGCCGGCGACGTCACGACCGCCGTGCGGCTCGGCTGCGCCCGCGCCGCCGCGCAGGGCGTGCAGCTCGTGGTGGCCGCCGTCATCGGGCCCGAACTCGAGCGTCGTCACCGCCGTCGCGCCGGCGCGCGCGGCCAAGCCCAGGCCGCCTAACCCGGGCGGATCACGGTGATCGCGGTCGGCGAGCCGTCGCTCATCGCGGCGAGCGCCGCGGGCACCTCGCCGAGCCCGATGCGCGTCGCGATCAGCCGCTCCGGCGCCAGTCGCCCGGCCGCGACGAGCCCCAGCATCTCCGGATAGGCGTGCGCCGCCATCCCGTGCGAGCCGAGGAGCTCGAGCTCGCGGCCGATCACGAGGTCCATCGGGACGCGCGGCGGCTCGGGCAGCAGGCCGACCTGGACGTGGCGCCCGCGCTTGCGCAGTCCGGCGATCGACGCGGCGCAGGACGCCTCGGCGCCGATCGCGTCGACGCTCAGGTGCGCGCCGCCGCCGGTCAGCTCGCGCACGTCGGCGCCCGCCGGCACGGCGAGCCTCCGCGCCGACCGCGCGGGCGAACGCCAGCGCCGGCTCGGCGACGTCGAGCGCGATCACCCGCGCGCCCGCGGCCGCCGCGATCATCACCGCCGACAGCCCGACGCCGCCGCAGCCGTGGACGGCGACCCACTCGCCCGCGCGCAGGCGCCCGACCTGGAGCACCGCGCGGTACGCGGTGGCGAAGCGGCAGCCGAGGACCGCCGCCGCCTCGGCCTCGAGCCCGTCGGGGAGCGCGACGAGGTTGACGTCGGCGTGGCCGATCGCGGTCAGCTCGGCGAACGAGCCCCAGTGCGTGAATCCGGGCTGGGTCTGGCGGTCGCAGACCTGGTGGTCGCCGGCGAGGCACTGCTCGCAGCTGCCGCACGCGCACACGAACGGGACCGTCACCCGGTCGCCCGGGCGCCACCGCGCGACCTCGGCGCCGACCGCCTCGACCACCCCGGCCAGCTCGTGCCCGGGGACGTGCGGGAACGCCCGGATGTCCGGGTCGTGGCCCATCCACCCGTGCCAGTCGCTGCGGCAGAGCCCGCTCGCCTCGACGCGGACGACCGCGCCGTGCGGCGCGGGCTCCGGGTCGCGGAACGGTCTCGACGGACGGCATCCGCCCGAAGGCCTCGTACACCACGGCGCGCACGCCGCCAGCCTAGAGGGGCACAATCCCGCGGTGGACAACGCGCAGATCGCCGACCGCCTCGACGCCCTCGCCGTGCTGCTGGAGCTCTCGGAGGCCAATCCGTACACGATCCGCGCGTACCGCCGCGCGGCCGACGTGATCCGCGACGCGGCGGTCCCGGTCGCCGGGCTCGTCAGCGCCGGGCGGGTGCGCCAGCTGCGCGGGATCGGCCCGGGCATCGAGGCGCGGCTGCGCGAGCTGGTCGAGACCGGCGACATCGCGGAGCTCGCCGAGCTCGAGCGCGAGCTGGCCCCGGGCTGGTCGGGCTCGGCCGCTACCTCGGGCTCACCGCGCGGCGCTCGATCGAGATCGCGCAGGCGCTCGACGTCCGGACCCCCGAGGAGCTGCGCGAGGCGGCGGCCGCCGGGCGGCTGCGGAGCGTGCCCGGCGTCGGCCCGAAGCTCGAGGCGCAGCTCCTCGACGCGCTCGCGCGCGACCCGGAGCCGCGGCCGCAGCGGGCGCTGATGCTGAACCTCGCGCGCGAGCTCGTCGCCGCGATCGCCGCGGCGCTCGGCGGCGAGCCGGCGGGCGACGTCCGCCGCTGGCGCGACGCCTGCGAGCGGCTCGCGGTCGTCGCCGCGGCGCGACGAGCCGGAGCCGCTCCTGGCGCGCTTCGCCGCCCTGCCCCAGATCGTCGCGCTGCTCGAGCAGGACGAGCGGCGCGCCGTCGGCGTGACCGTCGAGGGCGTCCCCGTCGAGCTCGTCGTCGCGGCGCCCGAGCGGTTCGGCGCCGCGCTGCTGCGCGCGACCGGCGCGCCCGCCTACGTCGAGGCGCTCGAGCCGCTCCCGGACGCGCCGGACGAGGCGGGCGTGTACGCGGCGCTCGGCATCCCCTGGTGCCCGCCGGAGCTGCGCGAGGCGCCGTTCCGCGGCGCGCCCCCGGACCTCGTCGAGGAGCGGGACATCCGCGGCGACCTGCACTGCCACACGACCTGGTCGGACGGCCGCGCCTCGGTCGAGGAGATGGCGCGCGCCGCGATCGACCGCGGCTACGACTACATCGCGATCTGCGACCACACGCCGGCGGTCGGCGCCGTCCAGGGCCTCACGCCGGACGACGTCCGCCGCCAGGGCGAGGAGATCGCCGCCGCGAACGAGCTGCTCGCGCCGTTCCGCGTCCTGCGCGGGATCGAGTGCGACATCCTCCCGGACGGGCGGCTCGACCTCCCCGACGACGTGCTGGCGGAGCTCGACTGGGTGCAGGCGAGCGTCCACGGCGGCCAGCGGATGCCACGCGCGGAGATGACCGCCCGCGTCGAGGCCGCGCTCCACAACCCCTACGTCCGCTGCCTCAGCCACCCGACCGGGCGGATGATCGGCCGCCGGCCGGAGAACGCGCTCGACCTCGACCGCGCCTACGCGCTCGCCGTCGAGCGCGGCATCGCGCTCGAGGTCAACGGCCTGCCGGCGCGGCTCGACCTCAGCGGGACCCACGTCGCCGAGGCGATCGCCGCCGGGGCGCGGATCGTCTGCTCGACCGACGCGCACTCCGTCGCGGGCCTGGGCAACATGCCGAACGCGGTCCGCACGGCGCGCCGCGGCGCGGCCGCCGCGGCCGACGTCGCTGAACACGCGACCCCTCGCGGAGCTCTGATGCGCGAAGATCCCGCCCGCACATCGAACCATGGAGGCGCAGATGACGTCGAAGGCCGACTTCACCGACGAGGAGTGGACGCGGATCAAGCGCGCGCCGTTCGTGGCCGGGATGGCGATCTCGCTCGCCGACCCGGGCGGGCCGATCGAGGCCGTGAAGGAGAGCTCGGCGACGCTGAAGACCGTGATGGGCGCCGCCGAGCAGGGCGGGCGCGGCGAGCTCGTCGACGCGGTGGCCGACGAGGTCGTGGCCGAGGCGCGGCAGCGCAAGAACCCGCTCTCCGGCTTCAAGCCCAGCGGCGCGGCGAACGCGGGGGTCGAGATCCTCGACGAGCTCGGCGGGGTGAACCGGATCGTCTCCGAGAAGGCGTCGCCCGAGGACGCCGAGGCGATGCGCGAGTGGCTGCTCGCGGCCGCCCAGGCCGCCGCGGACGCGGCGAAGGAGGGCGGCTTCCTCGGCTTTCACGCGGTCCGCGTGAGCGAGGGCGAGCAGCGCATGCTCGACAAGCTGCGGGAGGTCCTCACCGCGCCGTGACGGGCGCGGCCGCCCGCGTCGCGCAGGCGCTCGCGAACGCGCGGATCACCGGGTGCGCGCGGGCGGCCTCCGCCAGCTCGGGCTGGAACAGCGTGCCGAGGAAGAACGGGTGGTCCGGCAGCTCGAGCGCGCGCACGTCGCCCGCGTCGTCGTGCGCGCCGAAGACGACGCCGGCCGCCGCGAGCCGGTCGACGTAGGCCGGGTCGATGCCGTAGGAGCAGTGGTAGCGCTCGAGGCTGCGCTCGACGCCCATGATGCGCCGGAAGCGCGAGCCCGGCGCCGAGTGGATCGCGCCCTCGTGGCCGACGAGCGAGCACTCGAGCGGGACGATCACCAGCTCCCCCTCGGGGCCGTACTCGGCGTGCGCGGCCGCGCCCAGCCCGCAGCGCTCGCGCGCGAGCATCAGCACCGCGTGCTGGAACCCGCCGCAGGTCCCGAGGAACGGGATCCCGTGCTCGAGCGCGAGGCGCGCCGCCCGGACCGCGCCGTCGGCGCTGCGGTAGGGGCTGCCCGGCACGAGCCAGATCCCGTCGAACCGCTCCAGATCGGCGTCGGTCGCGTCCTCCGAGGGGATCCAGTACGGGTCGAGCACGAGCCCGTCCCGCGCGGCGAGCGCGTCGATCAGGCCCGGGATGCGCGTATGGGCGCGGACGGCGGGCGAGCGGTCGCCCACGAGCGCGAGGGTGGCGATCGGCATGGACGCCATCTTCGAGCCGGCCGGCGTTCACGTCCAACGATCGTTCGCGGTCTGATCATCAGGGATACTGATGCCGATGGACCCGCGTCACCTCCGGACGCTCGCCGTCGTCGCGCGCCGCGCCTCGTTCTCGGCGGCCGCGCGCGAGCTCGGCTACACGCAGTCGGCCGTCTCCCAGCACGTCGCGGCGCTCGAGGCGGACCTCGGCACCACGCTGGTGCGGCGCCGCCCGGTCGCGCCGACCGAGGCCGGAGCCCGCCTGCTCGAGCACGCGGGCGCGATCCTGCTGCGGCTCGACGCGGCCCGCGCCGACGTGATCCGCGTGGCGGCAGGCCCGCGCGGCCGGCTCGTCGTCGGCGCCACGCCGCTCGCCGCCGCCTGCCGCCGCCGCCGTCGTGGCGGCCGCCAGGCGCACGCGCCCGGCGCTGACCGCGACGGTCCGGGTGCGCGAGCGCGACGCGGTGGCGACCGCCGTCGCGACCGGCGCGCTGGACGCGGGCGTCGTCGACGGGGTCGCCGCGCCCGGCGACCCGCTGCCGCTCCCCGAGACCGGGCTGCCCGTCGCCGCCGCGCGCGAGGCGCCGCTCGCCGTCGCGCTCCCGCCCGGCCATCCGCTCGCCGGCGCGCGCGGGCTGCGCCTCGAGGACCTCGCGGACGCGCGCTGGATCGACGCGCCCGCGATCGGCGCGTCGCTCGCCGCCGTCGCCGTGCTCGCGCGCGCGGACGGCTTCCGCGCCGCCGCGCGCTACGACGGCCTCGACGTCGGCGGCCTGCTCGCGCTCGTCGCGGCCGGCGAGGGGCTCGCGCTGGTGCCGGCCGCGGTCGCGCCGGACGGCGTCCCGCTCGCGGCGCCGCCGCTCGTCCACCGCACCGAGCTGCTGACGACCGATCCCGCGCTCGTGCTCGGCTGACGCCGTTTCCGGGGATACCGCCAGGCATGGCCGACGATCCGCTCGACCCGGGGCGCTTCGGCGCCGGCGATCCGTTCTCGCTCGGCGTCGAGGAGGAGCTGCACCTGGTCGACCCCGTGACCGGCGCGCTGCGCAACAGCGGCGGGGCGGTGTTCGAGCGGCTGGAGACGCCGGCCCGCGGCGAGGTCGAGCGCGAGGTGCACGCCTGCCAGCTCGAGCTGATCACCGACGTCTGCGACACCGTGGCCGACGCGATGGGCGTGCTGCGGGAGCTGCGCGGGGCGGTGCTCGCGACCGGCACCGGCGTCGTCGGCAGCGGCACGCATCCGACCGCCGAGGAGGGCGACGCGGAGATCACCGACAAGGAGCGCTACAAGCTCGTCCGCGATCTGCTCGGCGACGCGATCGCCACGCCGGTCTCGGCGCTCCACGTGCACGTCGGGATGCCGGACGCCGAGACCGCGATCCGCGCGTTCAACGGGATGCGGCGCCATCTCGCGCTGCTCGAGGCGCTGAGCGCCAACGCGCCGTACCGCCACGGGCGCGACACCGACCTCGCCTCGGCGCGCGAGATCACGCTGCGCGCCTGGCCCCGCTCGGGCGCGCCGCGCGCGATGACCGACTACGACGACTTCGCCGCGTTCGCGCGCCGCCTCACGACCGTCGCCGACGTCCCGGACTACACGTTCCACTGGTGGAAGCTGCGCCCGCACCCGAAGCTCGGGACGGTCGAGATCCGCGCGCTCGACGTCCAGGCCACGCCGGCCCACACCGCTGCGCTCGTCGCCGCGGTGCACGCGCTCGCGCGCCACGAGGCGCTCGCCGACCCGGTGCCCGGACCGCCGCCG
Source organism: uncultured Solirubrobacteraceae bacterium (assembly GCA_963724145.1). Classification (GTDB taxonomy): domain Bacteria; phylum Actinomycetota; class Thermoleophilia; order Solirubrobacterales; family Solirubrobacteraceae; genus DASQMT01. The sequence continues at coordinate 95,271 of CAVRTO010000035.1, forward strand.
GAGATCCTCGAGGAGGCGTGCTTCCGCGCCGCGCGCAACGGCGTCGACGCGCGGCTCCCGGACGACGACGGCCGGCTGCGGCCCGTACCCGAGCTGCTGGAGCGGACGCTCGAGCTCGCGCGGCCGAGCGCCCGCGAGCTGGGCTGCGAGACCGAGCTGGAGGGACTCCGCGCGCTGGTGGAGACCGGCGGCGGCGCGGGGCTCCAGCGCCGCGCGGCCGGCGATCCGGCCGACACCCAGGCGGTGCTCGACCGGCTGATCGAGTGCTCGCTGGGCTGACGAGCCGCGCGGTCAGCGCGCGTACGCCGCCGGCACGCCGCCGTCGACGTTGAGGAGGTTGCCGGTGCTCTTCCCGGATCGCGCCGGCGAGGCGAAGTGCAGCGCCGCCTGGGCGATGTCCCCGGGCAGGATGTTGACGCCGAGCGTGGTCCGGTTGCGGTAGTGCTCCTCGAGCGCGTCGGGCTCGATCCCGTACGCGGCGGCGCGCTCCTCGCGCCACGACGAGTCCCAGATCCGCGAGCCCTGGAGGACCGCGTCCGGGTTGACCGTGTTGACGCGGATCCCGTCGGCGCCGCCCTCCTCCGCGAGGCAGCGCGCCAGGTGCAGCTCGGCCGCCTTCGCCGACGAGTAGGCCGCCGCGTTCTTGCCGGCGACGAGCGCGTTCTTGGAGGCGACGAAGACGACGCTGCCGCCGCGCCCCTGGCGCTTGAGCACCGTGAACGCCTCGCGCGCGACGAGGAAGTAGCCGGTCACCAGGATCTCGTGGTTGCGGCGCCACTCGTCGAGCGTCGTCTCCTCCAGCGCGGCGCTCGACGCGACGCCCGCGTTCGAGACGACGATGTCGACGCCGCCGAAGCGCTCGACCGCCGCGGCGAAGGCGGCCCGCACCGAGTCCTCGCTCGTGACGTCGCCGCTGACCGCGAGCCCGTCGTCGCCGAACTCCGCCACCGCCTCGGCGGCGCCCGCCCGGTCGAGGTCGAAGGCGACCACGCAGGCGCCCGCGGCATGGAGCGCGTCCCCGATCGCGCGCCCGATCCCCCCGGCGCCGCCGGTGACGAGCGCGACCGCGCCCTGCAACTCGCCGGGCGGCGGCGCCTGCGCGAGCTTGTAGAGCTCGAGCGGCCAGTACTCGATCGCGAAGCTCTCCGCGGCGTCGAGCGAGACGAACCCGCCCAGCGCCTCCGCGCCGGCCATCACCTCGATCGCGCGGTGGTAGAGGTCGCGCGCGATGCGCGCGTTCTTCGTCGTCGTGCCGGCCGCGACGAGCCCGACGTGCTGGACCAGCACGATCCGGGCGTCGGGGTCGGCCGGCTCCGTGTCCGCGTCGCGATGGGCGTCGACGTAGGCGCGGTAGTCGGCGCGGAACGCGTCCGCGCGCTCGGCGATCCGGGCGCGCAGCGCCTCCGCGTCGTCGGCGTCCGGGTCGTAGGGGATCCAGAGCGGGACGCGCTTCGTGTGCACGAGATGGTCGGGGCACGGGGCGCCGACGGTGACGAGCCGCTCGGCCTGGACCGAGGAGACGAACTCGAGCGGGCGCTCGGACGTGTCGGCGACGAGCACCTTGGCGCGCTCGCTCGACACCGCGCCGCGGATCGCGGGGAGCAGCTCGCGCAGCAGCGCCGCGCGCTCGGCCTCCGGGACGCGGCCGGGCGACGAGCCGCCGAACCGCTCCGCGTCGCGCGTGCGCTCGTTGACGAACGCGACGGCGCGGTTGATGACCTCGATCGTGCGCCGGTACGCCTCCTCGGCGCTGTCGCCCCACACGACGAGCCCGTGCTTGGCGAGCACGACGAGCTTGAGGTCCGGGTTCGCGCGCGCCGCCTCGCCGACCTGCTTGGAGAGCGCGAAGCCGGGGCGGATGTAGGGGATCCACGCCGCCTCGTCGCCGAAGCACTCGCGCACGAGCCGCTCGCCGTCGGCGCTCCCGGCGAGGACGTTGATCCCGTCCGGATGCGTGTGGTGGACGTGGGGCGCCGGCACGAAGGCGTGCAGCAGCGTCTCGATCGAGCAGCGCGGCATCGCGGGGTCGAGCTGGCAGCGGGCGAGGTAGGCGACCATGTCCTCGTCGCTCATCGCTTCGCGCTCGATCAGCGGCAGCACCTCGTCGAGCCGCAACCCGGTGAAGTGCTCGCGACCCATCGTGGCGAGGTCGGAGCCCGAGCCCTTGACCCACATCACCGGGACCTCGCGGCCGGCGTGGTCGATCGCCGTCCCCTTCGCCGAGGTGTTGCCGCCGCCGAAGTTGGAGACGGCGCGGTTCGCGCCGAGCAGGTGGGAGGCGACGACCAGCTCGTCGAGCAGGTCGCCGGGCGCGCCGCCGGCGGGCCAGAGGTCGTCGACCTCGTCGATCAGCGGGGTCAGGGTGCTCATCGGGTGATCTCCTGGGCATCGCGTTCGGCGGCCACGCGGCCGGCGTAGCCGGAGTCGCGCAACGCGGCGACGGGGTCCTCGGCGCCGCCGCGGGCGGCGCGCGCCCGCGCGCACAGCGGGCGGACGTCGGTGCGGAAGGCGTCGAGCAGCAGCTCGTGGCCGCCGAGCACGTCGCCGGCCTCCTGCGCGGCGCGCAGGGCGCCCGCGTCGACGAGCAGCGCCTTCGCGTACGCCTCCTGCAGGTTGACCACGCTCAGCACCATCGCCTCGACCTTCGGCTCGACGTTGTGCGACTGGTCGATCGTCAGCCGCGGCAGCGGCGCACCGGTCGCGACGAGCTCGGTGAAGATCAGGAACAGCTCGAACGGGTTGACCGAGCCGACGATCAGGTCGTCGTCCGCGTACTTGCGGTTGTTGAAGTGGAAGCCGCCGAGCCGGTCCTCCTCCGCGAGGAAGGCGACGATCTGCTCGACGTTGGTGCCCTGGGCGTGGTGGCCGAGGTCGACGAGCACGCGGGCGCGCGCGCCGAGCCGCATGCAGGCGAGCACGGCGGAGCCCCAGTCGGCGAGGTCGGTCGCGTAGAACGCGGGCTCGAAGAACTTGTACTCGACGAGCAGCTCCTGCTCCTCGGGCAGCGCGGCGTAGACCTCCTCGAGGCAGCCGAGCAGCCGCCGGCGGCGCGCGCGCAGGTCGTCCTGGCCGGGGTAGTTCGTCCCGTCCGCGAGCCACAGCGACTGCGCGGTCGACCCGAGCGCGGTCGCGATCTCCACGCACTCGAGCATGTGCGCGGTGGCCTTCGCGCGGACGGCGGCGTCGGGATGGGTGAGCGAGCCGAGCTTGTAGTCGGGGTCCTGGAACAGGTTCGGGTTGACCGCCCCGACGCGGAGGCCGCGCGCCTCGATGTGGCGGCGCAGCTCGGACGGGGTCGTCGATCGCGTCCCAGGGGAAGTGCAGCGCGACGGCGCCCGCGGTGGCCGTCAGCCGGTGGACCTCGGCGGCGTCGTCGACGCGCTCCCAGACGTCGCGCGGGCGGCCCGGCTGCGGGAACACGCCGAACCGCGTGCCCGAGTCGCCGTAGCCCCACGAGGGCGTCTCGATCGTCAGCTCGCCGAGGCGGGAGACGACGTGATCGGGGACGGCGGGCATGGCGCTCCTTCTCGGGTCAGGCGGTGGTCGGCGTGGCGAGGCCGGTGACGCCGAGGAACCGGCGGTAGGTCTCCTCGGCCTGGTCGCGGTCGGGCGACGGCTCGTGCGTGGTGGACGGGATCGAGGCGGCGGCGACCGCGCGCATCTCGGCGAGCGAGCCGAGCTCGCCGGCCGCGCGGGCCTGGACGAGCAGGTTGCCGACCGCGGTCGCCTCCACGGCGCCGACCACGACCTCGCGGCCCGTGACGTCGGCGGTCAGCCGGCACAGCAGCTCGTTGCGGACGCCGCCGCCGATCGCGTGGATGCACGTGATGTCGCGTCCCGCGACCGCCTCGAGCCGCTCGAGCACGAAGCGGTACTTGCAGGCGAGCGACACGAGGATCGACCGCACGGTCTCGCCGCGGCCGGCGGGCGCGCGCTGCCCGGTGCGCTCGCAGGCGTCCGCGATCCGGGCCGGCATGTCGCCCGGCGCGAGGAACGCGTCGGCGTCCGGGTCGAACAGCGGGACGTCGGCCGGCGCCTCGGCGGCGAGCCGGTGCAGCTCGGGGAAGCCCGCGTCCCAGACGCGCGCGCACTCCTGCTCGAGCCACAGGCCCATGACGTTCTTGAGCAGCCGGATGGTGCCGTCGACGCCGCGCTCGTTCGTCAGGTTCGCCGCGCGCGCGTCGTCGCCCAGGATCGGCGCGTCCAGCTCCAGGCCGAGCAGGCACCACGTGCCGCTCGAGAGGATCGCGGCGTGCTCGTCGCGCACCGGCGCGGCGACGAAGGCGGAGGCGGTGTCGTGGCCCGCGACCGCGAACACCGGCGCGTCGCCCGCCGCGTGGTGGGGCAGGAGCGGGCCGAGCGCCGTCCCGGGCTCGACGACGTCGCGGAACAGGCGGCCGGGCAGCCCGAGCCGCTCGGCGAGCCCGCGCGCCCAGGTCCCGGAGGCCGCGTCGAGCAGTCCGGTGGTCGACGCCGCCGTCGCCTCGTTCGCGAGCTCGCCGGAGAGCCAGAGCGCGAGCAGGTCCGGGACGAGCGCGATCCGCTCGGCGCCGGCGAGCGCGGGCGAGCCCTCGTCGGCGAGCAGCTGGAAGACGGTGTTGATCGGCATCGTCTGGATGCCGGTCGCGGCGTACAGCTCGGCGGCGGGCACGCGCGCGAACGCGCGCTCGTCCATCCCCTCCGTGCGGCCGTCGCGGTAGTGGAACGGCAGCCCGAGCACCCGGTGGTCGCCGTCGAGCAGCGCGTAGTCGACGCCCCAGCTGTCGACGCCCACGCCGCGCAGCGGGCCGGCGCCGCGCAGGCCCTCGAGCGCCTCGGTGAACAGGTGCAGGAGGTTCCAGCGCAGGCCGTCGGGCAGGCGCACGGGGCGGTTCGGGAAGCGGTGGACCTCCTCGAAGGCGAGCCGCCCGTCGTCGAGCCGGCCGGTCATCACGCGCCCGCTGGAGGCGCCGAGGTCGATCGCGGCGAAGGCCGGCGCGTCAGTCACCGTGGAAGATCTCCTCGAGGCGCACGAGGCCGGTGTCGGGCCGCTCGCCCGACGGCAGCTCGAAGAACTCGGCCATCTCGGCCTGCCAGCGCGCGTTGACGTCGGTCGCCTCCATCGCGGCCTGGGCGCGCGCGAAGTCGTCCGTCTCGAGGTAGCCCACGAGCAGCCCGTCGTCGCGCAGGAACAGCGAGTAGTTGCCCCAGCCGGACGCGGCGAGCGCGGCCCGCATCTCGGGCCAGACCGACCGGTGCCGTGCCCGGTACTCGTCGAGCCGGTCGGGCCGGACCCGCAGCAGGAAGCAGACCCGCTCCACTAGCGCCACCTCCGCGTACTCGAGGCCGAGGATCGACGCGACGCGGCGCACGTCGCCGGCCACGTGGCCGACGCCGAGCGCGACGTGGTGGGTCGGGCCCTGCGCGCACCAGCGCTCGAGGAACTCCGCGGGCGCGGACGCGAACCGCAGCCGGCTGTTCGTGTTGCCGATCCTGAACGTCGCGCCCGGGATCGACTCGCCCTCGGCGGCGAGCAGCTTGAGGCGCCCGTCGGCGGTCTGCGTGCACCCGACGATCGTGACCGGCCCGTAGCGGACCTTGAACTCGACGCTCAGCCCGGCGCCCGCCTTGCCGTGGTAGAGCAGCAGCGAGCGGAGCGTCGGCTGCTCCTGCGCGATCGCGACGTGCCCCGGCCCGTCGTGGCCCATGAGCACGAACCGCTCGTCGAAGTCGAGCGCGTAGAACTCCGTGTAGGAGCCGCCCGCGCCGAGCCGGTCGAGGATCAGCTGGGCGAGGTTGGTCTTGAGGTCGGCCTCGCCGGAGGTCGGGATCCCGCGCGCGGTCAGCAGCGAGTTGCCGACGATCACGGCGGCGCCGACCCGCTCGGCCTCGTTGCCGCCGATCCCGCGGTAGTAGTAGGTCAGCGCGTCGAGCTCGAAGTCCGCCACGAGCCGGTCGAGCCCCGCGGCGACGCGCGCGGACCAGTCGAGCTGCGCGTCGTCGATCGGGCCGGCGATCGGGTCGTCCGACGGATCGGCGAAGGCGAACATCGCGCGGATCTCCTCCTGCTTGGCCGCCGCCTCCTCGTCGCCGACCGACTGCACGCGCGCGCCGAGGTCGTCGATCTCGAGCACCTCGACGTGCGCGCCGACCTGCGCGTGGACGGCGGTGAAGTCGGCGTACATGTCCAGCATCCCGGGATAGACGTGCCCGAGGAACCCGATCCGCGACCGCCGCAGCGCGCGCGCCACGCCCGCCGCACGCACCCACGCGCCGATCCTCGACCACGCGCGCTCGTCGTCGTCGATCGTCCCCGCGACCGTGTCGTAGGGGATCCGCGCGCGGGTGAACGCGCCCGCGATCTCCGGCACGCAGCAGGCGGCGCAGTTCGCCAGCCACTCGCCGGTGTCGACGTTCGCGTAGTCGAGCGTGGCGGTGGGCTGCAGCCCGAGGATCACCACCGGCGCCTTCGCCGCCTGCACGACGGGGAGCACCGTGCTCGACGTCGCGTACGTCACGGCGTGGCAGAGGACGAGGTCGACCTGCGCCTGCGCGAAGCGGTCGCCCGCTGCGCGCGCGCCCTGGGCGGTGTCGACCAGCCCGCCCGACACCACCTCGCCGCCGAGCTCCGCCACCCGCTCCTCGACGCGGCGCTGGTAGCCCTCGACCCGCTCGCGCAGGCCCGCGAACTGCGGCCAGTACGTGTCGAGCCCGATGCCGAACACCCCGACCCGCGCGCGTGGCGCGGGCCGGGTGCCGTCAGCGGAGGAGAGCCGGTCGGCGACGGTCATCGAGACTCAGAAGTCGAAGTCGTCGATGTTGTCGGCGTTGAACGTGGTCAGCGGGCCGAGGACGATCTCGCCGTTGGCGCCGATCGTGTAGTCGCCCAGCCGCCCCGCGTCGAACTTCTCGCCCTCGGCGCCGGTGATGCGGCCCGCGACGAGCGCGGCCGCGGCCTGCCCGGCGAGGTAGCCGACGTCCTTCGGGACCCAGAGCTGGAACTCGTCGACCGTGCCGTCCTTGACGAACTTGCGCATCTGGTTCGGGAAGCCGAGCCCGGTCAGCTTGATCTTGCCCTTCTGCGGCGAGCTCGACAGGTAGCGCGCGGCCGCCGCCACGCCGACGGTCGTCGGCGAGATGATGCCCTTCAGGTTCGGGTACGCCTGGATCAGGCCCTGCGTCTCCTGGAACGACTTCTGGTCGTCGTCGTCGCCGTACGCGACCTTGACCAGCTTCATGTCCTTGTACTTGGGCTTCTTCAGCGTCTCCTTCATCACCTTGATCCACGCGTTCTGGTTCGTCGCGTTGGCGGTGGCGGAGAGGATCGCGATGTCGCCCTTGTAGCCGATCTGCTTGCCGATCGACTCGACCTGGTTCTCGCCGACGAGCTGCGTCGTCACCTGGTTGACGAAGACGCTGCGCGCGTCGGGGGCGACGTCGGAGTCCATCGCGACGACCTTGACGTCGCGCTGCGCGGCCTGCTTGAGCGCGGGCGCGATCGCGTTCGGGTCGTTGCCGGCGATGATGATGGCGTCCGGCTTCTGCTGGACGGCGGCGTTGATGATCGCGATCTGCGACGACGCGCCGGCGTCGGTCGGGCCGGAGATCCGGTTCGAGCCGCCGAGCTCCTTCAGCGCCTCGTCGACGCCGGAGTGCTCGAACTCCTCGTACGGGTTGCCGAGCTGCTTCGGGATCGAGACCGTCTTGAGCCCCTGCGGGATCTCCGCGTTGGGGTCGACCTTGTTGTCGTCGCTCGACGCGGACGTGCTCTCGTTCGAGGACGACGACTGGTCGTCCTGCGTGTCGCCGCAGGCGGCGAACACGAGCGCAGCCACGAGGGCGAGCGCGGCGAGGACCGCGCGCAGGGTGCGCGGTGTGGCGGACATCATGACTTCTGACCCTCCTCCGGATGATGGGCAGTGCGACGGCGGCGCGCCTCGGTGAAGCGGCGCGCGAGATTGGGGCCCAGGACCGAACCGACCAGCAGCACCCCGGTCACGATCTGGACCCAGTACGACGAGATGGACTCCGACAGCAGGAGCGCCTTCTGGATGCCCCCGAGCAGCAGGAGCGCGAGGATGACCCCGACGATCGTGCCGCGGCCGCCGAAGATCGACACGCCGCCGAGCAGCACGGCGGTGATCGCGGTCAGCTCGAAGCCCTGGCCGACGTTCGCGGCGGCCGTGGAGTTGCGCAGCGAGATCACGATCCCGGCGAGCGCCGCGACGATCCCCGAGACGGTGAACAGGATCAGCTTGACCCGCTTGACGCGGAGGCCGGAGAAGTACGCGGCCTCCTCGTTCGCCCCGATCGCGTAGATCGAGCGGCCGAACGGCGTCGCGTGCAGCACGACGCCGAACGCGACGGCCAGGATCGCGAACAGCACCATCGCGTTCGGGATGAACGTGCCCGCGAAGTTGCCGAAGGCGCGGTCGGTCCACTCGGCCGGGAAGTCGGTCACCGACTCGTCGCCGATGACGACGAAGGCGAGCCCGCGGAACAGCGCGAGCGTGCCGATCGTGACCGCGAGCGACGGCAGGCCGAGGCGCGTGACGAGCAGCCCGTTGAACGCGCCGCAGACGCCGCCGGCCACGAGGCAGATCGGCATGATCAGCTCCAGCGGGAGCCCGCTGTTCCAGAGCGACGCCATCAGCGCGCTCGAGAGCGCGAGCACGCTGGCGACCGAGAGGTCGATCTCCGCGGCGACGATCACGAGCGTGAGCGCCAGCGCCATCAGCGCGACCTCGGACAGGTCGAGCGAGCCGGTCGTGAACGAGTCCGCGGTCAGGAACTCCGGCGAGATCGCCTGGCCGGCGATCGCCATGACCACGAGCAGGCCGACGAGCAGCGTCTCCCAGCGGCCGAGCAGGCTGCGGGCGAGCGCGCGGCGCGGCTCGTCGGCGGGCGGCGCGGTGGCCGCGGCGGGCGTGGTGGCGGTCTCAGGCGACACGGCGCGCGCTCCTCCTCCGCAGGGCGGCGTCGACGCGCAGTCCGACGAGCCGGTCGAACGCGATCGCGATCAGCAGCAGGGCGCCGATCGCCGCCTGCTGCCAGAACGCCTCGACGCGCAGGACGATCAGCGACGACGTGATCGTGCCGAGCAGCAGCGCGCCGAGCGCGGCGCCGTAGACGCTCCCGGTCCCGCCGAAGATCGCCACGCCGCCGACGACGGCGGCCGCGATCACGGTGAGCTCGTAGCCGGTGCCGGCGGTCGCGTCGACGGTCCCGAAGCGCGCCGTGAAGAGCACGCCGCCGAGGCCGGCGAGCATCCCCGAGAGCACGAAGGCGGTCAGCACGCGGCGCCCCGAGCGGACGCCGGCGAGCCGCGCGCCCTCCGGGTTCGAGCCGATCGCGTAGAGCTCCCGGCCGGCGCGGTAGTCGCGCAGCCACTGGCCGACGATCACCAGCACGACCAGCGCGATGATCACGAGGATCGGGATGCCGGCGATCGAGTCCGAGCCGAGGTTGAGGAACGAGTCCGGCAGCGTCTCGGCGTTGACCTGGCGGCCGTCCGTCCACAGGAACGCGAGCCCGCGGAAGGCGTAGAGCGTCCCGAGCGTCACGACGAGCGCGGGCACCTGGCCCCAGGTGACGAGCACGCCGTTGAGCAGCCCGCAGGCGGCGCCGAGCGCCATGCCGAGGACGAACACGAGCGGCAGCGGCATGCCCGGGTGCGCGGAGAGCAGGTCGCCGGCGAAGTAGGCCGAGAGCCCGAGCACCGAGCCGACCGAGAGGTCGACGTTGCGGGTCACGAGCACGAGCGTCTGGCCCGCGGCGAGGATCGCGAAGATCGACGCGTTGAGCGCGAGGTTGCGGAGCGAGTCCGCCTCGATGAAGCGCGGCTCGATGATCGCGGTGACGGCGATCAGCAGCGCGAGCACGACGATGATGCCCAGCTCGCGGACGCGGAAGACCCACTCGGTCAGGCGCCGCGCGCGGGCGCCCTCGGCGGGTGCGGTCGCCGCGCTCATGCGGCCGCCTCGGTCTGGCCGGTGGCGGCGCGGATCACGCGCTCCTCGTCCGCCTCGGCCCGCGACAGCTCCTCGACCAGCCGGCCCTCGTGCATGACCAGCACGCGGTCGGCGACGCCGAGCACCTCGGGCAGCTCGCTCGAGATCATCAGCACCGCGACGCCGCGCCCGGCGAGCTCCCCGATCAGCCGGTGGACCTCCGCCTTCGTCCCGACGTCGATGCCGCGGGTCGGCTCGTCGACGATCAGCAGCCGCGGCTCGGTGGCGAGCCACTTCGCGAGCACGACCTTCTGCTGGTTCCCGCCGGAGAGGAAGCCCGCCGGGTCGTCGAGCCGGTGGAAGCGCAGCTGCAGGCGGGCGGCCCACTCGCGCGCGAGCTCGTTCTCCGCCGCGCGGCGGATGAGGCCGAAGCGCGCGAGCTTGCTCGTGCGGGTCATCGTCGCGTTGCGGGCGATCGAGAGGTCCATCACGAGGCCCTGCTGGCGCCGGTCCTCGGGCACGAAGCCGATGCCGGCGCGCATCGCCGCGAGCGGGCGGCCGGCGGCGAGCCGCTTGCCGTCGACCTCGACGCGGCCGGCGTCCGGCTTGTCGATCCCGAAGATCGCGCGCGCCACCTCGCTGCGCCCGGCGCCGACGAGCCCGGCCAGGGCGACGACCTCGCCGGCCCGGACCTCGAGGCTCACGTCGGCGAAGACGCCCTCGCGGGTCAGCCGCTGCACGCTCAGCACGGTGTCGCCGACCTGCGTGTCCTGCTTCGGGTACAGCGCGCTCAGCTCGCGCCCGACCATCCGGCGGACCATCTCGTCGGGCGTCATCGCGGAGATCGGCGCGTCGTGCACGACCGCGCCGTCGCGCATCACGGTGACGGTGTCGCAGATCGCGAAGACCTCGTCGAGCCGGTGCGAGATGAAGAGGATCGCGGCGCCCTCCTCGCGCAGCGCGCGGACGACCGTGAAGAGCCGCTCGACCTCGGGGCCGGAGAGCGCGGCCGTCGGCTCGTCCATGATCAGGACGCGGGCGTCGAAGCTGAGCGCCTTGGCGATCTCGACGATCTGCTGGTCCGCGATCGAGAGCCCGCGGACGGGCCGCTCGGGGTCGAGCCGGACGCCGAGCCGGTCGAGCAGGCCGCTCACCGTGCGCCGGACCGCGCCGCGGTCGATCCGCCGCAGCGAGCCGAGCGGGTGGTAGCCCATGACGACGTTCTCCTCGACGCTCAGGTCGGGGAACAGCGTCGGCTCCTGGTAGATCACGGCGATCCCGGCGTCGCGGGCGTCGTGCGGGGAGTGGAAGTCGACCGCGGCGCCGTCGACGAGCATCTCGCCGTCGTCGCGCCGGACCACGCCGCCCAGGACCTTGACCAGCGTCGACTTGCCGGCGCCGTTCTCGCCCATGAGCGCGCGGACCTCGCCGGCGCGCAGCGCGATGTCGCCGTCGTGCAGCGCGCGGACCGCGCCGTACGACTTCGCCACGCCACGCAACTCGACGATCGGGCCGTCAACCGATGACGGCTTCTGGTCGATCACTCTGGACTCTCCTCCCGTTTCGACCGAAAAGAATCACAACAGACCGAATTGTCTGTGTCAAGAGGCACAGACCATGGCGCGTTCGGGCCTGCGGCACGGCGGTCGCACGGGCGCGGTGAACCTCGCTCTGGGCCGCCAGATTCGGAGCGTCGGCCCTTGACAGCCGACGCTGCGTCGTGCTTCCGTCAGGAACGCAGCGCGAGGAGCAAACGATCACAAACGCACAGGAAAACCACGGAGACGGGCGCACGCTGCTGGCCGAGACGCGCCGGCTGGCGATCGCCGAGGCGCTGCGCGCGAACGGCTCGATCGCGGTCGCCGACGTCCAGACCCGGTTCGGCGTCTCGCCGATGACCGCGCGCCGCGACCTCGACGAGCTCGAGCGGCGCGGCGTGCTGCGCCGGACGCACGGCGGCGCCGTGCTGCCGACGACGTCCGCGCACGAGGACTCGTTCGCCCGCCGGCTGCGCGTCGAGACGGCGGCCAAGGCGCGGCTCGCCGCGGAGGCGGTCGCGCTGCTGTCGCCGCGCGAGACCGTCTTCCTCGACTCGTCGACGACGAGCTACTTCGTCGCGAAGCAGCTGATCGAGCAGGGGACGCCGGTCACGGTCCTCACGAACAGCCTCCCGGCGATGGAGCTGATCTTCAACGAGGGCGGCCCGGACGTGGAGCTGATCGGCGTCGGCGGGACGCTGCGCCGGCTGACGCGGTCGTTCGTCGGCCCGTACGCGGTCCGGACGGTCGAAGGGCACTTCGCCGACCGGCTGTTCCTGAGCGTCAAGGGCCTCACCGAGCAGGGGGTGATGACCGACGCCGACGCGCTCGAGGCCGAGGTCAAGCGCACGATGATCGCCCAGGCCGGCGAGGCGACGCTGCTCGTCGACCGCTCCAAGCTGGGCGTCCGCGGGCTCAGCGTCGTGGCGTCGGTCGCCGAGGTGGCGGGCGTGGTCGCCACGGGGCTCACCGACGCGGAGGCGGCGCCGCTGCGCGCCACCGGCGCCGCGGTGCGCGTGCTCGGCTAGAAGGTCACGTGCGAGCCCATGACGATCGTCCGGTCGTCGGGGAGCCCGAAGTACGCGACGGGGTTCGCCGCGTTGCGCGCGAGCGTCATGAACAGCCGCTTGCGCCAGCGCCGCATCCCGGGCGCCTGCGTGGCGACGATGATCATCCGCGACAGGAAGTAGGTCGCGGTGTCGGTGCGGCAGTCGCCTTCGAGCCCCTTCCGGATCGCGAGCGTGAGCAGGTGCGGCGCGTCGACCCGGTCCTGGAAGCCGAGCTCGACGGTGACGTGGCTGATCCCGTCGTCGCGGTAGCCGAGATCGTCGATCGTCACCTGCTCGGACTCCGGCACGTTCGGGACGTTCATCGTGCGGATCGAGAGGATCACGACGTTCTCCGGGAGCGCGTGGTTGTGCTCGACGTTCGTCCGCATCGCGAGCGGGGTCGTCTCCGGGTCGGCGTTGAGGAAGACGCCGGTGCCCGGTGAGCGGAAGACCGGCGGCTCGACGTCGCGCAGCTCCTCGATGAACGCGCGCAGCGGGCCCTCCTCCTTCGTCCGGTTCCGCGTCACCAGTTCGCGCCCGCGCTGCCAGGTGGTGAGGACGATGAACACGATCAGCGCGATCAGCAGCGGGAACCAGCCGCCGTGGAAGATCTTCGTCACGTTGGCGGCGAAGAAGGTCAGGTCGACGAACAGGAACGCCGCGCCGCCGGCGAGGACCTGCCACAGCGGGCGGTGCCAGAGGATCCGCACGACGACGAAGAAGAGGATCGTGTCGATCGCGAGCGTCCCGGTCACGGCGATCCCGTAGGCCGAGGCGAGCGCGGTCGACGAGCCGAAGCCGATCACCAGCAGCGCGACCGCGGCGAAGATCCCCCAGTTCACCGCGGGGACGTAGACCTGCCCGATCTCGCGCTTCGAGGTGTGGCGGATCGTCAGCCGCGGCAGGAAGCCGAGCGAGACCGCCTGGCGGGTCACCGAGAACGCGCCCGAGATCACCGCCTGCGAGGCGATCACGGTCGCGAAGGTGGCGAGCACGACGACCGGGATCCGGCTCCAGTCCGGGAAGGCGAGGAAGAACGGGTTCGAGATCGAGGACGGGTCGTCGACGATCAGCGCGCCCTGGCCCAGGTAGTTGAGCATCAGCGCGGGGAAGACCAGGAAGAACCACGCGCGGGCGATCGGCGGCCGCCCGAAGTGGCCCATGTCGGCGTACAGCGCCTCCGCGCCGGTCACCGCGAGCACGATCGACCCGAGCGCGATGAACGCGGTGCCGCCGTGGTCGGCGAAGAAGAGCACCGCGTAGTGCGGCGACAGCGCGCGGAGGATGCCGGGGTGCTGGGTGATCTGGGCGATGCCGCCGATCGCGAGCACCGTGAACCAGATCCCCATCACCGGCCCGAACAGGCGGCCGACGGCGCCGGTGCCGAAGCGCTGGATCAGGAACAGCGCGGCGAGGATCGTGAGCGCGATCGGCACGACGACCGACTCGAGCGACGGCGACACGACCTCCAGGCCCTCGACCGACGAGAGCACGGAGATCGCGGGCGTGATCATGCCGTCGCCGTAGAACAGGGCGGCGCCGAAGATCCCGAGCGCGACGAGCGCCATCTGCCCGCGCCGGCCCTCGGGGAGCGCGCCCTTGATCAGCGCGATCAGCGCCATGATCCCGCCTTCGCCGTCGTTGTCGGCGCGCATGATCAGCAGCAGGTACTTGACCGAGACGATGATCGTGACCGACCAGAAGATGAGCGAGAGGACGCCGTAGATCGGCGGACTCGCGCGCCGGCACCGCGCCGTGGTCGGCGTGGAAGACCGTCTGCAGCGCGTAGAGCGGGCTCGTCCCGATGTCGCCGAAGACGACGCCGAGCGCGCCGAGGGTGAGCACCGCCATCCCCGCGTCGTGGGCGGGGCCCCGGCCCTTCGCGGGCTGTCCGCCGCCTGCCTGCGACTCCGGCAGATCGGCCGCCCTGGGCGGCGCTGAGGACCCGTCGCTCACGCGGCCGGGAAGTCTACGCGCGACCGGTCGCTCGGCCAGCCTGGCGTTGACATGATGCCAGAGTGATGCCATACTGGCGCCATGAACCTCACGCCGTTCGTCGAGAACCTCCGCCGCGAGCTCGCGGTCGCCGGTGAGGCGGGCGGCCCCGAGGCGCGCGCGCTGACCGAGCGGCTCACCGCCGCGCTGGAGCCCGCCGTCCGGCTGACGCTGCTCGAGGCGCTGTCGGCGGCGGCGGACGAGATCACCCGCGAGCTCGCGCCCGCCGCGGTCGACCTGCGCCTGCGCGCGGGCGAGCCGGAGTTCGTGACCTCGCAGGGACCGGCCACCGAGCCCGCCGAGCCGCCGCCGCTCGGCCCCGCCCGAGGGCGAGGAGGGCGCGATCGCGCGCATCAACCTGCGCCTGCCCGAGCAGCTCAAGGCCGGCGTCGAGGAGGCCGCGGGCCGCGAGCGGCTGTCCGTCAACGGCTGGCTCGTCCGCGCCGTCGCCGCGGCGCTCGCGAGCGGCGAGCGCCCCGCCCGCCCGCGCGGCGGGCGCATCGGCCAGTCCTACACCGGCTGGGCGCGCTGAGCGCCCCACGAACAGGAGACCACCGCATGCCGACCTTCGACACCCGCGAACCGATCACGGCCGTGCTCGCCCTCGTCATGGGCGACGTGCGGATCAGCGCCGGCGAGCGCGCGACGACGAGCGTCGCGGTGACGCCGAGCGACGGCGCCAACGACGACGACGTCAAGGCCGCGCAGCTGACCGTCGTCGAGTACGGCGACGGCCGGCTGCTGGTCAAGGCGCCGAAGCTCGGCTCGCTGCTCAGCCGCGGCGGCCCGGGCTCGGTCGACGTCGCCGTCGAGCTGCCCGCGGGCTCGGACGTCATCGGCGCCGCGGCGTCCGCCGACTTCCACGGCGACGGCCGGCTCGGCGACTGCCGGATCAAGCTCGGCCTCGGCGCCGTCCGGCTCGACGAGGTCGGCAAGCTGAGCGTGAAGTGCGGCGCCGGCGACATCACGGTGAACCACGCCGGCCGCCACGCCGAGGTCACGGCCGGGTCGGGCGACATCCGCGTCGAGCGCGCCGGGGACAGCGCGGCGATCAAGGCCTCGAACGGCGACACCTGGGTCGGCGTCGCCGGCGGCGACCTGCGCGTGCGGGCGGCGAACGGCAGCATCGCGGTCGGCAGCGCCCACGCGAGCGTCGTGGCGAAGTCGGCCAACGGCGACATCCGGCTCGGCGACGTCGGCGGCGGCTCGGTCGAGGTCGAGACGCACGCGGGCGACCTCGAGGTCGGGATCCGCGAGGGCACCGCCGCGTGGCTCGACCTCAACGCGACCGCGGGGCGCGTGCACAACGAGCTCGACGCGGCCGAGCGGCCCGAGGGCTCGGATCAGACCGTCGAGGTGCGCGCCCGCACCTCGATCGGCGACGTCGTGATCCGGCGCGCCTGAACTCGGCGTATCACGGCGCCGCCGGCGCGCTCTGCATCGCGTGACGACCGGCTCAGACGACCAGGCGACCCGCGGCGGGCACGAGCGGCTGCGCGGGATCGTTCGCGACGGCGTCCCGCGCGTCGGCGACCGCGATGCCGCCGCTCGCCAGCGCCGCGATCCGCGCGCTCACGAACGGAGCCGCGAACGACGTGCCGGAGCAGGCGACCGGCTCGGTTGCGCTGATTGACGCTCTCGACGTCGGTGCCGACGGCGCAGACGTCGATCCAGTCGCCGCGGTTGCTGTACGCCTCGACCTCCCAGTGGCCGCCGACCGACGTGGATCGAGGCCACGGACAGGACGCGCTCGAACCCCGCCATGTAGTGCGGTCGGGTCTCGCCCTCGTTGCCGGCGGAGGCGACGACGACCAGCTCGCCGGGCAGGTCCTCGACCGCGGCGCGGAAGACGACCATCGCGTCGGGCGCCGCGGCCGGCCCGCCGAACGACGCGTTGACGATGTGGACGTCGCGCACCTCGCGGAGCGCTGCGGCGACGTCGAGCTCGTCGGCCACGCCGAGCGGCGTGTCGAGGACGCGGCGCACGACGATCGCGGCCGCCGGCGCGTGCCGGCGGATGACGCCCGCGACCATGCTGCCGTGGCCGACGGCGAGCGGGTTGGCGTCGGTCGCCGGGCGGCGACGCCTCGATCGGCGGCTCGACGTCGGGGTCGCCGAACGGCTCGACGTCGAACGGCGCCGGGTCGGGCATGCCGGTGTCGAGCACCGCGATGCGGATGCCGGCGCCGGCCTCGGCCGGCGCCGTGCTCGGCGTGCCGCCGATCGCCACCGGCGGCGCGCAGCCGCCATGCCGCTGCGGGTTCGCGACGACGATGTGGTTGTAGGTCACGCCGACGTCGCGGTTGGCGGCGACGAGCTCGTCGACGTCGCCCTGCACGGCGACGTAGCGGAAGCCGAGCCGGGTCGCCTCGTCCGCCTTGCGCGCCTGCCGCGCGCCGTCCTCGGTCGCGTTGATCTCGCGCGCGCCGACGCCGGCGATCTGCGCGCGCGCCTCGCCCAGCCGGCCGCCGGTCGCGATCCAGACCGGCTCGGGGACGATCAGCTCGCCCTGCCGGAACAGGAACTTCGGACCCGGTCACCGCCGGAGAGCACGACCTCGGGGCCGCTCTCGAGCGCCTCGTCCCATTCTTCGTTGTCCAGCCAGGGCATGCGGCTCTCCAGGGATCGGCTATGGTCGCCATTCGACCAGACGCGGCGCGGGAACGCAATGGACCTCCAAGCAGTGCTGCAAGCGGCGGCGAACGGAGATCGCCAGGCGTGGAACGCGCTGGTCGCGCAGTACAACGGGCTCGTCTGGAGCGTGGCGCGGGCGCATCGGCTCGGCGACGCGGACGCGGCCGACGTGGTCCAGACCACGTGGCTCCGGCTCGTCGAGCAGCTCGACCGGATCCGCAACCCCGAGGGCGTCGGCGCGTGGCTCGCGACGACGGCGCGGCGCGAGTGCCTGCGCGTGCTCCGGGTCGGGCAGCGGCAGGTGCTGACCGACGGCTTCGACCGGCCGGACGAGCGCGCCGGACGCGGCGCTCGACGCGCGCCTGCTGACCGACGAGCGGGACGCGACGCTGTGGCAGGCCTTCGCCCAGCTCGGCGAGCGCTGCCGGACGCTGCTGCGCGTGCTGACCGCCGATCCGCCGCCGAGCTACGACGAGGTCGGCGCGGCGCTGGACATGCCGATCGGGAGCATCGGCCCGACCCGGGCGCGATGCCTGGAGCAGCTGCGGCGCAAGCTCGCCGTGGCGGGGATGACGGCGGCGCCGGATGACGCCTGACCGACGAGACGAGGGGGACGGGATGCGCTTCGACGACGACGAGACGCTGCTCGGGGAGCTGCGCCGGGTGATGGGCGACGCCGATCCGGTCCCGGACCACGTCGTGGCGGCGGCCGAGCTGGCGCTCGACTGGCGCACGATCGACGACGAGCTGGCCGAGCTGCTGCACGACTCGAGCGAGCACGCCGCCGGGGTGCGCGCGGAGGCCGGCGCGCGGATGCTGAGCTTCGGCGGGGACGGCCTGACGATCGAGCTCGAGGTGGCGGGGGAGGGGCCCGAGCGCACGCTCACCGGGCAGCTCGACCCGCCCGCGCCGGCGCGGATCGAGGTCCGGCACGCCGGCGGGGTGACCGAGGTGGAGGCCGACGCGCAGGGCCGCTTCATCGCGCGCGCGGTCCGGCCGGCACCGTGAGCCTGCGCTGCCTGGTCGGATCCCGCGCCGTGGCCACGCCGTGGCTTCCGCTCTGACGGACGACCGCTCGCCGGCCGCGCTCGCGGCGGAGGCCTACCGCGTCGTCGTCGACGATCCGGAGCGCGCCCGCGCGCTCGCCGGCGAGGCGCTGCGGACGCGCCGGGCCCGACGCGGACGCCGCCGCCGCCGCGCACCGCGCGCTCGGCATGGCGGCGCTGGAGCTCGACGACGCCGACACCGCCGTCGCGCACCTCGAGCGCGCCGTCCGCGCCGGCCGCCGCGGCGATCCGCAGCGGGAGGCCGAGGCGCGGATGTCGCTCGCGCTCGCGCTGCTGTCGGCGGGCGCGACCCGGCGCGCGCTGCGCGAGGCCGACCGCGCGACGCGGCTCGACGGCGCGCCGGACCGCGGCGCGCTGGAGCTCCAGCGCGCGATCATCCTCGAGCGGCTCGGCCGGCTGGGCGAGGCGCTCGACGGCTACCGGCTGGCGATCGCCGGCTTCCGCCGCGGCGGGGACCGCAACGGCGAGGCGCGCGCGCTCTGCGACCGCGGCGTGCTCCAGACCTACCGCGGCGAGCTCGGCGCGGCGGAGGCCGACCTGCGGCGCGCGGAGACGCTGTGCGACGAGCTCGGCCTCGGCCTGATGAGCGCGAGCGTGCGCCAGAACCTCGGCTTCGTCGCCGCCCAGCGCGGCGACGTGCCGCTCGGGCTCGCGTGCTACGAGCAGGCGCAGGCGACGTTCGCGGCGATCGGCGGGACCCGCTATGCGCTGCTCGAGCTCGACCGCTGCTCGCTGCTGCTCGCCGCCGGCCTGACGGCGGAGGCGCGCGCGAGCGCCGATCGCGCGATCGCGGCGCTCGTCGAGACCGCGATGGGGGCGGAGGTCGCCGAGGCCAGGCTGCAGCGCGCGGAGGTGGCGCTCGCCGAGCGCGACTGGCCGGCCGCGCGGGAGGCGGCGGGCGCTGCGCTGCGCGCGTTCACCGCCCAGCGCCGGCCGACGTGGGCCGCGCTCGCACGCGACGCGGCGGTGCGGGCGGCGTGGGGCGCGTACGGCGACGGCGCGGACGGCGCGCGGCTGCTCGCCGCCGCGCGCCGCGCGGCCGCCGACCTCGAGCGCAGCGGCTGGACGGCGCGGGCCGTCCACGCGCACCTGCTCGCCGGGCGGGTCGCGCTCGCGCTCGGCCGCCCACGGGCCGCGCTGCGCGACCTCGACGTCGCGCGTCGCGCACGGCTCCACGGGCCGGCGGCCCTGCGGATCGCCGGCTGGCATGCCGAAGCGCTCTGTCACGTCGCCGTCGGCGATCCCGACGCCGCGCTGCGCGCCGTCGGCGGCGGGCTGCGCGCGCTCGCCGGCGACCGGGCCGCGCTCGGCGCGACCGAGCTGCGGGCGCACGCCGCGGCACAGGCCGAGGAGCTCGCCGACCTCGGGCTGCGGTTCGCGCTCGGGCGCGGACGGCCCGGAGCGGTCCTGGCGCTGGTCGAGCGGGCGCGCGCGCAGACGCTCCACCTCGCGCCCGTCACCCCGCCGCGCGATCCGGCGCTCGCCGAGCGGCTCGGCGAGCTGCGCGCGCTCGTCGCGCTCGCGGCGGAGGAGGTCCGGGCCGGGCGTCCGGCCGCGCGGCTCGTCGCGCGCCAGACGCGGCTCGAGCACGAGATCCGGCGGCGGCTGCTCCAGGTTCCCGGGACCGGCGCCCTGGCGCCCGCGCGGGCGCCGACCCTGCGCGCGCTGCGCGCGGCGCTCGGGGAGCGCGCGCTGATCGAGTTCCTGCGCGTCGACGGCGCGCTGCACGCCCTCACCGTCACGGCGCGCCGGGCGCAGGTCGTCGCGCTCGGCCCGGCCGCGCCGGTCGAGCGCGAGCTGGAGCTGCTCCGCTTCGCGCTGCGCCGGATGGCGGCCGGCAGCGGCTCCGGCGCGCACCGGGCGAACGCGGCGCACGCGGCCGCCGAGCTCGAGCGGGCCCTGCTCGCCCCGCTGCTGCCCGCCGTCGGCGACCGCGAGCTGGTGATCGTGCCGAGCGGAGCGCTGCACGCGCTGCCGTGGGCGACGCTGCCCGCGTGCGCCGGCCGGCCGCTGTCGGTCGCGCCGTCCGCCGCGCTGTGGCTCCGCGCCCGCGAGCGCGCCGTCCCCGCGCGGCCCGGCCCGCCGCTGCTCGTCGCCGGGCCCGGGCTCGCGGAGGCGGACGCCGAGGTCGCCGCGATCGCGGCGCTCTACGACGGCGCGACGGTCCTCACCGGGGCGGACGCCGGCGTCGAGGCCGTGAGCGCCGCGCTGGGCGGGTGCGACCGCGCCCACCTCGCCTGCCACGGCAGCTTCCGCGACGACAACCCGCTGTTCTCGGCGCTGCTGCTCGCCGACGGCCCGCTGACCGTGCACGACGTCGAGGCGCTCGGCGCCGGCCCGCGCGAGCTGGTGCTGTCCGCCTGCGACGCGGGTCGCAGCGTCGTGCGCGCGGGCGACGAGCTGATGGGGCTGACCTCGGCGCTGCTGGCGATCGGCGCCGGGGTGATCGTCGCCAGCACCGTCGACGTCCCCGACGCGCCGACCCGCCCGCTGATGGCCGCACTGCACGAGCGGCTGCGGGCGGGCGTCCGGCCCGCGCTGGCGCTCGCCGAAGCGCGCGGGTCGCTCAGCGGCGACGACCCGGCCGAGGCGGTCGCGCGCGACGCCTTCCTGTGCTTCGGCGCAGGCTGACGGAATCGGGTGTATCAGGGCGCGCCCGGCGCGCTCTCAATGGGGACCGTTCCTCCCCACGCTCCACGGAAGGAGTTCCCACATGCCCTTCGGCAACCGCATCTCCCGGCTGTGCCTGCTCGTCCTCGTCAGCGGCGCGATCGCCGCGCCGGCCGCCTCGGCGATGCCGTTCCCGCCCGTCCACGAGACGGGCAGCGTCCCGGCGCAGGACCTGCGCGGCGAGGGCTCCCGGCCCGACACCGCCGGCGCCGCGCTCGATCTCCGCGGCGAGGCCGCCAGGCCGGACACCGCCGGCGCCGCGCTCGATCTCCGCAGCGAGGCCGCGCGCGACTCCTCGGACTTCGTCGCGCAGCCGTCGGACCCGGCGCCCGCCAAGGCGGTCGTCACCGCCGGCACCGACGACGGCGTCGACGGCGCGATCGTCGGCCTGATCATCGCCGGCACGCTCGCGCTCGGCTGCGCGCTGGCCGCGCTCGCGCTGGCCCGCGGGCCGCGCGTCGCGCACTAGCGAGCGGAGTCCCCGGCGCGGCGCCTACGCCGCGCCGGGGTCCTCGCTCAGAGCGCCGCCCGGGCCAAGGGGAGCCCGTGCGGCGCGCCGTCCCGTGCGCTCAGCACCTGGTAGACGGTGATCTCTCCCGCCTCGAACGACAGGGCGGAGCCGAGCATGTAGAGCCGCCAGACGCGCTCGCGCTCGGTCCCCGCCTCGGCGATCGCCGCCGCGCGGTTGCGCGCGAGGTTGTCGCCCCAGCGGCGCAGCGTGAGCGGGTAGTGCTCGCGCAGCGACTCGACGTCGCGGACCTCGAGGCCGCCCGCCTCCAGCGCGCCGATCACGTCGGTCACCGGGTGCAGCTCGCCGTCGGGGAAGACGTAGCGCGAGATGAAGGTGTCGCCGTCCGGCGGCGCCGAGCGCAGCCGGGCGATCCCGTGGTTGAGGAACAGCCCGCCGGGGCGCAGCAGCCCGTGGACGTGCTGCACGTAGCCGTCGAGCTCGCTGCGGCCGACGTGCTCGTACATGCCGACGCTGGCGATCTTGTCGAACGGCTCGTCGCGCAGCTCGCGGTAGTCGAGCACGCGCACCTCGAGCCGGTCGGCCAGCCCGGCGGCGCGGATCCGCTCGCGCGCCAGCTCGGCCTGCGCGCCCGACAGCGTCACGCCCACGCCGCGCACCCCGTGGTGCTCGGCGGCGTGCAGCAGCAGCGAGCCCCAGCCGCAGCCGATGTCGAGCAGCCGCTCGCCCGGCTGGAGCCGGAGCTTGCGGCAGATCAGCTCGAGCTTGCGCGCCTGCGCGGCCTCGAGCGGGTCGGACGGATCCTCGAAGTACGCGCACGAGTAGACCATGCTCGGGCCGAGCAGCAGCTCGTAGAAGCGGTTGGAGACGTCGTAGTGGTGGCTGATCGCGGCCCGGTCACGGAGCAGGGAGTGCAGCCGCCCGCCCGTGCGCGCCTCGGACGCGGGCACCGGCGGGGGCAGGAGCACCCGCGGCCCGGCGGTGCGCAGCGCCTCGATCGCCACGCGCGCGCGGTCGCCGCGGGAGCAGGCGCACGCCCTCGAAGTGGTCGCGGGCGGCGAGCACCGCCTCGAGGTCGCCGTCGACGTCGATCGCGCCGCTCACCCACGCCCGCCCGAGCCCGACCTGGCCGGGCGCGTGGAGCAGGTACGCCAGCGCGGAGGGCTCGCGGATCACGACGGTCGGGGCGTCCGGATCCGCAGCGGGCAGCACGCTGCCGTCCCAGAAGGACAGCGAGACGGGGAGCGTGCCCAGGCGGCCGCCGGCGATCCCGCCGAGGGTCCGCATGGCGCGCGCGGCGGCGCCGCGCAACGGCCGCCGCGCCGGCGCCCGGAGGCGCCGGCGCGGCCGCTCATCCGGCCGGGGAAGCTGCTCGGTCGACGACATCGGCGACTCCTAGGGGACGAGGCTGGACGTACGGTCGGCCGGGTGCGTGACGCTCAGCTCGTGGACGACCCGCTCGGTCGTCATCTCGTGGATCACGAGGCCGATGACCGCCACGGCGGCGCCGGCGAGCGCGGTCCAGAACGAGACCCACTTGAGCGTCGATCCCTCGAAGGCGATCGCCTCGACGATGCTCCAGACGCCGAGCAGCGCGATCAGCCCGTCGAGCGCGCGCTGGGCGCCGCTCGGCGCCGAGATGCCGATCGCGGCGAGCCCGATCATGACGATGCCGCCGGCGATGAACAGCCATTCGAGGGTGCCGCCGGTCCAGACCTGGGTGGCGACGACGAGGAAGCCCGCTACGAGCAGAAGGGCCAGCCGGGAAGCGAAGTTGGTGCGCATGGTGCGCTCCTTTCAACCGGCGGGCTGTGGGCCGATGGCCGGTCCCAGTCCGCGTGTTCCTATGCGACTCCCATCATACAACTTCACGTTTACGTGAAGGTGCGGTTGCTGTTCACCCGCCGATCGGCGCCGAGGTGACCATCCAGACGTGCCCGTCGGGATCGGCGAACGCGCCCGCATAGCCCCACGGCTGCCGGCCGGGAGCGGTCACGGGCTCCGCGCCCGCGGCCAGCTGCCTTGTCTATCACGACGCGCACCTCCGCGTCATCCTCCGCGGAGCGGCTCAGCAGGCACTCGCTCTGCTCCGGGGGCGCGACGTCGCGGTCGCCGACCACCCAGCCGAACCCGCCGGTCGGGATCAGCATCAGCCGCACGCCCTCGGCGAGCGCGAACTGGAGCGGCTCGGGCACGCCGTCGGAGGCCGGCGCGCCGATCGCCTCCAGCCCCAGCGCGTCGCGGTAGAAGGCATGCGCGCGGCGGCGGTCGGCGACCGGCAGGCAGACGACGATCATGCGAGGTCCCACCCGAAGTAGACCTCGACGCTCGCGATCCGGTCGCCGGCGAAGCCGAAGATCTCCGTGTTGCGGAAGCGGGTGCCGTCGGCCCGGGTGGCCTCGTACGTGACGAGCACCTCGTCGCCGGTCTCGCGCAGCCGCACGTACTCGAACGTCGCGACGTGCCCGGCGTTGGGCCAGCAGCGCTCGAAGTAGGTCGCGCGGTCGATGCCCACGTCGGGCGGCGCGGAGAACACGAACTCGTCGGCGATCACCCGCTCGACGAGGTCGCGGTCGCCGGTCTCGTAGGCGGTGTAGGAGTCGCGCACGAGCTGCAGTCGGTCGCTGGTCATGGTCCTGCCTCCCTGGTCGGGTTCACTGCACCACCGAGACCCGTGGCGCGCCCGGAACTCATCGCGGCGATCAGCCGCGCGCGCGATCGCGCAGCAGCCGGCGCAGGATCTTCCCCGACGCGGACTTCGGGATCTCGTCGACGATCTCGACCGCGCGGATCCGCTTGTACGGCGCGACGCGCTCGGCGACCCAGGCCATCAGCGCCTCGGTGTCGAGGTCGTCGCCGGCCGGCACCACGCAGGCCATCGGCGCCTCGCCGCCGGCCTCGTCGGGGATCGGGATCACCGCCGCGTCGGCGACGTCCTCGTGGTTGATCAGCAGCGCCTCGAGCTCGGCCGGCGGCACCTGGTAGCCCTTGTACTTGATCAGCTCCTTGACGCGGTCGACGATCCGCCACACCTCGTCCTCCTCGAGCCGCGCGACGTCGCCGGTGCGCAGCCAGCCGTCCTCGGTCAGCGCCTCGCGGGTCGCCTCCTCGTTGCCGAGGTAGCCGCGCATGACCTGGGGCCCGCGGATCCAGATCTCGCCGTCGCCGTCGCTGTCCTCGCCCGTCTCGGGGTCGACGATCCGGCCCTCGGTGTTGCCGACGAGCCGGCCGATCGCGCCCGGGTCCTGGTCCGCCAGCTGGTCGTCGTCGGCGAAGTGGGTGACGGGGCTCGCCTCGGTCATCCCGTAGCCCTGCCGGACCGGGGCGCCGAGCCGCTCGCCGGCGCGGTTCGCGGTGTCGGCGTCCATCGGCGCCGCGCCGGAGATCACCACGCGGAGCGCCAGGTCGCGGCCCTCGACGCCCGGCGCCTTGGCGAGGCCGAGGACGACCGGCGGCGCGATGTGCGCGCGCGTCACCCGGTGCTGCTCGAGCAGGTCGAGGAACTGCCCCATGTCGAACCGCGGCATCGTCACGACCGTCGCGCCCTGGGAGAGCCCGAGGTTCACGACGACCGTCTGGCCGTAGATGTGGAAGAACGGGAGCACGCCGATCAGCACGTCGTCGGCGCCGATCCGGTGGATCGAGCGGATCTGCTCCATGTTCGCGACGAGGTTGCGATGCGTGAGCATCACGCCCTTCGACAGCCCGGTCGTCCCGCTCGAGAACGGGAGCACGGCGAGGTCGCCCTCCGGATCCACCCCGGGGTCGCCGACGCCGCCGTCCGCCTCGGGCAGCGACTCGAGCTCGAACACGGTGTCGAAGCCCGCCACGGCGTCGCGCAGCGCGCCCGCCGCGATCACGGCCTTCGCGTCCGCGCTCGCGAGCTGCTTGCCGACCTCGTCCTGCGTGAGCAGCGGGTTGACCGAGGTGACGATCGCGCCGAGCGCGCTCGCGGCATGGAAGGCGACGACCCAGTCGGCCGAGTTCGGGCCGAGCAGGCCGACGGCGTCGCCCTTGCCGATCCCGTGCTCCGCCAGCCCGGCGGCGGTCCGCGTGACGCGTTCGGCGAGCTCGGCGTACGTGGTCACCGCGCCCGTCGCGCCGTCGATCAGCGCGGCCTTGTCGCCGCGCTCCGCGGCGCCGCCCATCACGTACGCGGAGAGCGACAGCGGCGGGATCTCGACCTCTGGGTACGGGCTGCGCAGGACGGTCATGCGCGCAGCCTACGGCTTCACTCCGCGGGTGGCGGTGGCGTCGAGACGAGGTGGAGCGGATCGGACGGCGTCTCGCCCGCGGCGTCGTACGTGCCGAGCGACTCGAGCTCGACGCCGAGCACGAGGTGGCGGACGGAGACCGCGAGGTAGTCGTGCTGCTCCTCGCCGCCGTGGCGCGGCCGGACGGTGGCGTCGGTGACCGGCGAGGAAGTCGGAGTCGTGCGCGTTGAGGAAGTCGGTCATCCGCGACCGGTACCCCTCGCTCGGAAGCTGCAGGGTGCCCTCGATGACGTGGAGCTCGGTCTCGAGGCGGACGCGGAGGCGGCGGAAGTGCATTCCCCGAGTATCGGACATCGAGCGCGCGGTCTATAGGCTGCTCCCCCGGTGATGACGGACGTCGAGGCGACCATGCGGCCCTGGTTGGACCGGATCCTCCAGGACACGGGCCCGCTGGAGCTCTACGACGCGCACACCCACATCGGGCAGAACGACCCGGACGGCTACAAGCAGACGCCGGACGAGCTGCTCGCGGCGCTCGACCCCGTCGACGCGCGCGCCGTGCTCTTCCCGATGCACGAGCCGGACGGCTACCCCGCCGCCAACGACGTCGCGATCGGCGCGGCCGCCGACCACCCGGACCGGCTCGTCGCGTTCTGCCGCGTCAGCCCGCACGACCACGCGATCCCCGAGGCGCGGCGGGCGCTGGACGCCGGCGCCGTCGGGATCAAGCTGCACCCGCGCGCCGAGCAGTTCGGGATGGACGAGCCGGTCGTCGGCGAGCTCGTCGCGCTCGCGCACGAGCGCCAGCATGCCGATGCTGATCCACGCCGGGCGCGGGATCCCGGCGCTCGGGCAGAACACCGTGCGGCTGGCCGAGCGCTACCCGGACGCGACGCTGATCCTCGCCCACGCCGCGATCTCGGACCTCGCGTGGCTGTGGAAGGTGCTGCCGGACCACCCGAACGTCCTGATCGACACCTCGTGGTGGAACCCCGTCGATCTCGTCGCGCTGTTCGCGCTGGCGCCGCCCTCGTCGATCGTGTGGGCGAGCGACTCGCCCTACGGCCGCCCGATCGCGGGCATCGTGATGACGCTTGCGCTGCGCGCTCCAGGCCGGGCTCTCGCCGGAGCAGGTCCGCGGCGTCGCGGGCGGGAACCTCGTGCGCGTGATCGCCGGGGAGCGGCCCGCCGACCTCGGGCCGGCGCCCGGCCAGCCCGACCGCGCCTTCGACCTGCTGCTCGAGCGGGTGGTGATCAACCTGTCGGGTACGTTCGCGCGGCTCGCGGCGCAGGCGGACGCGACCGAGATGCTCGTGCTCGCGCGGCTGGCCTGCGCGGTCGGCACCGACGGGCCGCACGCCGACGTCCACGCCGCCGTGCTCGACTCGCTCGACCGCTACGAGGCCGAGCTCGCGCCGCCGCCGCCCGGCGTGCGCTTCCCGGTCGCGATGCGGCACCTGATCCAGGCGCTCGTCGTCGCGCGGACGCCGGACGTGCCGCTCCCGCCGCTGCCCGGGGCGCCGGAGCCGACGCGCGCCGAGGCCGGCGCCTAGCGCGGTCAGTCCTCGCCGCCGCCGTTCTGGACCGGGCCGCCGTAGCCCGGCGTGGGCGGTGTCGGACGCGTGCCGCAGCGGCGGTAGGTGCGGTGGATCAGCACGCGCTGGCCGCCGAGCGTCTCGCCCTCGACCCGCACGCGCGAGCTGCCCGCGCGGCGCAGCGCGACGGTCGCGCTCGCCGCCCGCGGGACGCCGGTGAGCCGGGCCGCCTCGCGGCCGTCGACCGACACCGAGAAGAAGCCGAAGATCGCGCCGGCGGGCGGGCGGAAGCGGATCTTCACGCGGCCGTCGGCGTCGCAGCCGGCGGCCTCGGCGAGCCCGACCACGTCGCCCGCGCGGAGCTTCGGCTCCGGGAGCTCGTAGGGGTCGCTGCCGCCCTGGGCGAGCGCGACGCCGCCTCCGGCGGCGAGGGCGGCGAATGCGAGCAGGGCGAACGTGCGACGGGCCATGGGGGCGAACCTATGCGACCGCGCCGGGCTCCGCGCAACGGCGCGCGGGCGGCTCGGCACGCAAGGCTGCCCGAAAGCGCACGCCGGTTTGCCGTGCATCGCGCGTTGGGTAGCCCGCGGGGTGGCTAGCGAACTGACACAGGAGGTGAGCCACGTGGCATCCGGTCCCGTCGAGCTGCGGACCATCGAGACGGACATCCCAGCGCGGATGGACCGCCTCCCGTGGGCCCGCTGGCACTGGCTCGTGGTCATCGGCCTCGGCGCCGTCTGGATCCTCGACGGGCTCGAGGTCACGATCGTCGGCACGATCGCGAGCCGCCTCACCGAGGACGGCTCCGGCATCCAGATCAGCGAGTCGCAGGTCCTGACCGCGGCGTCGATCTACGTGGCCGGAGCATGTCTCGGCGCGCATCTTCTTCGGCCACCTCGCCGACCGGATCGGGCGCAAGAAGCTGTTCATGATCACGCTGGTCGTCTACCTGATCGCGACCGTCTGCACGGCGTTCTCGACCGAGGTGTGGATGTTCTACCTGTGCCGGTTCTTCACCGGCGCGGGCATCGGCGGCGAGTACGCGGCGATCAACTCCGCGATCGACGAGCTGATCCCCGCGCGCGTGCGCGGGACCGTCGACCTGATCATCAACGGCTCGTTCTGGCTCGGCACCGCGCTCGGCTCGCTGCTCTCGATCGTCCTGCTCGACGAGTCGATCTTCGCCGCCGACGTCGGCTGGCGCATCGCCTTCGGGCTCGGCGCGATCCTCGGCATCGGGATCCTGCTCGTGCGGCGCTTCGTGCCGGAGTCGCCACGCTGGCTGTTCATCCACGGGCGCGACGAGGAGGCGGAGGAGCTCGTCCGCTCGATCGAGGGGACGGTGCACGAGGAGACGGGGCAGGAGCTCGCCGACCCGGAGCCGGACGATCAAGATCCGCCAGCGCAAGGCGATCGGCTTCGGCACCGTCGCCAAGACCGTCTTCAAGCTGTACCCGAAGCGCACCGTGGTCGGCCTGTCGCTGTTCGTCGGCCAGGCCTTCCTCTACAACTCGGTCTTCTTCGGCTTCGCGCTGATCCTCTCGACGTTCTACGGCGTCGGGTCGGGCTCGGCCGGCTACTACATCTTCTTCTTCGCGATCGGCAACTTCGCCGGGCCGCTCGTCCTCGGGCGCTTCTTCGACTCGATCGGGCGCAAGCCGATGATCGCGGGGACCTACATCCTCTCGGGCGTCGCTGCTGATCATCACCGCGTTCCTGTTCAACGCGGACGTGCTCACCGCCCAGACCCAGACGCTCGCCTGGTGCATCATCTTCTTCTTCGCCTCGGCCGGCGCGAGCTCGGCGTACCTGACGGTCTCGGAGATCTTCCCGATGGAGACGCGGGCGATGGCGATCGCGTTCTTCTACGCGGTCGGCACGGCGATCGGCGGCATCAGCGGCCCGTACCTGTTCGGCAAGCTGATCGAGACCGAGGAGCGCAGCCAGGTGATGCTCGGCTTCCTGCTCGGCGGCGCGCTGATGATCGCCGCGGGGATCGTGCAGGCCGCGATCGGGGTCGAGGCGGCCGGCCGCCAGCTCGAGGACATCGCCAAGCCGCTGACCGCCGAGGACGCGGAGCAGGGCGGCGAGGGCGACGAGCTCGACGTCGACCAGCTCGAGGGCGAGAAGGCGGACGGCGACGGCGCCGAGCGCTTCGAGCGGACACAGGAGCGCGAGAAGACCGGAGGTGAGGCATGAGCAGCGGGTGGTCGCCGTTCCTCGCGAGCTCGAGCGTCGGACGTCGACGCGTCCGACCGGGCATTGCTCGGGGAGCTCGAGGCGCTGGA
Source organism: uncultured Solirubrobacteraceae bacterium (assembly GCA_963724145.1). Lineage (GTDB taxonomy): Bacteria > Actinomycetota > Thermoleophilia > Solirubrobacterales > Solirubrobacteraceae > DASQMT01. The sequence goes on from CAVRTO010000035.1 coordinate 124,659, forward strand.
GCGCGTGCTGCGCGAGCAGGGGCCGCTGGAGCGGCGCGAGCTGGGCAAGCGGGTCGGCTGCCGGTTCTGGGGCCCGGGGCGCTACCGGAACGCGCTGCGCGCCGCGTTGCTCGAGGGGCGCATCGTCCGGGTCCGGCGCGGCGTCTACGGGCCGCCGCCCGGCTAGAGCGCGCGGCGGCCGGCGAAGGCGCGGCCGAGGGTGACCTCGTCCGCGTACTCGAGGTCGCCGCCGACCGGCAGGCCGGACGCGAGCCGCGTGACGGCGAGGTCCGGCGCGCGCCGGCGCAGGCCGTCGGCGATGTGGCAGCGCCGTCGCCTCGCCGGTCGTCGTCGGGTTCGTGGCGAGCACGACCTCGCGGACCGGCGGGTCGGCCTGCTCCACGCGCGCGTAGAGCTGCGCGATCTTGAGGTCCTCCGGCTCGACGCCGTCGATCGGGGAGAGCGCGCCGCCGAGCACGTGGTAGCGGCCGTGGTACTCGTGCGTCCGCTCGACCGGGATCACGTCGCCCGGCTCCTCGACGACGCAGATCAGCGCCGGGTCGCGCCGCTCGTCGGTGCAGATCGCGCAGCGCGGGCCCTCGGCGAGGTTGAAGCAGATCTCGCAGAGCCCGATCTTGTCCTTGACGTCGCGGATCGCGTCCGCGAGCGCATGCGCGTCCTCCGGCGACGCGCGCAGCACGTGGAAGGCCAGGCGCTGTGCGGTGCGGTTGCCGATGCCGGGGAGCTTGCCCAGCTCGGTGACCAGGCGCTGGAGCGGCGGGGCGAGCAGGGCTACCTCTGCTTGCGGCGCGCGGCGCGGTTCGGGGCGCCGCCGCCCGGGAGGCCGCCGGCGCCACCGGCGCCGCCGCCGCCGCCGAGGCCGCCGAGGCCCAGGCCGCCGAGCGCGTCCATCGCGGCCGAGGCGTCCATCGCCGCCCATGCCGGTCGCCTTGCCCTGGAGGTCCATCGCCTGGCGCATCGCCTCGTTGATCGCCGCCATGACCATGTCCTGCAGCATCTCGACGTCCTCGGGGTCGACCGCGTCGGGGTCGATCTCGAGCGACTTGAGCTCGAGGTCGCCGCTCATCACGACCTTGACCATGCCGCCGCCGGCGGACGCCTCGACCTTCTCGTCCTTGAGCTTCTCCTGCGCGGCCATCATGTCGGCCTGCATCTTCTGGGCCTGCTGCAGCAGGGCGTTCAGGTTCGGGGGCTGGGGCATCAGGACTCCTCTTCCGCTGGAAGCTCCTCGGCGTCGAACTCTCGCATGAAGGTGTCGATGAGCTCGTCCTCCGACAGGGGCGCGACGTCGTCGCGCTCGGTGTGGGCGTCGTCCTCGGCGAGCGCGTAGGCGAGCCGCAGCGAGCTGCCCGTGACGGTGCGGATCGCCTTGGCGATCTGGTCGCGGCAGTCCGGGTCCTCGGCCTTGCGCTTGTAGAAGGCGGCCGACTCGGCCCAGCTGAGCGTGAGCTCGCCGCCGTCGAGCTTCGACGGGCGGGCGTTCTCGATCAGCGCGCGGACCATCGGGCGCTCCTGGACCTCGGCGAGCACCGCGGGCCACAGCTCGGCCATGCCCGGCAGGTCGAGCTCGACGCCGACGTGGACCTCGGGCTCCGAGACCGCGCCGCCCGGCTCGACCACGGCGACGGCGGTGACCGGCGGGGCGCCCTCGACGTCGACCGAGGCGGCGACCACCGCGGGGGCGTCGTGCGGCGGGGTGACGGCGGCGGGCGGCTCGGGCCGGGGCGAGGCTCGGGCGCAGGCGGCGGCTGCTGGGCGGCGCGCGCGGCGGCGGTCGCGGGGACGTCGGCGCGGCGCGGCGGCGCGGCCGGCGGCGGTGCGGGCGCCGGGCGGCCGGCCTCCAGCCGCTCCAGCCGCGCGGTGAGCGCGCGCAGCGAGGCGTCGTGCTCGGGCTGGGCGCCCTTGATCAGCGCGAGCTCGAGCTGGGTGCGCGGGTCGGCGCCGTCCTTCATCGCGCGCAGCGCGTTGGCGACCAGGTCGAGCAGCCGGACGACGGACGCCGCGACCGACGCGGCGGGCCTGCTCGGCGAGCCGCTCGTCCTGCTCGGGGGTCACGCGCAGCTCCTCGGGCACCTCGCCGAGCGTCTGGACGACCATCAGCCCGCGCAGATGCGCCTCCAGATCGCCGAAGAAGCGGCCGACGTCGCGGCCGGACTCGGACAGCCGGGCGGCGGCCAGCAGCGCCGCGCGGGCGTCGCCGGCGTCGACCGCGTCCACGGCGCCGAAGAGCAGGTCGGCGTCGGCCGCGCCGAGCACCGCGAGGACGTCGTCGAGCGAGATCGCGGCGCCGGAGTAGGCGACGAGCTGCTCGAGCGTCCCGAGCGCGTCGCGGAACGAGCCCGGTCGCCGAGCGGGCGATCAGCGCGCACGCCTCGTCGGGGATCGCGATCGACTCCTGGTCGGCCACGCGGCGCAGGACGCCGGCGATCTGGGCCTGCGACGGGCGCGCGAAGTCGAACCGGTGGCAGCGGTCGACCACCGTCGGCAGCACCTTGTTCGCCTCCGTCGTGGCGAGCACGAAGATCGTGTGCGGCGGCGGCTCCTCCAGCGTCTTGAGGAACGCGTTCCACGCCGCGGTCGAGAGCATGTGCGCCTCGTCGAGGATGTAGACCTTGTGGCGCCCGGAGACCGGCGCGTAGGCGACCTTCTCGCGCAGGTCGCGGATGTCGTCGACCGAGTTGTTCGAGGCCGCGTCCATCTCGATCACGTCGAGCGAGGTGGCGTCGGCGATCGACCGGCACGACTCGCACACCCCGCACGGCGTGACGGTCGGCCCGTCGACGCAGTTCAGCGACGCGGCGAGGATCTTCGCCATCGACGTCTTGCCCGTCCCGCGGCTGCCGACGAACAGGTACGCGTGGTGGACGCGGTCCTGCTCGATCGCGTTGCGCAGGGTCCGCACCACGTGCTCCTGCCCGACGACGTCGGCGAACGTCCGGGGGCGGTGGCGGCGGTAGAGCGAGGCGTTGGCCGGCGGCACTGGACGGCTGAGTCTAGCCCCCGGACCCGGCGGCTCCGCCGGGGTGGAGAAGTGGACCGTGCACCCTCCGTCGAAGCCGGTTCCCCGGGCGCGTTCGCTGCCTGATGCTCCGGCACGGGTAACCCCGCTACGCCCATCGGGGACCGCTTAAGGCTGCTTCCTTCCGGACCTGACCTGGTTCGCGGGCCGACGTCGCGCGGGACCCGGCCATCAACGCATACAGCTGCGCGCTGACCCCGGGGGCCTGAGCCCCTCGAGAGGGAATTCAGCCCCGCTAGAGCGGATTGCGGATATAGGGCACCGCTACCTCCCCGCCTAGCACGGTCCGCTGCCCATGGTAGCCGAGCGGGTACTCCGCTGACCATGCCCCTGTTCGAGCACCGCGGCCGCGCGCCGGTCGTCGATCCGTCCGCGTACGTCGCCCCGACCGCCGTCCTGTGCGGCGACGTGCGCGTCGGTCCGGAGGCGCGCGTGCTGTTCGGCGCGGTGGTCACGGCGGAGGACGGGACGGTCGAGCTCGGCGCGCGCTGCGTGGTGATGGAGCAGGCGCTGGTCCGGGGCCGCGCCGCGAGCCCGGCGCGGCTGGCGGACGACGTGCTCGTCGGGCCGCACGCCCATGTCAACGGCGCCGACGTCGGGCAGGGCTGCTTCCTCGCGACCGGCAGCGCGCTGTTCCCGGGCGCCCGCCTCGGGGCCGGCGCCGAGGTCCGGATCCACGGCGTCGTCCACGTCAACACGGCGCTGGAGCCGGGCGCGGTCGTCCCGATCGGGTGGGTCGCCGTGGGCGATCCGGCGCGGATCCTGCCGCCGGGCGCGCACGACGAGATCTGGGCGGTGCAGGAGGGCCTCGACTTCCCGGGGACGGTCTACGGGCTCCCGCGCGATGCGTCCGCGCGCGAGCGGATGGAACGCCAGGCCGCCTGGTTCGGCGCCCACCGCGACGACGCCGAGGTGACGGGGCGCGGCTAGACTACGTCGCCCCTGAGGGCGCGTAGCTCAGTGGGAGAGCGCTCGCTTCACACGCGAGAGGTCGCAGGTTCGAAACCCGCCGCGCCCATCCTCGGAAAGCCCGCTCCGGCGGGGTTCTCGTGGCTTGGAGTCTTCATCGTGACGGGTCAGCCCACTGCGGTGGAAGCGTCTTGGAAGCAGGAACGCCCCGGTCGGCCCAGGCGCCGGCTCGTCATGGACCGACGAAGGACCTGTGCGCTGCTCCGGGCCTGCTCGTTTGTTGATCGCGTCGGTGACGTCGGACGGAAGGCTCCTCGACCGGCGCGAGCTGAGTTTTCAGGCTGGCGGCCGTCGGAGCCTGATACCTCCCGCTCATCGCCGGGAGTCCAGGCGTGACTTGATGGAGCGTGGCCGCGCCCGCAGCAAGCCATGTCCGCCGCGGCTCCAGCTCAAAATGAGCTGGAGGTTGACGCGGATCTTGATCGTGCTCCGGGACGGCGGCACGCCGATGCTCAAGACACGCGGATTCCGCCTCGCCGGAAAGATCCCGCTCCAGCGGCTATCGCTTACACGCGAAAGGAGCACTCTCGCCGGCTCATCGGTTCCGCGCGAGGCTGTCGCACAAGTCTGACGAAGCGGACGTTTGTCTTGCGGGCGTTCAGATATCGCAATGCACCAAGCAGCCGCCCGGCCGGCTCGCATCAGCGGCGAACGCCCGCGATCCTCAGCTCCGCGACGAGCGGCTGACGGTGCCGTGGCGCTCGTGGGGGCGAGACACCATGCTCAGCGCTCGGCCCCGTTGACCGGCAGGTCCGGGGTGGAGTAGGTTCGCCGTAGCGGCCGGTTGGATCCGGGAGCCCGTGATTTCGCGACCGCCGGCATCTCGGAAAGCGAGGAGGTTTCGCGGCAGCGTAGGTTCGACGGCGAGGGTCGAACGCAGTCCCTCAGGCGCGTGGCTGGGGTCCCCCCCGATGCAGACCTCCCGGCCTGCGGAAAGAAGTTCGAGATGAGGAACAAGTCGAAGGAACGACGCTCGGCGTCGTGGATCGCCGTCTGCGCGGCCGTGCTCACAGCCATGCTGGTGCTGCCTGCGGGCGCCGCTGCTGAGTCGTCGCAAGAGCAGTTCCGGAAGCAGTACTTGTCATATCTGGCGGACATGGGCAATGTGGCCAAGGCGCTCGAAGCGAGCCCCGCTGGCCAGGCCTCCTATGACCGGCTCGCCCTCGACCCGGCCCGCGCCATCGCCCGTGCCCGGCTGGAGGTTCGGAGCATGTCGCCGGCCGAGCTAGCGGTCCTGCGCGACGCCGTCACCAGCATGGATAACTGGCGCAGTCAGCCGGACCTCCTGCAAGGCACGGTTGCGCGCAGCGGCTTGCAAAGGGGCAGTGCGCGCCGGATCAAGGGCGTCGGACCGGACTGCGATCCAGGCCCCGGCACGCCGCTCGGCATCACCGATTACTACATCGCGGCAGGCGTGGCGCTGGGCCTCGAAGTCGTCCACGTGGCGATCCCCGACGACATCCTGACCTCACCGGCCCAGATTGCCGCCGCGGCTGCGTGGGGCGTCGCGGCAGGCACCGCACTGACGCTCGAGGGCCTGAATGCGGTCGAGGCCGAATGCGACGACGCAAAGCTCGAGGCGTTCATCAGGGGCAACCTCGACGCGAGCGTCAGCTCTCGCGTCTCACAGACCTCGTTCAACACGTTCACGGCGAACTTCAACTCGTTCAACGCCATCTTCATCGCGTTGAACTCGCTGGTCACCACCCGGCTCGACGTCGCCGTGTCGTCGCGGGCCAGCCAGGTGAGCCTTGATGCGCTCAGCACGCTGGTCAACTCGCGGCTCGACGTGGCAGTCTCAACGCGAGCGAGTCAGTCGAGCGTTGACGCGCTCTCCGCCACTGTCGACGAACAGGGCGCGCTCGCTCTGCGGATGGAGATCGAGTCGGATCTCTCGGAGCCGAGCCACCAGGTGGCGCTGTTCGAGCTCCCGGCCGCGCAGGACGGCTACCTGGAACTGGCGCGTGAAATCGTCGCCGACACCATCGCGAACATGCAGGCGGCCGGGCAGCCCGTGGGGAACGCCGCGAGGCACCTCGCGTCCGGCGACGCGGCCGCCGACGCGGGCGCATTCAAGACGGCCTACGACTGGTATGGCCGGGCGTACCGCGCCGCTGCCGGACCAGGCGGCGGAGCCGAGTGACGAGGAAATCGGAGGAGGGCCGCCTCGCGCGGTCCTCCTCATCCTCGCCTCATCCCCGCATCGCGCGATAGCCGACGCTAGGCAACCGTGAGCGCGAGACGGCAAGGTCGGAATGACCGACCAAAGGTCCGCGCGAAGCGTGTCCTTCGAGATCCGCTTCTACGCGAGACCTTCCAGCGACGGACGATGTCCGTAAGGCATTGGCTAGGCCGGCAAGCCGAGGAAGTGGGCCTCGATCGCTGCCGCAATGGGCGGGACGTGGACGAGCGAGTCCGTCCGAGACCAGCTCAACTCAATCGTCGATCGCCGAAACGCCATCGTGCACGAGGGCGACTACGAGCGTCAAGAACGACCTCGCACTGCTAGGCCGATCCCCATAGAGGAGAGCGAAGCCACCGCATCGGTCGACTTCATCGCCAATCTCATCGACGCGATCCACGCGGTGATCTCGACGTGACTCTACGGCTCAGCTAGCCCCACCAGGGACCTTCGCGGGGTTACGCGCGCGCGCGGGTCCTGGTGCCTTTGTGCGCCAAGAGGCGACGGTCGGAAGGTCCTGTGAGGCCTCCGAATCGTCGCTGCGAAGCCGCGTAATGCCCTATGCGGGCGAAAAATTTGGGCGCGCAGCGTGAACGAGGCCGACGGCGGGTTCGAGGGCGGAGCCTCCCCTCCCCCCTTCGCGGGAGTAGCGACATCCTCAGGCGCATTACCGCCCGCCATCCTGTCTAGCCAATCCTTCGGGATCGACCCTGCTGCTCTTACCCCTCACCCTTAGAGGTTCAGGAACGTTGGGCTGATCGGAGACGTACTGCCCCCATTGCGGGGGAGCAGTACGTCGATTGGCGTGCCCTTGAGAGGGCGAGGTATCGGTCGCCATCGACACCGGCCTGCACGGAGCGCAATGCTCCGAACGCTTCCAGGTCATGCGTTACAGCGGTTTGGCCGGCCTGCCTGAAGATCGCTGACGATCTCCAGATGGACGGGACGAAATCTGGAAATGCCGCTCCTCCGGCAGACACCCAGCAGGTGCTTTTGACCCTCACAGGGGCCAGCCGTCCCGATCTGCGTCGGGGTCTTGGCTTCTCGAACATCTATGGCCTGCGGCTGCAGGAGCCAGTTCCGCCATTTCGGCCTTCAGGTCTGATCCACCGGTTCTCTGACTTGACTGACGGCGCTCGGCTCAGGTAGGGCTTCGTCGACCATCGATGGCGAGGTTGCGTGCCCCGTGGACGACGCGCAGAAGGCCAAGCTCGCCGCGAAGCTCAGCGGCGATACGAAGTTCGACAAGAACTACACCGCCCAGAACCGCGCCTGGTTCGCGCGAGCGATCGTCAATGCCGTGGCCGCGGCCAAGCCGGACGCCCAGGTCGAGGGGGAGGCCAAGCGGATCATCGGCGAGGCGCAGAAGCGGGTCGCCGCCGACCGCGACTTCACCGTCGGGCTCGCGTTCGACGCGGGGACCGCGCTGTACGAGCGCTCGACCGTGTCGCGCCGGGTGGAGACGATCTACGGCGTGATCGCGCAGGCGCCGGCGCTGGCGGAGACCGCGCAGGACGCGCTGCGCCGGTTCATCGTCCGACGGCGCTACCGAGGCACGGTGCGGATGGTCTTCGACGTCAATCCGAACGCGAACGGCTACTTCAACTACCGCGGCGCGTGCGCCCAGCCCCATCCCCCCGACCGGCCCGGTTGGCGCACCAACATCGACACCCGCGATCTGTGGGAGCCGATCGGCGCCGACGACGCCCCGCTGCGCGTGAAGGTCCCGACCGGCGCTGCCGCGGATCCGAAGGCCGCGGCCGAGAAGCTCTGGATCGCGCACGACGACGCGTGCGAGGGCAACCTGTTCGACTGCGCCCACACGCTGTGCTGCGTGTTGATGGACACGCTGTTCGAGGGCGAGGACGACGACAAGCTCTTCAAGGCCGTCTACGCCCGCGGGCGTGAGCACCTGGCGATCTACAACCCGAGCCAGTGGCGCGAGCAGGGGTTCCTTTGGGAGCAGCCGACGGAGACGCGGCGGCTGTTCTCCACGGAGGAGGTGCTGCCGGGCGACCTGCAGGTCGGCGACCACGTGTACATCTGGAACCACGGCCTGTACCCGCAGCTGATCCCGGGTGGCGAGTGGTCCGGCGAGCACGCGATCGTGACCGACACCGGGACGCGCAAGCTCGCCGATGGCAAGGGCTTCCTGTTCAGCGGCCACGGGCTGGACGTGCCCCAGACCGTCGAGCACTTGCACGACGGGCTGGTCAAGCAGCTGCAGACGGCGCTGCACCGCACGTATGCGATTGCGCGCATCTTCCTGCTCTTCCGCAGTACCGGCAACGCGTCCATCCCGCGCAACCAGTGGGGCGACGGACTGGTGCAGATCCCCTCGGCGGCGGGCGCGCCGTTGGACGCCATCGGCTACGAGGTGCTGGTCGACTTCCAGTACGGCGACTACACCGTCAAGCCGCGGCACGACAGCTCGCCGCCGCTCATCAAGGAGCCGGGGTTCGTCGCCTTCGAGATCCCGGCGCTGAAGGCGATCGTCATCTCGCCTCCGGGCGTCGACTCGATCCCCGACCAGTTGCAGCGCGGCTTCCGCTTCAGGACGACGCAGCTGATCCGCACCGCCGAGCCGGCCGCCGGGGTCAGCCCGTACGAGCGGACGCTGTGGGAGATCGACTACGTCGACTCCGACACCGGCACGAACGAGAAGTGGCCCCTTTTCGGCGGGCCGAACGGGACGCTCCGGCTCCTCGACCGCTCCGAGATGCCGAAGTTCAAGTTCGCTCGCCTGGAGGCGACCGACGCCGGCGCGATCGTGACGCGGCCGACGGTCGACACGTCGGCGACGTACACCGCGTTCCTGCGTACCAGCGGAGCCCTCGCGTAGCGCGATGGAGGCCAAGGAGCTCATCCTCGTCCGCGACGTCGTCGTGCGGTTCTTCGACCCGCTCGCGAAGGCGACGACTTCGCCGGAGGAGGCGCGGAGGCTGCTCGTCCAGCTCGGCTACGACCCGCCCGGCGACGTCACGGCGTTCCAGGACCTGAGCGCCGCGGTCAGCGCGGTCGACGCGCTGATCACGGCGATCGAGGAGCTGCCGGAGGACCCGGACGAGGAGGCGATCGCCACGGCGGCGCTGCAGAGCCTCCCCGCGGTCGCGGCGATCGTCGTGGGGCTCGAGCGCTTCACGACGAGCATCCAGGACAACTTCGCGGGCTCGCCGTTCCTGGCGCAGACCGACATCGTCGCCGAGATCGCGCGCAAGCTCCTCGACCACCTCGTCGTGCGCGCGCTCGAGGACTACTACAAGACGCTCGGCGCGTCGCTGGAGCTCGTCGGCCTGATCGAGATCGAGGACGTCGAGGTCGCGGCGTCGCCATTCGAGACGGCCTACCGCAAGCGAACCGTGCACTGGGACCGGCTCCCGGACCTGTTCTCGGACCCGATCGGCCTGGTGCTCGACAACCTCACCAGCGCCGACGAGGTCTACGTCTACCGGATCCTCTACCTGCTCGGCGAGCTCGCCGTCTCGCTCGGCCTGCCGGCCGGCTTCCGGTCGCCGGACGAGCCGGCCCTGCGGCTGTTCAACGACGGCGCGGACCTGTTCGCCCGCGACGACGCCGACCAGCTCACGACGCTGCACCTGCCGCTGATCGGAGACCCACTCGCCGACCTCGCGCTGCAGCTGTATCCGGTGCGCGATGCCGGGACCGGCAAGTACACCGGTATCGCGGCCGCCGTGAGCTTCGGCAGCACGATCGACATCCCGCTCGGCGACCGCTTCCACCTGCTGGTCAAGCTCAGCGCCATCGTGGCGGACGGCCTTGGGATGAAGCTCTCGCGTGCGGGCGGCTTCACGTTCTCGAGCAGCCTGTTCTCCGGCACCCCGGCGAACCTCGCCGACTCCGTGCAGCTCGGGGCGCGCGTCGGGCTGGAGTCCGTCGCGGCCTCGGAGCGCAAGCTCGTGTCGCTCGGCACGCCGGGCGGGATGCAGTTCGAGATCGGCTCCGGCTCGTTGGCGCTCGGCATCGAGAAGCTCGACCGCGTCCGGTTCTTCGTCGAGACCGAGCTCAAGCGGGGCAAGCTCGTCCTGAAGTCCTCCGACGCCGACGGGTTCCTGGCCAAACTGCTCCCCGCCGACGGCATCACGACCGAGTTCAACCTCGGCCTCGGAATCGCGAACGACGCGGGCCTGTACTTCATCGGCAGCTCCGGGCTCGAGATCCGCCTGCCGCTGCACCTCGCGCTCGGCCCGGTCGAGATCCAGTACCTGACGCTCGGCGCGACGTTCAGGGCCGGCGAGATCCCCGTCGACCGCCGCGACCGGCATCTCCGCCAAGCTCGGTCCGCTCGGCGCCGCCGTCGAGGACATCGGGGTCAAGGCGACGTTCGTCGTCAAGGGCGACCGCGCCGGCAACCTCGGGCCGCTCGACCTCGCGTTCGGCTTCAAGCCGCCGAAGGGCGTCGGGCTGTCGCTCGACGCCGGCGTCGTCAAGGGCGGCGGCTACCTGTTCCTCGACTTCGACCGCGGCGAGTACGCCGGCGCGCTCGAGCTCGACGATCGCCGGACTTCCTCGAGCTCAAGGCGATCGGGCTGATCACGACGCGGATGCCGGACGGCACGCCGGGCTTCTCGCTGCTGATCATCATCACCGCGGAGTTCGCACCGGGCATCCAGCTCGGCTTCGGCTTCACGCTGATCGGCGTCGGCGGGCTGCTCGGGCTGAACCGCACCGTGCGTGCTCGAGGCGCTGCGCCGAGGGCGTCCGCACCGGCGCGGTCAACGGCGATCCTGTTCCCGACGCGACGTCGTCGCCAACGCGCCGCGGATCATCAGCGACCTGCGGGCGATCTTCCCGCCGCAGCAGGGCACGTTCCTGATCGGCCCGATGGCGAAGCTCGGCTGGGGCACGCCGACGCTGATCAGCCTCTCGCTCGGCGTGATCATCGAGATCCCGGGCAACATCGCGATCCTCGGCGTGCTGCAAGGTCGTCCTGCCCGACGAGGACGCGGCGGTCCTCGTGCTGCAGGTCAACTTCATCGGCGCGATCGAGTTCGACAAGCAGCGCGGCTGGTTCTTCGCCGCGCTGTACGAGTCGCGCGTCCTGTTCATCACGCATCGACGGCGAGATGGGCGCTGCTGATCGCGTTCGGCGACGACGCCGAACTTCGTCCTGTCGGTCGGCGGCTTCCACCCGCGCTTCACGCCGCCGCCGCTGCCGTTCCCGTGCCCGCGCGCGGCTCGCGCTCGACATCCTCAACAAGCCGGTCGCGCGCATCCGCGCCGAGGCCTACTTCGCGGTCACGACGAACACCGTGCAGTTCGGCGCGCGCGCGGAGCTGTTCTTCGGCTTCGACGCCTTCAGCGTCGAGGGGCACATCGGCGTTCGACGCGCTGTTCCGCTTCTCGCCGTTCTACTTCATCGTCGAGATCTCGCGCGGCGTCTCGGTCAAGGTGTTCGGGCGTCGGGCTGTTCAGCATCGACCTGCGCGTTCTCGCTCGAGGGGCCGACGCCGTGGCGCGTCCGCGGCCGCGGCTCGATCGCGCTGCTGTTCTTCGAGATCTCGCGTCGACTTCGACGTGACCTGGGGCGAGGCGGCGACACGACGCTGCCGCCGATCGCGGTCATGCCGCTCATCCGCGCCGAGCTGGAGAAGGCCGAGAACTGGCGCGCGCTCCCGCCGCCGTCGACCAACCTGCTCGTGTCGCTGCGCAAGCTCGACCTGCCGGGCGACGCGCTCGTGCTGCATCCGGTCGGCACGCTCGAGATGAGCCAGAACGCGATCCCGCTCGGGACGACGCTGGAGACGGTCGGTGCGCAGCAGCCGTCCGACGCGAACCGCTTCA
>CAVRTO010000036.1:0-41859 GCA_963724145.1 uncultured Solirubrobacteraceae bacterium
CGCCCCCCGACTCGGCGACAAGCGCGACCCTGAGAAGACCGCACCCTCAGCGGGAGCCCGCGCCGACCCGTCGCCGGCGGCGTTCTGACGACGCGGACCCTCGGGTAACGCCGGCGCCGTCACCCGCGACGAGATTGCGACCGCGTACAGCGACATCTTCGCGCGAGTGCCTGCGTTGTCGCCGAGGCGCCGGCCCACGGTCGCCACTTGACCCGGTACCGCGATCGCGGCGCAGCGAGCACGCGAAGGCCCCGCTCATCGCGGGGCCTTCGTCGCTCTCGCTGCGCTACTCGAACTCCTCGCTGTTCGTCAGCAGCGCGTAGGCGATCAGGAAGTCGAGCGTCAGCACCGCGATCGCCCACAGCGGGAAGATGAAGATCACGAAGACCGTCATCATCGCGCTGAGGAACGCGATGCTGACGCCCAGCCAGAGGCCGAACGCGTTGCGTGCGAGGATCAGCCCGCCGACCCCGAGCTGCACCACGCCCGCGATCAGCCAGAACCAGCCCCAGCCGGTGATGCTGATCCCGTAGAGCACCTCGGTGGCCCGGGACGTCAGCGTGTCGTCGTCGGCGACGGCGGCGATCCCGCTCAACAGGTTGTAGCCGCCCGCCACCAGGGCGGCGACGCCGGCGAGCGTGACCCAGCCCGAGCGCAGTGCGCGGTCATTCATCGGGGCAGCTCCTTTCTACGAGAGGGCTTTCGCCTTCAGGGCGTCGAACTCCGCCTGCGTGATCGCGCCGGAGTCGAGCAGCTCCTTGGCCTTCGCGATCTCGGCGGCGGAGCCGCCTGCCGTGTCCTTCACGTAGTCGTCGAACGCCTTCTGCTGGGCCTGCGCCTGCTTCACGCTGCGGTCCCGCATCCCGTCGTGCTCGACGATCAGGTAGATCAACACGCCGAGCCACGGCAGGATCACGACGAAGATCACCCACAGCGCCTTCGAGAATCCACCGATGTCATGACGGCGGAACACGTCGATCAGCACCGTGACCACGATCCAGATCCAGATGACCCAGAGGAAGAAGATCAGCATCGTCCATAAGACGTCCATGAACGGATAGTCAGCGGCCATCATCAGCATCTGCCCGGCACCCCTCTCGTTTGTCCTGCGATTACGGGCGGATGTTCGCCCATCGGTCGGACACGTCAAGCGGTCAGCGACGTACGGCGATGCGCGGTGTTCGACGGCGGCGCGCCGGCGTGACACGATCGGCGGCGAGCCGACCGAGGGAGGGGAGCAGTGTCCGAGACCGCCGAGCGCCCGCAGACCGCCAGCGAGCAGGTCGATGCCTGGCTCGCCGCCTTCAACGACGCGCTGGAGCGCGGCGACGCCGAGGCGGCCTCCGCGCTGTTCCTGGAGACGAGCTTCTGGCGCGACCTCGTCGCGTTCACGTGGAACATCCGCACGGTCGAGGGCCCGGCCGGGGTGCGCGACATGCTCGAGCACACGCTCGGCCACGTCCGGCCGCGCGGGTTCCGCACGACCGAGGAGCCGGCCGAGGCGGACGGGGTCACGGAGGCGTGGCTCGCGTTCGAGACCGAGGCCGGCCGCGGGATCGGGCACCTGCGGCTGCGCGACGGCGCCGCGTGGACGCTCCTCACCACGCTCCAGGAGCTCAAGGGCCACGAGGAGCGCAAGGGGCCGGAGCGCCCGATGGGCGCCGAGCACGGCGCGAACAAGGGCCGTGAGACGTGGCTCGAGCGGCGCGAGCGCGAGGCGCGCGAGCTCGGCTATGAGACACAGCCGTACGTGCTCGTGATCGGCGGCGGCCAGGGCGGGATCGGGCTCGGGGCGCGGCTGCGCCAGCTCGACATCCCGGCGATCATCGTCGACCGCCACGCGCGACCCGGCGACGCGTGGCGCAGCCGCTACAAGTCGCTCTGCCTCCACGACCCGGTCTGGTACGACCACCTGCCGTACGTCAAGTTCCCGGACAACTGGCCGGTCTTCTCGCCGAAGGACAAGATCGGCGACTGGCTCGAGTCCTACACGCGGGTGATGGAGCTCAACTACTGGACCTCCACCACCGCGACGTCGGCGCGCTGGGACGAGGACGCGCAGGAGTGGGTCGTCGAGCTCGAGCGCGACGGCGAGCCGGTCACGCTGCGGCCGAAGCAGCTCGTGCTCGCGACCGGCATGTCGGGCAAGCCGAACGTCCCCGAGATCCCGGGCCAGGACGTCTTCCGCGGCGAGCAGCAGCACTCGTCCGAGCATCCCGGCCCGGACGGGCTGGAGGGCAAGCGGGTGGTCGTGATCGGCTCGAACAACTCCGCCCACGACATCTGCGCCGCGCTGTGGGAGCACGGCGTCGACGTGACGATGGTGCAGCGCTCCTCGACGCACATCGTCCGCTCGGACTCGCTGATGGAGATCGGGCTCGGCGCGCTCTACTCCGAGGAGGCGGTCGCGGCCGGCGTCACGACGGAGAAGGCCGACCTGATCTTCGCCTCGCTCCCCTACCGGATCCTGCACGAGTTCCAGATCCCGCTCTACGACCAGATGCGCGAGCGCGACAAGGACTTCTACGACCGGCTGGAGGCGGCCGGCTTCCAGCTCGACTGGGGCGAGGACGGCTCGGGCCTGTTCATGAAGTACCTGCGGCGGGGCTCGGGCTACTACATCGACGTCGGCGCGTCCGACCTCGTCGCGAGCGGCGACATCAAGCTCGCCGGCGGCCAGGTGGCGCGACTGACCGAGGACGCGGTGGTGCTCGAGGACGGCACCGAGCTGCCCGCCGACCTGGTCGTCTACGCCACCGGCTACGGCTCGATGAACGGGTGGGCCGCGGACCTGATCTCGCAGAAGGTGGCCGACACGGTCGGCAAGGTCTGGGGCCTCGGCTCCGACACGGCGAAGGACCCGGGCCCGTGGGAGGGCGAGCAGCGCAACATGTGGAAGCCGACGCAGGTCGAGGCGCTGTGGTTCCACGGAGGCAACCTGCACCAGTCGCGCCACTACTCGACCTTCCTCGCCCTGCAGCTCAAGGCCCGCGAGGTCGGGCTCGACACGCCCGTCTACGGACTGCAGGAGGTCCACCACCTCCGCTGAGCCGGCGCGGCGCGCGGCGGCCTGGGGGGGGAGGCCGTGGGGGGGGGGGGGGGAGGAGGGGGGAGCGCGCGGTGTGGTGCAGCGCGACTGGGCGCAGCGCGGCGGAGGCATCCGCGAGAGCGTGGTGGCCCGGTTGACGGAGGAGTGAGTGACGAGCGGGACGGCGGGGATGCAGGTGCGCGGGGGCGGCGTGGATCAGGCGGAGAGTAGGGCGCGCGGGCGAGCGCGGGCCTGGGAGTGGCGGCGCGCGCCGCGGGCGGGCGGCGCGGGCCGGGAAGGTAGGGCGGGTGGCGACGATGACGTCGAACCGGCGGCCGGGCGGTGCGGGAGACTCCCGGGTTGAGTGGCGTTGTTGAGGTGTGTGGTGAGCTGTACGCTGAGCAGCGCGCGGCGCGAGACGTGATGGTACTGATCTGCGCCAGCGCGTGGCGATCGCTAGGGCGCGGATTTGTTACACAGTGAGCATGTCGTTGTTGGGTAATTATATTAGTGTATTATGTTGTTTAGTATTTATGTATTATTGTGTGGTTGTAATACATTTGGTAATTGGGATGATTCCCCGTTCCGTGGACCCGACGCCGCCCACCGCCGCGGAGCTGCGCGCCGCCTTCGACGCCCCGGAGCCGCTCACGGTCGGGATCGAGGAGGAGCTGATGCTCCTCGACCCCGCGACGCTCGACCTGCTGCCGCGCGCCGCGGAGGTCGTCGACGCGGCGGCCGACCCGCGGGTCAAGCTGGAGATGCCCGCCGCGCAGCTCGAGCTGACCTTGCCGCCGGCGCGCTCCGTCCCGGCGGCGATCGCGGGGCTGATCGCGGGCCGGCGCTTCCTCGCCGCGGCGGCCGCGCCGGTCGGGCGGCTCGCCGCTGCGGGCGTCCATCCGTTCGCCGCCCCGCGCGGCGAGCTCAACGACACGGCCCGCTACCGCCTCACCGAGGAGGAGTTCGGCGACATCGCGCGCAGCCAGCTCGTGTGCGCGTTCCAGGTCCACGTCGCGGTCGGCGGCGCCGACCGGTCGCTCGCGGTCTACAACGGCCTGCGCCCGTGGCTCCCGCTGATCGGCGCGCTGGCGGCGAACGCGCCGTTCTACGACGGCCGCGACACCGGCCTCGCCTCCGTCCGGCCCAAGATCGGCGAGCAGCTCCCGCGCCAGGGGATCCCGCCGGCGATCAGCTCGTGGGAGGCGTTCGCCGACGCGCTCGCCTGGGGCAACGCGTCGGGCTCGTTCCCCGACGCGCGGCGCTGGTGGTGGGAGCTGCGCCCGCACCCGGAGTACGGGACGCTCGAGGTCCGCGTGCCCGACGCGCAGGCGACCGTCGCCGACGCCGCCGCCGTCGCGGCCCTGATCCACTGCCTGATCGCCTGGCTCGCCGACCGCTTCGAGGCCGGCGCGGCACTGCCCACGGCGGACACCTGGCGGCTGGAGGAGAACCGCTGGTTCGCGCTGCGGCACGGGATGGACGCCGAGCTGGCCGACCTGCGGACCGGCGCGCGGACGCCTGCGCGGCGCGCGCTGCGCGCGCTCGTGGCCGAGCTCGGGCCGGTCGCGGAGCGGCTCGGCTGCGGGGCGGAGCTCGCGACCGTCGAGGCGCTCGGCGCGGACCCGGGCGCGGCGCGCCAGCGGCGGGCGTTCGCGGCCGGCGGGCTGCGCGGCGTCGCGGCGTACCTCGCCGGGGCGTACGTGCCCAGCGCCGAGCCCGAGCCGCTCGCCGTGCGCTGACGGCGCCGCGCCGCGTTGCCGGTTCAACGGCCGCCGGCGTGGGAAACCAGGGGTATGCCCGTGCTTCCCGACCCCCGCGGCGACACGACCGCGGCGCTGTTCGGCGCGCTGCGGGAGGCGCCGCACCCGCTGGCGCCGGTGCCGCTTCCCGCCGGCCCGGACCCGATCGCCGACGAGGATCTCCAGCTCGCGCTCTACTGCTGCTACGAGCTGCATTACCGCGGGCTGGCGGACGTCGACGAGCGCTGGGAGTGGGAGCCGTCGCTGCTGGCCCTGCGGGCCGCGCTCGAGGCGCGCTTCGAGGCCGCCCTGCGCGACGCCGTCGGACCGGTGGGGCCGGTCCCGGAGCCGGGCGAGATGGACGTCGCCCTGCGCGCGATCGAGGACGACGGCCCGTCGCTGTCGCGCCACGTCGAGCGCGAGGCCACGCGCGAGCAGGTGCTCGAGTTCCTCATCCACCGGTCCGCGTACCAGCTCAAGGAGGCCGATCCGCACTCGTGGGCGCTGCCGCGGCTCAGCGGCGGGCCGAAGGCGGCGCTCGTCGAGATCCAGGCCGACGAGTACGGCGGCGGCCGGCCGGAGCGGATCCACGCGCGCCTGTTCGCCGACGCGATGGCCGCCGCGGGCCTGGACGCGACCTACGGCGCCTACGTCGGCCGGCTGCCCGCCACGACGCTCGCGACCGTGAACCTGATGTCGCTGTGCGGCCTGCACCGCCGGCTGCGCGGCGCGATCGTCGGCCACCTCGCGTTGTTCGAGATGACGTCGTCGATCCCGAGCCGCCGCTACGCGGCAGGGCTGCGCCGGCTCGGGCTCGACGCGGCGACCCCGTTCTTCGACGAGCACGTCGAGGCCGACGCCGTCCACGAGGCGGTGGCGGCCGTCGACCTCGCCGGCGGCCTCGCGCGCCAGGAGCCGGAGCTGGCCGGCGACATCCTCTGGGGCGCCCGCGCGCTCGCCACGCTCGAGGCGCGCTGGGCGGAGCTGCTGCTCGGAGCCTGGGCGCGCGGCGAGTCGTCGCTCCTGCCGGCCGCCGTCGCGCCGGTCAGGTAGCCGCGCCGGGCTCGCGCCCCTGCTCGGCGCCCGACGGGGCGCTGAAGCGCACGAGCCGGTGCGTCCCGTCGCAGAACGGCCGCAGCCGCGACTTGCCGCAGCGGCAGAGCGCGACCGTCTCGCGCCGCGCGTCGATCTCGTTGCCGTCCTGGTCGAGGAGCGTGAACGGGCCGCGCACGAGGAGCGGTCCGTCGCGGTACGGGGTGATCGTGACGTCGTCGCCGTCCATACCCCCGGCTACCCGGCCGGAGCGGGGATCAGGCGGCGTGGGCGAGCGGCGTGATGCCGTGCTCGAGCAGGGTGCCCGGCAGCGCGGCGAGCGCGGCGCGGCGCTCGGCGGGGACGCCCGCGTCGGCGAGCACGGCCAGCGCCGCGGTCAGCCGCGGCGGGCGCTCGGGCCGGTGGGCGTCCGACGCGATGAGATCCGCCTGGCCGCTGCGGACCAGCTCGAGCCCCCAGCGCCGCGCGGCGCGGTCGTGGTAGCCGGTCAGCGAGGAGGCGTTGACCTGGGCGAGCGCGCCCGCCGCCCGCTCGCGCGCGAGCGCGCCGGGCATCGCCATCAGGCCGGCGCAGCGCTCGGGATGGCCGATGAGCGTCCCGTACCCGCGGCTCCGCAGCTCGGCGGTGGCGTCGAGGAACCCCTCGGCGTCGCCGAACAGCGGCGCCTCGATCAGGACCCAGCGCCGGCCGGCCGGGCCCTGGGCGATCGCCTCGAGCTCGTCGTCGGTCAGC
This sequence comes from uncultured Solirubrobacteraceae bacterium, assembly GCA_963724145.1. Taxonomy (GTDB): domain Bacteria; phylum Actinomycetota; class Thermoleophilia; order Solirubrobacterales; family Solirubrobacteraceae; genus DASQMT01. The sequence goes on from CAVRTO010000036.1 coordinate 6,553, forward strand.
GCCCCGAGGTCGTGGTGCGCGAGCTCGGCGCCGGTGCGGACCGCCAGCGGGACGCCGGCGGCGTCGAGCGCGTCCTGCACCTCGCACACGCGCGCGGGGAGCTCGGAGAGCGCGCCGGCGCGCAGCAGGTCGCGCACGTGCGGCGTCGCGGTGACCATGCCGGTGCCGTCCGCCACCGCCAGCCGCGCGAGCGTCACGGCCTCGTCGAGGTCGCGGGGCCCGTCGTCGATGCCGGGCAGGAGGTGGAAGTGGAGCTCGGTCCGCATGATGTCGCCCTCTTACCGTGACACACGCGGCAGCCGGATCCCGTGAAGATCCGCAAACCTTGCCACAACCTTGTCAAGGTTCGCTAGGCTTCGACGACCGATGCGTGACTACCTCGCCGCCACCCGCGACCACGTCGTCGTCTTCGACGGCAGCATGGGCGCCACGCTCGAGCAGTTCGACCTCTCGCTCGAGCGCGACTACAAGCTTCCCGGCCGCGCCCACGAGGCGCTCGTCCTCAACCGCCCCGACGTCATCGAGGACCTCCACCGCTCGATGGTCGACGTCGGCGCCGAGGTCGTCGAGACCGACACCTTCCAGGCCTCGCGGCTGAAGCTCGAGGAGTGGGGCCTTGAGGACCACACCTACGAGATCAACCGCAAGGCGGCCGAGATCGCCCGCCGCGCGATCGGCGAGCAGCGCTTCGTCGCCGGCTCGATCGGCCCGACCGGCCAGCTCCCGGCCTCCGACGACCCCACGCTCGGCCGGATCACGTTCCGCGAGCTCGTCACGATCTTCGAGGAGCAGGCGCGGGGCCTGATCGACGGCGGCTCCGACCTGCTGATCATCGAGACCGCGCAGGACATCCTCGAGGTCAAGGCGGCGATCTTCGGCGCCCGCGAGGCGTTCGAGACCGCCGGCCGCGCCGTGCCGCTCCAGGCCTCGGTCTCGCTCCTGCCCAACGGCGGGAAGATGCTCCTCGGCACCGACATCTCCGCGGTGCTCACGACGCTCGAGGCGCTCAAGGTCGACGTGATCGGCCTGAACTGCTCGACCGGCCCCGAGGACATGCGCGACGCGGTCCGCTTCCTCGGCGAGTTCAGCCCCGTCCCGGTCCACTGCATCCCGAACGCCGGCATCCCGCACCAGGGCCCGGACGGCGAGACGATCTTCCCCGAGGAGCCCGGCCCGCTGGCCGACGTCCTCGGCGAGTTCGTCGAGCGCTACGACGTCAGCATCGTCGGCGGCTGCTGCGGCACCACCACCGAGCACATCGCCGCGATCGTCGACCGCGTCGGCGGCCACGTCCCCGGCGCGCGCCCCGCCCCGCGCCCGCCGCACGTGTCGTCGATGATGACCGCGACGCCGATCGCCCAGGACCCGGCGCCGACGCTCGTCGGCGAGCGCGTCAACTCGCAGGGCTCGCGCAAGGCGAAGGAGCTGCTGCTGGCCGACGACTACGACGGCCTCGTCCAGGTCGCCGAGGACCAGGTCGAGGGCGGCGCGCACGTGCTCGACCTCTGCGTCGCGCTGACCGAGCGCCAGGACGAGGACGAGCAGATGCGGCTCGTGGCCAAGAAGGTCTCGCTCACGCAGCCCGCGCCGATCCAGGTCGACTCGACCGAGCCGGACGTGATCGAGAAGGCGCTCGACCAGATCCCCGGCCGCGCGATCGTCAACTCGATCAACCTCGAGGCCGGGCGCGACAAGCTCGACCGCGTCACGCCGATCGCCCTCGCCCACGGCGCCGGGCTGATCGCGCTGACGATCGACGAGGTCGGGATGGCCAAGACGCGCGAGCGCAAGCTCGAGATCGCGCAGCGGATCCACGAGCTCGTCTGTGAGGAGCACGGGCTCGACCCGCAGCTGCTGATCTTCGACACGCTCACCTTCACGCTGACCACCGGCGACGAGGAGTGGCGCCCGTCCGCGGTCGAGACGATCGAGGGCATCCGCCTGATCAAGGAGCACCTGCCCGGCGTGCTCACGTCGCTCGGCGTCTCGAACGTCTCGTTCGGCGTCGGCCTGGCCGCGCGCAGCGTCCTCAACTCCGTCTTCCTGCACCACTGCGTCGAGGCCGGCCTCGACCTCGCGATGGTCAACCCGAACCACATCACCCCGTACGCGGAGATCGACGAGACCGAGCGCGCGCTCGCCGACGACCTCGTCTACAACCGCCGCGAGGACGCGCTCGAGCGCTTCATCGCGCACTTCGAGGGCAAGGCCGAGGGCGACGAGGCCGAGGCCGCCGACCCGACCGCCGGCATGGAGCCCGAGGAGGCCCTGCACTGGCACATCCTGCGCCGCAAGAAGGACGGCGTCGAGGCCCAGATCGACCGCTCGGTCGAGAAGATCGGCGCGGTCCCGACGCTCAACGACGTCCTCCTCCCCGCCATGAAGGAGGTCGGCGACAAGTTCGGCGCCGGCGAGCTGATCCTGCCGTTCGTGCTCCAGAGCGCCGAGGTGATGAAGCGCGCCGTCGCGCAGCTCGAGAACTACCTCGACAAGCTCGAGGGCTACACGAAGGGCACCGTCGTCCTGGCGACCGTGTTCGGCGACGTGCACGACATCGGCAAGTCGCTCGTCAACACGATCCTGACCAACAACGGCTACACGGTCGTCGACCTCGGCAAGCAGGTCCCGATCGGGACGATCCTCGATGCCGCGCGCGAGCACGACGCGACGGCGATCGGGCTCAGCGCCCTGCTCGTCTCGACGTCGAAGCAGATGCCGCTCTGCGTCCAGGAGCTGCACCAGCACGGCGACGCGTTCCCGCTGCTGGTCGGCGGCGCCGCGATCAACCGCAAGTTCGGGCTGCGCGCGAACTACCCCGACGGCAAGGAGTCCGACGCGATCTACGAGCCCGGGGTCTTCTACTGCAAGGACGCCTTCGAGGGCCTCGCCGTGATGGACAAGCTGGTGGACGGCGACGCGCGCGAGCAGCTGACCGCGAACCTCCGCGAGGACGCCCGCAAGCTCCGCGAGGAGGGCGAGACCGAGGTCGTGCACAACTTCGCCGACGACTCCGTCCGCTCCCCGGTCGCCACGGACAACCCGGTGCCGGAGCCGCCGTTCTGGGGCGTGCGCGAGCTCGAGGTCGACCTCGACGACGTCTACGCGCACCTCGACACCCACGTGCTGTTCAAGCTCCACTGGGGCGGGCGCGGCGTGAAGGGCGAGGCCTGGCGCGAGCTGGTCGAGGACGACTTCCGGCCCCGGCTCGAGCGCATGTGGCGCGAGCAGGACTGGCTGCACCCGCGCGCGCTGGTGGGCTACTTCCCCTGCTACTCCGAGGGCAACGAGATCGTCGTGCTCGATCCCGAGGACCGCGAGACCGTGCTGCAGCGGCTCGTCTGCCCGCGCCAGCCGAACGGCGACCGGATCTGCCTCGCCGACTTCTACCGCCCGAAGGACAGCGGCGAGCTCGACGTCGTCGTGCTCCAGGCCGTGACCGTCGGCGACGAGGTCACCGAGCTGATGGCGCGGCTCGAGGCCGAGGGCGAGTTCGCCGAGCAGCTCTTCACCCACGGGCTCGGCGTCCAGACCGCGGAGGGCCTGGCCGAGTGGGTCCACGCGCGGATCCGCGAGGACCTCGGGATCCCCGCGGTCCAGGGCCGCCGCTACTCGTGGGGCTACCCCGCGGTCCCGGACCAGTCCGAGCACCTCAAGGTCGACGCGCTGCTCGGCCTGGACAAGATCGGCATGACGATCACCGACGGCTACGCGCCGACGCCCGAGCAGTCCACGCTCGCGGTCGTCGCGCACCACCCCGCGGCGATCTACTTCGGCACCACCAGCGGCCGGCTGCTCCCCGAGGGCCACCGCGGCCGCGCCGACGACGTCATCAAGGGCTCACCGCGCGATCCGTCGCGCTTCGGCCTGCTCGACGACGCCGATCCCGAGCTCGCGGGAGCCGCTTAGCGCGCCGTCCCCGCGGGCCATTAGGCTCGCGGGCATGAAGGTGCTGTGCATCGACGGGGGCGGGATCCGCGGCCTGATCCCGGCGCTCGTGCTCGCCGAGATCGAGCAGCGCACGGGCCGCCGGATGGCGGAGATGGTCGACTTCATCGCCGGGACGTCGACGGGTGGGATCCTCGCGTGCGCGCTCGCCCGGCCCGGCGCCGCTGGGCGCCCGCAGTTCAGCGCCGAGGAGCTCGCCGGCCTGTACGTCGAGGAGGGCCCGCGGATCTTCCGCCGCGACCTGCTCAAGACGGTCTTCTCCGTCGGCGGCTGGCTCGACGAGCGCTACGAGGACGCCGGCCTCAACGCCGCGCTCGATCGCTACCTCGGCGACGCCTGGCTGTCCGACGCGCTCGTCGACGTGCTGACCACCGCGTACGACATCCACGACCGGTTCGCGTTCTTCTTCCGCTCCGCCCGCGCGCGCCACGACCCGGAGTACGACTTCACGCTCGCGACCGCGGCGCGCGCCACGGCGGCCGCCCCCAGCTACTTCGAGCCGGCCGAGGCGACCGACCGCGCCGGCGCGCGCACCTATCCGCTGATCGACGGCGGCGTCTACGCGGTCAACCCGGCGATGTGCGCCTACGCGGACGTCGTGCGGGCCGGGAAGGCCGACGACCTGCGGCTCATGCTGTCGCTCGGCACCGGCGCGCACACGCGGCAGTACACGTTCGAGCAGACGCGCTGGTGGGGCCAGCTCGAGTGGGCCAGGCCCGTGCTCGACATGGTCTTCGACGGCGTCGCCGACACGATCGAGTTCGAGGCGGGGACGCTGATGGGCGACCGCTACGTGCGGCTGCAGACCGAGCTGGAGCTCGCCTCCGACGACCTGGACGACGCGAGCCCGGAGAACCTCGCGAACCTGCGCGCCGAGGCGGAGCAGCTGATCGCCCGCTCGAGCGCGGAGCTCGACCGGGTCTGCGCGATCCTCGCGCGGACTAGGAGCGGGTCGCGCGGGCCGAGCGGCGGCCGGACGGCAGCGACGAGAGCTCGACCGGCGACGTGTGCAGCGCCCGCAGCCGCACCTCGCGCCAGGACATGCCCTCCTTGACCAGCGCCGGGGCGCCGAGGACGACGGCCGCCGCGACCTCGACGGCCTGGAGGATGATCCCGTAGGCGAGCGCGTCGGCGTACCCGACGCCGTAGGCGCGGTTGAGCACGAGCACGCACGCGGCCTGGAACACGCCGATGTTCGACGGCGTGAGCGGCAGGACCGCGGAGACGTTGACCGCGAACAGCACCGCGGCGGCCGCGCCGAGGTCGGCCGCGCCGTGGTCGAGCCCGAGCGCGACCATGAGCACGTAGCAGCTGAGCAGCTGCAGGAACCAGGCCGTCAGCTGCATCGTCACGGCGGCCGTGCCGAGGCGCGGGCGGCGGAAGACGATCAGCCCGTGGCGGACGCGCGTCGCGGCGGCGCGCGCCATCCGCATCCAGCGCGCGACGCGCGCGGAGCGCGACGGCAGCCCGGAGCGGACGAGCGCCGGCGCCAGCAGCACGAGCGCGACGACCGCGACCGGCGCCGCGGCGTACCAGATCAGCGCCTGCTCCTTGCCGGCGAACAGGCCGACGGTGGAGAACATGACGATGCCGAGGACCACGAGCGCGAGCACGTTGAGCAGCGTCTGGGACACGAGCGTCCCGACCACCACGGGCAGCGCCTCGCGCGGGCGCCCGAGCCGGCGCGCGACGATCAGCGCGCGCGAGGGCTCGCCGAGGCGGGCCGGCAGCGTCGCCGACATCAGGACCCCGACCGCCGTGCCCTGCCAGGCGTCGGCGAGCCGCGGGTGCATGGCGGGCAGCGCCGCGCGCAGGATCGCGTGCCAGGAGATGGCGCGGAAGAACATCGAGACGCACATCAGCGCCAGGCCGATCAGGACCCAGCTCGGGCTCGAGGTCACGAGCGACCGGCCGATCCGGTCGAGGCCGATGTGCTGGAGCGCGACGTAGGAGCCGCCCAGCGCCGCGGCGGCCGCGACGGCCATGCCGGCGCGGCGCGCGACGCGCGTGGCCGTGCGGGTCTGACCCACGGGCGCGGGCTCCAGCGACGGCAGCCGGCGCGCCGGGACCCGCTCGCCGCCGCCGGCGGGCTTGACGCCCATCCGGACCGCGACGCGCTCCTTCGCGCTCGCGGGCCGCGGGGCGGCGATCGCGTCCTCGTAGGTCTCGACGACCTGCGCGGCGACCTTCGGCCAGGCGAAGCGCTCGGCGCTGAAGGCGGCGGCGGTCCCGAGCACGCGCGTGCGCGCGGGATCCAGCGCGAGGTCGCGCAGCGTCTCGGCGAGCGCGGTGGCGTCGCCGCGCGGGAAGAGCAGGCCGTCGACGCCGTCGGCGACGACGTCGCGGTAGCCGGCGATGTCGGAGGCGACGACCGGCGTGCCCGCGGCGAAGCCCTCGGTCAGCACCATGCCGAACGACTCGCCGCCGAGCGACGGGGCGGCGAGGACGTCGGCCGCGGCGAGCACCTCGTGCTTGTGCTCGTCGCTGACGCGGCCGAGGATCTCGACGCCGGTCCGGTCGACGAGCAGCGGGGCGACCTCGGGCTCGGAGGCGCCGACGATCGTCAGCTCGACGGGGACGTGCTCGCGCAGCGCCTCGAAGGCGCGCACCAGCACGGGCAGGCCCTTGCGCTCGACCGCCTGGCCGACGAAGGCGATCCGCAGCGGCGCGCTGCGGCTCGCGGAGCCGCGGCGCGGGAACGCCGCCGGCGGGCAGCGTCACGCCGTTGGGGACGATCCGGTACTCGCCGCCGTAGAAGCGCTTGCCGGTCCAGGCCGCGGCCTCGGAGACGGCGATCCGCTCGGTGAGGTGGTTGAGCCGGCGGCGCGCCCCGAGCGAGCGCGGCGATCGCGTGCGGCGCGCGGCTCTCGGAGTAGCAGTGGAACGTCCCCACCATCGGCTGCCCGGTGGAGACCATCGCGTCCCACGCGATCAGCGGCGTCACGGGCTCGTGCACGTGGACGACGTCGAAGTCGCCGGCGCGCAGCTCGCCGCGCAGCTTCCTCACGGCGCGCGCCGAGCCGCTCAGGTTCGAGACCGCGCCGTTCGACGCCCAGCCGAGCGTCGGGCCGAGCGGGATCAGCCAGTCGGGCTGCTCGCGCTCCTGCGGGCGCATCCCGCGATGCGCGAGCGCGGTCGCGCGCGTGTCGTGGTCGTAGCGGGGCGAGCACGCGCACGTGATGGCCCAGCGCGTCGAGCTCGCCGCGGAGCGCCTCGATGTGGCGCGTGACCCCTCCGGGGTACGTCCACGAATATGGGCTGACGAGCGCAATGCGCATAAAGGCAATCCTAAGCGTGCGGACCGGCGGTTCCGGTTCGGTCTGCCGAACCCTTAGCGGGTGCTAACAAGCCGCCGCGTATCCTGGGAACGTGCCCGAGCGCCATTTCGTCAAGTACACGTTCCTGAAGGTGGATCCTGCCTGGCGTCGGCTTCCGGACGAGCAGCGGGCGGAGGACAAGCGCGAGTTCCTGGCCGCCTGCGAGGACTTCGCCGCCGAGCGCCTGCTGCGCGCGCTTCTCCACCGTCGGCACCCGCGGCGACACCGATCTGATGCTGCTCAGCCAGGCCACGAACCTCGAGCGGATCCACGAGTTCCACGTCGTGCTGGCCCAGAGCGGGCTGATGAAGTGGTGCGCCCAGCCGTACTCCTACCTCGCCATGACGAAGCCGTCGGAGTACTCGGACGAGTCGCGCCTGGAGGTCCGCCCGGCGCACGGCAGGTACCTGTTCGTCTACCCGTTCGTCAAGACGCGCGCGTGGTACGCGCTGCCGGCCGACGAGCGCTGGCGGATCATGCAGGAGCACATCCGGGTCGGCAAGGAGTACCCGGACATCGACCTGAACACGTCGTACTCGTTCGGGCTCGACGACCAGGAGTTCGTCGTCGCGTTCGAGACCGACGAGCCGTCGCGGTTCCTCGATCTCGTCCAGCGGCTGCGCACGACCGAGGCCTCCTCGTACACGAAGCTGGACACCCCGACCTTCACCTGCGTCGCCACCTCGGTCGAGCGCGCGCTCGCCGCCCTCGACGGGACGCCGCTGTCCGAGGCCCTTCCGGCGGCCTGAGCGCCCGTCGTACCCTGGAGGATGGTGCGCCGCCTGCTCGTGACCGCGATCGCCTGCCTGGGCGTGGCCATGGCCGCGGCCGGCTGCGGCGGCGGCGACGACGGCGGGTCCTCCTCCGGCGACGACGCCGTCGCCCAGGTCCCGAGCGGGCTCCAGGCGAAGGTCCGCGATGCGCAGGACCCGAAGGCCTCCGAGTTCCCGGCCACCGGCGGGAAGACGCTGCAGCAGCTGGCCGACTCGATCGGCGGCGGCCCGCAGATGGGCATGGCCGGCTCGGTCTACCTCGCCGACCAGACCAACCGGGTCGCGTTCGGCGTGATCGACAAGCAGGCCGGCTTCCTCTACGGCAAGACCGCGCTGTACGTCGCGAAGACGCCCGGCTCGAAGGCGCGCGGACCGTACGTCGCGCCCGCCGACGTGCTCGTCACCGACCCGCCCTACCGCTCGCAGCAGGCCGCCACCGAGGCCGACCCGTTCGCCGCGGTCTACGCGGCGCAGGTGCCGTTCGGCAAGCCGGGCAAGTACTCGGTGATGTCGGTCTCGCTGGTCGACGGCAAGCCGGTCGCGGCGCCGGGCCAGCTCCAGGTCATCACGCCGGCGCAGGACAAGATCCCCGAGGTCGGCGAGCCGGCGCCGAAGGTGAAGACCGACACGGTCGCCTCCGCCGGCGGTGACGTCGAGGCGATCGACACGCGCCGGCCGACCAGCGACATGCACGGCGACTTCTCCCAGGACGTCGGCAAGAAGCCCGTCGCGCTCCTGTTCGCGACCCCGCAGCTGTGCCAGTCGCGGGTCTGCGGGCCGGTGGTCGACGTCGGGCTCCAGCTGCGCGCGAAGTACGGCGACCAGGTGGACTTCATCCACCAGGAGGTCTACACCGACAACGACCCTCCAAGGGGCTGCGGCCGCCGCTGCAGGCGTTCAACCTGCAGACCGAGCCGTGGCTGTTCGTCGTCGGCAAGGACGGCCGGGTCACCGCGCGGCTCGAGGGCTCCTTCGGCCTCGACGCCTTCGACAGGGCGCTCCAGACCGCGCTGTGAGCAGACGGGCGCGGCTCGCCGTCGCGGCCGCGCCGGCGGCGGCGCTGATCCTCGCCCCGGCGGCCGCCGAGGCGCACGGGCTCGTCCAGCGCACCAACCTCCCGATCCCCGAGTGGCTGTTCGGCTGGGCGGCGGCGATCGTGCTCGTCGCGTCGTTCGCGGGGCTCGCGGTGCTGTGGCCGACGCCGCGGCTCCAGGAGCCCGGCTGGCGGCCGCTGCCGGCCGGGATCGGGCGGGTGCTCGGCTCGCGCCCGGTCGAGTGGCTGTGCGCGCTGATCGGCGTCGCCCTGCTCGTCGTGATCCTGCTGGCGGGCTACATCGGGCGCGGCTCGGCGCTCGACAACCTCGCCCCGACCTTCATCCTGATCGACTTCTGGGTCGGGCTCGTGTTCCTGAGCGTGCTGTTCGGCGACGTGTTCCGCGCGTTCTCGCCGTGGCGGGCGATCCGGCTGCCGGGGTTCCGGCCCTACCCGGAGTCCTGGGGCCGCTACCCGGCGGCGATCGCGCTGCTCGTCTTCACCTGGATCGAGCTCGTGTCGGGCTGGGGCGACCACCCGGCGACGCTGGCCTCCGCCGCGCTGGGCTACACGGTCTACACGCTGGTCATGCAGGCGATCTTCGGGACCGAGACCTGGACGCGGAACGGCGAGGGCTTCGGCGTCTACTTCAACTTCTTCTCGCGGATCTCGGTCTGGGAGACGCGCGACCGCGAGGTCGGGCTGCGGCCGCCGCTCGGCGGCCTGCCGCGGCTCGACGCCTACACCGGGACGGTGTTCTTCGTCACGGTGATGATCGGCACGGTCACGTTCGACGGCTTCAGCCAGGGCCAGCTGTGGAAGGACCTGTCGGTCGACGCCGCGCAGGCGATCGACGGGATCGTCGGGCTCGACGCCGCGCCGAAGGTCGTCGCGACCGCCGGGCTGCTCGTCGCGGTCGCCTTCATCGGGCTCTTCTACCGGCTCGGGATCGACGGGGCGCGCTCGGTCGGCGGCGAGCACGGGACGGCCGAGCTGCGGCGCGCGTTCATCCACACGCTGGTGCCGATCGCGCTCGCCTACGTCGTCGCCCACTACCTGACCTTCCTGCTCTTCGAGGGGCAGGCGACGTTCTACCTCGCCTCCGACCCGTTCGGCCGCGGCTGGGACGTCTTCGGCACGGCCGACCGCGCGATCGACTACACGTACCTGAGCCAGAACGGGGCCTGGTACCTCCAGGTCGCCGTCGTCGTGATCGGCCACGTGTGCGCGCTGATCCTCGCGCACGACCGGGCGCTGGCGCTCTACCGCGACACGCGGCTCGCCGTCCGCTCGCAGTACTGGATGCTCGCGGTGATGGTCGGCTTCACGTCGCTGGCGCTCTGGCTGCTGAGCCAGGCGACCGTCTAGCTAGACGGCCGACACCTCTTCCTCCTCCGCCACGCGGAAGGAGGAGCCGCAGCCGCAGGCCGCGATGACGTTCGGGTTCTCGACCTTGAAGCCGGCGCCCTGGAGGCTCTCGACGTAGTCGACGACCGCGCCCTTGACGTAGGGCAGGCTCGGGCCGTCGACGAGGAGCCGCAGGCCGTGGTCCTCGAAGATCTCGTCGCCGTCGCGCACGGTGTCGAACGCGAGCGCGTACTGGAACCCGGAGCAGCCGCCGCCGCGGACGCCGACGCGGAGGCCGGAGGTGGAGGTGTCGGCGCCCTGGGAGGCGAGGAACTCCTTGACCTTCTCGGCGCCCTTCTCGGTGAACGTGATCACAGTCGCTTCTCCACGGGGAGGTCCAATGCTTCAGGAAGTGTAGCGACTCGGACGGACCTCGCTACGCTACGGAACGTGCCGACGACCGACGAGTTGAAGCAGCGTATCGAGGCGTCCATCCCGGGCGCGATCGCGGACGTCGTCGACCTCAACGGGGGCGGGGACCACTTCCGCGCCACCGTGGTCGCCCCGGAGTTCGCGGGGCTCACCCGGATCGAGCAGCACCGTCGCGTCTACGCGGTCTTCGGGCCCGACATCGGCGGCCCGATCCACGCCCTCTCCCTCACCACCCGAGCCGAAGCGTAGGTCTCATCACATGAGCACCCCTGAGCAGCAGATCAGCACGGCGATCCAGGAGGCGATCGCCGAGAACGACGTCATCCTCTTCATGAAGGGCACCCCCGAGGCGCCCCGCTGCGGGTTCTCCGCCCGCACGGTGCAGGTCCTCGAGGCGCTCGGCACGCCGTTCGCGGCGGTCGACATCCTGCCCGACCCGCGGATCCGCCAGGAGCTGTCCGCCCTCTCCCAGTGGCCGACGATCCCGCAGCTGTTCGTGCGCGGGGAGCTCGTCGGCGGCTGCGACATCATCACCGAGATGTACGAGTCGGGCGAGCTGGCCGAGACGCTGGGCGTCGAGCAGCCGGCCGACGAGGCGCCGGCCGACGAGGCCGCGCCGCTGACGATCGAGAACCGCCTCCTAGAGGTCGCGGCGCGCGAGGGCGGCGGTCGCCGCCGCCCCGACCGCGGCGAGGTAGGCCAGCGAGAAGATCCACAGGGCGGCGCCGCCGGACTGGGCGCCGCCGAACGGGCCGAGGTCGATCGCGAGCTTCTCGAACCCGACGGTCTCCGCCGTCAGGTCGGCGAGCCCGGCCTGGTAGAGCGCCTCGAACGGGAGCACCCAGCTCCCGATGTCGGAGATCCGCTGCCAGCCGGTCCGAGTTGATGCCCTCCGCGATCTGGCCCAGCAGGCCGACGGTCAGCCCGGCGCCGAACAGCATGAACACGGCGATCCCGTTCGCGGTCGCCGGGAGGACGATGCTGCCGGCGAGCGAGAGGGCGGCGAGGATCGCCACGCCGAGGGCGAGCGCCAGCAGCGGCCCGATCGTCCGGTCCGGCCACCAGCCCCCGAGCGCGTCGGTGAGCACGAACGCGCCGAGCGCGACGAGGATCACGTAGGGCGCGCAGACCGCGGTGGCGCCCAGCCAGCGGCCGAGCAGCAGCGTGCGGCGGCGCAGCGGGCGGACGAGCAGCGGCTGCAGCAGCCCGCGCTCGGCGTCGCCGCGGACCGCGCCGAGCGTGAGGAAGACGGCGAGGATCGTGCCGAGGAAGAGGATCGCGAACAGGCTCAGGCCCGCGAGCGTGGCGCCGACGAGCGTGTTCGCGTCGACGCCGAAGCGGTTGCCGGCGCTGAGCTCGTCGGCGGCCTCGAAGGCCTGCCAGGTGGCGAGGCCGTAGAGCCCGAGGAAGAGGAGCGTCAGCAGGCCGATGACGACGAACACGCGCCGCCGCAGCGACTCGCGCAGCACGAAGCGGGCGATGATGAGCGCGGCGCGCAGCTCGCCGGGCGGCGTGGCGACGTGGGCGGTCACGCGCGGCCGACCGCCTCGAGGTAGGCGTCCTCGAGCGTCGAGCTGCGGACGGCCACGCCGAACACGTCCTCCCCGGCGGCGACCAGATCGCGGACGATCCGCGGCACGTCGGCGCGGGTCGCCTGCGCGAACGTGCGCGTGCCGGCGGCCGTCTCGACCTCCACGCCGCCCGGCCGGCTCAGCTCGGCGGGCGTGCCGGCGGCGACCACCGAGCCGTGGTCGATGATCGCCACGCGGTCGCAGACGAGCTCGACCTCGGACAGCAGGTGCGAGTTGAGCAGCACGCTCACCCCGCGCTCGCGCAGGTCCTCGAGCAGCGCGCGGACGGTCCGCCGCCCCGCGGGGTCGAGCGCGCTGGTCGGCTCGTCGAGCAGCAGCAGCCGCGGGCTGCCGATCAGCGCCTGCGCGATCCCCAGCCGCTGCTGCATCCCCTTCGACATGTCGCCGATCCGGCGGTCGGGGACGTCGGCGAGCTCGACGAGCTCGAGCAGCTCCTGCCGCTCGGCCGCGCCGCCGTCGCTGCCCGACAGCTCCTGGTGCAGCGAGAGCAGCTCGCCGGCCGTGCACCAGTCGGGGAAGCGGAACAGCTCGGCGAGGTACCCGAGCGTCGCCTGCGCCGCCGCGGAGCCCGCCGGGTGTCCGCAGACCGTCGCCGACCCGCCGGTCGCGCGGACGAGGCCGCAGACGATCTTCACCAGCGTCGACTTGCCGGCGCCGTTCGGGCCGAGCAGCCCGATCAGCTCGCCGGTGCCGACCTCCAGGTCGACGCCGCGGAGCGCCTGCACCCGGCCGTAGGACTTGCGTACATCGGTGACCGACAGGGCGGGCGCCATGCGCGCGTAGGATCGCAGGCGATGACCGCGCCACCACCGCTGCGCTGGGACGGCGAGCGCCTGCACGTGCTCGATCAGACCCGCCTCCCCGCCGAGGAGGTGGTGCTCGTGCTCGAGCGCGCGGAGGACACGGCGGTCGCGATCGAGCGGCTCGCGGTCCGCGGGGCGCCGCTGATCGGCGTCGCCGCCGGGTTCGGGATGGCGATGGAGGTCGCGCGCGCGCCGTCGCTCGGCGCGCTCGAGGCGGGCGCCGAGCGGCTGGCCACGTGCCGGCCGACCGCGCGCAACCTCGCCTGGGCGGTGGAGCGCGTGCGCGACGCGGCCCTCGCCGCCGGCCCGGTGCGGATGGCGGGCGCGGCACGCGCGGCGGCGGAGGCGATCGCCGCCGAGGACGAGGCCGCGAGCGCCGCGCTCGGCGAGCACGGCGCCGCGCTGCTCGACGCGGCGCTGCCCGCCGGGCGGACGGTGACGGTGATGACGCACTGCAACTCGGGCGCGCTGGCCGCGTCGGGCCGCGGCACCGGGCTCGGGGTGATCGCGGCGCTCGCCGACCGGCGCCCGGTGCGGGTGCTGGCCTGCGAGGCGCGGCCGCTGCTCCAGGGCGCGCGGCTGACGGTCTGGGAGCTGGGCCGGCTCGGGATCGACCACGCGCTGCTCGTCGACTCCGCCGCCGCCGGGCTGCTGCGCCGCGGCGAGATCGACGCCGTGGTCACCGGCTTCGACCGCGTCGCCGCCAACGGCGACGTCGCGAACAAGGTCGGGACCTACGGGCTGGCGCTGGCCGCGGGCGCGGCGGGCGTGCCGTTCGTCGCCGCGGGGCCGTCGACGTCGCTCGACCTGTCGCTGCCGGACGGCGACGGGATCGAGATCGAGGAGCGCGCGGCGGACGAGGTGCGGGGCGCGCTGGGCACGCTCCTGACCGTGCCGGGCACGGCCGTCCGCAACCCCGCGTTCGACGTGACGCCCGCCGAGCTGGTCTGGGCGCTGGTGACCGAGCGCGGCGTCGCGCAGCCGGTCGACGCGGCGGGCATCGCCGCCGTCGCATGATCGCGGCCCGAACGCTCAGTCTCGACTCGACGGTGATGGTTGAGGTCGAGCGGCCGCCGTGCGGCCCGGGCGAGGTGGTCTGCCGCGTGCTCGCCTGCGCGACCTGCGGCTCCGACGTCCACGGCTGGTACGTCGCGCGCAAGCTGCCGGCGGTGCTGGGGCACGAGCCGGTCGGCGAGGTCGTCGAGGTCGGCGCCGGCGTGGAGCGGGTCGCCGTCGGCGACGTCGTGGCGATCCACCATCACGCCGCCTGCGGGCGCTGCGCCGTCTGCCGCGCCGGCCACGAGACGCTCTGCCCGCAGTTCCGCTCGACGGCGCTGGATCCCGGCGGGTTCGCGGAGTACGTCCGGCTCGCGCCGGCGCTCGTCGGGGAGCTGCTGCCGATCGGGTCGCTCGACCCGGTCGCGGCGACGCTGGTGGAGCCGCTCGGCTGCGCGATCCGCGCGCAGGACCGGATCGGCGTCGGCGACGCCGACACCCTGCTGGTCGCCGGCGCGGGCGCGAGCGGCCTGCTCCACATCGCCGCCGCCCGGGCGCGCGGGGCGGCGGTGCTCGTGGCGGAGCCGGTCGCGGAGCGGCTCGACCGCGCGCTGGCCTGGGGCGCCGAGCCGTTCTCCGGCGAGGACGTGAGCGCCGCGGTGGTCACCACGGAGGCGCCGGAGGCGATCGCGGCGGCCGCCGCCGCGCTCGGTCCCGGCGGCCGGCTCTGCGCCTACGCGCCGCCGGATCCGGGCGCGCCGATCGCCGTCGACGGCGCCGAGATCTTCCTGCGCGAGCTGACCGTGACGTCGTCCTGGTCGGCGGGCGCGGGCGACATGCGCGCGGCGCTCGCGCTGCTGCAGGCGGGCGCGGTGCCGTGGGAGGAGCTGATCACGCACCGGTTCGCGTTGTCCGAGACGGGGGCGGCGCTGGCCGCGCAGCGGGACGGCGTGGCGTTGAAGGCGGTGGTGGTGCCCTGAAACTGCGGCATTGAGGGAGGGTCGGGAGGTGCCGCAACGCAGCACGCCCTCGCTCGCGGGCGGTGCGTGTCTGCGTTGATGTCGCTCATACGCCATCAAACGCAGCACGGATCGCTCGTGGGCGTGCTGCGTTTGTGCACCTCCGCGGACCGCTCCCCTCAATGCCGCAGTTTCGGACCCGCGCGCGCATCGATCGTCAGCGGATCAGCGAGCGCGCGAGCTCCCGGACGTCGGCGTCGGCGTCGGCGTCGCCAGCGCCGCGAGCTCCTCGTCCGGCGGGAGGCAGCCGAGCGCCCCGGCCGCCTGCAGCGCGTGGTAGCGGAGCACGGCGTCGGCGCTGCCGACCGCGGTGCGCAACGCCGGGCAGGCCGCGACGTCGCCCCGCGCCGCCAGCGCGTCGGCCGCGCGCGGAGCGCCGTCTCCGCCGGCGGCCAGCGCGGCGGACAGCGCGTCGAGCGCCGCCGGCGCCGGATGGCTCGCGAGCGCCTGCGCCGCCGCGCGGCCGGTCGGCTCGGCGGCGTCCAGCAGCGCGGCGAGCGGCGCCACGCTCGCCGGGTCGCCGAAGCGGCCCAGCAGCTCGACCGCGGCCGGGGCGGCCCGGCCGCCGGCGACCAGGGCGAGCAGCGCCGGGTGGGCGACGTCCGGATGGGCGAGCAGCCACGCCTCCGCGCGCTCCCGCTCGCGCACGTCGGGCTCGCCGCCGAGCGGCGACTCGAGCAGCATCAGCTGGGCATCGAGCTCGGCGTCCGTCACTTGGTGATCTTCGCGACGGTCGCGGCGTCGAAGTGGGTCTTGAGCGCGGTGTCGAACACCCCGAGCGCCGCGGCGGAGATCCGCGGGTCGATCACGAGCCGCTTGCGGTAGCCGCGGAGGACGGCGGCGATCAGCGTGGGCGCCCACTGCCGCTTCATCAGGCCGACGCGGTAGGTCACGATCCTCTGCGTGTCGAGGTTGGGCACCTTGCCGGCATCGGCCGCGGACGGCGCGGTGCGGTAGGCCATGCTGCGGAGCACCGAGTACATCTCGGTCTCCTGGTAGGCGTAGGCGTCGATCTCGCTCCTGCGTGCCGGACGTGCCGGACGCGGGCTTGACGTAGCCGGGCATCTTCCCCATCGCGCGGTCGTAGAGGGCCAGGTGGTACTCGGTGCCGTACGGGCCCGTACTCGGGGTGGCCGGCGACCTCGTGGACGACGACGTCCATGACGTAGGCGGGGTTGAGCTCGACCGCGGTCACGAACGCGAAGCCGACCGCGGCACGGGTGCCGCCCGCGCCGTCGGACTCGCCGAACGCGACGACGGTCGCACCGCGGCTCTCGACGTCCTTGAACGCGATCCGGAACGCCTTGTCGGTCAGCGCGAGCTCGGGGTGCTTGGCCTTCGCGTGCGCGACGACCTTCGCCACCGCGGTCGTCGCGCGCGTGGTCCACTTGGTCCGCTCGCCGGCCGCCATCGCGTCCCATCCCGAGGGCTTGGGCGGCGCGATCGACGTGGACTCGACCTGCTTCTTGCGCTCCGCCTCGACCTCGGCCTGGGTCGGCTTGGGCGGCGGCCCGACCTTGGGCGGCGGCTTCGCCGCCGCGGCGGCGTCCTCGGCCTGCTTCTTGAGGAAGTCGCGCTGCGTGGTCGCGATCTGGTCGTCGGTCATGCCGGCCGACGCCCGCGTCTCGATCTCCTCGACCGCGCGCGTGATCTCGCGGATCGCCTCGCGGTACTTCTGCGCCTGGTCCGCCTTGGTGAGCGTCCGAGAGCACGCTGCACCAGGTCCTTGGTGTAGCTCTCCGTCACGGCGGTCAGCCGGTCGGCGGCGGAGAGCGCGACGTACGCGTCGATCGCCGCCGAGGCGCCCGCCGCGTCCTTCCACGCCGCCGCGTCGGTGAACGGGTTCTTGACGAGCCGCGCGAGCCGCAGGCGCGGTGCGCGGATCCGCCCGCTGCGGACGGCGCGCGCGACCACGGCGTTGCCGGCCCGAGCCTGCAGCGCGAGCACCTCCGCCGGCGCCAGCTCGCCGCTGCGCCGCTCACCGTCCACGCCGGCGCGCGCCGTGCCCGCCGGACCCGTGCGGCGCCCCTGCTCGCGGGCCGAACGCTCAGCGCCCATCTCCGGCCGACCATACCTGAAGCCCGCCGCCGCTTCAGGGCATCATGCAGACCGATGCGCGCGGCGATCCTGCACGGCCCGGAGGACCTGCGGGTGGAGGACGTCCCGGCGCCGGAGCCGCGCGGCGACGAGGTGCTGGTGCGCGTCGACGCCGCGACGACGTGCGGCACCGACGTGAAGATGTGGCGCCGCGGGCATCCGATCCTGCCGCCGTACCCGGCGCGCTTCGGGCACGAGACGGCGGGCACGCGGACGGACACCGGCGAGCGGGTGCTCGTCGGCGACAGCGTCGCCTGCGGCGCGTGCCGGCCGTGCCGCGCCGGGCGGCCGCAGATCTGCCGCGACCCGCGCTGGGTGCTCGGCGGCTTCGCCGAGCTGATCGCCGCCCCGCCCGCCGCGCTGCACCCGGTCCCGGCCGGGCTCGACGCCGCCGGCGCGGCGATGGCGGAGCCGCTCGCCGCGGCCGTGCACGCCGTCGAGCCGCGCGCCCGCGCGGGCGATCGCGCCCGACGCCGGCGTCCTCGGCGGCGGGCCGATGGGGCAGATGATCGCCGCGCTGCTCGTGGCCGAGGGGCGGACCGTGACCGTCGCCGACCGGCACGCGGAGCGGCGCGCGCAGGCCGAGGCGCTCGGGGCGGCGGCCGCGGAGGCGCTCGCGGACCACGACGTCGTGTTCGAGGCCGTCGGGCGGCCGGAGGCGTGGCGCGCGGCGGTCGGCGCCGCCGTGCCCGGCGGCTGCGTCGTGTTCGCCGGCGGCTGCGCGGCGGGGAGCGACGCGCAGCTGCCGACGCGCCCGCTGCACTACGACGAGCTCGACCTGCGCGGCGCGTTCCACCACGCGCCCGCCGAGGTCGACCGCGCGCTGGCGCTGCTCGCCGGCGGGCGCGGTGGACTGGCGCGCCGCTCGCCGCGGGCCCGATCGGGCTCGACGCGCTGCCCGGCGCGCTGGCCGCGGGCAACGACGGGCCCGCGCGCAAGTGGGTCGTGCTGCCGCGCTGAGCGCGCGGTCAGCCGCGGCGCGCGCGGAGCAGCTCGAGGATCCGGCGCGAGTCGCAGACCGCCTCGCGCCCGAGCACGAGCACCGGCACCACGCGCTGGCCGGTCAGCGCGTCGACGTCGTCGCGCTCGCTCCGCGCCGCCACGGCACGCGCCGCTCCTCGACCGCGTAGCCGTCCCGCCGCAGCGCCCGCGCCACCCGCCCGCACGCGCAGAGCCGGTCGGTCGGCGTCCGGCAGCGGAAGAGGACGACCGGCTCAGCGGACGATCCGGCCACCGATCGCCCCCGCCGCGCGTGCCGCGTACCCGGCGAGCCGCCAGGCCGCGGGCTGCGACCGCGGCGCGTCCTCGAGCCGGTCGCCGAGCTGCTCCTCCCACCAGCGCACGGTCGCCTCGACGGTGTCCTCGTGCGGCCGGGTCGTCCAGCCGAGCTCGCGCTTCGCGCGCGTGCTCTTGCACGTCCACCACAGCCCGGCGGCGCGCACCTCGGCCGGGCTCGCGAAGGCCGGGAGCGGGCCGTGCGTCGCGGCCTCCGCGAGCGCGAGCGCGACCGGGACCGGCACCTCGAGCGCCGGGCCGTCGATCCCCGACAGCCGCGCGAGCTCGGCGAACAGCCGCTCCCACGTGTAGTTGCGGCCGCCGAGGATGTAGCGCTCGCCGGTCGTGCCGCGCTCGTCCGCGAGCAGGTGCCCGGCGGCGACGTCGTCGACGTCGACCACGCTGATCGCCCCCGGGACGTAGGCCGGGATCCGCCGCAGCAGGAACCGGCGCACGACGCCGGTCGACGTCGGCCCGAGGTCGCCGCGCCCGAACACCTGCGACGGGCAGACGATGACCACGTCGAGCCCGTGCGCCGCCGCCCGCAGCGCCTCGGACTCGGCCGCGTGCTTGGAGACCGCGTAGGGCACGTCGAGGTCCGGGGGGAACGGCGCCCGCTCGTCGACCGCGCCGCCCGGCCGGGCCGGCCCGACCGCGCCGATCGACGACGTGTGCACGACCCGCTCGACGCCGGCGCGCAGGGCCTCCTCCATCACGACGCGCGTCCCCTCGACGTTGACGCGCGTCAGCTCGGCGGGCGACGCGCGCAGGTACGTGGTGCCCGCGACGTGGAAGACGCGGTCGACGCCGCGCAGCGCACGCCGCAGCGCCGCGCGGTCCCCGAGCTGCGCCACGGCGAACTCGACGTCGAGCCCCTCGAGCGCCGCGCGCGACGAGCTGGCCCGCACCGCCGCGCGCACGGTGTCGCCGCGCGCGACCAGCGCGCGCGCGACCGCGGACCCGACGAACCCGGACGCACCGGTGACCAGCGTCCTCCCCATCGGCCCGATTCTCGCACCCGACCGTTAGGGTCCCGCCCCATGCCGGTCGCCATCGTGCTCGACTCGACCCATTACATGCCGCGCGAGGTCGTCGAGCGCCATGGATTCCACACCGTCTCGCTGTACGTCCGCTGGGGCACGCCGCCCTCCGACACGCGCGAGGCGGAGCTGCCCGACTTCGACGCCTTCTACGACCACCTGCGCTCCGCGCGCGAGCTGCCGTCGACGTCACAGCCGTCGGTCGGCGACTTCCTCTCGGTCTACGAGCCGCTGATCGAGCGCGGCGACGACATCCTCTCGATCCACCTGTCGGGCGGGATCAGCGGCACCGTCCGCTCCGCCGAGCAGGCGCGCGACCGCCTGCTGGAGCAGGGCGTCGCGCCGGAGCGGGTGATCGTGCTCGACTCGTCCACCGCCTGCGCGGGCTACGGGCTGATGGCGATCGCCGCCGACAACGTCGCCAGGGAGGGCGCGAGCCTGCAGGAGGCCGCCGACCGCGCGCGCGACGCGCGGGCGAACCTGAAGATCCTCTTCGCCGTCGACACGCTCGAGTTCCTCCGCCGCGGCGGCCGGATCGGCGGCGCCCAGGCCTGGATCGGCTCGACGCTCAAGATCAAGCCGATCCTCGCGATCGAGCGCGAGATCCAGCCGATCGAGCGCGTGCGGACCTGGGGCCGCGCGTTCGAGCGGATGGTCGATCACCTCAGCTCGCTGCGCGAGGAGGGCAAGGACCGCTTCTTCATCCAGCACATCCAGGCGATCGACCAGGCGGAGAAGCTCGCGGCCCGCGGCGAGGCGATCTACGGGCGCCCGCCCGAGTTCATCTCCGAGATCGGCCCGGTGATCGGCGCGCACGCCGGTCCCGGTCTGATCGGTGTCACCGCGATGCGCGGCGACCTGCTCGGCCCCATCTGACAGGGAGGACCGCGCTCCCCCGGGGCGAATCCGCCAAGCGATGGCGGTCTCACCCACGCCCCTGCTCCCGGACCGGGACGCCTTCAGCGTGCGCACGGTGCTGCGCGTCGTGGTGATCGTGCTCACGGTCATCTTGACCGTGTACCTGGTGTTCCTGCTGCGCCGGCCGCTGACGTGGATCTTCATCGCCGGCTTCCTCGCCGTCGCCCTCTCGGGACCGGTCGCGTTCCTCGAGCAGCACATGCGCCGCGGGCTCGCCATCGCGTGCGTCTACGTCGCGCTGCTCCTGATCCCGATCGTGATCGGGGCGATGCTGATCCCGCCGGTCGTCGAGCAGCTCAACAACCTGATCCGGAACCTGCCGAACTACGTGCAGGACGTGCAGGACTTCGTCCAGCGCAACCGGCGCCTGCGCCAGCTCGAGGAGGACTACAACATCACCGCGGAGCTGCAGAAGCAGGCGAGCAGCCTGACCGGCCGGGTGGGCGACGCCGCGGGGATCCTGTCCGACATCGGGCTCGGGCTGGTGAACTCGATCTTCGCCGGCGTGTCGATCCTGATCCTGAGCCTGTTCATGATCGGGTCCGGGCGCTCGTGGCTGGCGTGGGTCGCGCGCCGCCAGGGCGAGGAGCGCGAGGCGTGGCTCAACCGGCTGTTCGACCGGATCGCCACCGCCGTCGGCAACTACGTCGCCGGCGCGCTGCTGCAGGCGCTCGTCGCCGGCCTGCTCTCGTTCGTCGTGCTGACGATCCTCGGCGTCCCGTACGCGGGCTCGCTCGCGGTGCTGATCTTCGTGCTCGACCTGATCCCGCTGGTCGGCGCGACGCTCGGCGCGATCCTCGTCGGGATCATCACGCTGTTCCAGGACTTCCCGACCGCGACGATCATCTGGATCGCCTGGTCGATCATCTACCAGCAGATCGAGAACAGCGTGATCCAGCCGCGGATCCAGGCGCACGCAGTGCAGGTCCACCCGTTCATCGTTCTCACCTCGGTGTTGTTCGGCGCGACGCTGTTCGGGATCATGGGCGCGCTGCTGGCGATCCCGGTCGCGGCCGCGATCCAGATCGCGATCCTCGAGTACAACGCGCTCCGCAACCCGCCCGAGATCGGGTCGGTGCAGGCGCCGCCGTCCGCCGAGGCCTAGCCCGCGCGCAGCGCCGCGATCCCGGCGCGCGCGAAGGCGACCGCGCGGTCGAGCAGCGCGTCGATCTCGGCCGGCTCGAGCGCGCGCCCCTCGGACGCCATCCGCTCGACCGCCGCGTCCTCGACGACGTCGAAGCCGGCGATCAGCGCCGCCGCGGCCAGCCGGGCGGCGAGCTCGGCGCCGGCGCCCAGCTCGCGCGTGAGCGCCTCCGCGACGACGTCCTCGATCCCGTCGAGCACCCGCAGCCGGTGCGCCGCGATGTCGGGCACCTCGCGCGCGAGCCGCCGCTGGAGCTGCAGGTCGGGCTCGATCCAGCCGGTCAGGCCGCGCAGCCACTCGCGCACCGCGGGAACGACCTCCGGCGCGTCCTCCAGCAGCGCGGCGAGCGCCGCGATCGCCTGCGGCGCGTCGCCGAAGACGATCGACTCCTTCGTCGGGAAGTAGTGGAAGACGGTCGCGCGCGACACGTCGGCCGCCTCGGCGATCTGGTCGATCGTCGTCCCGGCGAAGCCCTGCTCGCCGAACAGGCGGATCGCGCCGTCGTGGATGGCCTTGCGCGTCGCCGCCTTCTTGCGCTCTCGGAGTCCGGGCATCGGTCGCGATGGACGGTCCAAAACTATACTCCGTTGAAAATTAGACTGCGTCGTGTCATCCTCGGCGCATGATCACGGATGAGCTGCGCACGACGGTCGCCGCGGCCGAGGAGCTCGGCGACGACTACGAGCACGCGGTGGCGCGGTCGCTCGTCGAGCGGCTCGACGGCGAGCTGGCCGCGCGCGAGCGCGAGCGCCGCGGGACGTGGCTGCGCGAGGCGACGACGGTCGACGATCGCGCTCGGCTCGGTCGGGCTCGGCGTGCTCGTCGCCGCGACGGCGGGCGAGCTCGCGACGATCGTGGCGTGGCTCGTGATCGCCGTGGTCAACGTCGCGCACGCCCGCCGGCGCTGAGGCGGCTCAGTAGTCGTCGCTGCTCGTGAAGAGCCCGACGAGCCCGCCGATCCCGCCGCCGATCACGAAGCCCGCCACGGCCGCTCCGATCAGCAGGTTCTTGCGGTGCTTGCGGACCTGCTTGCGCCAGTTGGTGGCCTCGGTCACCTCGGCGCGCAGCTTCTCCATGGCGAGCCCGAGATCCGCGCGGTTGGCCTCGATCGAGCGACGGATCTCCTCCGGCGTCCGGTTGGCGGCCATCTAGCTCTCCTTCGGGGCGGGGGTGGGCGCCTGGCGGGCGGCGATCGGGCCGACGGCGTGGTCGCCGGGCGGCGAGGTGAGCGTGCCGCGGATCAGCTGGGCCTCCTCGATCGCCAGCGCCGGCTTGGGCGGCGAGCCCTTCTTGATCAGCCGGACCGCGATCAGGCCGGCGATCACGCCGAGCAGCAGGATCAGCACGCCGGTGATCAGGTAGCCGGCCCAGATCGCCGTCTCGACGTCCAGGATGTCGTTGATCGCCCACGCGAGCGCATGGCCGAGGTAGATCAGGGCGAAGACCGCGAACACGCCGGCGACGATCCCGAAGGCGGCGCCCTTGCCGAGCTTGATGGCCTTGTCGGTCATCTCCGCCTTGGCGAGCTCGATCTCCTCGCGGACGAGGAGCTGCGCCTTCTCGGTGACCTCGGTGACCGCGTCGGCCAGCTGGCTTGTCTGCTGCTCCGCCATCAGCCGCCCAGCTTCTTGAGGACCTGTGCGAAGACGAACGCGCCCGCGAACGCGGCGCCGATCTGCACCTCCGGACGGTTGGCGAGCTCCTCCGCCTTGGCCTTGACGTCGTCGGAGGCGGGCCCGGCCGCGGTCGCGCCGCTGCCGGCAGCCGCCGCGCCGGCGGGATCCCCGCCGAGGCCGGGCGAGCCGACGGTGGCGCCGGAGATGCCCTGGCGGGGCGTGGTCGCCGCGCGCTCGCGGGCGACGTCGGCGGCCGCCGTGGCCTGCGCGCGGGCGCGCTCGGCCTCGGCGACGGCGGCCTTGCGCCGCTCCTCGGCCTCGGCGACCTTGCGCTCCTTGTCCGCCTCGGCCTTCTCGGCCGCCTTGCGCGCGGCCTCGGCCTTCGCCTCCTCCTCCTCCGCGCGGCGCTGGTCGGTGATCGCGACCTCCTCGCGGATCTCCGCCGCGCGCGCCTCGGCGGCCGCGCGCTCGGCCTGCGCGCCGGACTCGATGTTGTCGGCGAGGTCCTGCCGTGTCGGCTTGTCGGTGCTCACTCGGGTGGATCTTCCCCGAACGCCCGGACCCAAATCTGGTGGGCGATCTTCGTGGTCGCGATCGAGGCCAGCGCGCCGAGTCCGGCGAGCAGGCCGGACCACATCAGCCGCTTGACGATGTCGTTGTCCGTCATAGGCGCCAGAGTCTATGCGCGCGCGCCGTCAGGATGCGCTTCGAGGCCGTCGCAGATCGTGTCGACGATGAAGTGCTTGGCGCGCTCGAAGTCCTCGTCGGCGTCCCCGAGCAGCCCGAA
Organism: uncultured Solirubrobacteraceae bacterium; assembly: GCA_963724145.1. Lineage (GTDB taxonomy): Bacteria > Actinomycetota > Thermoleophilia > Solirubrobacterales > Solirubrobacteraceae > DASQMT01. The sequence goes on from CAVRTO010000036.1 coordinate 30,687, forward strand.
GATCCAGCCCGTGAGCACCTGCTCGATGGCGCCGTAGAAGGCCAGGGCGGCGAACTGGGCGGTGACGGTGTCGCGGAACGTCCCCTCGGCCTGGGCGCGGGCCACGATGTCAGCGATCCGCTCGTAGGCCTTGTCGATCTCGGGCAGGTGCGTGGCGCCGAACGTGTTCGCCGCGCGCGTGACCTCGACGATGATCACCTTCATCAGGTCGCGGTCGTGGCGGTAGGAGTCGACGATGAACGACGCGATCGCGAACAGCTTGTCGCGCGCGCCGATCGGCTGGGCGTCGATCTCGTCGATCGCCGCGAGCATCAGCTCCCAGCGCTCCAGGAACAGCGTGTCGAGCACCTCGTCCTTGGACCCGAAGTAGTGGTAGACGAGCCCGTAGGCGACGCCGGCCTCGTCCGCGATGTCCGAGACGCGGCACGTGTGGAAGCCCTGGCGGGCGAAGACGCGGACCGCCGCGTCGAGGATCAGCCGCCGCTTGTCGACGGCCGCGGCCTTCACGCGCGGGCCTCCATCGGCCAGCGGTAGGCGTCGGGCTGGCGGTTGGCGAGCGACGGGAGCTTCGCGCGGATCCCGCGCAGCCGGTCGAAGTCGAGGTCGGCGAGGATGAACGTCTCGAAGTCCGGCGCCTGGCTGAGCACGATCCCCCAGGGGTTGACGATCATCGAGCGGCCGCCGGTGCGCAGCCCGGGCGCGGGCTCCCCGACCTGGTTGGCGGCGACGACGAAGCACTGGTCCTCGATCGCCCGCGCGCGCAGCAGGACCTCCCAGTGGTCGCGCGTCGTCGTCTCCGTGAAGGCGGCCGGGACGGTGATGACCGTCGCCCCGCGCACGGCGAGGATCCGGAACAGCTCGGGGAAGCGGAGGTCGTAGCAGATGGTCAGGCCCAGGCCCTCGCCGTTGGCGAGCTCGGACGTGACCGGCTCGTCGCCGGGCGTCTCGTGCTCGGACTCCCGGTACTCGCGGCCCCCGACCTCGACGTCGAACATGTGGATCTTGCGGTAGGTCGCGCGGTCCTCCCCGTCGGGACCGACGTGGACGCTCGTGTTCGCGCCGCGCGCGGCGCCCTCGACGCGCTCGGCGACCGAGCCGGCGACGAGGTCGATGCCGAGCTCGCGGGCCGTCGCGCGCGCCCAGGTCAGCGCGCGGCCGTCCGCGAGCGGCTCGGCGCCCGCGGCGGTCTGCTCCGGCGTCCCCAGGACGGGCCACTTCTCCGGCAGCACGACGAGCTCGGCGCCCTGCGCGGCCGCCTCGCGCGTGAGCCGGTCGGCCGCCTCGAGGTTGCGGTCGCGATCGGGGGTCGAGCTGAGCTGGACGGCTGCCACGCGCATGGCGTCACTCCTCCGGAAACGCAGATTGACTCGTCAGTCAATCACGGAGACGCGAGGATACCCCGCGATGGCCTTCTACAAGGACTGGACGTGGGTCGGGGCGTTCGGCCCGGACCTCATGCTGTGCGCGGCGACGGTGCGGGTCGGGCCCTTCCGCGCGGGCTGGTGGGCGGTGTGGGACGGGGAGCGCCTGCACGAGCGCTCGTTCCGCCGCGCGCTCGCCGTGGATCCCGCCCGCGTGCACGTGCCCGGCGTGCTGGAGCTCGAGCTCGAGCCGGGCGCGCCGTGGGCCGTCCGGAACGGCCCGATGTGGACGCGCAAGCGCCCTGCCCGCGTGCGCGGGACGGCGCTCGGCCGGGCGGTCGACCTGCCCGGGCTGATCGACGAGTCGGCGGGCCGCCACCCGCGCCGCATGGCCTGGCTGTGGTCGGCCGGCGCGGGCGAGCTGGCGGACGGGCGGCCGGTGACCTGGAACCTGGTCGACGGGCTGCACGACGGCGCCACCGGGTCCGAGCGCGCGGTCTGGATCGACGGCGTCCCGGAGGAGGTCCCGCCGCAGCGGTTCGACGGGCTGCGGGGCGTCGGCGACCTCCGCTTCGAGGCGGTCGCCACGCGCGCGCGGCGCGAGAACCTGCTCGTCGTGGCCTCGGACTACGAGCAGCCGTTCGGCACGTTCGCCGGCGCGCTGCCGGCCGGCGGCCCGCTGCGCGCCGGCTACGGCGTCATGGAGCGTCACCGCGCCCGCTGGTGACGCGGCGCAGCTCCTCCAGCAGCATCTTCGAGTGCATCGCGCCGATCAGCTCGCGCAGCGGCCCGCGGCCGGCGCGGACGATCTCGGCCGCGCGACCGGGCTCGACGTCCCCGAGCCGCTCGAGCAGGACCGCGGTCTCGCGCGCGACGAGCGGGGCGAGCGCCTCGCGGTAGCGCAGCGTGTCGTAGACCGTGAAGCCGAGCGCCTCGTCGTAGCCGCCGGCGCGGAAGCGCACGATCGCGTCGATCACGGCGACGTCGTCGGGGTCGTAGCCGTCGGCGTCGGGCGTGAGGACGCCGAGCTCGGCGAGCCGGTCGAGCACGTTGTCGGGCAGGTCCACCTCGGCGCGCGGCGTCCGCGGCGGCCGCTCGGAGAGCAGCTCCTTGATCAGCCGGAGGGGCAGGAAGCGCTCCTCCTGCAGCCGCTTGATCAGGCGGATCCGGTCGACGTACTCCGGCGGGTACCAGGCCATGTTGCGGCTGGTGCGGACGATCCCCTCCTCGTCGCCGAGCAGGCCCTCGCGCAGGTAGTGCTTGATCGTGGCCGCCGAGACCCCGGAGGCGTCGGCCAGCTCGCTCATCTTGAGGCCCGGGCGCGCGCTCATGCGCGGAAGCTCCCGGCGGTCACGTTCTCCGGGCCCGCGACGGCGCCCGCCGCCTTGAGCGCGGCGATCGCCGCGTCGTCGTAGCCGGCGGCGGCCAGCACCGCGTCGGTGTCGGCGCCGAGCGACGGGCCGGGACGCGTCCCGTCCGGCGGCGTGCGCGACATCCCGACGGGCGGCCCGAGCAGGCGGACCGGCGCCCTCGCCCCGGGCTGGTCGACCTCCACGATCGCCTCGGGGGCGGCGGCGAGCGCCTCGTCGAGCTCGCGGACCGGCTCGAGGCAGCAGCCGTGGGCGTCGTCGAACGCGGCCCACTCGGCGCGGGTGCGGGCGGCGAAGATCGCCTCCAGCTCGGGCGCCACGGCCGGGTCGGTGTGGCGCCCGACCAGGTCGGGGCGCTCGACGCCGGCGCAGAAGGCGGCCCAGAACTTCGGCTCGAGCGCGCCGAGCGCGACGTGGCCGTCGGCGCACGCGTAGGTGCGGTAGCAGGGCAGGCCGCCGGCCAGCTCGAGCTCGCCGCGGCGCGGGACCTCCCCGTCGGCGAGGTGGCGTGCGGCGACCATCGCGAGCCAGCTCTGCGCGCCGCGCGTCATCGAGACGTCGACGAGCTGGCCCTCGCCGGAGCGGTCGCGCTCGCGCAGGGCGGCCAGGATCCCGAACGCGGCCATCTGCGCGCCGCCGCCGAGGTCGGCGATCTGGGCCGCGGCGGAGAGCGGCGGGCCGCCGCGCTCGCCCGTGAGGCCGAGCAGCCCGTTGCGGGCGAGGTAGTCGATGTCGTGCCCGGCGCGGTCGCGGTCGGGGCCGTCCTGCCCGTAGCCGGTGATCGCGCAGTAGACGAGGCCGGGGTTCTCCGCGCGCAGCCGCTCGTAGCCGACGCCGAGCCGGTCGAGCACGCCGGGGCGGAACGACTCGAGCAGGACGTCGTGGTCGCGGACGAGCCGCAACAGCACCTCGCGGCCTTCCTTCACCTTCAAGTCGAGCCTTAGGGAGCGCTTGCCGCGGTTGAGCGAGAGGAACAGCGCCGAGGCCGCGCTCGGCTCCACGCCGTCGATCTGCGGCGGCGCCCAGCGGATGTAGTCGCCGAGGCCGGTGTCCTCGACCTTGAGGACGTCCGCGCCGTAGTCGGCGAGCAGGAGCGAGCAGAAGCCGCCCGGCAGCAGGCGCGAGAGGTCGAGGACGCGGATGCCCGCGAGCGGCCCGCTCATGCCGCCGGCCTCAGCAGCGCGCGCGCCTCGTCGACGGTGGCGACGCGCCGGCCGGTGTCCTCGGTCATCTGGCGCGCGCGGGCGACCAGGTCGCCGTTCGACCGCGCCATCGCGCCGTCCGGGAGGTAGAAGTTGTCCTCCAGCCCGACCCGGACCGACCCGCCGAGCGCGAGCGCGGCGGCGGCGAGCGTCCACTGCGTGCGCGACACGCCGATCAGCCCCCAGTGGCTTCCGGCGGGGATGTTGTCCACCATCGCCGCGAGGTTGCGGGCGGTCGGCGGGACGCCGCCGAGGACGCCCATCACGCAGCTGACGTGCAGCGGCGGGTGCAGGACGCCCTTGTCGACGAGCGGCTCGAGCGAGCCGACGTGCCCGAGGTCGAAGCACTCGTGCTCGGGCTTGATCCCGTGCTCGTTCATCGCCTCGAGCAGCTCGACGATCTCCTCGAACGGGTTCGCGAAGACCATCGAGAAGACGAAGTCGTGGCGCGAGCGCGAGTACTTCGCGTAGTTCATCGAGCCCATGTTCAGCGCCGCCACGTCGGGCTTGACCTCGCGCAGGTACGCGACCCGCTTCGCCACGGGGACGCCGATCGTGCCGGTCGAGAAGTTGATCACCACGTCGACCTCCGCGCTGATCGCGTCGCGGATCGCGCGGAAGTCCTCGACCTCGTAGCTGGGCAGCCCGTCCGGCGTGCGCGCGTGGATGTGGATCATGCTCGCGCCCTCGTCGACGGCGCGCCGGGCCTCGGCGGCGTACTCCTCCGGCGTGTAGGGGATCGCGGGGCACTGGTCGCGGTTCGCGACCGCGCCCGAGATCGCGCAGGTGAGCAGGACGGGATCCTCGACGGCCAAGTGGTCTCTCTTCGGAAGTGGGACGTTCCACCTCTCACTCTGCCGGACGATCGCCGTACGGGCAAGCGGCGGGCGCCACGGGCGTCGGCGCCGCGGGTTAGGATCCGCCGACGATGACTCCCTTGCAGCCGGTCCTGCATCCCGAGGCGATCGCCACCTACGCCTCCTATCAGGAGGCGCAGGCGGCCGTGGACAAGCTCTCGGACGCCGACTTCCCCGTGCAGAACGTCCAGATCGTCGGCCTCGACCTGCGCTCGATCGAGCAGGTCACGGGCCGCCTCACCACCGGCCGCGCGGCGCTGGCGGGCGCGGCGAGCGGCGCCTGGTTCGGCCTCTTCATCGGCCTGCTGGTGGGCCTGTTCACGCGCGGGCCGGAGTGGATCGGGCTGATGATCGGCGGCCTGCTGATCGGCGCCTTCTGGGGCGCGGTGTTCGGCTTCATCGCCCACTGGGCGACGCGCGGCCAGCGCGACTTCTCGTCGCTGCGCACGACGGTCGCCGATCGCTACGAGCTGCGCGTCGCGCACGACCACACGCTGCGCGCGCGGCAGACGCTCGGGCTGACCGAGGGGGAGTGACCCGGGCGCGCATCCGCGCGCCCTGACGAATCCGAGCGATGGATCCGGCGCGGACGCCGGATCAGTCCTTGTGCATGCGCAAACCGCACAAGGAGTCCACGATGCAAGCTCCCCGCACGGGCTGGATCATCGCCCTCTGCGCCATCGGCTCGCTGATGGCGGCGCTCGACACCCTCGTGGTGGCGAGCGCGCTCAGCACCATCCAGGCCGATCTCGGCGCGTCGCTCGAGCAGCTCGAGTGGACCGTCAACGCCTACAACCTCAGCTTCGCCGTCCTGCTCATGACCGGCGCCGCGCTCGGCGACCGGTTCGGCCGCAGGCGGCTCTACGGGATCGGTCTCGGCCTCTTCACCGCCGCGTCCGCGGCCTGCGCGCTCGCGCCCGACGTCGGCTGGCTGATCGCCGCCCGCGCCGTCCAGGGCGCGGGCGCGGCGCTGCTGATCCCGCTCGGGCTCGCGCTGCTCAGCGCGGCGTTCCCGCCCGCGAAGCGCGGCGCGGCGATCGGCATCTTCAGCGCGATCACCGGCGTGTCCGTGGCGCTCGGTCCGCTCGTCGGCGGCGCGGTCGTCCAGGGCATCAGCTGGGAGTGGATCTTCTGGCTCAACGTCCCGATCGGGCTCGTCGCGCTCCCGTTCGTGTTCGCCCGGATGCAGGAGAGCTTCGGCGGCGACCGGGCGATCGACCTGCCCGGCCTGGCGCTCGTCACCGGCGCCGCGCTCGGGCTCGTCTGGGGGCTCGTCCGCGGCAACAGCGCGGGCTGGGACAGCCCCGAGGTGCTCGGCACGCTGATCGCCGGCGCGGCGCTGGCCGTCGGCTTCCTCGCCTGGCAGCTGCGCGCACGCGCGCCGATGATCCCGCCCGCGCTGTTCCGCTCGCGCGCGTTCAGCGCGGGCAACGTCGCGACGTTCTTCATCTTCGGCTCGCTGTTCGCCGACGTCTTCTTCTACTCGCAGCTGCTCCAGACCGGGCTCGGGCACGACCCGCTCGCGGCCGGGCTGCGGCTGATGCCGTGGACGGCGACGTTCATCACGGTCGCGCCGCTGGCCGGCAACCTCGCCGACCGGATCGGCTCGCGGCCGCTGCTGGTCAGCGGCCTCCTGCTCCACGCCGCGGGGATGATCTGGCTCGCGCTGATCGCCGAGCCGGGCATGGCGTACTCCTCGCTGCTCGGGCCGTTCCTGCTCGGCGGCGCCGGCGTGTCGATGGCGATCCCGGCCGCCCAGACGGCGGTCCTCGCCGGGATCGCGCCGGGCGCGGTCGGCAAGGCGGCCGGCGCGAACAGCATGCTGCGCGAGCTCGGCGGCGTGTTCGGCATCGCGATCGCCGCGGCGGTCTTCGCCGGCGCCGGCGGCTACGCGACGCCGCAGGCGTTCGTCGACGGCTTCGGGCCGGCGATCGGCGTCTCCGCCGCCCTCGCGCTCGCCGGCGCGGTCGCCGCGCTCGTCCTGCCGGCCCGCAACATCGCGCCGGCGCTGCCGGCCCTGCAACCCGAGGAGGCATGATGCGTCGAGTGCGCCCCCGCCCGCTCGTGCACCTCGAGCTGCACACCGGCGACGCCCCGCGTGCCAGCGCGTTCTACGCGGAGCTGCTGCAGTGGCGCGCCGAGCGCGTCGCGTCGTACCTGACGATGGACGTCGGCGCGCGGGTCGGGGGCGGGATCACCGCCTGCCCGGTCGGGGCGCCGGTGTGGCTGCCCTACGTCGCCGTCGCGGACGTCGGCGCGACGACCGAGCGGGCGCGCGAGCTGGGCGCCACGGTGCTGCTCCCGCCGCGCGGCCGGCGCAGCGTGATCGCGTCCGAGGCGGGCGGCGAGCTGGCGCTCTGGGAGGCGGGCCGATGACCGAGCAGCAGCTGCTCGACGCGGCGCGCGCCGGCGACGAGGACGCCTACGGGCGGCTCGTCGCGGCGCACCGGCGCGAGCTCCACGCGCACTGCTACCGGATGCTCGGCTCGGCCGAGGACGCCGAGGACGCGCTGCAGGAGACGTTGCTGCGCGCCTGGCGCGGGCTGCCGCGGTTCGAGGGCCGCAGCTCGGTCCGCTCGTGGCTGTACCGGATCGCGACGAACGCGGCGCTGCGGCTGGCCGAGCGGCGGCGCCCGCTCGTCCTCCCGGAGGACCACGGCCCGCCGTGGGATCCGCACGCCGGGCTGCCCGAGGCGTACCCCGAGCCGATCTGGCTCGAGCCGCTCCCCGGCGCGCCGGAGGCCTACGAGGAGCGCGAGAGCGTCGAGCTCGCGTTCGTGGCCGCGCTCCAGCTGCTGCCGGCGCGCCAGCGCGCGGTGCTGATCCTGCGCGACGTGCTCGGGTTCAGCGGCACCGAGGTCGCGGACGCGCTGGGGACGAGCCGGGCGGCGGTCGACAGCGCGCTGCAGCGCGCGCACGGGACCGTCGACGCGCGGCTGCCCGCGCGCAGCCAGCAGGCGACGCTGCGCGCGCTCGGCGACGCCGGCCAGCGCGAGCTGATCGAGCGCTTCACGAGCGCATGGGACGCGGCCGACGTCGACGCGATCGTCGAGCTGCTGACGGCGGACGCGACGATCAGCATGCCGCCGTACCCGAGCTGGTACCAGGGGCGCGACGCGGTCGCGGCGTTCCTCCGCCGTGGGCCGTTCAAGCCCGGCAACCGCTGGCGCTCGCTCGCCACGAGCGCGAACGGCCAGCTCGCGGTGGCCGGCTACCGCTGGGACGGCGAGGCGTACGCGGCGCACGGCGTGCACGTCCTCGAGGTCGAGGGCGACCGGCTCGCGGGCTGGACCGCGTTCATCGGCGCGGAGGTGGTCGCCGCGTTCGGGCTGCCGCCGCAGGTTCAGGACGGGACGCCGACGCCCGGGCCGTAGCCGAGCCGCGCGGCCTGGTCCGGGTCGACGATCTCGCGCCCGAACGGCGTCAGCGTGACCGGGATGAGCTTGAAGTTGGCCAGCCCGAGCGGGATCCCGATGATCGTGATGCACATCAGGACGCCGGTGACGATGTGCCCGATCGCGAGCCACCAGCCGGCGAGGATGAACCAGATCACGTTGCCGACCAGCGAGCCGGCGCCCGCGTCGGGGCGCTTGACGATCGTGCGGCCGAACGGCCACAGGCAGAAGAGCGCGATCCGCGCCGAGGCGATCCCGAACGGGATCGTGATGATCAGGATGAACATCACGAGCGCGGCGACGGCGTAGCCGAGCGCGAGGATCAGCCCGCCGAAGATCAGCCAGATGATGTTGAGGAGCACGCGCACGCCAGGACCGACCGTACCGCGTCCGTTCAGCGACGCGCGCGATTGCCCGCCACGGCGCGCGGTCCTAGCCTCGGCGGACCGGAATGGGACGGGTCGTGCTCACGCTCCTGCTGTGCGTCGTCGTCGCCGGCTGCGGTGACGACGGCGCGCCGGCGACGACGACCGCCGCGCGCGGGGCCGACGCCGTCGTCGCGCAGGACCGCGTGGCGCCGCGCCAGCTCGACCTCACCGTGCGCTCGCGGGCGCTCGGGCGCACCGCCCAGGTCCGCCTGCTCACGCCGGACGGCTGGCGGCCCGGGACCGGCCGGCGCTGGCCCGTCCTCTACCTGCTGCACGGGTGCTGCGACACCTACGACAGCTGGACCCGCTCGACCGACGTCGAGCAGCTGGCGCAGCTGCGCGACGTGCTCGTCGTGATGCCCGAGGGCGGGGACGTGGGCTTCTACTCGAACTGGCTCGACGGGCCGGCCTGGCAGGACTTCCACCTGCGCGAGCTGCCGCGGATCCTCGAGCGGGGCTACGGCGCCGGCACCCGGCGGGCGATCGCCGGGCTCTCGATGGGCGGGCTCGGCGCGATCGACTACGCCGCACGGCGGCCGCACGCGTTCCGCGCCGCGGCGTCGTTCTCCGGCGTCCTGCACCCACTGGGCTCGCCCGACGTCTGGCTCGGCCTGTTCTCGAGCTACACCGACGACGCGGACGCCGTCTGGGGCGATCCGCAGCGACGACCGCGACGTCTGGCGCGAGCACGATCCGACGGCGCTGCTGCCCGCACTGGCGGGGATCCGGCTCTTCGTCTCGGCCGGCGACGGGCGTCCCGGCCCGTTCGAGGACGGCCGCGGCGACGTCGATCCGGTCGAGGTCGAGGTCGGGGGCGAGACGCGCGCGTTCGTGCGCCGCGCGCGGGCGCTCGGGATCCCGGTCCGGGCCGACCTCTACGGCGCGGGCATCCACGACTGGCCGTACTGGCAGCGCGAGCTGCATCGTGCGCTGCCCCTGCTGCTCGGCGCCATCCGCGGGTAGGCAGAGCGCCGATGCGCGCGTTCACCTGCCCCGTCTGCACCGCGATGGTGTTCTTCGAGAACTCGCGCTGCCTCACGTGCGAGACCGAGCTCGCCTTCGCGTGGGAGCCGCGGACGCTCGTCGCACTCGATCCTCCGCGGCGCCGCTGCGCGAACGCCGAGCTGGCCGCGTGCAACTGGGCGGTGCGCGACGCGGGCGCGCTGTGCGAGAGCTGCGTCCTGACCCGGACGCGGCCCGGCGACCCCGACGCCGAGGGCCTCGAGCAGTTCGCCGAGGCCGAGGCGGCCAAGCGGCGGCTGTTGTTCGAGCTGGGCGAGCTCGGGTTGTTCGGCGGCGCGCCCGACCCGGCCTTCCCGCTCGCCTTCGACCTGCTCTCGAGCGAGCCGCACCCGGTCGCCACCGGCCATGCCGACGGGTTGATCACGCTCGACCTCGCCGAGGCCGACGACGCCCACCGCGAGCTGATGCGCCAGCAGCTGCGCGAGCCGTACCGGACCGTGCTGGGCCACTTCCGGCACGAGATCGGGCACTACTTCTGGCCGATCCTGGTCGCGGGCGCGGAGGAGGCGTTCCGCGCGCTGTTCGGCGACGAGCGCGAGGACTACGGCGCGGCGCTGCAGCGCCACTACGACGCGGGCCCGCCGGCCGACTGGGCGGAGCGGACGGTCAGCGCCTACGCGACGATGCACCCGTGGGAGGACTGGGCGGAGACGTTCGCGCAGTACCTCCACCTCCACGACGCGGTCCAGACCGCCGGCGCGTTCGGGATCCGCGTCGCGGACGAGCCGGCGCCGGACCCCGACGCGCCGGTCCGCGCGCTCGTCGGCGACTGGCTCCCGCTCTCCTACGCGCTCAACGCGATGAATCGCAGCCTGGGGCGCGGCGACCTCTACCCGTACGTCCTGACCGAGCCGGTGATCGACAAGCTCGCGTTCGTCCAAGAGCGGATCGCCGCGCGGCGGTAGCGTCGCGGCATGATCGACCACCTGAACATCGGGGTCGCGGACCTCGCCGCCGCCCGCGCCTTCTACGTCCCCGCGCTCGCGCCGCTCGGCTACGCGGTGATCATGGACCGCGAGTGGGGCGTCGGCCTCGGGCAGGACGGCAAGCCGGACTTCTGGATCTCCGACCGGCCCTCGTCGGCGCCGCTGCACGTCGCCTTCGCGGCGCCGGACCGCGCGACGGTCGACGCGTTCCATGCGGCGGCGCTCGCGGCCGGCGGCCGCGACAACGGCGGCCCGGGCATCCGGGCGCAATACCACCCGCACTACTACGGCGCGTTCGTCCTCGACCCGGAGGGCAACAACGTCGAGGCCGTCACCCACCGCGGCTAGCGCGGCGCGCGGTTACGATCCGGCCGATGCCGGACAAGGCGCAGCTCTACGCGGCGGCGAACCCCACGCTCGAGCAGATCCGCGCGCTCGGCGCCGAGCGCAAGGCGGCCCGCGCGCGGTCGCTCGAGCTGTCGCACCAGCTCGCGCCGCTCCTGCAGGAGATGGTCGCGCTCGGCATCCCGAAGGGCGAGCTCGCCGAGATCGCGCAGATCAGCCGTCCGGCGCTGGCGGAGATGCTCGACCCGACGACGCCGCCGGAATAG
>CAVRTO010000037.1:0-62941 GCA_963724145.1 uncultured Solirubrobacteraceae bacterium
CCCGATCGGGCTCGACGCGCTGCCCGGCGCGCTGGCCGCGGGCAACGACGGGCCGGCGCGCAAGTGGGTCGTGCTGCCGCGCTGAGCGCGCGTCAGCCGCGGCGCGCGCGGAGCAGCTCGAGGATCCGGCGCGAGTCGCAGACCGCCTCGCGCCCGAGCACGAGCACCGGCACCACGCGCTGGCCGGTCAGCGCGTCGACGTCGTCGCGCGCTCCGCGCCGCCACGGGACGCGCCGCTCCTCGACCGCGTAGCCGTCCCGCCGCAGCGCGCGCGCGACCCGCCCGCACGCGCAGAGCCGGTCGGTCGGGGTCCGGCAGCGGAAGAGGACGACCGGCTCAGCGGACGATCCGGCCACCGATCGCCCCCGCCGCGCGTGCCGCGTACCCGGCGAGCCGCCAGGCCGCGGGCTGCGACCGCGGCGCGTCCGCCAGCCGGTCGCCGAGCTGCTCCTCCCACCAGCGCACGGTCGCCTCGACCGTGTCCTCGTGCGGCCGGGTCGTCCAGCCGAGCTCGCGCTTCGCGCGCGCGCTCTTGCACGTCCACCACAGCCCGGCGGCGCGCACCTCGGCCGGGCTCGCGAAGGCGGGGAGCGGGCCGTGCGTCGCGGCCTCCGCGAGCGCGAGCGCGACCGGGACCGGGACCTCGAGCGCCGGGCCGTCGATCCCCGACAGCCGCGCGAGGTCCGCGAACAGCCGCTCCCACGTGTAGTTGCGGCCGCCGAGGATGTAGCGCTCGCCGGTCGTGCCGCGCTCGTCCGCGAGCAGGTGGCCGGCGGCGACGTCGTCGACGTCGACCACGCTGATCGCCCCCGGCACGTAGGCCGGGATCCGCCGCAGCAGGAACCGGCGCACGACGCCGGTCGACGTCGGCCCGAGGTCGCCGCGCCCGAACACCTGCGACGGGCAGACGATGACCACGTCGAGCCCGTGCGCCGCCGCCCGCAGCGCCTCGGACTCGGCCGCGTGCTTGGAGACCGCGTAGGGCACGTCGAGGTCCGGGGGGAACGGCGCCCGCTCGTCGACCGCGCCGCCCGGCCGGGCCGGCCCGACCGCGCCGATCGACGACGTGTGCACGACCCGCTCGACGCCCGCGCGCAGGGCCTCCTCCATCACGACGCGCGTCCCCTCGACGTTGACGCGCGTCAGCTCGGCGGGCGACGCGCGCAGGTACGTGGTGCCCGCGACGTGGAAGACGCGGTCGACGCCGCGCAGCGCCCGCCGCAGCGCCGCGCGGTCCCCGAGCTGCGCCACGGCGAACTCGACGTCGAGCCCCTCGAGCGCCGCGCGCGACGAGCTGGCCCGCACCGCCGCGCGCACGGTGTCGCCGCGCGCGACCAGCGCGCGCGTGACCGCGGACCCGACGAACCCGGACGCACCGGTGACCAGCGTCCTCCCCATCGGCCCGATTCTCGCACCCGACCGTTAGGGTCCCGCCCCATGCCGGTCGCCATCGTGCTCGACTCGACCCATTACATGCCGCGCGAGGTCGTCGAGCGCCATGGATTCCACACCGTCTCGCTGTACGTCCGCTGGGGCACGCCGCCCTCCGACACGCGCGAGGCGGAGCTGCCCGACTTCGACGCCTTCTACGACCACCTGCGCTCCGCGCGCGAGCTGCCGTCGACGTCACAGCCGTCGGTCGGCGACTTCCTCTCGGTCTACGAGCCGCTGATCGAGCGCGGCGACGACATCCTCTCGATCCACCTGTCGGGCGGGATCAGCGGCACCGTCCGCTCCGCCGAGCAGGCGCGCGACCGCCTGCTGGAGCAGGGCGTCGCGCCGGAGCGGGTGATCGTGCTCGACTCGTCCACCGCCTGCGCGGGCTACGGGCTGATGGCGATCGCCGCCGACAACGTCGCCAGGGAGGGCGCGAGCCTGCAGGAGGCCGCCGACCGCGCGCGCGACGCACGGGCGAACCTGAAGATCCTCTTCGCCGTCGACACGCTCGAGTTCCTCCGCCGCGGCGGCCGGATCGGCGGCGCCCAGGCCTGGATCGGCTCGACGCTCAAGATCAAGCCGATCCTCGCGATCGAGCGCGAGATCCAGCCGATCGAGCGCGTGCGGACCTGGGGCCGCGCGTTCGAGCGGATGGTCGATCACCTCAGCGCGCTGCGCGAGGAGGGCAAGGACCGCTTCTTCATCCAGCACATCCAGGCGATCGACCAGGCGGAGAAGCTCGCCGCCCGCGGCGAGGCGATCTACGGGCGCCCGCCCGAGTTCATCTCCGAGATCGGCCCGGTGATCGGCGCGCACGCCGGCCCCGGTCTGATCGGTGTCACCGCGATGCGCGGCGACCTGCTCGGCCCCATCTGACAGGCAGGACCGCGGGTGCGCGGGGCGAATCCGCCAAGCGATGGCGGTCTCGCCCACGCCCCTGCTCCCCGACCGGGGGGCTATCAGCGCGCGCACGGTGCTGCGCGTCGTCGTGATCGTGCTCACGGTCATCTTCACCGTCTACCTGGTGTTCCTGCTGCGCCGGCCGCTGACGTGGATCTTCATCGCGGGCTTCCTCGCCGTCGCCCTCTCGGGACCGGTCGCGTTCCTCCAGCAGTACATGCGCCGCGGCCTCGCGATCGCGTGCGTCTACGTCGCGCTGATCCTGGTCCCGGTCGTGATCGGGGCGATGCTGATCCCGCCGATCGTCGAGCAGGTCAACAACCTCATCAACAACCTGCCCGCCTACGTGCAGGACATCCAGGACTTCGTCCAGCGCAACGACCGCCTGCGCCAGCTGGAGGAGGACTACAACATCACGGCGGAGCTGCAGAAGCAGGCGAGCAGCCTGACCGGCCGGGTGGGCGACGCCGCGGGGATCCTCTCCGACATCGGGCTCGGGCTGGTGAACTCGATCTTCGCCGGCGTGTCGATCCTGATCCTCAGCCTGTTCATGATCGGGTCCGGCCGCTCGTGGCTGACCTGGGTCGCGCGCCGCCAGGGCGAGGAGCGCGAGGAATGGCTCAACCGGCTGTTCGACCGGATCGCCACCGCGGTCGGCAACTACGTCGCCGGCGCGCTGCTGCAGGCGCTCGTCGCCGGCCTGCTCTCGTTCGTGGTGCTGACGATCCTGGGCGTCCCGTACGCGGGCTCGCTCGCGGTGCTGATCTTCGTGCTCGACCTGATCCCGCTGGTCGGCGCCACCCTCGGCGCGATCATCGTCGCGATCATCACGCTGTTCCAGGACTTCCCCACGGTCACGATCATCTGGATCGCCTGGTCGATCATCTACCAGCAGTTCGAGAACAGCGTGATCCAGCCGCGGATCCAGGCGCGCGCGGTCCAGATCCACCCGTTCATCGTCCTCACCTCGGTGCTGTTCGGCTCGACGCTGTTCGGGATCATGGGCGCGCTGCTGGCGATCCCGATCGCGGCCGCGATCCAGATCTCGATCATCGAGTACAACCTGCTCCGCAACCCGCCGGAGATCGGGTCGGTCCAGGCGCCGCCGCCCGCCAAGGGCTAGCCCGCGCGCAGCGCCGCGATCCCGGCGCGGGCGAAGGCGACCGCCCGGTCGAGCAGCGCGTCGATCTCGGCCGGCTCGAGCGCGCGCCCCTCGGACGCCATCCGCTCGACCGCCGCGTCCTCGACGACGTCGAAGCCCGCGATCAGCGCCGCCGCGGCCAGCCGGGCGGCGAGCTCGGTGCCGGCGCCCAGCTCGCGCGTGAGCGCCTCCGCGACGACGTCCTCGATCCCGTCGAGCACCCGCAGCCGGTGCGCCGCGATGTCGGGCACCTCGCGGGCGAGCCGCCGCTGGAGCTGCAGGTCGGGCTCGATCCAGCCGGTCAGGCCGCGCAGCCACTCGCGCACCGCGGGAACGACCTCCGGCGCGTCCTCCAGCAGCGCCGCGAGCGCCGCGATCGCCTGCGGCGCGTCGCCGAAGACGATCGACTCCTTCGTCGGGAAGTAGTGGAAGACGGTCGCCCGCGACACGTCGGCCGCCACCGCGATCTGGTCGATCGTCGTCCCGGCGAAGCCCTGCTCGCCGAACAGCCGGATCGCGCCGTCGTGGATGGCCTTGCGCGTCGCCGCCTTCTTGCGCTCTCGGAGTCCGGGCATCGGTCGCGATGGACGGTCCAAAACTATACTCCGTTGAAAATTAGACTGCGTCGTGTCATCCTCGGCGCATGATCACGGATGAGCTGCGCACGACGGTCGCCGCGGCGGAGGAGCTCGGCGACGACTACGAGCACGCGGTTGCGCGGTCGCTCGTCGAGCGGCTCGACGGCGAGCTGGCCGCACGCGAGCGCGAGCGGCGCGGGACGTGGCTGCGCGAGGCGGCGACGGTGACGATCGCGCTCGGCTCGGTCGGGCTCGGCGTGCTCGTCGCCGCGACGGCGGGCGAGCTCGCGACGATCGTGGCGTGGGTCGTGATCGCCGTGGTCAACGTCGCGCACGCCCGCCGGCGCTGAGGCGGCTCAGTAGTCGTCGCTGCTCGTGAAGAGCCCGACGACCGCGCCGATCCCGCCGCCGATCACGAAGCCGGCCACGGCCGCGCCGATCAGCAGGTTCTTGCGGTGCTTGCGGACCTGCTTGCGCCAGTCGGTGACGTCGGTCACCTCCGCGCGCAGCTTCTCCACGGCGAGCCCGAGGTCGGCCCGGTTGGCCTCGATCGAGCGGCGGATCTCCTCCGGCGTCCGGTTGGCGGCCATCTAGCTCTCCTTCGGGGCCGGGGTGGGCGCCTGGCGGGCCGCGATCGGGCCGACGGCGTGGTCGCCGGGCGGCGACGTGAGCGTGCCGCGGATCAGCTGGGCCTCCTCGATCGCGAGCGCCGGCTTGGGCGGCGAGCCCTTCTTGATCAGCCGGACCGCGATCAGGCCGGCGATCGCGCCGAGCAGCAGGATCAGCACGCCGGTGATCAGGAAGCCGGCCCAGATCGCCGTCTCGACGTTGAGCAGGTCGTTGAACGCCCACGCGAGCGCCTCGCCGAGGTAGATCAGCGCGAACACCGCGAAGACGCCGGCGACGATCCCGAAGGCGGCGCCCTTGGCGAGCTTGATGACCTTGTCGGTCATCTCCGCCTTGGCGAGCTCGATCTCCTCGCGGACCAGGAGCTGCGCCTTCTCGGTGACCTCGGTGACCGCGTCGGCCAGCTGGCTCGTCTGCTGGTCCGACATCAGCCGCCCAGCTTCTTGAGGACCTGGGCGAAGACGAACGCGCCCGCGAAGGCGGCGCCGATCTGCACCTCCGGGCGGTTGGCGAGCTCTTCCGCCTTGGCCTTGACGTCGTCGGAGGCGGGTCCGGCGGCGGTCGCGCCGCTGCCCGCTGCCGCCGCGGACGCGGGATCGCCGCCGAGCCCGGGCGAGCCGACGGTGGCGCCGGAGATGCCCTGCCGGGGCGTGGTCGCCGCGCGCTCGCGGGCCGCGTCGGCGGCGGCCGTGGCCTGCGCGCGGGCGCGCTCGGCCTCGGCGACGGCGGCCTTGCGCCGCTCGTCGGCCTCGGCGAGCTCGCGCTCCTTCTTCGCCTCGGCCTCCTCGGCCTTCTTGCGCGCGGCCTCGGCCTTCGCCTCTTCCTCCTCGGCGCGGCGCTGGTCGGTGATCGCGACCTCCTCGCGGATCTCCGCCGCGCGCGCCTCGGCGGCAGCGCGCTCGGCCTGCGCGCCCGACTCGACGTTGTCCGCCAGGTCCTGCGGTGTCGGCTTGTCGGTGCTCACTCGGGTGGATCTTCCCCGAACGCCCGGACCCAAATCTGGTGGGCGATCTTCGTGGTCGCGATCGAGGCCAGCGCGCCCAGCCCGGCGAGCAGGCCGGACCAGATCAGCCGCTTGACGAGTTCGTTGTCCGTCATAGGCGCAAGAGTCTATGCGCGAGCGCCGTCAGGATGCGCTTCGAGCCCGTCGCAGATCGTGTCGACGATGAAGTGCTTGGCGCGCTCGAAGTCCTCGTCGGCGTCCCCGAGCAGCCCGAAGATCCAGCCCGTGAGCACCTGCTCGATCGCGCCGTAGAACGCCAGCGCGGCGAACTGGGCCGTGACGGTGTCCCGGAACGTCCCCTCGTCCTGGGCGCGGGCCACGATGTCAGCGATCCGCTCGTAGGCCTTGTCGATCTCGGGCAGGTGCGTGGCGCCGAACGTGTTCGCCGCGCGCGTGACCTCGACGATGATCACCTTCATCAGGTCGCGGTCGTGGCGGTAGGAGTCGACGATGAACGACGCGATCGCGAACAGCTTGTCGCGCGCGCCGATCGGCTGGGCGTCGATCTCGTCGATCGCCGCGAGCATCAGCTCCCAGCGCTCCAGGAACAGCGTGTCGAGCACCTCGTCCTTGGACCCGAAGTAGTGGTAGACGAGCCCGTAGGCGACGCCGGCCTCGTCCGCGATGTCCGAGACGCGGCAGGTGTGGAAGCCCTGGCGGGCGAAGACGCGGACCGCCGCGTCGAGGATCAGCCGCCGCTTGTCGACGGCCGCGGCCTTCACGCGCGGGCCTCCATCGGCCAGCGGTAGGCGTCGGGCTGGCGGTTGGCGAGCGACGGGAGCTTCGCGCGGATCCCGCGCAGCCGGTCGAAGTCGAGGTCGGCGAGGATGAACGTCTCGAAGTCCGGCGCCTGGCTGAGCACGATCCCCCACGGGTTGACGATCATCGAGCGGCCGCCGGTGCGCAGCCCGGGCGCGGGCTCCCCGACCTGGTTGGCCGCGACGACGAAGCACTGGTCCTCGATCGCCCGCGCGCGCAGCAGGACCTCCCAGTGGTCGCGCGTCGTCGTCTCCGTGAAGGCGGCCGGGACGGTGATGACCGTCGCCCCGCGCACGGCCAGGATCCGGAACAGCTCGGGGAAGCGGAGGTCGTAGCAGATGGTCAGGCCCAGGCCCTCGCCGTTGGCGAGCTCGGAGGTGACCGGCTCGTCGCCGGGCGCCTCGTGCTCGGACTCGCGGTACTCGCGGCCGCCGACCTCGACGTCGAACATGTGGATCTTGCGGTAGGTCGCGCGGTCCTCCCCGTCGGGACCGACGTGGACGCTCGTGTTCGCGCCGCGCGCGGCGCCCTCGACGCGCTCGGCGATCGAGCCGGCGACGAGGTCGATGCCGAGCTCGCGCGCCGTCGCGCGCGCCCAGGTCAGCGCGCGGCCGTCCGCGAGCGGCTCGGCGCCCGCGGCGGTCTGCTCCGGCGTCCCCAGGACGGGCCACTTCTCCGGCAGCACGACGAGCTCGGCGCCCTGCGCGGCCGCCTCGCGCGTGAGCCGGTCGGCCGCCTCGAGGTTGCGGTCGCGATCGGGGGTCGAGCTGAGCTGGACGGCTGCCACGCGCATGGCGTCACTCCTCCGGAAACGCAGATTGACTCGTCAGTCAATCACGGAGACGCGAGGATACCCCGCGATGGCCTTCTACAAGGACTGGACGTGGGTCGGGGCGTTCGGCCCGGACCTGATGCTGTGCGCGGCGACCGTGCGGGTCGGGCCCTTCCGCGCGGGCTGGTGGGCGGTGTGGGACGGGGAGCGCCTGCACGAGCGCTCGTTCCGCCGCGCGCTCGCCGTGGATCCCGCCCGCGTGCACGTGCCCGGCGTGCTGGAGCTCGAGCTCGAGCCCGGCGCGCCGTGGGCCGTCCGGAACGGCCCGATGTGGACGCGCAAGCGCCCGGCCCGCGTGCGCGGGACGGCGCTCGGCCGGGCGGTCGACCTGCCCGGGCTGCTCGACGAGTCGGCGGGCCGCCACCCGCGCCGCATGGCCTGGCTGTGGTCGGCCGGCGCGGGCGAGCTGGCGGACGGGCGGCCGGTGACCTGGAACCTGGTCGACGGGCTGCACGACGGCGCCACCGGATCGGAGCGCGCGGTCTGGATCGACGGCGTCCCGGAGGAGGTCCCGCCGCAGCGGTTCGACGGGCTGCGGGGCGTCGGCGACCTCCGCTTCGAGGCGGTCGCCACGCGCGCGCGGCGCGAGAACCTGCTCGTCGTGGCGTCGGACTACGAGCAGCCGTTCGGCACGTTCGCCGGGGCGCTGCCGGCCGGCGGCCCGCTGCGCGCAGGCCACGGCGTCATGGAGCGTCACCGCGCCCGCTGGTGACGCGGCGCAGCTCCTCCAGCAGCATCTTCGAGTGCATCGCGCCGATCAGCTCGCGCAGCGGCCCGCGGCCGGCGCGGACGATCTCGGCCGCGCGACCGGGCTCGACGTCCCCGAGCCGCTCGAGCAGGACCGCGGTCTCGCGCGCGACGAGCGGGGCGAGCGCCTCGCGGTAGCGCAGCGTGTCGTAGACCGTGAACCCGAGCGCCTCGTCGTAGCCGCCGGCGCGGAAGCGCACGATCGCGTCGATCACGGCGACGTCGTCGGGGTCGTAGCCGTCGGCGTCGGGCGTGAGGACGCCGAGCTCGGCGAGCCGGTCGAGCACGTTGTCGGGCAGGTCCACCTCGGCGCGCGGCGTCCGCGGCGGCCGCTCGGAGAGCAGCTCCTTGATCAGCCGGAGGGGCAGGAAGCGCTCCTCCTGCAGCCGCTTGATGAGGCGGATCCGGTCGACGTACTCCGGCGGGTACCAGGCCATGTTGCGGCTGGTGCGGACGATCCCCTCCTCGTCGCCGAGCAGCCCCTCGCGCAGGTAGTGCTTGATCGTGGCCGCCGAGACCCCGGAGGCGTCGGCCAGCTCGCTCATCTTGAGGCCAGGGCGCGCGCTCATGCGCGGAAGCTCCCGGCGGTCACGTTCTCCGGGCCCGCGACGGCGCCCGCCGCCTTGAGCGCGGCGATCGCCGCGTCGTCGTAGCCCGCGGCGGCCAGCACCGCGTCGGTGTCGGCGCCGAGCGACGGGCCGGGACGCGTCCCGTCCGGCGGCGTGCGCGACATCGCGACGGGCGGCCCGAGCAGGCGGACCGGCGCCCTCGCCCCTGGCTGGTCGACCTCCACGATCGCCTCGGGGGCGGCGGCGAGCGCCTCGTCGAGGTCGCGGACCGGCTCGAGGCAGCAGCCGTGGGCGTCGTCGAAGGCGGCCCACTCGGCGCGGGTGCGGGCGGCGAAGATCGCCTCCAGCTCCGGCGCCACGGCCGGGTCGGTGTGGCGCCCGACCAGGTCGGGGCGCTCGACGCCCGCGCAGAAGGCGGCCCAGAACTTCGGCTCGAGCGCGCCGAGGGCGACGTGGCCGTCGGCGCACGCGTAGGTGCGGTAGCAGGGCAGGCCGCCGGCCAGCTCGAGCTCGCCGCGGCGCGGGACCTCCCCGTCGGCGAGGTGGCGGGCGGCGACCATCGCGAGCCAGCTCTGCGCGCCGCGCGTCATCGAGACGTCGACGAGCTGGCCCTCGCCCGAGCGGTCGCGCTCGCGCAGGGCGGCCAGGATCCCGAACGCGGCCATCTGCGCGCCGCCGCCGACGTCGGCGATCTGGGCCGCGGCGGAGAGCGGCGGGCCGCCGCGCTCGCCCGTGAGGCCGAGCAGCCCGTTGCGGGCGAGGTAGTCGATGTCGTGCCCGGCGCGGTCGCGGTCGGGGCCGTCCTGCCCGTAGCCGGTGATCGCGCAGTAGACGAGGCCGGCGTTCTCCGCGCGCAGCCGCTCGTAGCCGACGCCGAGCCGGTCGAGCACGCCGGGGCGGAACGACTCGAGCAGGACGTCGTGGTCGCGGACCAGCCGCAACAGCACCTCGCGGCCTTCCTTCACCTTCAAGTCGAGCCTTAGGGAGCGCTTGCCGCGGTTGAGCGAGAGGAACAGCGCCGAGGCCGCGCTCGGCTCCACGCCGTCGATCTGCGGCGGCGCCCAGCGGATGTAGTCGCCGAGGCCGGTGTCCTCGACCTTGAGGACGTCCGCGCCGTAGTCGGCGAGCAGGAGCGAGCAGAAGCCGCCCGGCAGCAGGCGCGAGAGGTCGAGGACGCGGATGCCCGCGAGCGGCCCGCTCATGCCGCCGGCCTCAGCAGCGCGCGCGCCTCGTCGACGGTGGCGACGCGCCGGCCGGTGTCCTCGGTCATCTGGCGCGCGCGGGCGACCAGGTCGCCGTTCGACCGCGCCATCGCGCCGTCCGGGAGGTAGAAGTTGTCCTCCAGCCCGACCCGGACCGACCCGCCGAGCGCGAGCGCGGCGGCGGCGAGCGTCCACTGCGTGCGCGACACGCCGATCAGGCCCCAGTGGCTGCCGGCGGGGATGTTGTCCACCATCGCCGCGAGGTTGCGGGCGGTCGGCGGGACGCCGCCGAGGACGCCCATCACGCAGCTGACGTGCAGCGGCGGGTGCAGGACGCCCTTGTCGACGAGCGGCTCGAGCGAGCCGACGTGCCCGAGGTCGAAGCACTCGTGCTCGGGCTTGATCCCGTGCTCGTTCATCGCCTCGAGCAGCTCGACGATCTCCTCGAACGGGTTCGCGAAGACCATCGAGAAGACGAAGTCGTGGCGCGAGCGCGAGTACTTCGCGTAGTTCATCGAGCCCATGTTCAGCGCCGCCACGTCGGGCTTGACCTCGCGCAGGTACGCGATCCGCTTCGCCACCGGGACGCCGATGGTGCCGGTCGAGAAGTTGATCACCACGTCGACCTCCGCGCTGATCGCGTCGCGGATCGCGCGGAAGTCCTCGACCTCGTAGCTGGGCAGCCCGTCCGGCGTGCGCGCGTGGATGTGGATCATGCTCGCGCCCTCGTCGACGGCGCGCCGCGCCTCGGCGGCGTACTCCTCCGGCGTGTAGGGGATCGCGGGGCACTGGTCGCGGTTCGCGACCGCGCCCGAGATCGCGCAGGTGAGCAGGACGGGATCCTCGACGGCCAAGTGGTCTCTCTTCGGAAGTGGGACGTTCCACCTCTCACTCTGCCGGACGATCGCCGTACGGGCAAGCGGCGGGCGCCACGGGCGTCGCGCCGCGGGTTAGGATCCGCCGACGATGACTCCCTTGCAGCCGGTCCTGCATCCCGAGGCGATCGCCACCTACGCCTCCTATCAGGAGGCGCAGGCGGCCGTGGACAAGCTCTCGGACGCCGACTTCCCCGTGCAGAACGTCCAGATCGTCGGCCTCGACCTGCGCTCGATCGAGCAGGTCACGGGCCGCCTCACCACCGGCCGCGCGGCGCTGGCGGGCGCGGCGAGCGGCGCCTGGTTCGGCCTCTTCATCGGCCTGCTGGTGGGCCTGTTCACGCGCGGGCCGGAGTGGATCGGGCTGATGATCGGCGGCCTGCTGATCGGCGCCTTCTGGGGCGCGGTGTTCGGCTTCATCGCCCACTGGGCGACGCGCGGCCAGCGCGACTTCTCGTCGCTGCGCACGACGGTCGCCGATCGCTACGAGCTGCGCGTCGCGCACGACCACACGCTGCGCGCGCGGCAGACGCTCGGGCTGACCGAGGGGGAGTGACCCGGGCGCGCATCCGCGCGCCCTGACGAATCCGAGCGATGGATCCGGCGCGGACGCCGGATCAGTCCTTGTGCATGCGCAAACCGCACAAGGAGTCCACGATGCAAGCTCCCCGCACGGGCTGGATCATCGCCCTCTGCGCCATCGGCTCGCTGATGGCGGCGCTCGACACCCTCGTGGTGGCGAGCGCGCTCAGCACCATCCAGGCCGATCTCGGCGCGTCGCTCGAGCAGCTCGAGTGGACCGTCAACGCCTACAACCTCAGCTTCGCCGTCCTGCTCATGACCGGCGCCGCGCTCGGCGACCGGTTCGGCCGCAGGCGGCTCTACGGGATCGGTCTCGGCCTCTTCACCGCCGCGTCCGCGGCCTGCGCGCTCGCGCCCGACGTCGGCTGGCTGATCGCCGCCCGCGCCGTCCAGGGCGCGGGCGCGGCGCTGCTGATCCCGCTCGGGCTCGCGCTGCTCAGCGCGGCGTTCCCGCCCGCGAAGCG
This sequence comes from uncultured Solirubrobacteraceae bacterium, assembly GCA_963724145.1. Classification (GTDB taxonomy): domain Bacteria; phylum Actinomycetota; class Thermoleophilia; order Solirubrobacterales; family Solirubrobacteraceae; genus DASQMT01. The sequence goes on from CAVRTO010000037.1 coordinate 11,717, forward strand.
CGGCGCGGCGATCGGCATCTTCAGCGCGATCACCGGCGTGTCCGTGGCGCTCGGTCCGCTCGTCGGCGGCGCGGTCGTCCAGGGCATCAGCTGGGAGTGGATCTTCTGGCTCAACGTCCCGATCGGGCTCGTCGCGCTCCCGTTCGTGTTCGCCCGGATGCAGGAGAGCTTCGGCGGCGACCGGTCGATCGACCTGCCCGGCCTGGCGCTCGTCACCGGCGCCGCGCTCGGGCTCGTCTGGGGGCTCGTCCGCGGCAACAGCGCGGGCTGGGACAGCCCCGAGGTGCTCGGCACGCTGATCGCCGGCGCGGCGCTGGCCGTCGGCTTCCTCGCCTGGCAGCTGCGCGCACGCGCGCCGATGATCCCGCCCGCGCTGTTCCGCTCGCGCGCGTTCAGCGCGGGCAACGTCGCGACGTTCTTCATCTTCGGCTCGCTGTTCGCCGACGTCTTCTTCTACTCGCAGCTGCTCCAGACCGGGCTCGGGCACGACCCGCTCGCGGCCGGGCTGCGGCTGATGCCGTGGACGGCGACGTTCATCACGGTCGCGCCGCTGGCCGGCAACCTCGCCGACCGGATCGGCTCGCGGCCGCTGCTGGTCAGCGGCCTCCTGCTCCACGCCGCGGGGATGATCTGGCTCGCGCTGATCGCCGAGCCGGGCATGGCGTACTCCTCGCTGCTCGGGCCGTTCCTGCTCGGCGGCGCCGGCGTGTCGATGGCGATCCCGGCCGCCCAGACGGCGGTCCTCGCCGGGATCGCGCCGGGCGCGGTCGGCAAGGCGGCCGGCGCGAACAGCATGCTGCGCGAGCTCGGCGGCGTGTTCGGCATCGCGATCGCCGCGGCGGTCTTCGCCGGCGCCGGCGGCTACGCGACGCCGCAGGCGTTCGTCGACGGCTTCGGGCCGGCGATCGGCGTCTCCGCCGCGCTCGCGCTCGCCGGCGCGGTCGCCGCGCTCGTCCTGCCGGCGCGCAACATCGCGCCGGCGCTGCCGGCCCTGCAACCCGAGGAGGCATGATGCGTCGGGTGCGCCCCCGCCCGCTCGTGCACCTCGAGCTCCACACCGGCGACGCCCCGCGTGCCGGCGCGTTCTACGCGGAGCTGCTGCAGTGGCGCGCCGAGCGCGTCGCGTCGTACCTGACGCTGGACGTCGGCGCGCGGGTCGGGGGCGGGATCACCTCCTGCCCGGTCGGGGCGCCGGTGTGGCTGCCCTACGTCGCCGTCGCGGACGTCGGCGCGACGACCGAGCGGGCGCGCGAGCTGGGCGCCACGGTGCTGCTCCCGCCGCGCGGCCGGCGCAGCGTGATCGCGTCCGAGGCGGGCGGCGAGCTGGCGCTCTGGGAGGCGGGCCGATGACCGAGCAGCAGCTGCTCGACGCGGCGCGCGCCGGCGACGAGGACGCCTACGGGCGGCTCGTCGCGGCGCACCGGCGCGAGCTCCACGCGCACTGCTACCGGATGCTCGGCTCGGCCGAGGACGCCGAGGACGCGCTGCAGGACACGTTGCTGCGCGCCTGGCGCGGGCTGCCGCGGTTCGAGGGCCGCAGCTCGGTCCGCTCGTGGCTGTACCGGATCGCGACGAACGCGGCGCTGCGGCTGGCCGAGCGGCGGCGCCCGCTCGTCCTCCCGGAGGACCACGGCCCGCCGTGGGATCCGCATTCCGGGCTGCCCGAGGCGTACGCCGAGCCGATCTGGCTCGAGCCGCTCCCCGGCGCGCCGGAGGCCTACGAGGAGCGCGAGAGCGTCGAGCTCGCGTTCGTGGCCGCGCTCCAGCTGCTGCCGGCGCGCCAGCGCGCGGTGCTGATCCTGCGCGACGTGCTCGGGTTCAGCGGCACCGAGGTCGCGGACGCGCTGGGGACGAGCCGGGCGGCGGTCGACAGCGCGCTGCAGCGCGCGCACGGGACCGTCGACGCGCGGCTGCCCGCGCGCAGCCAGCAGGCGACGCTGCGCGCGCTCGGCGACGCCGGCCAGCGCGAGCTGATCGAGCGCTTCACGAGCGCATGGGACGCGGCCGACGTCGACGCGATCGTCGAGCTGCTGACGGCGGACGCGACGATCAGCATGCCGCCGTATCCGAGCTGGTACCAGGGGCGCGACGCGGTCGCGGCGTTCCTCCGCCGCGGGCCGTTCAAGCCCGGCAACCGCTGGCGCTCGCTCGCCACGAGCGCGAACGGCCAGCTCGCGGTGGCCGGCTACCGCTGGGACGGCGAGGCGTACGCGGCGCACGGCGTGCACGTCCTCGAGGTCGAGGGCGACCGGCTCGCGGGCTGGACCGCGTTCATCGGCGCGGAGGTGGTCGCCGCGTTCGGGCTGCCGCCGCAGGTTCAGGACGGGACGCCGACGCCCGGGCCGTAGCCGAGCCGCGCGGCCTGGTCCGGGTCGACGATCTCGCGCCCGAACGGCGTCAGCGTGACCGGGATGAGCTTGAAGTTGGCCAGCCCGAGCGGGATCCCGATGATCGTGATGCACATCAGGACGCCGGTGACGATGTGCCCGATCGCGAGCCACCAGCCGGCGAGGATGAACCAGATCACGTTGCCGACCAGCGAGCCGGCGCCCGCGTCGGGGCGCTTGACGATCGTGCGGCCGAACGGCCACAGGCAGAAGAGCGCGATCCGCGCCGAGGCGATCCCGAACGGGATCGTGATGATCAGGATGAACATCACGAGCGCGGCGACGGCGTAGCCGAGCGCGAGGATCAGCCCGCCGAAGATCAGCCAGATGAGGTTGAGGAGCACGCGCACGCCAGGACCGACCGTACCGCGTCCGTTCAGCGACGCGCGCGATTGCCCGCCACGGCGCGCGGTCCTAGCCTCGGCGGACCGGAATGGGACGGGTCGTGCTCACGCTCCTGCTGTGCGTCGTCCTCGCCGGCTGCGGTGACGACGGCGCGCCGGCGACGACGACCGCCGCGCGCGGGGCCGACGCCGTCGTCGCGCAGGACCGCGTGGCGCCGCGCCAGCTCGACCTCACCGTGCGCTCGCGGGCACTCGGGCGCACCGCCCGGGTCCGCCTGCTCACGCCGGACGGCTGGCGGCCCGGGACCGGCCGGCGCTGGCCCGTCCTCTACCTGCTGCACGGGTGCTGCGACACCTACGACAGCTGGACCCGCTCGACCGACGTCGAGCAGCTGGCGCAGCTGCGCGACGTGCTGGTCGTGATGCCCGAGGGCGGGGACGTCGGGTTCTACTCGAACTGGCTCGACGGGCCGGCCTGGCAGGACTTCCACCTGCGCGAGCTGCCGCGGATCCTCGAGCGGGGGTTCGGCGCCGGCACCCGGCGGGCGATCGCCGGGCTCTCGATGGGCGGGCTCGGCGCGATCGACTACGCCGCACGGCGGCCGCACGCGTTCCGCGCCGCGGCGTCGTTCTCCGGCGTCCTGCACCCACTGGGCTCGCCCGACGTCTGGCTCGGCCTGTTCTCGAGCTACACCGACGACGCGGACGCCGTCTGGGGCGATCCGCAGGACGACCGCGACGTCTGGCGGGAGCACGATCCGACGGCGCTGCTGCCCGCATTGGCGGGGATCCGGCTCTTCGTCTCGGCCGGCGACGGGCGTCCCGGCCCGTTCGAGGACGGCCGCGGCGACGTCGATCCGGCGGAGGTCGAGGTCGGGGGCGAGACGCGCGCGTTCGTGCGCCGCGCGCGGGCGCTCGGGATCCCGGTCCGGGCCGATCTCTACGGCGCGGGCATCCACGACTGGCCGTACTGGCAGCGCGAGCTGCATCGTGCGCTTCCGATGCTGCTCGGCGCCATCCGCGGGTAGGCAGAGCGCCGATGCGCGCGTTCACGTGCCCCGTCTGCACCGCGATGGTGTTCTTCGAGAACTCGCGCTGCCTCACGTGCGAGACCGAGCTCGCCTTCGCGTGGGAGCCGCGGACGCTCGTCGCGCTCGACCCGCCGCGGCGCCGCTGCGCGAACGCCGAGCTGGCCGCGTGCAACTGGGCGGTGCGCGACGCGGGCGCGCTGTGCGAGAGCTGCGTCCTGACGCGGACGCGGCCCGGCGACCCCGACGCCGAGGGCCTCGAGCAGTTCGCCGAGGCCGAGGCGGCCAAGCGGCGGCTGCTGTTCGAGCTGGGCGAGCTCGGGCTGTTCGGCGGCGCGCCCGACCCGGCCTTCCCGCTCGCCTTCGACCTGCTCTCGAGCGAGCCGCACCCGGTCGCCACCGGCCATGCCGACGGGCTGATCACGCTCGACCTCGCCGAGGCCGACGACGCCCACCGCGAGCTGATGCGCCAGCAGCTGCGCGAGCCGTACCGGACCGTGCTGGGCCACTTCCGGCACGAGATCGGGCACTACTTCTGGCCGATCCTGGTCGCGGGCGCGGAGGAGGCGTTCCGCGCGCTGTTCGGCGACGAGCGCGAGGACTACGGCGCGGCGCTGCAGCGCCACTACGACGCGGGCCCGCCGGCCGACTGGGCGGAGCGGACGGTCAGCGCCTACGCGACGATGCACCCGTGGGAGGACTGGGCGGAGACGTTCGCGCAGTACCTCCACCTCCACGACGCGGTCCAGACCGCCGGCGCGTTCGGGATCCGCGTCGCGGACGAGCCGGCGCCGGACCCCGACGCCCCGGTCCGCGCGCTCGTCGGCGACTGGCTCCCGCTCTCCTACGCGCTCAACGCGATGAACCGCAGCCTGGGGCGCGGCGACCTCTACCCGTACGTCCTGACCGAGCCGGTGATCGACAAGCTGGCGTTCGTCCAAGAGCGGATCGCCGCGCGGCGGTAGCGTCGCGGCATGATCGACCACCTGAACATCGGGGTCGCGGACCTCGCCGCCGCCCGCGCCTTCTACGTCCCCGCGCTCGCACCGCTCGGCTACGCGGTGATCATGGACCGCGAGTGGGGCGTCGGCCTCGGGCAGGACGGCAAGCCGGACTTCTGGATCTCCGACCGGCCCTCGTCGGCGCCGCTGCACGTCGCCTTCGCGGCGCCGGACCGCGCGACGGTCGACGCGTTCCATGCGGCGGCGCTCGCGGCCGGCGGCCGCGACAACGGCGGCCCGGGCATCCGGGCGCAATACCACCCGCACTACTACGGCGCGTTCGTCCTCGACCCGGAGGGCAACAACATCGAGGCCGTCACCCACCGCGGCTAGCGCGGCGCGCGGTTACGATCCGGCCGATGCCGGACAAGGCGCAGCTCTACGCGGCGGCGAACCCCACGCTCGAGCAGATCCGCGCGCTCGGCGCCGAGCGCAAGGCCGCCCGCGCGCGGTCGCTCGAGCTGTCGCACCAGCTCGCGCCGCTCCTGCAGGAGATGGTCGCGCTCGGCATCCCGAAGGGCGAGCTCGCCGAGATCGCGCAGATCAGCCGTCCGGCGCTGGCGAAGATGCTCGACCCGACGACGCCGCCGGAGTAGCGCCGCCTAGGCGCGCCGGTAGCGCAGCAGGACGACGCGGCCGCCGAACGTGCGCGTCTGCGCCAGCGCGAGCGGGATCCGCGCGTCGAGCGGCGGGAAGCACGGCGTCCCGCCGCCGAGGACGACCGGATAGACGAACAGGCGGTACTCGTCGATCAGCCCGAGCCGGCTCGCCTCCGCGGCGAGCGTCGCGCCGCCGATCTCGAGCGGGGCGCCCGGCCGCGCCTTGAGCTCGGCGACGGTCTCGGCGAGCCCGGTCGCCGCGAGCGTCGCGTTGCCCTCGACGCGTTCGAGCGTGCGCGAGAAGACGACCTTCGGCAGCGCCTGCCAGATCGCGGCGAACTCGTGCTCCTCCGCCGGCGCCGCCGGGTTCGTCGTCTCCCACGGCAGCATCTCCTCGTACAGGCGGCGCCCGCAGAGCTGCACGCCGAACTCGCGTGATCAGGCCGACGTGGAAGCGGAACAGCTCCTCGTCCGGGCGCCGTCCAGTCGATCTCGCCCTGCGGGCCGGCGACGAACCCGTCGACCGACACGCCCATCGAGAAGATCAGGTCGCGCATGGCTCCTCCAGCAGGGTCGTCAGGGCGCGCCGCGCGACGTCCGCCCAGAACGGCGCGATCGCGGCAGCGTAGAGGCACTCGTGGACGGCCTGGACGAGCTCGAACGCGCGCAGGCTCGCGTCCCCGGGCGCGCCGGGGCCGTAGCCGGCGCGGATCCCGGCGCGCGCCGCGGCGATCCACGCCGCGGGCGGCGGGCCGCCCTCCGCCTCGGTCCAGAGGCCCGCGTTGTCGACCGAGCGGAGCAGCGCGGCGAGGTCGCGCGCGGGCGTCTCGGGCGACGGGTCCGGCAGCAGGCTCGGAGCGGGCTCGAAGTCGATCACCGCGACCGGGCCGGACGCGCCGAACAGGAGCTGGGCGAGGTGCAGGTCGCCGTGCGCCGGGCCGGCGGGCGGGAGCGGCGCGCGGGCCGCGGCGTCCCAGGCGGCGTCGAGCGCCGCGCCCGCGGCGAGCACCAGCTCGCGGTCGGTCCGCGCGGCGGTCGCGCCGACGAGCCGGCGGCCGTGCTCGCGCCAGCCCGCGAGGTCGTCCGCGGTCGCGGGCCGCGCGCCGCCGAGCGCGCCGTGCATGCGGGCGACGAGGCGGCCGGTGGCCGGCGCCCAGACGGGCTCGGCGCCGCCGCGCAGATCGCGGTCGGCCTGGGCGAAGCCGTCCCAGGTGCCGGGGACGTAGGCCTGCAGCAGCAGCAGCGCGTGGCGGCCGGCGGGCGTCTCGAGCTCTGCCGCGCCGTGCATGGCCGGCACGCCGTCGAAGCCGGCAGCCGTGAGCGCGCGCACGCGCGCCGGCTCGCGCGCCGTCCCCTCCCCCAGCCGCCGGTAGCACTTGAGCACGGTCCGCTCGCCGAGCACCACCGTGGTGTGCGTCTGGTCCGCGCCGATCGGGCGGACCCTGCCCCCGAGGTCCGGCGCGGGCGCCGGACCGGCGCGGCCGATCAGCCGGCAGCCGTCGCCCTCCAGCTCGTCGCCCTGCGCCGCGGCCCGCGCGAGCGCGCGCCAGAGCTCCGGCGCGTCGTCGGCGAGCGCGCCCGCCGCGTCGAGCGGCGCGACGTAGGTCGCGTCGCCCACCGCCAGGACCGCCAGCGCGTGGTCGCCCGCGTCCGGCGGCGCCAGCGTGCCCGTGACCCGCACGTCCGGGTCGGCGGAGCCCTTGCCCTGGTACCAGCGGGCCTCGCCGACGGCGCTTGACAGGCGCATCCCGCGAACCCTAGCCTCGCGCCTCCATGGCGACGATCGCCGTCTTCCCGGAGCCCGGCGCGTGGGGTCCGACGAACAACCTCGTGGCGATCACCGAGCCGCTCCGCGACCGCGGGCACCGGATCGTCTTCGTCGTCGAGGAGTCGTTCGCGGGCGAGCTCGAGCGCCGCGGGTTCGAGGAGGCGCTGATGCGGATGGCGCCCGCGCCCGAGCAGCCGGAGGCGGTCGGCGAAGGCTGGGCGGAGTTCATCCGCACGACCGCGCCCGAGTTCCGCAAGCCGACGATCGCGCAGCTCGAGACGGTGACCGTGCCGATCTGGGGCGAGCTCGCGGACGGCGCCCGCTACGCGCACGACCGGATGCTCGCGATCTGGGACGAGGTCCGGCCCGACGCCGTCGTGATCGACTGCGTGACCGGCTTCCCGGCGATCCCGCTCGCGGGCGTCCCGTGGGCGCGGATCGTCTCCGCGAACCCGCTCGAGATGCCGGACGCCGACATCCCGCCGGTGTTCTCCGGCTACGCGGCGGCCGACCGCACGGGCTGGGACGAGTTCCGCGCCGAGTACGCGCGGCTGAGCGGCCCGCTGCAGGCGGCGCACTCGGCGTTCAGCGAGGAGGCCGGCGCCGGCCCGCTGCCCGCGGGCCAGTTCCAGTACGAGTCGCCGTACCTCAACGTCTACGTCTTCCCGGAGGCGGCCGACTACGCGCGGGCGGTACCGCTCGGCCCGGCGTGGCACCGGGTCGGCTCGACGGTGCGGACGTCCGACCCCGACTTCGACGTGGCCGCGGCGCTGCCGGGCGACGGGCCGCTGATCTACCTCTCGCTCGGCAGCCTCGGGTGCATGGACACGCCGCTGATGCAGCGGTTCATCGACGTGCTCGGGCGGACGGGGCACCGGGTGATCGTGAGCATGGGCCCGCGCGGGGACGAGCTGACGCTCGGCGAGCGCATGTACGGCGAGGCGTTCCTGCCGCAGGCGGCGATCGTGCCGCAGTGCGACCTCGTCATCACGCACGGCGGCAACAACACGGTCGGGGAGTGCTTCACGTTCGGGCTGCCGATGATCGTCCACCCGCTGTTCTGGGACCAGTACGACAACGCGCAGCGCGTCGACGAGCTCGGCTTCGGGGTGCGGCTGCGGTCCTACGCGTGGACGGACGACGAGCTGCTCGCCGCGGTCGACCGGCTGCTCGGGCCGTCCGGCCCGGCGGAGCGGATGCGGCCGATCGGCGAGCGGCTGCGCGGCGCGCCCGGCCGGCTGCGCGCGGCCGAGCTGATCGAGACGCTCGTCTAGGGCCGGTCCTGGCCGTAGATCAGGCACGGCATGCCGTGCAGGTCGAACGGCCGCTCGAGCGTCGAGCCGATCGCCTCCGCGACGCGGATCGAGCGCGCGTTGTCGCGGTGGATGACGGAGATGAGCCGGGCCGCGCCGAGCGCGGCGAAGGCGTGGTCGCGGACGGCGCGGCCGAGCTCGCTCGCGTAGCCGTTGCCCCAGGCGTCGCGCGACAGCACCCAGCCGACCTCGAGCCCGGGCCAGCCCTCGGGCTCCCACAGCCCGCCGCGCCCGATCAGCCGGCCGCCGGCGCGCTCCACGACCGCCGCCTGGCTCCACCCGCGGAGCTCGCGGTGGCCGATGAACAGCGCGATCTCGCGCCACGCCGCCGCGCGGCCGGCCGGGCCGCTGCGCATGTAGCGCATCACCTCGGGGTCGGCGACGATCGCGGCGTAGGCGTCGAGGTCGTCCGCGCGCCAGCGGCGCAGCTCGAGCCGCTCGGTGACGAGCTCGGTCACGCGGCCATCATGCCGCGTCAGCGGCGCGTCCACTCGGGCTGTGCCAGGTCGGCGACCCGGGTGGGCCGGCCGAGCAGCGCGACCTCGCGGAACTGGTAGAGCAGTGCGCCGGTCGGCGGGTGGATGACCATGTCGTGGCGCAGCTTCATCTGCAGCAGCGGCGGAGCGCCCGGCTGCTCGCGCCAGCGCGGGACGCCGCCGGCCAGCAGGGCGGCGAGCGGGACCGCGTGCAGCGAGGCGACCTCCGCGGGCGCACGCCGCGGGCGGGTGCCGTCCGCGGCGAGCACGACCACGGGGGTGATGCAGAAGCCGGAGTCGGTGACGAAGTCGTCGAGCAGGCCGGCGACGCTGCCGCCGGCCGCGCCGGTCTCCTCCTCGAGCTCGCGCAGCGCGGCCTCGACGGCGGTCTCGCCCGGCTCGGTCCGGCCGCCGGGGAGCGCCCACTGCCCGGCGTTGCGGCCGCGCGCGACGCGCTTGACGATCAGGAGCCGCGGGTCGTCCGTGTCGCAGCCGAGCACGCACAGGGCGACGGCCGCCCGCCGGGCGCCGGGGTCGGCGGCGCGCCGCGCGAAGGCGGCCAGGTTGCGCCGGATCTCCTCGCTGCGCACCCGGGCTTCATAGCGCGTCGTGCCGCGCCGGGACGGCGCCACCCGTGCAGGGAGATGCTGCAAGGCGTCGTAGCTGTACCCGCTATGCGATCGCTCGGCCGCGGCCTCCCCAGCGCCGCCGTCCTCGCCGGGGCCGCCGTCCTGCTCGCGCTCGCCGGCATGCTCGCGGGCGTCCTCGCGTCCGCGATCTCGCGGTCGAACGCGTCGGCCGCCGAGCGGGCGGCGAGCGCCGCGCCCGGGAAGCGCGGGCTCAGCGTGGTCTGGGGCGGCGACACGACGCTCGGCTCGTCGATGGGCCTGCCGCCCGCGGCGGGCTGGCCGCAGCTGGAGCCGGTCGCGGCGACGCTCGCGGCGGCGGACGTCGCCGCCGTGAACCTCGAGGGGACGTTCGCGCCCGGCGGCGACTCGAAGTGCACCGTGCCGAGCGCGTCGTGCTTCGCGTTCCAGGCGCCGCCCGAGAACGCGGCGACGTTGGCGCGCGCGGGCGTCGACATCGTCAACACCGCCAACAACCACGCGTTCGACTACGGGCCGCTCGGCTGGCGCGGCACCCGCGACGCGCTCGCGGCCGCGAAGGTCGGCGCGGTCGGCGCGCCCGGCGAGATCAAGCTGATCGAGCGCGACGGCGCGCGGATCGCCTTCGTCGGGTTCTCGACGTACCCGTGGAGCTCGCCGATGAGCGACGACGCGAGCGTCCGCGCGCTGGTGCAGGCGGCGGACGCGAAGGCCGACGTCGTGTCTGCTTCCTCCACGCGGGCGCCGAGGGCGCGGACCGGACGCACGTGCCGGACGGCGCCGAGGAGGCGTTCGGCGAGGACCGCGGCGACAGCCGCCGCTTCGCGCGGGTCGCGATCGACGCCGGCGCCGACCTCGTCCTCGGCTCGGGCCCGCACGTCCTGCGCGGCATGGAGGTCTACAAGGACCGGCTCGCCGCGTACTCGCTCGGCAACCTCGCGGGATGGGACAACTTCGGGACCGGCGGGACGCTCTCGCTGAGCGCGCTGCTGCGCGTCCAGCTCGGCCCCGACGGACGCTTCGTGCGCGGGCGCGTCAGCTCGCTGCTGCTCGACGGCACCGGGATCCCGCACCGCGACGCGGACGGGTCGGCGGCGACGCAGATGCGGGAGCTCTCGGCCGAGGACTTCGGCGACGCGAGCCCGTGGGCGCAGGGGCGCATGGCGCCCGCCGGCGGCTAGCCGGCGGCGAAGCGCTCGAGCTGCGCGCGGCCGTCGCCGATGATCGGCGTCCCGTGCGCGAACAGCAGGTGGTCGAAGTCGACGTTGTCGAGCAGCCGCGCGAAGCCCTCGCGGAGGCGCTGCTTCTCCGCCTCCGGGTCGTCGCCGAGCAGCGAGTCGGAGAAGAAGCCGAGCGCGCCGTCGTAGTGCGTCACGCCGTCGGCGATCGCGACCGCGCGGTGGCGCGGCAGCTCGAGCGCCGTCTCGTCCGGCCAGGTCGCCGAGATCGCGTGCGGGCGGATGCCGGCGATCAGCTCGTCGCCGAAGTCGTACGGCTCGACCCGGTCGGCGGGCAGGTCGTGCATCCCGGTCCGCGGCGCGCGGATCGGCACGCCGAGCCGCTCGCGCAGGTCGAACGCCGAGCGCGTGTGGTGGCGGTTCGTGAGCAGGATCTCGGCGACCTCGCGGCCGTCGAACCACTCCAGCCCCTCCGGCGGTGCGATCGGGTCGATCAGCACGCCCTCGGCGACGAGGTAGTGCGAGCCGGACTCGATTCCGGCGCTCGGATGCGGCGCGGTCCAGTGCAGGACGCCAGGCAGGACTTCGTGGATCGGCTCGGCCATGCCGGGGACTATGCCGCCTCGGCCGGGCCGGCGCGGATCAGCCGCGGCGCGCGCGCCGCTCCTGGCGGCCCTCGTGGTAGAGCTCGGTCATCGGGCCGGCGGCCGCGCGATCGGCCGCCTCACCGACCGTCGGGCCCGACGCGTCGGGCTGGCGCCGCTCGTGCGCGCGCTCCGGGGTGTCGTCGGCGTCGGCACGGTGCAGCAGCCGCCGCAGCCAGCCCGGCATCCGGACCTCGCCGCCCCATGGCTCCAGGTCGCGGCTCATCGGAATCCTCGCGACATCGGCACTCCTCGTTCGGTGGCCGTCGGGCGAGCATACGTCCGCCGGTTCGTCGCTGCAACGGACGCGGATCAGGCGGGCACGTGGCGCCGGACGGCGGCGAGCGCGAGGTCGGCGCGGCCGCTGACGAGGACGGTCACGCGGCGAGCAGGTGCGCGAGCGCGCCCGGGTCGAGCGGCGTGCCCGGATCGGGGCTCACGAGGACGACGCTGTCGGCGCCGGCCGCCGCGAGCGCCGCGAGGCTCGCCCGCTGGGCGTCCGGGTCGCCGGTCAGCGCAAGGTCGCCGGCGGGCGCGTCGAGGAACGCGACGGCGGCGTCGCCCTGGCCGCGGCGCTCCGCGAGCGCTCGCTCGAAGGCGGCCTCGTGGCCGGTCGCGACGCAGGTGAAGACGGTCAGCCGGTGCGCGTCCGTCCGCCCCGCGGCCGCGCGGCCGGCATCGATCCGCTCGCGCGCCCAGCGCACGTAGGCGGGCGTGGAGAGCCAGTCCAGCACGGTGCCGTCGGCCACGCGGCCGGACAACTCGAGCGAGCGCGGCCCGCGGACGCCGGCCGAGACCGGCGGCGGCTGCGCGGGCGGGTGGTCGAGCGCGACCTCGCGCAGGCGCACGTAGCGGCCCTCGGCGGAGACCGTGTCGCCCGCGAGCAGGCCGCGCACCGCGCCGAGCGTCTCCTCGAGCAGCGCGAGCTGCGAGGCGGGCTTGACGCCGATCTGGCGCATCCAGGCGTCGGCGCCGTGCCCGAGCCCGGCGTGGAAGCGGCCCGGATGCAGGCGCGCGAGCGCCGCGATCTCCATCGCGGCGAAGGCCGCGTTGCGCACGGGCGCGGGCATGATCCCGAGCCCGACGGTGATCCGCTCGGTGACCGCGAGCGCGGTCGCCGAGGCCGCGATCCCGCCGGCCAGGAAGCAGTCCTCCCACAGCCACAGCTCGGCGAAGCCCGCGGCCTCGACCTCGCGGGCGCGGTCGGCGAGCGACTCGGGCGCCAGCTCCGGTCGCACGACGATCCCGACGTCCATCCGCGGCAGTATCGCGGACGGCGGGATGCGCGTAGTGTCTGCCCATGCGACTCGAGCGCGGTCTCGCCGGCGACATCCGGTGGGCGGTCTGCGTCCTCGCGGGGATGGCCCTCGCGATCCTCGTCTTCGGGGAATCGGCCGCCCTGCTGCTCGCGCCGGCCGTCGTCGCCGTGGTGATCGTCGCCGTCCGCGCGCTGCTGCGGCGCCAGCGGGCGCGGCCCCGCACCGGCTGATGGCCTGAGTCCGCCCCGCCGCCGGTTGGGCGGCCGCGGTGACCGCCGTCCTCGGCGGCTGACCAGCCGGGCCGGTCAAGCTCGCGGTACCAGTCGCTGGACGTATCGGTCGCGAGACTGTTCGCGGCCAACCTCGGCGCTCTCGGCTGGACGTACACCTTGGTAAACCGTCGGATTCGATCAAGGATCGGTGCCGCTGCCGCCGCTGGTGATCGACCCGAACCCCACGCCCGAACCGAATCTCGGCGCAAGCGGGTGCCCGCGCCGAGGGCCGTCCGTGCGAGCGGCGCCCCGCGCATGTCGGTCCGGGTGTCGGCCAGGAGGCGCTAGTGACTTGGCGCGTCAGGCTCCGGCGGCGTCGCCGCGGCTGGCATGGAACTCGACGGTTGGTCTCAGGAAGGGAGGTCTGCGGCGGCGTGGCGCGGGGGGCGCCGAAGGTACGCAGAACGTGTTCGAGCGTCGAGGCGATCAGCTCGTGTGTTGCCTCGCGGGTCGCCTCCCCGGTCAGCCAGCGTCGCGTCGCGGCGCGGTTCAGCCCGGTCCAGCACTCAAGTGCGTAGCGCAGCCGCGGCGAGTCCTCGGCGATCTCGGCGTGACGAGCCGCGACCAGAGCGACGGCGCGGCGCACGAGGTCGACGACCACGCCGCTGACGTCCGGGTCGGCGATGTCCTCGCCGCGTCCGAGGGTGGCGAGCCAGATCGTGCGGTTCGCCTCGGTCCAGTCGAGCCAGCGCGACACGTCATCCGCGATGCGCGCACGGGCGCTGCGGCCCACCGGCGGCCGAATTTCGTCTTCACGGTGGGCGCCGATCCGCTCGACCAGCGCGATGTAGACCTCCTTGCGCCCGCCGAAGTAGTGGTGCACGAGCCCGCGGGCGACGCCGGCGGCACTCGCGATGTCCTCGATCGAGACCTCGTCGTACGCGCGCTCGGCGAACAGCGCGTTCGCGGCGTCCAGGATCTGCTCGCGCCGCTTTTCGGGAGCGAGGCGGCTGAACTTCGGCGTGGTGCGCATAAGTGGGCTCTAAGTGTTGTTGGCGATCCGTCAAGAGCTTGCTAGCATATCGCCAACAAGGAACAAGATGAAGCTGGAGCGCCGCGCCTGCCGACTGGTCGTCTCGATCCGCGGCGAGGACAAGACGCGCTCGCTGCCGCCGATGGCCGGCAAGCGCCCGTAGGACCGACGCCTCTGCTCGGAGCGACCTACCGCGCTCTGGAGGCGGGCGCAGCACCGCCGGGATGTGAGCAGCAACCGGCAGCCCTCCGGACACGGACGGGACGACCTGCCACGGATGGCGGGTCGTGCCGCCTGGCGTCCGCCAGGAAACCAACGAATCACAGGAACAATCCCATGACGAGGTTCCCCATCAAGACGGTCGCCGCCTGCGCGGTCACCGCCCTCGCAGTCGGCGCGACGAGCGCCACGGCCGGATCGCTGATCTCGAGCCACCAGATCAAGGACGGCGCGGTCCACATGCGCGACCTGTCGCCGGGCGTCAAGGCCAAGCTGGCCGCGGCGACCGCCACGAAGGCCGGGCAGAACGGCAAGGACGGCGCGGCCGGCGCCAACGGCAGCAACGGTGCCAACGGCGTCGACGGCGCCAAGGGCCAGGACGGCCTGAACGGCTCCAACGGCAAGGATGGCATCGACGGCCAGAACGGCGCTCCCGGCCTTCCGGGCACGCCCGGAGCCCCTGGGCTCGACGGCCTCCCGGGCGCTGAGGGCCAGCCCGGCAAGCCGGGCAAGGACGGCGTCCGCTACGACCGCATCGTCGGCGACTGCTCCGGCAACGCGATCGACGGTGAGATCACGGTCTATGACGGCGAGGCCCACCTCGGTGTGCCGACGCAGCTCAGCTGGGCCCAGATCCGCAGCTACCCGGAGTCGGTCACGATGTACGACCTCGACGAGCTGTCCTTCGACGCCAAGGCGTCCGACGTTGGCCAGACGTATCTCAAGGTCCGCGTGACCGGTGGCGGGACGATCACGTTCAGCCCGAACACCCAGCCCGGCGGCGAGACCGTCGACGAGTGGCAGCACTACGACGTGGCCTCGGAGACCTCGACGGCGCGTTGGAACGACGACACCGGCAACGAGCCTGACTTCAGCTGGGAGCAGATCCTCGAGAAGTCCGGCAACGAGCGGATCAAGTCGATCTCGCTGATCGCTGGCTGCGCCATGGGCGACGGCGGCGAGACGATCGTCGACGACCTCACGGTCAACGGCGAGGTGCTCGACTTCAGCTAGTCCCGCCTCCCTCTCGGCGAGGCCCCACGGGACCTGTTCGCGGGGAGTCGCTCTCTCGGGAAGTGCCCGAGCAACTGAAGAGCAGCGTCAAGGCCAGTCGCCCCCGCGACTGGCCTTTTCGCGTTCTGCGACGCCTGCACGAACGGTGGAGCTCCAAGGGGGCCCTGGAGGCCTAGAGGCCCGCTGGCCCCGGGAGGCCATGATCCACGTCACCCACCGACAGCTCGCCTGGCCGGACGCTTTGCCCGACGCGGGAAATCTGGAATCCCCGGTCTGGTCCACGGGTTTCCTATGGGTGAGTCGGATTCCATAGCCTGTGGCTATGCCCGGCCTGCGCGCCGTCTGTGGTCGCCCGCTCACCCGCGGTACCCCGCGCGCAGGACCTGCCCCGACGCCTGCCCAAGGCGAAGTCGCGTGGCCGGGACCTGCGTTCCGAGGACCCGATAACGACGCTCGGCTACGAGACCGCCCATCCGCGATGCCGTCACCGGCCGCATCGCGAGGGCCAGCGGCCCGAACGGGGCCGCCGTCCTCGCCGACGTGTTCGAGGGGATCTGGGCCGAGTTGTCCAAACCCGACGGCAACCCGGGAGCGCGCGTTGACCGCGCACTTCGTGCTGCGCCGGCCGCTCGACAACATGCGCTGGCTTCGCGGTCGGCGAACCGGTCGCCTTCGACGACCCGACAGACGGCGCCGCGGCCACGCCGCGGCGCCGTTCCCGCCACCGCGCGGCTAGGCGCGGCGGAGGAAGTAGATGATCAGGATGATCAGCAGGATCACGACGAGGATCCCGATGATCCCGCCGGTTGCAAGTGCGAACGGCACCATGGATTCCGACCTCCGGTTGAAGTGCGAGAGCGATACCCGGCGGTCGTGAGAGTTAGGCCTCGGCGCCGCAAGGGGGACGACCTACCCTCCCGGGCATGGCCCTGCACCCGCTCGTGTCCGGCTTCGCGGAGGTCGCCGACGACTACGAGTACGGCCGCCCGGGCTACCCGCCGGAGGCCGTCGCCGCCGCCGCGCGCGGGCTCGGGCTGGCGCCGGGCGCGCGGATCGCCGACGTCGGCGCGGGCACCGGCAAGCTCACGCGCGCGCTCGTCGCGGGCGGCTTCGACGTGGTCGCGGTCGAGCCGCTGCCGGGGCTGCGGGAGCGCCTGCGCGCGGCCGCCCCGGGCGTCGAGGCGCTCGCCGGGACGGCGGAGGCGCTGCCGCTCCCGGACGCCTCCGTCGACGCGATCGTCTGCGCCGACGCGTTCCACTGGTTCGACGGGCCGCCGGCGGTCGCCGAGTTCGCCCGCGTGATCCGCCCCGGCGGCGGGCTGGCGCTGCTCTGGCACATGGAGGACGACGAGGACGAGCCGCCGCCGTGGCAGGTCGAGCTCGGCGACCTGCTGGAGCGCGTGCGGCCCGAGCATCCGTCGTGGACCGACGGCCACGAGCAGGGCCGCGGCGCCGTCGCCGCCTCGCCCGCCTTCGGGCCGCTGGTGCTGGACGAGATCCGCCACGAGCAGGCCACGGACCGCGACCGGCTGATCGCGCAGGTCGCCTCGATGAGCTTCGTCGGCGCGTTGCCCGGGCCTGAGCGTCACGCGGGTGCTGGCGCGCGTCGCGGCGCTGCTCGACCGGCACGGCGTGCGCGACGTCCGCATGGCCGCGCGGACGACGGTGTGGACGGCACGCCGCATCGAGGCGCCACCGTCCGCTATGACCCGGTGAGTCACCGCGAACGAGGAGGCGACGGGATGGCGGACGGCGAGGCACGCACCGGCTACGCGCCGGTGGGCGAGCTGCGCATGTACTACGAGGTGCACGGGGAGGGGCGGCCGACGCTCCTGCTGCACGGCGCCTACATGACGATCGAGATGATGCAGCCGCTGCTCTCGGGCCTCGCCCGGACGCGGCAGATCATCGCGGCCGAGCAGCAGGGGCACGGGCGGACGGCCGACGTGGACCGGCCGATCACCTACGAGCAGATGGCGGACGACACCGCCGCGCTGATCCGCCATCTCGGCCTCGAGGCGGCCGACGTGATCGGCTACAGCCTCGGCGGCGGCGTCGCGCTGCAGCTGGCGATCCGCCACGGCGAGCTCGTGCGCAAGCTCGTGCTCGCGTCCGCCGGGTTCAGCAGCGACGGCATGCCGGAGGTGGCGCTCGAGATGTTCCCGTCGATCACGCCGGAGATGTTCGCCGGGTCCCCGATCGAGCAGGCCTACCAGGAGACCGCGCCGGACCCGGACCACTTCCCGGTGCTCGTCGAGAAGCTCACCCGGCTCGACACCACGCCGTTCGCCTGGCCGGAGGAGGACGTCCGCGCGATCGCCGCGCCGACCCTGATCGTGCTCGGCGACTCCGACGGGGTGCGGCTCGAGCACGCGGTCGACCTGTTCAAGCTGCGCGGCGGCGGCGTGATGGGCGACCTCCAGGGGCTGCCCGCGTCGCAGCTCGCGGTGCTGCCGGGGACCACGCACTTCGTCCCGCCCGGGTCCGGGCTGCTGGACCGCGCCGCGTGGCTCGAGGCGATGATCCCGCCGTTCCTCGACGCGCCGATGCCGGACGCGGACTGACGCCGCGCGCGGATCAGGGGTCCGGGTCGCGGTCCGCCGTCCACTGCCCGATGCGGATGATCACGAACTCGGCGGGCCGCAGCGGCGCGACGCCGACCACGAAGACGAGCCGGCCGGCGTCGAGGTCGTCCTGGGTCATCGTGTCGCGGCCGCAGCGGACGAACCACGCCTCGTCCGCCGTGATCCCCGCCAGCGCGCCCTGCCGCCACTGCCCCAGCAGGAACGCGTCGACGGAGGCGCGGACGCGCTCCCACAGCCGTTCGCCGTTCGGCTCGAACACCGCCCACTGCGTCCCGCGATCGAGCGACGCCTCGAGGAACAGGAAGTAGCGCCGCAGGTTCACGTACTTCCACTCGCCCTCCCCCAGCGTCCGCGCGCCCCAGATCGCGGTCGCGCCGTCCGGCAGCACGGCGCAGCGCGTTGACCGGGCGCAGTGCCTCGATCTCCGCGCCGGAGAGGGTCGCGGCGGGGCGCGGCGCGAGCGTCGCCTCGGCGCCCGCGGGCGCGTGCCACACGCCGTGTCGCGCGTCGATCCGCGCCAGCGCCCCGGCCACCGCGCCGGACGCGATGCGGCCGTCCTCCAGCCGCGGGAAGTAGACCGCCGCGTCGCGCGCGGCGCCGAGACGGCGCGCCGCCCACGCCGCCGCGCCGGCGCTGGTCGCGTCGCGCGGCGGGTCGGCGAGCAACAGCGCGCGGCACTCGGCGCAGAGCGCGAGCGCGGCGGGCCACAGCTCGTCGGCGACGTCGCCCGCTGCGGGCGCGGGCGTGAGGCACAGCAGCGTGAACCCGGTGTCACGGAGGGCGTCGAGGCCGCGCTCCCCGATCCGCAGCGCGACGGCATGGCGGCCGCCCTCGGCGAAGAAGTCGCGCACCGCGAGGCCGAGGCCGCTCGCAGCCGACGGCGCGCCGAAGGCCGCCTCGTACTCGCGGAGCGAGCCGACCGCGACCGGCGTGTCGACCGGACCCGCGGGCGCGCTGCCGGCGAAGGCGACGATCGCCGTCGGCGCGGGGACGATCGGGCGCGGCCCGGGCGACTGGCTCCTCGATCGACGCCATGGCGAAGTCTGTGCCGGACGCCGCGATAAAGCAATGGCTGCGGGAGCGCGATACGGTCGCGGCGATGTGCCGCCTGTTCGGACTGCATGCCGGGGCGACCGACGTCGACGCCACGTTCTGGCTGCTCGACGCGCCGTCCTCGCTCGCCCACCAGAGCCACGCCAACCCCGACGGGTTCGGGCTCGCCACCTACTGCGCCGAGGGCGAGGCGAGCCTCCTCCGCCGTCCCGTGCGCGCGGCAGGGGACGAGGAGTTCGCCCGCAAGGCGCGCGAGAAGCACGCCGCCACGTTCCTCGCCCACGTCCGCTACGCCGACACCGGCGGGATCAGCGAGGACAACACCCACCCGTTCACGCTCGACGGCCGGGCGTTCGCCCACAACGGCGTCGTCGGCTCGCTCGACTGGCTCGACGAGCGGCTCGGCGCCGACCGTGCCCGTGTCGCCGGCGAGACCGACTCGGAGCGCGTGTTCGCGCTCATCACCCAGGCGATCGGCGAGCACGGCGGCGACATCCGCGCCGGGATCGTCGCCGCCACGACCGAGCTCGCCGGGCGCGCCGAGCTCTACAGCATCAACTTCCTGCTCGCGACGCCCGAGGAGCTCTGGGCGCTGCGCTATCCGGAGCACAACGAGCTGTTCCTGCTCGAGCGCTCTGCGGGCGGCCCGCGGGGCGGCCACCAGCTCGACGAGTCCAGCGCCTACGGCACCCTGCGCGTGCGCTCGCTGGAGGGCGCCGGCCGCCCGGTCGTGGTCGTCGCGAGCGAGCCGATGGACGAGGACCCGGGCTGGCAGCCGGTCGCGCCGGGCGAGCTCGTCCGCATCGGCGCCGACCTCACCGTCACCCGCGAGCTGATCCTGCCGGACCCGCCGCGCCACCCGATGGTGCTCAGCGGGCGCGCGGTCGAGTCGCAGGCGCAGGAGCACGCGCTAGAGGTAGTCCGCCAGGAACGCCCGGGCCGACTCCGTGTCCAGCCGGTAGACGACGTTGGTGGCGCGGCAGACCGCGTCGCCGGTGATCGTGATCGCGGCGAGGACGTCGCTCGTGCCGAGGAAGTTCGCGCCGCCGGAGTCGCCGTAGCAGCCGCCGCCGTTGCCCGTGGCGGCGTTCATCGAGATCCGCAGCCAGGCCGGGTTGACGGCGTTGAGCGTGCCGGTCGCCTGGTTGCGCACGTCGTCGTAGAGGTACTGGTGGCCGCCCGGGCCGTTCGTGACCGCGAACGCGCCGTACCCGACCTGGGTGAACGTCTGGTCGGCCGGCAGGGCGTCGAGCGCGCCCGCGTCGGGCAGCTCCGCGGGCGCGATCCCGCGCACCGGCTTGTCGAGCACGACCACCGCGATGTCGTGCGGGTCGCTCTGCCGCTGACCGTAGAGCGGGTCGGCCTGGAACGTGCCGGCGTAGACCTTGTCGCCGTCCTGGTAGGCGGTGTCGAACGTGACCTGGACGCGCTCGCCGTCCTCGCCGCAGTGGGCGGCCGTGAGGAACACGGTGGGCGAGATGAGCGTGCCCGAGCAGTAGATCCAGGTGCCGTCCGAGTACTGCGTCGGCGACACCAGCCCGCCGACGTTCGGGTGGGCCTGGCCGTCGGCGGTGCCGTTGGTGATCGCGCCGGCCGGCGCCGCGAGGCAGAGGCACGCGACGGCGACCGCGAGCGCGGTGAGGGAAGGGAGTCTCATGGGACCTGCGACGTGCGCGCCGCGGCGCCGTTGGCTGCTCGGCGCGACCGCGGTCGGAATCAGGACGCGGGGGCGGCGGCTCGCGCCTTGTAGACGCCGCCGTTGTTCGGCGTGTCGTAGTACGGGAAGAGCTGGACGTGGCGCCGCCGTACTCGCCGTCCGCTCAGGTGGCGTGCTCGCACCCGCCGGCGTCGAGGAGTCCTGGATCACCACGGACGCGTCGACGGTGAAGGCGCGGCATTCGATGTCATCGCTCGAGAGCAGAGTCTTGCGCGACGGGCTGGTGACTGGAAGTAGTAGTAGCCCGCGGGGAGCCTCGCGGCGTCGTCGGGCGCGTTGATGAACGGCGCACGGTTGAGGTAGACGTACTCCTTGGCGGCGTAGATGTTCAGGTTGACCGGGACGCCAGTGACGTAGGTAGTGAAGATGGCGCCGGACAACGGCGGCGCGGCGACGACGGTCGCTACGAGAGCGAGGGCGAACGCGACGGCTGCGACGGCCGCGATCGCGGGGATTCTGCGGGACATGCTAGGTACTAGGGGGGTTGGTTGCAGTGCCAGTACGGATAGCGAGCGCGTCCGAGGTTGGACGTGCCGCGCAGGACTGGCAGTCTGGGTAGCACTGGCAGCGACCCGCGCAGGCGGATGCTCGGCACACGATGGGAGCGCAGGTCGCGGTGCCGCGGGGACGGGCAGAAGTGGCGGGCATGCTGCGCGGTGCGCCGGACGAACGCCTCGTCGAGCGGATGCGCAAGGCTGCGACCAGGCCTTCGAGGAGCTGTACGCCCGCCACCGTGGGCCGCTCCTCGCGTACTGCGCCGGATCCTGGGCTCACCGCACGAGGCGGAGGACGCCGTACAGCAGACGTTCCTCGCGGCCTACGGGAGCTCGGGCGGCTCGAGCCGTGCCCGCCGGTGCGCGCGTGGCTGTTCGGGGTGGCGCGGCATCGCTGCCTCGCGGCGCTGCGGGCGCGCGCGGGCATGCCCGCCGGCGGTCGTGCAGGAGCACGGGGCCGAGTCGCTGGAGCCCTCCGTGGCCCTGCGCGAGGATCTGCGCGCGCTGCTCGACGACGTCGCGGAGCTTAAGGCGGGGCGGTCCCGCCCCGACCGCCCGCGTCCCACCCGGTCGGTGCGTTCCCACGGACACCAGCGCCGGAACGGGTACGGTGCCGCGGATGGACCCCATCCGGATCGTGCTGGCCGATGACCACGCCGTCGTCCGGGCGGGGCTCCGGCTGCTGCTGGACGGCGAGGAGGACCTGACGGTCCTCGCCGAGGCCGGCGAGATCGAGACGACCAAGCGGATGGTGCGTGCGCACCGCCCGGACGTGGTCGTGCTGGATCTCAACATGCCCGGCGGCGAGAGCCTGCCGGCGATCCCCGAGCTCGCCGAGCACGCCGCCGTGGTGGTGCTCACGATGCAGAACGACCCCGCGTTCGCCCGCCGTGCGCTGCAGAGCGGCGCGAAGGGCTACGTGCTCAAGGAGGCGGCCGACGCCGAGCTCGTCCAGGCCGTGCATGCCGCCGCGTCGGGCGGCACGTACCTGAACCCGCAGCTGGGGGCGCGCATGGCGGCGGCGCCGCCCGCGCCCTCCGGCCCGCCGGACGGGTTGACGGAGCGCGAGGTGGAGATCCTGCGACTGATCGCGCTCGGCCACACCAACACCGAGATCGGCGGGCAGCTGTACCTCAGCGTGCGGACGATCGAGTCGCACCGCGCGCACATCCAGCAGAAGACCGGTCGCACGACGCGCGCCGAGCTCGTCCGGTACGCGCTCGACCACTCGCTGATCGACGACCGGGACTAGCGCTCCTCGCTCTCACGCATGCGCCGGCCGAGCGCGGCGAGCGCGGGATCGTCGGTCCGGAACTGGCGTGCGAGGTCGTAGAGGTAGCGCGCCTCGGGTCCTTCCAGCTCGCTCAGCGGCCGGTTCACGGGTACCCCGGGCCGCGGCGGCTCCCTGACCGCCTGCGCGGCGAGGCCATGCTCCGCCAGCCAGCGCGGCAGGTACTCGCCCGCGATCTTCCCGCCCGGCCACCACAGCGGCGCGCCGGCGGCGTCGCCGCCGGGGGCGAGCCGGCGCGAGCGGCCGCCCACCAGCAGATGCCCGTGCAGGACCGGCTCGCCCGGGTCGGGGACGTCCGCGACGCCGGCGCGGGTCGCGATCGCGCTGATCGCGCGCCGCGCCTGATGGGTCGCAAGTCCGCCGAACTTGACCGGCGAGACGACGCCGTCGCCCGCGGCCCACGTCCGCTCGCAGCCGTCGACGCGGGCGTCGTCGCCGGCGATCACGAACCCGGCGTCGTCGGCGGGCACCCCCGCGATCCGGGGTCCGACGAGCCGCGGGATCGCAAAGATCCGGTCGGCGGCGAACGGCTCGCCGCTCGGCTCGAGGACGAGGTTCCCTCCGTCGCCGCGTGCGATGACACCGGTCCGGACGCGGATCCCGGCGGCGGAGAGCTCGTCGGCGAGCGCGCGCGCTCGCCGCCCGCCCGAACAGCGCGAGCGGCGCGGACTCGGGCGTGATCAGGGTGATCTCGACGTCGTCGCGGCCCATCGAGCGCGTCTCGCGAGCGGTCATGAGCGCGAGCTCGTACGCGGGCAGCGGCCAGACCGCCCCCGGCGGGATGACGATCGCGAGCCGCGACGAGTAGCCCTGCTCGAGATCGCTGAGCAGGCCGCCGTAGACGTCGGGGTCGCCGCCGGGCCACCAGGTCGTCGCGTGTGCGACGCCCTCGACGGGCCGGCCGCCGGGCGCGAGCAGCAGCGCGTCGAAGCGCAGCGAGCCGCCGTCGCGCAGTCGGAGGACGCCGCCCGCGTCGTCGACCTCGGTCACCGCGTCGAGGACGAGCGTTGCGCCGGTGTCCTCGGTGAAGCGGGCGAGCGGGACGCGCGCGGCGTGGCCTTGCGCGAACGGCTCCGCGACGGCGAGCGGGCGGTAGCGGAAGTCGGGATCCGGTGCGACCAGGGTGAGCCGCACGCGGTCGCCGGCGAGCGCGTGCAGGCCCAGCAGCGCCTCCACGCCCGCGACGCCGCCGCCGGCGATCACGATGTTGAGCGGTTCCGTGGTCATGCGGTCATCTCCAGGGGATCGGCGAGGTCGGGAAGCGGGACGGCGTCCGGTCGCGGGACCGGACGCCGCCGCTCGCGTCAGCCGGCAGCGGGCACCGCCCCGGCGGGCGTCACGACCGGCTCGGATCCGGTCCGCGTGCGCAGCAGCCGCACGGTCAGCACCAGGAACCCGATGCCGATCAGGAGCAGCGCGCCGCCGATCGCCATCACGAACGTCGTGATGCTCTCCGCGAAGTACGCGGTGTTGAGCGCGGTCTGGAACGCGGTGGACGAGATCCAGATGTTGCGCGCCGGGTTCTCGACCGGCTCGCCGGTCTTCGGGTCGGTGGCCGCCTGGGCCTCGTCGGAGGTCGGCTTGCCGGAGGCGTCGAGGAAGCGGTCCATCTGCGCGTACGTCTGCCCGCCGGTGGCCTCGAGCGTGTGCTTGCGCATCACCGCGGCGAACGCATGCGCCTCGCTGCCGGTGTCGACCTTCTGGCCGGGGATCGAGGAGTCCGGGCGTGCCCACGATCTGCTCCCGTGCGAGATCGGTGCGAACGGTGTCGCGCGCGGCGAACCCGACCGCGACAGCGGCGACGCCGAACAGAATGAGGAGGATGCTGGCGGCGATGCCGCCCTTGCGGGCCAGGTCGTTCATGCTCGCTCCCTTGCGAGTCGGGGATGGTGCGGCAACCCTCCCGGAGCGCCGGGCCGCCCGCATCGGCGTTCTCCCGCCGTCGCGCGCCGGGAGAGCCGTGACCGCGCTGCGGGTCCCGCGCAGTCGGAGTGCGGGCGTCTACCGATGAGCTGCTCGCGCGCGCGCCCGAGACTCGGGCCATGTCCAACCTGCTCGTCGTCTACGCCACCACCCACGGCCACACCGGCCGGATCGCCGAACGCATCGCCGACGTCATCCGCGCCGACGGCCACAAGGTCGAGCTGGCCGAGGTCGGTGCCGACCCCGACGTGTTCGACCGCGACGCCGTCATCGTCGGCGGCTCGATCCATGCCGGCCATCATCAGCGCGAGCTGGTCGACTGGGCACGGCGCCACCGCACCACGCTGGCCCGGACGCCGTCCGCGCTGTTCACGGTCTGCCTCACCGCCGCCGACGACACGGAGGAATCGCGCGCCGCGACCCGTCGCTACCTGGACGAGTTCGTCGAGGCGACCGACTGGACGCCGGCGCCGGCGGTCACGTTCGCCGGCGCGCTGCAATACCGCGAGTACGACTTCATGACCCGGTTGATGATGCGCCTGCTCATGCGCAAGGGGCACCACCCGACGGACACGAGCCGGGACTACGACTACACCGACTGGGACGCCGTCGAGCGGTTCGCGCACGAGTGCGCCGAGCTGCCGGCGGACCGGCGCGCGGCGATCTGAACACCTACCGGGCGTCCCCGCCGGCGAGCCGGTAGGCCTGCCGCAGCCAGCCGTCGACCGCGCCGTCGAGGTCCGACTCGTCCTGGATCACCACGTGGTGGGTCCAGTGCCCCGGCCGCGGCTCGACGACCTGGACGATCCGCCGGTCGTCGAGCGGCGCGTCGAGGCTGAAGGTCAGCGTGACGCTGTCGGCAGGCCGCCCCTCCGCCCAGCGTTGCGGCAGCCACACCCAGGCGAACGCGCGGCGAGCGCGGAACGACACCTGCGTGTCCGTGCCGCGCACCGTCAGCGGCCCGAAGGTCTCCAGGCGCTGCCGGATCGCGCGGTACAGGCGCAGCGGCGTCGGCCGGCCATCGAACAGTCGCTCTTCCCAGTCCGGGGTCATGCCGATCACTCGTAGCGGAGGGCCTGGGCGGGCTGGACGCGCGAGGCGCGGGCGGCGGGCGCGAGCGTCGTCAGCAGCGCCGCCGCATAGACGCCGCAGAACACGATGGCGAGGTGCGTCCACGGCACGACGAAGTGCAGCGCGCCCTGCCACGACGGCTGATCGGCGGCGTCCTGGATGACGTTGTACGCGATGATCAGGCCGAGCGCCGTCCCGACCGCGATCGCGGTCAGCGCGATGAAGGACGACTCGAGCAGGAAGCTGAGCTGGACCATGCCGCGGCGGAAGCCGATCGCGCGCAGCACGCCGATCTGCTGACGCCGCTCGACGACCGAGCGGGCGCTGATCACGCCGAGCGCGGCGACGCCGACCACGAGCCCCAGCCCCATGAAGCCGAGCAGGAGCCAGTTGAGCGTGTACGACGCGCCGACGGCCTCGTGGAGGTCCGCCCGGGTCGACTTCGCCTCCAGGCCGTTGGCGACGAGCCCGCGCTCGAGCCCCGCCGCGGCGCGGTCCGGGTCCACGCCGGGCGCGAGCGCGACGTGGTGGATGGTGGGGGTGGCGCGCGTCGCGCCGAACACGTTCTCCACCGTCCGCTGCGAGGTCCACACGCCGGCGAGGTCGAGCGGCGTCGTGTCGGCGAGCACGCCGATGACGGTGAGCGTGCGCGAACGACCCGAGGCGGGATCGCGGACCTCGACCGGCACCGGCGCGAACGCCCCGTCCTCGACGTAGAAGCCGGTCAGGCGGAAGGCGGGCGGCGTGGCGAAGCCCCAGTTGGCGCGACGCGGCGCGGCGAGCTGGTCGACCACGGCGAGATCGGGGGAGCGGCGCATCGCGTCCCAGACCGCCTGCGAGGAGCCGTAGCCGGTCGCGGTGGCGGCGAGCGGGAACGTCGTGGCCAGGAGGAACGGCGGGTCGAAGCCCCGGACGGGGTACTCCGCGTCGGCCCGCGCACCGGCCTGCCGGACGCGGGCGGGCACGACCGACTCGCTGCCGACCACGCGGAAGTCGGCGGGATCCAGCCCGGCGCCGCGGATCGCGGTCGTCGGCTCGCCGAGCGGGCTCTGCGGCGCGGTCTCGGCGCGCACGTCGAAGCCGCCGCCGAAGCTCTCCGGATCGTCGACGGCGCGCAGGAACGCGCCCGAGGTCGTCGCACCGACGACGATCGTGAACACGACGAGCGTGAACATGGCGAGGGTGACGCCCGTGCGGAAGCGCGTCCGCAGCGGGAAGGCCATCGCCATCTTGAGCACCGGCGCGAGCGCGCGGATCCGGCCCAGGGCGCGCATCGCCACCCCGAGCAGCACGTCCGCGTTGTAGACGATCAGCCAGGTGGCACCGGCGACGACCATCAGGCCGCTCACGATCCAGGCGGTGAAGTCCATCTTGAGCTCGCGGCCGGCGATCGCGTTGATCGTGTCGAACGGGAGCAGCCACCAGACGAGCAGCAGCAGGCCCGCGGCGGAGTACGCGGCGCGCGCGCTGGCACCGGCCGCGCGCGCCAGCAGCACGGCGCTGATGACGGCGATCGAGATCCCGAGCGAGAACGGCGTCGCCTGCTCGGAGGCGACCCCGGCCGCCGCGAGGGCGACGCCGGCGGCGAAGCCCGCCGCGCCGAGCCCGACGCGGCGGCGGCCGCCGCGCGGCGCGGCCGTATCCGGGAGGCCGCGGACGGCGGCGACGATGTTCAGCATGCTCACGCGCCAGGCCGACACGGCGACGATCGCGAACGTCAGCAACACGCCGAGCGCGTACGCGACGAGCAGGCTGCGCAGCGTGACCGCGTGCTGGATCTCCAGCCCCTCGTTGCTGAACGCGTCCGAGAGCACGGCGACCATCCCGAACGCGACGGCCACGCCGAGCGCGGCGCCGAGCGCGGCGGCGCCGAGGTCATAGGCGAGGCCCTCGAACGTGAACATCTGGACGAGGTGCTCGCGGCGCGTGCCGATCGCCCGCGCGATGCCGAGCTCCGTCCGCCGCTCCGCCGAGAGCATCACGAAGATCAGGAAGATCAGGAGGATGCCGGCCGCGATCGAGAAGCTGCCGAACGTCGTGAACACCGAGACGAAGACGTCGGCCTGATCGTCGGCCAGCTCGAGCCCGTCGCGCTTGACGTCCTGCAGGTCGAGGCCCTGTGCGGCGATCGCCGGACCGGCCGCGGCGAGCACGTCGGCGGTGTGCGACGCGCCGCCGGTCGCGTCCCCGCGGTTGGACACGAGGAGCCGGCCGACCTCGCCCTCGTGCCCGACGAGCGCCTGCGCGCGCCGCAGCGGCAGCAGCACGGCTGCATCGTCGGAGCCGGCGCCGTCGTAGTCGACGATCGCCGCGACGCGGAGCCGTGCCTCGCGCACCCCGGCGAGGACGCGCAGGCGATCGCCGGCACGCGCGCCGAGCGCGGCGGCGCCGTCCCGGTCGAGGTAGACCTCGCCGGCCTCGAGGTCGGCGAGCGACCGGCGCGCGCCGCTGCGGTCGCGGATCTCGTCCATTCCGCCCATGGCGGCCGGATCGGCGCCGAAGAGCGACACCCGGGCCTCCGTCCGGCGCGTGGTGAGGTCCTGCACGGCGACCGGCTCGACCACGGCGGGCGTGACGCCGTCGACGAGCCCGGTGCGTCGCAACGCGCGCTCGGCCGCCGGGACCTGCGCCGCGTCGAGGTAGGGCAGCCGCGCCGCCTGCTCGAGCGCGGACGAGGGCGCCAGGTCGGCGCCGGGCGCCGTCACGACCTCGTCGGTCGTGCCGAGCGTCTCGATCACCGCCGACCGCACCGTGCGGTTCATCGTGTCGCCGGTCACCAGCGCGGAGGCGAAGATCGTCGTGCCCAGCATGAGCCCGGTGACGATCAGCAGCGCGCGGCCGGGGCGGCGGGCTGCATTGCGCAGCCCGAGCCGGAGGAACACGCGGTTGCGCAGCGCGAGCACCGCGACGAGCGCGAGCACGAGGCCGAGCGCGAGCGACAGGCCGAGCGCGAGCCCTTCCATCGGGATCCCGAACAGCGCGCGCATCAGTGTGCGACGGGCGCGGTGGCGGGCCGCGGCGCCACGGCCGGCTCGGCCGGCTCGTCGGCCGGGACGATGACGCCGTCGCGCATCCGGATGATGCGGTCGGTCGCCCGGCCGACGGCGAGGTCGTGCGTGACGATCAGCAGCGAGAGCCCGCGCTCGCGGTTGAGCCTGCGCAGCAGCGCGGTGATCTCGGCGGCGTTCTGGCTGTCGAGGTCGCCCGTCGGCTCATCGGCCCAGACGATCGCCGGGTCGTTGACGATCGCGCGCGCGATCGTCACGCGCTGGCGCTCGCCGCCGGACAGCGCCTCGGGCACGTGCCGTGCGCGGTGCGGCAGCCCGACGAGCTCGAGCGCCTCGAGCGCGCGGCGGCGCGCCTCGGCGGCCCCGACCCGGGCGACGAGCAGCGGCAGCTCGACGTTCTCGACCGCCGTGAGGACCGGCATCAGGTTGTAGTACTGGAACACGAACCCCATCCGGCGGGCGCGGTAGTCGGTGCGCTCGCGGTCGCTCATCGCCGACAGCGCGACGCCCTCGATCGCGATCTCGCCGGCGTCGACGGAGTCGAGCCCGGACAGGCAGTTGAGCAGCGTGGTCTTGCCGCAGCCGCTCGGGCCCATGATCGCCGCCATCTCGCCGCGCGCCAGGTCGAGATCGATCCCGCGCAGGACGTCGACGTCCACCTCGCCGGTCCGGTAGCGCTTGCGGACCGCGCGCGCCGTGACGATGCTCGATGCCTCGGTCATGCCGGCAGCCTCGCCCGTCGCGCCCGCGACCGCATCGGCGCAGGAGCCGCAGAGCGGAGGGGCGCAGCGCGGTCGCCCGATCGGTGGTTTCCACGGAGCGACCGGCGGGGGGTCCCCGATGGCGTCCGTGCGCGCCCGGCGTAGCGTCGGGGCCATGACCTCCTCCGCCCCTTCCCTTCGGACCGGCTCGCCACGCCGGTGCGCGCGTTCATGCGGCCCGGCGTCATCACCGTGCCGGAGGACGCGTCGCTGCTCGAGGCGAAGCGCGCGATGGTCCGCCACGGCGTGCACGCGTCCTCGTCGTGAGCGCCGAAGGCGGGCGCCCGCTCGGCTGGGTCGCGGCCTCGGGGCTGCTCGAGTGGCTCCAGCGCGACCTCGATGCCATCCCCGCCGCGCGCGCCATCACGGAGCCCGCGCGGGCGATCGAGCCCGACGCCACCGCGCAGGACGCGCTGACGGCGCTCGCGCGGCCGGGCACGTCGCATCTCCTGGTCAGCCCGATCTCCGAGCGGACGCCGCACGGCGTGGTGGCGCCGATGGACCTGATCGACCTGGTCACCCGCCCGTGACCGAGCCGCTGCGCTTCCGCCGCGTCCTGGTCGGCGCCGACGGGTCCGACGCGGCCGCCGACGCGCTCGTCCTCGCCCGCCGCCTCGTCGAGCCGGACGGCGAGCTCGTGCTCGCCGCGATCCGCGAGCGCGGCTTCCGGCGCCACCGGACCGCGCGCCCGCCGGCGCCGGAACCGGGAGAGCGCATCGCCGAGCATGCCGCGTCCTCCGCCGCACGCGGCCTGGCCGAGCTCGCCGAGACCGAGCAGGCGGACCTGATCGTGCTGGGCGCCCACGGCGGCTTCGACCGCCGGACGTCGCCGGGGCCGACGGCGCTGCGCCTGCTCCACGGCGGGCCGTGCGCGATCGCCGTCGCCCCGCTCGGCGCTCGCGAGGCGGAGCCGATCCGGCACGTGGGCGCCGCCTACGACGGGTCCCCGGAGGCCGCGGCGGCGCTGGCCTCCGCGTACGCGCTCGCCGCGCGCACCGGCGCGGCGATGTCGATCTTCTCGACCTGGCTGAGCACCGGACCCGGTACCGGCTCCTTCGATCCCGACGTGGTCGCCGGCGCGCTGCAGCTCCGTCGCTCCGAGGTCCAGGACCGGCTCGACGCCGCCGCCGAGGAGGCTCCCGCCGGCGTCAACCCGCGGACGGTGATGCTGCTCGGTGACGCGGCCGTGGAGATCGCGCAGGCGTGCGACGGCGTCGTGGACGTGCTCTTCGCCGGATCGCGCGGCTACGGACCGGTCCACCGGACCTTCGCGGGGAGCGTCTCCCAGGCGCTCATGCTCGCCTCGACGCAGCCGGTCGTCGTGCTGCCGCGCGCCGGCGCGCCCGTCGCGCCGGCATGAGGCGCTGCCGTTCAGGGAACCTGCAGCAGCAGGCCGACGGCGACCATGAGCCCGCCGCCCGCGAGCGCGCCGCCGGTCGCCCGCAGCCGGGCACCGGGACGCCAGGCGTCCGGTGCGACGTCGACGGCGACGAGCGCGAGCATCGCCCCGGCGGCGAACCCGAAGGAGAACGGCAGCAGGGCGCGGATCTCCTCGACCAGCAGATAGGCGAGCACCGCCCCGACCGGCTGCGGAAGGCTCGTCGCGATCGCCGCCGCGACCTGTCCCGCGCGGCCGACGCCGGCGATCGCCAGCGGGATCGCGGTCACCGTGCCCTCGGGGATGTTCTGGACGGCGATCGCCACCAGCACGAAGACGCCCAGCCCGGCGGTGCCGGAGGCCCACGCCGAGCCGATGGCGAAGCCCTCGGGAAGCGAGTGCACGAAGAGCACCAGCATCACCAGCGCCGCCCGGCGGCCGCGCGCGGTCATCAGCAGCCCGGCGCGGTGCTCGTGCAGCCGGAGCCCGCGGCGCGCGACGGCGAGGAACAGCGCCCCGGACGCCACGCCGGCGGCGACGGTCGCCGCCGAGCCGGCGTCGAGCGCCGGCGCGATCAGCCCGAGCACCGAGACGACCGCCATCGCAGCCGCCGCGGAGCCGAGCAGTGCCGGGCGCCACGCCTCCGCCCGTGCGCCCTCGCGACCCACGGGCAGGGCGCCCAGTCCGGTGGCGAGCGCGGTGCCGAGCCCCGCGAGCGCCACCTCCGCGACCGCGGTCATGCGGACGTCAGGACGAGGCGAGGTGCGAGAGGTGCTGCGCGCCGGACCGCTCGAGCGCGTACAGGTACGGCGCCAGGCGGGGCGCCGACACCTTGTCCGCGGGCCACCACGCCTGCCGCGTGGGGCGGTCGGCGTCGCCGCTGCCGCCGGCGATGTCGCGCTCCAGGAAGAGGTCCTCGCCACCGGTCAGCAGGCGGCCGCGCAGCAGCGGCCGGAACGGCTCGGGCTCGATCGCGCAGCCGTGCCCCGCCGCGATCGCCTGGGCCGCCGCCTCGGCCTGCTGGGCGGCGATCCCACCGTGCTTGGCGGGGAAGCTCGTGATGTCGCCGGCGGCGAACACGCCCGCGACGCCGATGACCCGTCCGTGCACGTCGGTGCCGACGAAGCCGGCCTCGTCGGTGGGCAGTCCGGCGGGGGCGTCGCCGTGCACGACCGGGAGCGCGAACACGCGCTCCGCAGTCATCTGCCGCCCGCCGGGGTGCAGATCGAGGGTGCCGCGGCCGACCTCGGCGCAGACGCCGCCGACGAAGGCGATCCCGCGCTCGGCCAGCAGCTCGCCGACCGCGGCGCCGGCCTGCGGGCCGAACAGCGCGAGCGGCCGGTCCTCGGGCGTGACGAGCGACAGCTGCGCATCGTCGATGCACATCGACCACGCGTCGTGGGCCACGAGCAGCGCGAGCTCATAGGCGGGCAGCGTCCAGGCCACCTGCGGCGGGACGACGAACGCGAGGCGCTTGAGGTAGCCCTCCTCGAGGTCGGCCAGGACGCCGTGCAGCGCGTCGGCCGCGGTGTCGTCGCCGATCGGCTCGGCGTGCTCGTAGGCGGGCATGCGGCGCCCGCCCGTGGCGACGAGCAGCGAGTCGTAGCCGAGCTCCTCGCCCGAGGCGCAGCGCACGGTCCGGCGCGCCGGCGTCGACGGCGACGACGGACCCGGCCACGTGGGTCGCGCCGAAGTCGCGGGCGACGCGGGCGAGTGCGACGTGGCTGCGACGGCCGCGGGCGAACGACTCGCCGATCACCTGCGGGCGGGAGACGAAGTCGGTGCGCGGGGTGACGAGCGTCACGCGCACGTGCTGCGGCGCGAGCTCGGAGAGCGCGATCAGCGCCTCCAGGGCGGCGACGCCGCCGCCGGCGATGACGACATGTGCGCGGTCGGACTCCATGGCGGTCACGCTACGCCCGGCGCGGTCCGCGGACGACCGCGGCATCCCGCGGTCGGCATCCGGGAAAACCCGCAGGCCTCACGGTCCCTGGAGCGAGCCGACCGGACCGTGGCGCGGTGGCCGGCGCGACGCGGACCCGCATGTCGGCGATGGTCGCGCCCTGCTGGCCCGGCGATGACGGGATTGCAGTCCAGCTCGGCCACGGCGGGCAGGTCCTCCGCGAGCGCGCTCACGCGGCGCAGGACGTCCTCGACCGCCGCGAGGTCGGCCGCCGGCGAACCACGGTGCCCCGCGAGCAGCGGGAAGGTCCGCAGGGACCGTGGCAGGTCCACGACGTCCGCCTCGGTCAGCGGCCCCAGCCGGACGGCCACGTCGGCGAGGAGCTCGGCGGTCGTGCCGCCGGCCGCGCAGGCGATCACGGGCCCGAACTGGGGATCGGCGGTGCACCCGACGAGCAGCTCGACGCCCGGCGGCGCCATCGCCTGGACCACGAAGCCGTCGGGGTCGGTCCCTGCGGCCCGCAGCCGGCGGCGCATGGCGCGAGCGGCGCGCAGCACCGCCGACGGACCGTGCAACCCGAGCTGCACGGCGCCCGCCTCCGATTTGTGCACGAGCCGCGGAGCGTGGGCCTTGAGCGCCACCGGCCCGCCGAGATCGGCGGCCGCGGCCGCCGCCTCGGCCGCGGTGCGCACGACGCGGCACGGGGTCAGCGGCAGCCCGTAGCAGCGGGCGAGGTCGACGACGTCCTGCGGGTCGAGCCAGTCCACGCCCGATGCCAGCGCGCGGGCGATGATCGCCGCGGCCTCGTCGCGCGCCGGGGCCGGCTCGACCACCGCGGGCGGGGACGGCGCGAGCGCGCGCATCTCGCCGTACCGCGCCGCGGCGGCGAGTGCCCGCGCCGCGTCCTCCGGGAACGCGTGGACGGCGACCGCCGCGTCGCGCAGCGCGACCGGCGGCTCGCCGGCGCTGAGGAACACCGCCGCGACCGGCAGCCGGCGCCCGGCCGCGGCGAGGCCGGCGACGATCGCGCCCGCCGCGGCCTCGGGGCCGAGCACGAACGTCGGCACGTAGACGATCGCCAGCGCATCGATCGCGGGGTCGTCCGCGGCGGCGGTGACCGCAGCGCGGAGCCGGTCCGCCGTCGCGTCACCGAGCACGTCGCGGGGGTTCGGCATCGCGTCGCCGAACGCCGGCAGCTCGAGCCCGGCCGCCTCGGCGGCGTCCGCGAGCAGGATCGCCGGCCCCCCGCCGTTGGTGACGACGCCGAGCCGGCGTCCGGCCGGCGGCGGACCGCAGGCGAGCAGCGCCGCGACGTCGAGCAGCTCGCGGTAGCTCTCGCTGCGCAGCGACGCCGGCCTGGGCGAACAGCGCGTCGACGGTCGCGTCGGAGGCCGCCACGAGCGCGCCCGTGTGCGATCCGGCCGCACGCCGGCCCGCCGCTGAGCGCCCGGCCTTGACGGCCACGATCGGCTTGGTGCGGCTGACGCGGCGGGCGATCCGGGAGAAGCGGCGCGGGTTGCCGAACGACTCGAGGTACAGCGCGATCACCGCCGTGGTGTCATCGGCTTCGCACCACTGGATCACGTCGTTGCTCGACACGTCGGCGCGGTCGCCGATCGAGGCGAAGGCGGAGAGGCCCACGCCGTGATCATGTCCCTGCTCGAGCGCCGCGATGGCGATGCCGCCGCTCTGCGAGACGAGCGCGACGGAGCCGGGCTGGGGCCGCGACCGGGCGAAGGTGGCGTTCAGGTGCGACCCGGCGACGCCCAGGCAGTTGGGCCCGATGAGCCGCATTCCGGCGGAGCGGCAGAACGCGGCGAGGCGCTCGCGCCGCTCCCGTCCGGCGGCGTCCTCGAAGCCGGCGGAGAGGACCAGCAGCGCCTGCACGTGCTTGGCGGCGCAATCGCGCGCCACCCGCTCCACGGCCGCGGCGGGCACGGCCACCACCGCCAGCTCGACGGGACCCGGCACGTCGCGCACGGACTGCCCGCGGCCGACGAGGTGCAGCGGTCCGTCGAAGCTCGCGCGGAGGTTCGCGACCACGGCGGCGCCGACCGAGCCGGGGCGCGCGCTGGCGCCGACGATCGCGATCGACGCCGGGGCCATGAAGTGCTCGATCGCCGCCACCGCCCCGACGCGCTCCCGCTCCCCGAACCGGCGGAGGGCGTCCGGGCCGACCGTGGTGCCGAGCTCGACCTGGAGCTCGCCGGGGCTCGCATGGACGGAGACGGGGAACCCGCTGTGACGGAACACGTCGATCATCGCGTGGTTCTCGGGCATGACGATCGCCGTCAGCGTGTCGATGCCCTCCGCCGCCGCACGTTGGGCCACGGCGCCGAGCAACACGGTGCCGACACCACGGCCGTGCCAGGACTGGGCCACCTCGAACGCCACCTCGGCGCTCCCCGGCCGGTCACGCACGTACAACGCGTGACCGACGACGTGCTCGGGGTCCCCGGCGAGCGCGACGACGCCCGGGGCGGTCGCCGCGAGCGCGGCGGCCTCCCGCAGGTTCGCCCCGCCCGTGAAGAACCGCAGCAGGCGCGAGTGCTGCGACAGGCCGTCGAGCATCGCGCCCAGCTCCGGCTCGTCCTGCGTGTGGACGGGGCGGATCCGGACCGTGGTGCCGTCGGCGAGGACGGCGTCGGCGGCGAGCTCAGACGCCGCCGGCGGCACGAGCCACGTCCAGCGAGGAGACGATCCCGACCGGAGCGCCGTCCTCGACGACGAGCACGTGGGTGACGTCGTAGGAGGCCATCAGCTGCACCGCGCGGTCCAGCATCTCCTGCGGCTCGACCGTGATCATCGCGGTGACCGCGAGCGCGGCCGCGGTCACGCTCTCGCCGGTCGCGTCGAGTGCGCGCATCAGGTCGTGGTCGCTGATGATCCCCCAGGTCAGGCGCTCGCCCTCGCGGGTGCGATCGATGCCGCCGACCACGACGGCGTGGATCTGCTCCTCGGCGAAGATGCGCGCGATCACCGGCAGCGGAGCGGCGGGATCGCAGCCGATCAGGCCGGCGTGCATCACTTCTTCGACGCGGATCAGGTCGAGACGGGGGATCACGGGGGTCTGGACGTCCATCGGCTGCGCTCCTGGCGGTCGGGATCGGACGCTGCCGACGCTACGACCCGGCCGGCGAGGCGCCATCGGGGCGCACCCGACGCCCGGCTGCGGGAAACCACGCGGGCGTCTGGGGGCCGGCGCGGATGCGGACCCGGCCGGTCCGGCGCACCCTGTCGGCATGGTCCTCGCGACCGCGACTCCGGCGCCCGCGCGGCCGCACCTGATCGACGCCGACGGCGGCGAGGTGCGCGAGACCCACATCTCCTGGGTCTTCCTGACCCCGGACCGCGCGTACAAGGTCAAGAAGCCGATCGTGCTGCCGTTCCTGGACTACCGGACCCCCGAGCGTCGCCATCTCCTCTGCCGCGAGGAGGTGGCGCTCAACCGCCGGCTCGCGCCCGAGCTGTACCTCGGCGTGCGGTCGCTGGTCCGGGCGGGCGACGGGCTGCGACTCGCGGACGAGGGCGACCCGCGCGCCGTCGACTTCGCGGTCGAGATGCGGCGCTACGACGAGTCGGCGACGTTCGCCGCGCGGCTGTGCGCGGACGCGGCCGGGCCCGAGGACGCCGCGGCCGCGGGCGCGCGGCTGGCGGCCTTCCACGCGGCAGCCGAGATCGACCGGTGCGCCGCCGGCGCCGAGGCGGTCAAGCGCGCGCTCGACGACGACTTCGCCACGCTGCACGGGCTCTGGCCCGAGCGCGCCGCGATCGCGCGGCTCGAGCGGACCGCCGGCGCACAGCTGGCTGCGCTCTGGGACGAGCTCGATGCGCGCGCCGCCGCGGGACTCGTGCGCGACGGCCACGGCGACCTGCGGCTCGAGCACATCCTGCTCGGCGAGCGGGTCGACATCGTCGACTGCGTCGAGTTCGAGCCGGCGCTGCGCCGGATCGACGTCGCGGCCGACCTCGCGTTCGCGCTCATGGAGCTCCACGAGGCGGGCCGGGCCGACCTCGCCGAGGCGCTGGTGCGGGCGTACCGCGCCGCGGGCGGCGACCCCGGCAGCGACGCGCTGCTCGCCTTCTTCGCCGCCTACCGCGCGGAGGTGCGCGCCAAGGTGGCGCTGTTGCGCGCCGAGCAGCGCAGGCCGGCAGCCGCGGAGCCCGACCGCGCGCATGCGCAGCGGCTCCTCGCGCTGGCCGCTCGGCTGCGCTGGCGGGCGCACGCGCCGCTCGTGATCGCGGTCGCCGGCGTATCGGCGTCGGGCAAGTCCACGGTCGCGGACCGGCTCGGCGCCGCGTCCGGCTTCCCCGTCCTGAGCTCCGACCTGGTGCGCAAGCACGCCGCCGGGCTGCACCCCACGGAGCGCGCGCCCGCGGCGCTCTACGCGGACGACGTCAGCCGTGCCACCTATGCCGCGCTGGGAGCGGGCGCCGCCGCGCGCGCCGCGGACGGTGTGATCGTCGACGCGACCTTCAGGCGGCGTGCCGATCGCGAGGCGTTCCGCGCCGGCCTGGGATCGGGCGCGCGGGTGTTGTGGGTCCAGCTGGTCGTGCCGGCCGCGGAGCTGGAGCGGCGCGCGACCGCGCGGGTCGCAGACCCTGCGCGCGTCTCGGACGCCGGGGTCGAGGTCGTGCGCATCCAGCTGGGGAGCGCCGAGCCGCTCGACGAGGTGCCGGGTGCGGATCACGTGATGGTGCGCGCGGATCGCTCGCCGGACGGCATCCTCGACGCGATCGCCGATGCCGCCGGCGCCCCGGGTCCGTAATCCACCGCGTGGCAAGTGCCGGGGTTCGCACGCTGGTCGCCGCTGATGGTCGTGGCGATGCTGTGTGCATGGCGACGGCGACAGATCTCCGCGTGATGCTGCTCGACCGGCCCGGGCTCGCGCACGACGCAGTCGCCGCGGTCCTGGACGACGTCGAGGGCGTGGTGCGCCTGCTGCCGGGCCGCGACCAGGACGACACGCTGCCGCCCGACGTGATCGTCGTCGACGACCGGCTCCTGCAATCGGGGAGCGCCCTGGCCGTGGTGACCGGAGCGCGGCTGATCGTCGTCGGCGTCGACGACAACCCCGGATTCGCCACGCGCGCCCGCCGGTTCGGCGCCGACTGGGTCGCCAAGGAGCGCGCGGCCGCGGTGCTGCCCGCACTGCTGGGCGCTAGCGGCCGAGCGGCTGGGGGTCGGGCTGGGGAGGCGCCGTAGCGTCCCGCTCCGAGCGGCGGACGGGAATCCGGGCGACGAGACGGGTGCCGTCGCCGGGCGCCGAGCTGATGGTGAGCTCGCCGTTGAGGAGCGCGAGCCGCTCGCGCATGCCGACCAGGCCGAAGCCTTCGGCCGGCTGCTCGGGGTCGAAGCCGGCGCCGTCATCGGAGATCTCGACCTCCACGCGCTGCGGCTCCGCTTCGGGATCGGCGATCCGCAGGGTCACATGCGCGGCCGCGGCGTGCTTGGCGATGTTCGTGAGCGCCTCCTGCACGATCCGGTAGATCGTCGTCTCGAGCTCCGCCGCGTGCCGGCTGCTCGCGCGGCCCTGCTCGTAGGCGAGGTCGAGCTCGAGCGCGATGTCGAGACCGGTCTGCGCGCGCACGCGCTCGACCAGCGCCTCGATGGCCGGTCCGGCGCCCAGCTCGTCCAGCGCCGCCGGTCGCAGGTCGCTGATCAGCGCGCGGAGGTTCGCGATGCCCGTCGCGATCATGTCGACGGCCTGGTCCACCGCCGTGTCGAGTCGCCCCGGCTCGTCGCTGCGGCGGGCGCCGGACAGCAGCACCTTGAGGCCCGCGAGCTCCTGCAGCGTCTCGTCGTGCAGCTCGCGCGCCCAGCGCCGGCGCTCCTGCTCCGAGGCCTGCATGCTGCGCCGGAGCGCATCGTTCGTCGCGGTCTGCGCCGTGGCGACAGCCGTCGCTGCGCTCGCGGCGAACGCCTGCAGGAGCCGCTCGTCCTCCTCCGAGAACGCGCCGTCCCCGCCGACCCGGTCGAACGCGCTGAGGATCCCGATCGCGCGGTTGTGGAAGATCATCGGGGTCACGAGCGCCGTCCGCGCTCCGAGCGTGCGGCGCGCGAACGAACCCTCGGGCAGCTCGGTGAGCCGCTGTGACCGCCCGCTGCGGAACGCGATCCCCGCCACCGAGCCGTCGACGGGGAGCCGCTGGCCATGGAGCTCGTGCACGCCCTCCCCCGCGCCGGCGGCGAACACGAGCTCGTCGCCTTCGAGCAGCGCGAGCTCGACGACGCGCGCGTCGATCAGGGCGCGCGACCGCTTCGCGACGAGCTCGAGCACCCGGTCGAGGTCCGTGACGCCGCCGAGCGCGCGCGTGATCTCCGTCGTCGTCTCCAGACCGCGGTTCGCGCGCTGGAGCTCGTCCCGGCGCTGGCGGACGTCGCGGTACAGCCGGGCGTTGTTGATCGCGACCGCCGACCAGTCGGCGAGGACGACGGCCGTGTCCTCGTCCTCCTGGGTGAACTCGCCGATCGCCTTCTCGGTCAGGTAGAGGTTGCCCCACACCTCGCCGCGGACGGTGATCGGCACGCCGAGGAAGGTGCGCATCGGCGGATGCGACAGGGGGAATCCGTACGACTCGGGGTGCGCGCCGACGTCGGCCAGTCGCAGCGGCTTGGGGTCCCTGATCAGGACCCCGAGCACGCCGCGCCCATGCGGGAGATCGCCGATCGCCCGGTGCGTCTGCTCGTCGATCCCCTTGGTGAGGAACTGGTCGAGCAGCTCGCGCCGCTCGTCGAGGACTCCGATCGCGGCGTACCGCGCTCCGGTGAGCTCCTGTGCGAGGTCGAGGAGTCGATCGAGAACCGCGTCCGGATCCAGCTCGGCCATGATGGCCCGCCCGACGTCGAGGAGACGCCGAAGTCGTAGCTCGTCCACGGTCCGAGCCTACCGCGCGCAACGCGCCAGGAAAGCGGGCATCGACCGGTCGTTCGCACCGCCGGCGTGGCAGAGCTAGAAGTCGGCCGCGACGATCAGCCCGGCGTGCAGCGCCGCGCTGAAGGCGTGGGCCTCAGCGGCCATCCGCTCGGCGTCGAGTCGCTCCGCGGCGTCCCGGATCGACGCAGCTGCCGGTCGAGCTCGACGTCGAGGCGGCGGCCTGCCGATTGTCGAGCGATCGCCGAGCGCGCTTCGCACAGCGGAACGCCACGTGCCAGTGGTCGGTGTCCTCGGCGGCCCCCTCCACCGGGCACAGCCACGAGCCTCCGCAGCGCGGGCAGTCGGGCAGCGCGTGCGGGATGACCGGCGGGATCGGCGCCAGCGGCCACGTCGGTCCGATGAACCGCAGGGCGAGGGAGCCGAGCCGGCGCCAAGCCGGATGGTCGGAGCGCGTTGCCATGGCAGGCATTCGACACCGCCGCGGGCCGCGTGGCATCGGGGTTCCGGCGCGGGCCGGTGCCGTAGTCCTCCGCACGCCCGCCGGGCGGTCCGCACGACCGTGCGGACTACGGATCCGACCGCGGCGGAGCCCGGATGAGGCGGCGGTCGCCGCGGACGACGATGCCGCCACGGACAACAACGTCAGGAGGCACCATGTCGCGCCCCGTCATCGTCGGCCTCGCACTGCGCGAGGACGACGCCGCCCCGATCCGGCTCGCGCTGACGCTCGCCGGCCTCTCGGGTGCGCCGATCGCGCTCGTCCACGCCCTGCCGCGCGAGTCGCCCGGCCGGCTGCCCGTGCCGGAGTACACGGCGGCGATCCGCGAGGCGGCGCAGGAGCAGCTCCGGGCGGCGATCGCCGGGCTCCCCGAGGGCACCGCCGCGAGCAGCTGCCTGGTCGACGGATCGCCCTCGCGTGGCCTCCAGCAGGCCGCCGAGGAGCTGGGCGCCGTGGCCGTCGTCGTCGGCTCGACCCATCACGGGGCGATCGGGCGCGTGCTCGCCGGCGACGTGGCGGCCGGCCTGATGCACGACACCCCCTGCCCGGTCGCCGTCGCGCCGCGCGGCTATGACGGCGCGGACGGCCCGCTGCGCGTCGGCGTCGCCTACGACGGCTCGCCCGAGAGCGACGCCGCGCTCGCCGCCGCCGTCGGCATCGCGCAGCACACGGGGGGCGGCGTGCACGCGTTCACGGTGCTGGAGCCGCCGGACTGGGCGCCGCTCTACGCGACGCCGGGCTGGGTGCCGTCCCCGTCCTACGAACGCCGGCGCGAGGAGACCGCCCAGACCGTGGCGGACCACGCGCTCGAGTCCCTGCCCGGCGGGCTCCAGGGCGTCGCCGAGCTGCTGAACGGCCCGATCGTCCCGGCGCTGGCCGACGTCTCGGAGCGGCTCGACCTGCTCGTGTGCGGGTCGCGCGGCTACGGATCGCTGCACACCGTCGCGAGCGGCAGCGTGGCACGCGGCCTGGCGCACCGGGCCGCGTGCCCGCTGCTCGTCACCCCTCGGTCCCAGACCACCGAGACCCGCGACCTGTGGGCCGGACACGCCGCCGGCCAGATCGGCTGAGCCGCGCCCGGCCGGCGCGTCGCACGACGCGCCGGCCCGCGGCTCACGAGGCGAGCGGAGCCCCGAGGCGGGCGAGATAGGGCGCCAGGTGGCGGCCGGCGACCTTGTGTGCCGGCCACCACAGGAACTCCGACGAGGCCTCCGAGCGCGAGGGCGCGCCGCGCCGGCGCTCGAGGAAGACCGGGTCGGCGCCCGTGAGCAGGAGCCCGCGCAGATCCGGACGGTACGGATGCACGGGCGTCGAGGATCCGGCGACTCGTGCTGCGATGTCGGCCGCCGCGACGTCCGCCTGCTGCGCGGTGAGGCCGCCGTGCTTGATCGGGCGGCTCGTCATGTCGCCGGCCGCCCAGACGCGCTCGACGCCGCGCACGCGGCTGTACGCGTCGACGGGGATGAACCCGCCTTCGGTGACGGGCAGCCCGTCGACCGCGGGGCCCTCGAGCAGCGGCAGCGCCACCGCCAGGTCGACGTCGAGCGGCCCCTCGAGCTCGAGCCACAGCCGGCCGTCGTCGTACTCCTGGGCGAACGTGCCGGCACGCAGCTGCACGCCGGCCGCTGCGAGCCGGCCCGCCACCGCGGCACTGGCCTCGGCGCCGAAGATGTCGAGCGGCTCGGACTCCCGGGTGACGAGCTCGATCCGGAGGTCGAGCCCCTGCCGCCGTCCGTATTCCGCCGTCATCAGGGCCAGCTCGTAGAGCGGCAGCGTCCAGGCGACACCCGTGCCCGCCACGAAGGCGACGACGTGGCGCCGGCCGGGATCCAGGGCCTCGAGCGCGTCGCGGACGACGGCGACGTCGCGCGGCCCGGCGAACGTCATCGCGCCGGGCACGGCGACCCGGGGCTGCGCTCCCAACGCGAGCAGCAGCGCGTCGTAGTGGACCGGCGGTCCGTCCCGGGTGATGAGCTCCCGGTCCTCGAGCCGCACCGACTGCAGCATGTCCGGGATCCAGTCCACGCCGCGGTCGCGCGCGATGAACTGCCAGTCGTAGCGGGGCGCCGGATCGCCGCCGAAGGGCTCGGCGACCGAGAGCGCGCGGTAGGTGAGATGGCGGGTGGCGGTGAGGACGCTGATCCGCAGCGGGTCGGCGGCGAGCTTCTGGAGCGCGAGCAGCCCCTCGAGGGCGCCGATGCCGCCTCCGGCGATGACGACGTGTGGGTCCATGCGCCCAGCGTGCCGCTTGCGCGCGCGCGGCCACATCGGTGCCGACGCGCAGCAGGAACCGTGGAAACCCGCAGGACGCGCGTGGCGATGACCCGATGCCGGACGCGGCCCGGCGGCGCGAGCATCGGGTCCGCCGTTCACCGTCCCTTCGTCGCGGAGCCATCCATGCCCTCTCCGATCATCGCCGCCCTGGACCCCGAGCACAGCGACGACGCGCCGCTGATGGTCGCGGCCGCTCTCTCGCGCGTGACCGGCGCCCCGCTGATCGCGCTGTCGGCCTACCTGCACGACCCGATCACGAACGCGGTCAGCGCCGGCAGCGTCGACGAGGACCTGCGCGCGGACGCGCTGCAAGCGCTCGAGCGGCGCGCAGGGGACAGCGGTGCGGATCTCATGGTCCGCGGCGGGCCGTCGCCGGCGCGCGTCCTCCACGACGCCGCCGCCGACCTGGACGCGTGCCTCGTCGTGGTGGGGTCGACCCGGCGCGGGCGGATCGGGCGCGTCATGCCCGGCTCGACGGCGGAGCGACTGCTGCACGGCGCCCCGTGCCCGGTGGCGGTGACGCCCGCGAAGCTGGCCGCCGGCTGGACCCCGCGGCACGTCGGCGTCGGCTTCGTCGACGTCGAGGACGCGCACGGCGCGGTGCGCGCGGCGGCCGCGATCGCGCGCGCCGGCCATGCCGACCTGCGTCGCCAGCACGGCGGTCGAGCCGATCACCCGCAGCCAGTCCGCCGTGATCGAGCCGTATCGCGCCGACGGGCTGATCGATACGGCGATCGGGAGCGCGCGCCGCGCGCTCGACCAGGTGCTCGCCCTGATGCCGTCCGGCGTGGCCGCGACCAGCGAGGTCGTGGTCGGCTCGCCCGCGCGACGCGCTCACCGAGCTCTCGCGGCAGCGTCGATCTCCTCGTCTGCGGCTCGCGCGCCTACGGGCCTACGCGCCACGTGCTGCTCGGCAGCGTCACGCACGCCGTGATCCGCGACGCGAGCTGCCCTGTCGTGGTCGTCCCGCGCGGCACGCACAACGCGCTCGTCCGGGCGCTGGCGCCGGCGGCGCAGGCGACGAGCCGATGACCGCCGGCGCGACACCCCCGGGGGGACCGCGGATCGACGACGCGCGGCCGGGCGACTGGATCGCCGTGGACGCGATCGGCGGCGGGCCATCCCGCCGCGGGCAGATCCTCGCGGTGCTCGGCGCCGCCGGGCACCGCCACTTCCGCGTCCGCTGGGACGAGCAGCACGAATCGCTGCACTTCCCGGCGCAGGGCACCCGGCTCATCCCCGAGGAGCAGTTGGAGCATCCCGGATGAGCCTGATCGTCGTCGGCTTCGACGGGTCCGATCGCTCCCACGACGCGCTCGCCCTGGCGCGCGAGCTCGCGGAGCCGGCCGGCGCGGAGCTGCTGCTGGCGACCGCGGTGCCGTACCCGGCGCTCGCGCTCGTCGGCGAGGGGATCGCCGTCGCGGTGACCCGGGAGGGCGCCGCGGCCGGCGCACGCCGGCTCGACGAGGAGATCGCCGCGCTCGCGGCCGACGGCCTGCACGTCGAAGGCGTCGTCCGGCCCTACGACTCGGCGCCACAGCTCCTGCAGGCGCTCGCGCAGGAGCGCGACGCGGCGCTGATCGTCGTCGGATCGGCATCCTCGGGCCGGCTCGGACGGGTCCTGCCGGGCACGACCGGGG
Organism: uncultured Solirubrobacteraceae bacterium; assembly: GCA_963724145.1. Taxonomy (GTDB): domain Bacteria; phylum Actinomycetota; class Thermoleophilia; order Solirubrobacterales; family Solirubrobacteraceae; genus DASQMT01. Next base: position 55,272 of record CAVRTO010000037.1, read on the forward strand.
AGCGCCTGCTGGCCGGGGCTCCGTGTCCCGTCGCCGTCGCCCCGTTCGGTCACCGCCTCGAGGCCCGCGGCCGGGCGCGCCGCATCGGTGTCGCGTTCGACGGATCCGCCGAGGCGCACGCTGCGCTCGAGGCGGGCGCGGCCATGGCGTCGACCCCCGGCGACACGCTCGAGGTGATCGCGGTGCTCGACGCGTTCCGCTACGGCGCGCCCGCGCTCATGGGCGGTCCCGGCTACCACCGCATGCGCGCGGACGTCGAGGCCGCTGCGCGCGCCCGGCTCGACACCGCGCTCGCCGCCCTGCCCCCGGCGATCTCCGCGCGCGCCGTCCTGCTCGCGGGCGACCCCGCGCGGGAGCTGGTCGAGCGCAGCCGCGACCTGCACCTCCTGATCGCCGGCTCGCGCGGGTACGGACCCGGACGAGCGGTACTGCTCGGCGGCGTGAGCGGCCGGCTCGTCCGCGATTCGGCGTGCGCCCTCATCGTCGTCCCGCGCGCTGAACCGCATCCGCTCGCCGCGCTCCGCCCGGTCGCCGCCGACGCCGTCCCGGACCGATGACCAGCTCCGTCGACAGCACGCCGGAGCTGCGGCTGGTGCTGGCCGACGACCACCGGCTCGTGCGCGCCGGCATCCGCATGCTGCTCGAGTCGGTGCCCGGCTGGCGGGTGGTCGCGGAAGCCGGCGACGGCGACGCCGCGCTGCGCGAGGTGCTCGACCACCGGCCCGACATCCTCGTCCTCGACCTCGGGATGCCGGGCAGGCCGAGCCTCGGCCTGCTGCCCGAGCTCGCGCGCCGGGCGCCTGACACGCGCGTGGTGGTCGTCACGATGCAGTCCGATCCCGCGCTCGCGCGGGCTGCGCTCGCGGGGGGCGCGGCGGGGTACGTGTTGAAGGAGGCGGCGGACGCCGAGCTCGAGCAGGCGATCCGCGCGGTCGCGCGCGGCGGGAGCTACCTCGATCCCTCGCTCGGCGCGCTCGTCGCCGCCGCCCGTCCCGAGGACGACGATCACGGCTTGAGCGCGCGCGAGGTCGAGGTCCTCCGGCTGATCGCGCTCGGGCACACCAACGCGGAGATCGCCACCGCGCTGTGCCTCTCCGTCCGCACCGTGGAGAGCCACCGGAGCCACATCCTCGAGAAGACCGGCTGCCGCACGCGGGCGCAGCTCGTCCAGTTCGCGCTCGGCGAGGACCTCATCGTCCCGCGCCCCCAGCTCACGACCGAACGGAGCCACCCATGACCGCACGCCTCGCCATCAACGGCTTCGGCCGGATCGGCCGCGCCGTCGTCCGCGCGGCGATCGAGCGCGACGCCGACCTCGACATCGTCGCGGTCAACGACGTCGTCGACGTCGCCACCCTCGCCCAGCTGCTCCAGCTCGACAGCGTGTACGGGCGCTTCCCGCATCACGTCGACACCGACGGCGATGCGATCGTCGTCGCCGGCCGCCGGATCGCGGTGACCACCGCGCCCAGGCCGGAGGCGCTGCCGTGGGAGGAGCTGTCCGTCGACGTGGTGATCGAGGCGACCGGGCGGTTCCGCACGCGCGCCGGCGCCGAGGGGCACCTGCACGCGGGCGCCCGCAAGGTGATCCTCTCCGCGCCGGCCAAGGGCGCCGATCCCGCCGACGCCGACGTCGTGCTGGGCGTGAACTTCGACACCGCCTACGACCCCGCACGCCACCACATCATCACCAATGCCTCGTGCACGACCAACTGCCTGGCGCCCGTCGCCAAGGTCCTGCACGAGGCGGTCGGCATCCGGCACGGGCTGATGACCACCATCCACGCCTACACCGCCGACCAGAACCTGCTCGACGGTCCGCACAAGGACCCGCGGCGCGCCCGCGCCGCGGCGCTCAACCTGGTCCCGACCTCGACCGGCGCCGCGAAGGCCCTCGGGCTCGTCATCCCGGAGCTCGCCGGGCGCCTGAACGGCTTCGCGGTGCGGGTGCCGATCCCCACCGGTTCGATCGTCGACCTGACGATCGAGGCCGAGCGCCCGACGAGCGTCGAGGAGGTCAACGGCGCGTTCGCCGCCGCCGCCGCGACGGGACCGCTCGCCGGCATCCTCCAGTTCAGCGAGGAGCCGATCGTCTCGGCGGACATCGTGGGCTCGTCCTACTCGTCGATCTTCGACGCCCCGCTGACCGCCGTGATCGACGGGACCCAGGTCAAGGTCGTGGCCTGGTACGACAACGAGTGGGGCTACGCGAACCGGCTCGTCGAGCTCGCCGAGCAGGTGCTCGTCCCGACCCCGGCGGCGGTCTGACCATGTCCGCGCCGGGGGCAGGCGCGCGTGAGCGACCGCGTGTGCTGGTCGCGGGCGGCGGCGTCGCCGCGCTCGAAGCCCTGCTCGCACTGCACGAGCTCGTCGGGCGCCATGCGCACCTCGAGCTGCTGGCGCCCGGGACCCAGTTCCTGAACCGGCCCGCGTCCGTCGCCGCGCCGTTCGGGCTCGGCGGCCCCGGCCCCGTGCCGTTCGAGGAGGTCGCGCGGCGCTGCGACGCCGAGCTGCACCGCGGCACGCTCGCCGGCGTCGACCAGGACGCCGGGGTCGCGCTGACCGCGGACGGCCGGCGCCTCCCCTTCGCCGCGCTCGTCGTCGCCGTCGGGGCCCGCGCGGCGCCGGGCGTGCCGGGCGCGATCGCCTTCGCCGGACCACAGGACGTGCCGGCGGTCACGGGCGTGCTCGACGCGGCCGCGAGCGGCGCGGTCCGGGCCATCGTCTTCACGATGGCCTCGGGCGTCGCCTGGACGCTGCCGCTCTACGAGCTTGCGATCATGACGGCGGTCGAGCTGCGCGACCGCGGCGCCGACCAGGTCGCGATCCGGGTCGTGTCGCCCGAGGCCGCGCCGCTCCAGCTCTTCGGCGGCGCCGCGTCGGCGGAGACCGGCCGGCTGCTGCGCGAACGCGGGATCGAGTTCGCGCACGGCCGCGTGGAGGCGTACGCCGACGGCGCCGCCCGGCTCGCCGGGGGCGGAACCGTCGCCGCGGACGCTGCGATCGCCCTGCCCCCGCTCCAGGGGCCGTGGATCGAGGGCATGCCCGGCGACGACCACGGCTTCATCCCGGTCGACGCCCACGGTCGCGTGACCGGGGCGAGCGGCGTGTACGCCGCGGGTGACGCGACCACGTTCCCGATCAAGCAGGGCGGCCTCGCGACCCAGCAGGCCGATGCGGCGGCCGAAGCGGTGGCCGCGGATCTCGGCCTGCGCGCCACCGCGGAGCCGTTCCGTCCCGTGCTGCGGGGGCTCCTGCTGACCGGCGGAGCGCCGCTGTACCTGCGCGCGGAGCTCGCCGAGCACGAGACGGGCGTGAGCCGCGTCGTCGACGCGATGGGCGGGGAGGCCTCCACGCGAGCGCTCTGGTGGCCGCCCGGCAAGGTGGCCGGCCGCTACCTCGCGCCCTACCTCGCCACCGCGCGCCCGGTCGCGCTCGGCCGAGAGCCGCTGGTCGACCGGACACCCGCTGCCGCGCCCGGCGCGGCGCCCGGCGGGGCCGACGCGCTCGCGCTCACGCTCCTGCTGGCCGACGAGGATGCCCGCGCGGGCGACTATGCACAGGCGCTCCACGCGCTCGACGGCGCCGCCGCGCTCGCCGGCGGGGTGCTCCCGGCCGCCGCCGCGGCGAAGCGAGAGGCGTGGCTCGCGGCGCTCGGCAGCCGTGAGCACGCCCATCCGTAGCCACCACGGACGCGAGCGCGGTGGCGCACGGATGCGCAGTCCGCGCGCGGGCGGCACGATCGCAGTGCCCCGATCATCCGCCGCCAGGAGCCGCCATGTCCTCGCCGATCATCGTCGGACTCGCATTGCGCGAGGACGACGCCGCCCCGCTCGCCCTCGCCCAGATGCTGTCCGGGCTCGACGCGAGCCCGCTCGTGCTCGTGCACGCGATCCGTCCGGATCTCCCCGGCCCGATCCCGATCGCCGAGTACCAGGCGACCGTGCACCGGGAGCGGGCGCTGAAGCTGGCCGAGGCCGCGGCCCGGCTCCCGCGCGACCTCCAGGTCTCCACCCGCGTCACGGACGGCTCACCCTCGCACGTCATCCAGTCGCTCGTGGCCGAGTACGGCGCGGTGGCCGCCGTGGTCGGCTCCACCACCCGCGGCGCGGTCGGCCGCGTGCTGGCCGGCGACACCGCCGCCGGGCTGCTGCACGACACCGGCTGCCCGGTGGCGGTCGCCCCGCGGGGGTACCGGGCCGGCGCCATCGCGACGATCGGCGTCGCCTACGACGCCTCACCCGAGAGCGAGAACGCCCTGACCGCGGCCGTGGGCATCGCGCTCGAGACCGGGGCCGCGATCCGGGTGCTCACCGTGCTCGAGCCGCCGCATCTCATGCCGCTCTACGGGTCGCCGGGCTTTCTGACCATGCCGGACTACGAGCAGCGGCGCCGCGATGCGGCGGGTGAGACCGCCGCCCGCGCCCTGGGCTCGATCCCCCACGGGGTGAGCGCGACGGCGGCGGTGACCGAGGGCGGGGTCGTCGATGCGCTCGCGACGAGCTCGACGGAGCTCGACCTGCTCATGTGCGGCTCCCGCGGCTACGGGCCGGTGCACGCCGTCGCGAGCGGCAGCGTCGCCCGCGGGCTGTCCCACCGGGCCGCGTGCCCGCTCGTGGTCGTGCCGCGCGGCGTGCCGCTCGAAGCCGGCCCCTTCTGGTCGGCGGGCGCGGCCGCGCAGGTCGGCTGAGCCCGCCGATCTTGAGGTCGAGCCGCGCTCGCGCGCATCCGTCAGCTCGCCGGCTGAGCCGGACGCTCGCGCAACGCGCCGAGGATCTCGACCCACTGCGCGAGCTGGCGCGGCTGCAGGAAGCGCGCGCGCACGCGGTCGCGGGCGGCCGCTCCCAGCCTGGCCGCCCGGCCCGGGTCGCCGAGCAGGCCGCCGACCGCGGCGCCGAAGGCGTCGAGGTCGCGGGGATCGATGGCCAGCCCGTCCTCGCCGTCGGCGATCTGGTCCTGGATCCCGCCCACGTGCGAGACGACGAGCGGCTTGCCCTTCCACATCGCCTCGGTGACCGTGAGCCCGAAGCCTTCGGCGAGCGATTTCTGCACCACGACGGCCGCGCGCCGCTGGATCGCGTTGACGATCGCGGCGTTCTCGTCCTCGTCCTCGACGGGCAGCGTCGCGAGATGGATGCGAGCGCGCAGCGACGCCGGCAGCGAGGAGCGCGCCGCGACCACCTCGGCGAGGGTCGTCTCCGCCTCCGGATCGTCGGCGACCGCACCGGCGCGCGGTCCGGCCAACACGAGATGCGCGTCCCCCCACGCATCGGCGGCGCGCGCGAATCCGTGCAGGACGCCGACCGGGTCCTTGAGCCGGTCCCAGCGGGAGATCTGGGCCACGAAGCGGCCGTCCCGGGCGATCGGCGCGTCCTGGACGACCGTCGCCGCCCGATGCACGAGCGCCGCCGTCCCGTCCTCGCGCCGGAACGCCGGCTCGGCGGCGACCGGCCCCTCGACGAGCCCGGCGACCCGGAGGATGGCGTCCACCGCGTCGTCCGCCAGGAGCTGGTTCTTGGGCGAGAACGGGTCGATCGAGGGCATCACGACGACGGCACGTCCCGGATCGAGCTCGGGCCAGGCGAAGCGCGGCCGCGACACGACGTAGCGATCCGCCGCGCGGACGTATGGGAGCAGGAATGCGCGCGCGGCGCGGGCGAGATCGCAGTCGCGGTCGGCGCCGACGTGGAGCCGCCACACGACCGGCACGCCGGCGCGCGCGAGGCGCGGCGCCATCCCGGCCGTCTGGGGGTCGTGGAGGATCACCGCGTCATCCGGCCCCAGCCGCGCCAGCAGCGCCTCGGCGCCGGCCGCCGTGACGTCCTCGTAGTGGGCGTGCTCGTCCGCGCCGAGCGGGCCGCCGTCGCCGGCGGCGCCGTGGAGCCGGTTGTGCAGGCGCTTCGTGATGCCGAAGAAGGCGGGATCGCCGTTCAGGACGCTCCAGCGGGCGTCGATGCCGGCCCCGCGGGCGTACGCGAGCAACGAGCGCAGCATCTCGGCCACCCCTCCGCCGTGGGCGGTGGAGTTGACGCACCAGACCGCGCTGCCGGCGAGCAGCCGGTCGGCGCGCTCGCGCACCGCGAGCAACGCCGCATAGCCGGCCGGGTCGAGCACGTCGCCGAAGCGCTCGGTGGGCAGCGACCGCACGGGCACGTCGGAGAGCCGGGGCATGCATGCGACGCTAGTCGCGCTGCGCCGCGCGGACATCCGCCCAGACCGACGCGCCGCATCCGTAGTTTCCCGGCCTGCGCCGTCTCAGGCGGTCGCGCGACGCGCGTGCGAACCGCCGAGATCGAGCGCGGCGGCGAGGATGAGCGTTCCGACCCAGGCGTTGACCGGGTCGAGCAGCAGCGGCTCCGCCGAGCCGACGTTGTTGGCGATCAGCCAGATCACGAACCAGATGAACGTCACGACGGGGATCGCTCCCTTCGTCAGCATGCCGCAGCGGCTGTTCCATGCGGCCAGTAAGCCACGCCGAACCGGCGCTGTCATCCGTGCGACCTACCGAGATTCGCTGCGGTTGGAGTGACGCGACGCCTCGCCGAGCAGCTCCGGCAGGTCGGCGATCGAGTCGATGATCGCCGTGGGCCGGATCCCGGCGGCGCGCACGGATTCCTCGCGGTACTTCCCGGTGCGCACGAGGATGCCGGCCATCCCGGCGTCGAGCGCGCCGCCGACGTCGCTCTCGATGTCGTCGCCGACCATCGCCGCCTCAGCCGCCGCCACCCCGGTGCCGTCGAGCGCGGAGGCGAAGAAGGCCGGCGCCGGCTTGCCCACCACGAACGCCTCGGTCGACGCCGCGTACTCCAGCGCGGCGACGAACGGGCCGACGTCGAGCGAGAGCCCGTCGGGCGTCAACCAGTACCGGTTCCGCTGCAGCGCGATCAGCTCGGCCCCGTCCATCAGCAGCCGGAAGGCGCGGTTGAGCAGCGCGTAGCCGAACTCCTCGCCGCAGTCCCCGAGGATCACGGCGTCGACCACATCACCGCCCTCGACCAGGCCCGCGAAGTCCTCGCGCAGCTCGTCCTTCATGACCAGCGCGACGTTCCGGTGGCCGCGATCCGCGCAGCGGCGCACGGCGAGCGCCGCCGGCGTGATCAGCTCGCCGGGCGCGACGTCGAAGCCCAGCCGGTGCAGACGCTCGAGGATCCGCCGGCGCGGCCGCGAGGTGGTGTTCGTGGCGAACCGCAACGGGAGACCGCGCGCCCGCAGCGCGGCGACGGCGTCCGTGGCGCCGGGGACCGGCTCGTCCTCGACGTACAGGACGCCGTCGAGATCGATCACCACCGCGCGCACGTGGCGGTCTACGTGTACGGGCACTGCCGATCATCATCGCCGAGGTGGCATGCGCACCGCGCAGGTCGGATGAGCCGCCGGCTCAGACGGGGACGACGCCGTGGCGCTTCCACGGCCGCTCGACGCGCTTGCCCTCGGCGAGCTCGAGCGCGCGGATGATCGTCGGCCGCGTCTCGCGCGGGTCGATCACGTCGTCGACCATGTCGTTCGCCGCCGCCACGTAGACGTCGATCAGCCCGCGGTAGGCCTCGATCAGCTCGGCCTTCTTCGCGACGGGATCCTCCGCCTCCTCGACCTGCTTGCGGAAGACGATCTCGACCGCGCCCTCCGCGCCCATCACGGAGATCTCCGCAGTCGGCCAGGCGACGATCAGG
>CAVRTO010000038.1:0-65172 GCA_963724145.1 uncultured Solirubrobacteraceae bacterium
TAGGCCGCCCGCGCCGCCGTGATCAGCTCGCCGGCCACGCGGTCGGCCGCGCCCGCCGTCCCGCCGAGCAGCCGCCGGTGCAGCTGCGCGCGGCGGAAGTACAGCGGGGCGTCGTGCTCCCACGTGGCGCCGATGCCGCCGTGGACGGAGATCTGCGCGCGCGCCGCCTGGTCGAACGCCTTGCCGGCGGCGAGCCGGAACGCCGACGCGGCGAGCGGGAACTCCTCCGGCTGGTCCGCGGCGGCCCAGCCGGCGTAGTACATGAGGCTGCGGGCGTTGTCGAGGCCGCGGAGGATCTCCACCAGCTCGTGCTTGACCGCCTGGTACGAGCCGATCGCGCGGCCGAACGTGTGGCGCTCCTTGGCGTACGCGACGCTGGTGGCGAGCGCGACGTCGATCGCGCCGACGGCCTCGGCGCCGATCAGCGTCTGCGCCAGGTACCACGCCGCGGCCGCGTCCGCGGGCGTCGTGTCGAGCAGCGTCGCCGGGCGCGGCGTCGAACGTCACGTGCCCGAGGCTGCGGGTGACGTCGTAGACGGTCGCACGCCTCGACGGCGGCGGACTCGACGTAGGCCGCGCGGCCGTCGTCGAGCACGACGACGAACGCGTCGGCGCCGGGCGCGTCCGGCACCCAGGCGACGCGGCCGGTGACGGTCCCGTCCGCGAACGGCCGGCGCGGGCGCGCGGGTCAGGCCGAGCGGCGGCTCGGTCGTCCAGGACGGATCGAGATCGGTCGGCGGCTTGGCGGGCACGAACGCGGCGCGGGCGTCGCCGGCGGCGAGCGGGGCGACGCGGTCGTCGCCGTCGAGCAGCGCGGTCGCCGGCAGGTGGCCGAGCAGCGGGACGGAGGCGAGCACGCGGCCGAGCTCCTCGAACACCAGCATCGCCTCCAGCGCGCCGAGCTCGGCGCCGCCGTGGGCGTCGGAGACGAGCAGGCCGGGCCAGCCCGCCTCGACCGCCATGGGCCAGAGGTCGGGCAGCGCGCCGCCGTCCAGTGCTTCGCGCGCGGCCTCGACGGTGGCGACGCGGGAGAGCGCGCCGCGCGCGGCCTCCTTGAGGAACTCCTGCTCGTCGGAGAGGGCGAAGTTCATACGGCGGCCTGCTCCTTCGCGCGCAGCTCGCTGAACGGGATCCCCTTGTCGAGCCGCGGCTCCGGCGGCAGGCCGAGCACGCGCTCGCCGACCATGTTGCGGAGGATCTCCTCGGTCCCGCCGGCGGACTTCAGGCCCGGCATGTCGGACACGAGCTCGCCGAAGCGCTCGTCGCTCAGCCCGTCCGGGCCCGAGGACGTCGCAGATCAGGTCGCCGGCCGCGATCGCGGCGCGGATCGTCGTCACCTTGGCGAGCGCGCCCTCGGCGCCGGGGATCTGGCCGCGCTGGAGGCTGGTCAGCATCCGGTAGCCCGTGAAGCGCAGGGCGAGGAACTCGGTCGCGATCTCGCCGAAGCGGTGGCGGGTCTCGAGGTCGCGCGTGCACGCGTCGTCGGCGAGCAGCGCGCTGGCGAACCGGTCGGCGCGCCAGCCGAAGCCCTCGCCGCCGAGCCCGATCGTCACGCGCTCGAACATCAGCGTGGTCAGTCCGACGGCCCAGCCGTTGTCGATCGCGCCGACCTCGCTGCCCGGCTCGAGCAGGACGTCGTCGAGGAACACCTCGTTGAAGTGGGCCTCGCCGGAGATCTGGCGCAGCGGGCGGACGCTGATCCCGTCGGCATCCATCGGCACCACGAACATCGTCAGGCCCTTGTGCTTCGGGACGTCCGCGTTCGTGCGCGCGAGCATGAGGCCGAAGGCGGCGTGCTGGGCGTTCGTCGTCCAGACCTTCTGGCCCGAGATCCGCCACGAGCCGTCCGGCTGCTGCTTCGCGCGGGTCTGGATCCCGGCGAGGTCGGAGCCGGCGGCGGGCTCGCTGAACAGCTGGCACCAGACCTCGTCGGCGGTCAGCATCGGGCCGAGCAGCCGCTGCTTCTGCTCCTCGGAGCCGTGCGCGATCAGCGTCGGCCCGAGCATCCCGACGCCGATGATGTCGAAGATCCCGGGCACGCCGGCGCGGCCGATCTCCTGGTTGACGACGACCTGCTGGAGCGGCCCGAGGCCGGCCCCGCCGTACTCGGCGGGCCAGGTGACGGCGGCCAGCCCGCCCTCGGCGAGGCGGCGCTGCCAGGCGCGGCGGGCGGCGACCGCGGCGGCGTCGTCGCCGCGGGCGGCGGGCGCCTCGGCGGCGTGCTCCTCCAGCCAGGCGCGGACGGTGGCGCGGTACTCCGCCAGCTCCTGCGTGTCGTTCAGGTCCAAGGCTGCTCCTTCATGAACGTCAGGGTTCAAGCGGACGCTAGCGGATCCGACCTGCCAGCCTGCCGGGATGCTCCTCCCCCTCGCCCAGGCCGTCGCGGGCGGCGCGGTGGCCGTCCGGTTGGCGCGCGGGCGGTCCCGGCGACCGCCGCTGGCGGCGGTCGACGACGGGGTCGCGCGTCAGCGTCGTGATCCCGGCGCGCGACGAGGCGGCGCGGATCGGGCCGTGCCTCGCCGGCCTGGCGGACGACCCGGACGTCGCCGAGGTGATCGTCGTCGACGACCGCTCCTCCGACGGGACCGCGGACGTCGCGCGCGAGCACGGTGCGCGGGTCGTCGCGGGCGCCGAGCCGCCGGCGGGCTGGATCGGGAAGCCGTGGGCGCTCCAGCAGGGGCTCGAGGCGGCGGCGGAGCGACATCGTCGTGTCGCTCGACGCGGACACGCGCCCGCGCCCCGGCCTGGTCGGCGCGCTGGCGGCGGCGCTGGCGGAGGCGGACCTGGTCACGGCGAGCGCGCGGTTCGTCTGCGTCTCGGCGGGCGAGCGGCTCCTGCACCCGTCGATGCTCGCGTCGCTCGTCTACCGCTACGGGCCGGCGGACAGCCCCGGCGGCCGCGTGCTCGTCGAACGGCCAGGTCACCGCCGTCCGCCGCGCCGCGCTGCTCGAGGCGGGCGGCTACGCGCTCGCCGCCTCCCACATGACCGACGACGCGGCGCTCGCGCGCGGGCTCGCCGACGCGGGCTGGCGGGTCGTGTTCCGCGACGGGACGGACCTCGTCGACGTGCGGATGTACGAGTCGGCGGCGGAGACCTGGCGCGAGTGGGGGCGGTCGCTGGCGCTGCCCGACGTGACGCCGGCGCCCTGGCAGGCGGCCGACCTCGCGGTCGTCTGGCTGACGATGGGCCTGCCGGTGCTGCGGACGCTCGCGGGCCGGCCGTCGCGGGTCGACCTGGCGCTGCTGGCGGTCCGCGCCGCGCTGCTCGGCCCGCTGGCCGGCGCATACGCGCGGCGCGGCGTGCCGTTCTGGCTCTCCCCGCTGGCGGATCCGGCGACCGCACTCCGCCTCACCCTGTCGGCGCTGCGGCCGGCGCGGACCTGGCGCGGCCGGACGTACTGAGCGTCGCGGCGAGCCGCGCCACCACCCACGCCGGCCGGTCGTCGACCTGCCGCGCGGTGAAGCGGAGCACCGCCCACCCGTCGCCGGTGCGGTCCGCGTCGCGCGCGCGGTCGCGCTCGAACGCGGCCCGGCTCTGATGCGCGGCCCAGCCGTCGGTCTCGACGATCACGCGCTCGCCGGGCCAGCGGAAGTCGGGCAGCGTCGCGCCGTGCTGCGGATTGACCTCCGGCGGCGGCAGCCCGGCGTCGCGGACGAGCCGCCGGAAGCGACGCTCGAGCTCGGACCGCGTCGGCGCGGCGTCCGGCGCCAGCGCGTCGAGGTCGCGCGCGGTGACGAGGTGGCGGACGAGCGCCTCGGCGGACAGGGCCTCGAACGCGTCGGCGCTCAGGTCGGGCGCCAGGTCAGCCAGCGTTCTCAACGGCGCCGTGACGGGAAGTCCGCGCGGCTGTCGTGATCGCGGGCGGGCGGGTCGTGCGGTGGATCGTCAGGCCGCGGCGCGAGCGCGGGCCCGCTCGCGTGACGGTGACGTCGAGCTGCCGCGGCATGACGGGGGATGAGCCGGTGGAGCGCCGCGGCGGTCCGGTGGCTCGCGGCGGCGGTCGGCCCCGCCGCCATGAGCGCCGCGCGTACGCGCCCGACGTCGCTGAGCGCGGTCGTGTCCGACCGCGTAGACGCCGCGAAAGACGCAATGAAGGCGGCCGGTGCCGAGGCGGTGACGGACCTGGCCGGGCGTCATCCCCAGCGCCGCCAGCTGGCCGCGGCCGACGACGCCGTCCTGCCGCCCCGCGAGGTCGCGCGAGCGCGACATCAACGCAGCAACCCCCGGGTTCGACGGCCTCCGTGCTGCGTTGTGGTCGCTCTACGACATCAACGCCGACAGCGGGGCGGGGAAGACCGCGGTGTGTTGCGTTGATGCGCCATGTCCGCTCGATGATCACCCCGCGCGGCGGCGCACAAGGCGGATGGCACCGAATCGGCGCACAATCGGCACAGAGTCGTCGCAGGTTCAGGTCGCGACCGCCGCCGACGGCTTCACGAGGAACAGCAGCCCGATGAACGTCATCAACCCCCCGATCGCCGCCACCTGCCACACCGGCGAGAACAGCAGCGCGACGAGCGGGAAGCCGAAGACCGCCACCCGCGCCCCCCAGGCGAAGCTCGCCGACGACCGAGACGACGACGCAGACGCCGAGGCAGACCAGCGCGGCATACGGCGACAGCACGAACGCGCCGCCCACGAAGCACATCACCGCCTTCCCGCCCCGGAACCCCGCGAAGATCGGGAACGCATGCCCCGCCATCGCACCGGCCACGCCCGCCCACGCACCCCACCAGCCCGCCAGCGCCCACCCGGCGAGCCCGGCCACGCACGCCTTCAGCGCATCGCCCACGAACGCCGGCCACGCCCGCCGCGCGCCGAGCTGCTCGAGCGCGTTCCACGCCCCCGGGTTGCCGTCGCCCGTGCGCCGCAGGTCGACGCCGTACCGCCGCGCGACCAGCAGCGCGACCGGGATCGAACCGAGCAGGTAGCCCAGCAGGGCTGATACGACGTATCCCACCGGTGCCCATCGCCTCCTTCCATCTCACGCGCTACCCACGCGCGACCGCGCCGCAGGGATTCTCCCGCATGGGGCTCGACCGGCCGCTGCTCGCCCGCACGCCCGGCCTGCGCTTCTGGCGCCTGCTCGGCACCGGCCGCGGCGCGGACGATGACGCTGAGCGCCGACCTGCGCCGCTGGGCGCTGTTCGCGGTCTGGGAGGACGACGCCGCCCTCGACGCCTTCGAGCGCGGCGAGATCGCACAGCGCTGGCGCGATCTCGGCCGCGAGACGTACACGGTCCGCCTCGAGGCGCTGCGCTCGCACGGCGCATGGGGCGGCGCCAACCCCGTGCCAGGGTCGGGCGGGGAGTCGGCGGGCGCGGTCGCGATCCTCACCCGCGCGACGATCAGGCCCACGAAGCTCGTCCCGTTCTACCGGGCCATCGCGCCGCCCGCCGGCGACCTGGCGGGGAGGGAGGGGCTGCTCGCCAGCCTCGGCGCGGGCGAGTGGCCCGTCGCCCGCCAGGCCACCTTCAGCCTCTGGCGCAGCCTCGCCCACGCGCAGGCCTACGCGTACAAACGCGCCGACCATCGCGACGTGATTCGCGCAACACGCGCGGGCGGCTGGTACGCGGAGGAGCTGTTCGCTCGCTTCCGCCCGTATCGTTCGTCTGGCACGTGGGACGGCACGGACCCGCTCGGAAGTGGGTAAGGGAGAGCAATGGCACGGTACGGCGGCATCGACCTCGGTGGAACGAAGATCCAGGCGGTCGTGGTGGACGAGGCGCACGAGGTGCTCGGCTCCTCGCGGCTCCCGACCCCGACGACGGGCGGTCCGGCGGACGTCACGCTGGCGATGATCGAGAGCATCAACGTCGCGCTCGAGGACGCGGGCGTCCCGCGCAGCGAGCTGGTCGCGGTCGGCGTCGGCTCGCCGGGCGTGGTCGACGACGAGGCCGGCACGGTCACGAGCGCGCGCAACCTGCCCGACTGGGAGGGGACCTATCCGCTCGGCGAGAAGCTCGGCGCCGCGTTCGACGCGCCGATCGCGCTCTCGAACGACGTCAACGTCGCCACCCAGGCGGAGTTCGACCTCGGCGCCGCGAAGCCGTTCGGCAGCATCCTCGGCGTGTTCTGGGGCACGGGCGTCGGCGGCGGCCTGATCCTCGACGGCAAGCTGTGGGAGGGCCGCGGCGGTGCCGGCGAGATCGGCCACATGGTCGTCAAGAGCGACGGGCGCACGTGTCCCTGCGGGCGGGTCGGCTGCATGGAGGCCTACGCGGGCCGCGGCGCGATGGAGACCCGCGCCCGCGAGAAGGTCGAGGACGGCGAGAAGACGATCCTCTTCGAGATCATGGAGGAGCGCGGCAAGCCGCGGCTCTCGAGCGGCATCTGGCAGCGCGCGCTCGAGAAGGACGACGAGATGGCGCACCACATGATCGACCGCGCGGTCGGCGCGATCGGCGTCGCCGTCGCCTCGTCGCTCAACCTGCTCGACGTCGACGCGGTCGTGATCGGGGGCGGGCTCGGGCTGCGGCTCGGCGACCCGTACGTCGACAAGATCCGCAAGGCGATGATGCCGCACCTGTTCGCCGACCACCGGCCGCCCGACGTGCTGCTGGCCTCGCTCGGCGACCTCGGCGGGGCGATCGGCGCGACGCTGATCGCGGTCGACAAGGCCCCCGCGCACGCCTAGATTCGGCGAGTTCGCACCCCTGGTGGCGCACCCGGATCGGCGCTGGATCGCCACCCGGACCCTCGGAAATCCTGGAAGGATTCCCTTCGGGATCCGTGCGGCGCCCAGCATCCGCCCGGGCACGCCCCAGGGGCGCGCCGTCGCGGAATCAACCATCTAGCGCCGCGCGGCGGCGATCATCCGGTCCAGCCGCGCCCAGAACTTGCGCCGCGCGATCGGCGTGTCGCGCTGCGGCCCGAGGTGGTCGGCGGCGCCCGCGGCGCGGATCAGGCTCAGCCGGCGGTCGTCCGGTGCGCGCGTCGCGCACGATCGCCTGCGCGTCGCGCGGGTCGACGACCCGGTCCTGCGCGCCGGTCAGCACCCGCAGCGTGACGCCGGCCGGCACCGGGCCGGCGGACGGGATCCCGACGTCGATCCCGCGGAACGAGCGGCCCGGGTAGATGCTCAGCACGGCGCGCGGCGGCGGCAGGTCCGCCCGCGCGGCGATCGCGGCGTAGTCGGCGGCCAGCGCGCCGCCGGCGGAGTGCCCCGCGACGACGAGCCCGTCGCGGCGGAGGTCGAGCTCGTCGAACGCCAGCCGGATCCCCGCCTGCGCGTTCCCGAGCACCTGCGCCGGCGGCTCGGCGACCGACTGCTGGTAGCGCGGGTAGACGACCGCGTTGCCCGTCGCGCGCGAGGTGCTCGACCCACGGCCCGTAGAACCGCGGCTCGGTCGCGCCCCAGCCGTGGAGGAAGATCACGACCGGGAACGGCGGCTCCGCGTCGGCGCGCCGGATCACCGTGACGCGGCCCGCGCCCTCGCCGCCGGACGCGTAGATCAGGTCGCCGCGCGTGACCTGCCGGAGGCCGCTCCCGTCGTCGCCGCAGCCCGCCACCAGGGCCAGCGCGGCGAGCAGCGGCGGCGAGCCGGATCACGCCAGCGCCCGCGCCGTCGTCGCGGCGCCGAGCGCCACGAGCGGCAACCCGCCGCCCGGGTGCACCGTGCCGCCGGTCAGCCACAGCCCGTCGACGCCGCGGACGGTGGTCGCGCGGCCGCTTGAGCGTCCCCAGCCGCCCGTGCGGCGCGACGCCGTAGATCGACCGCGCGCCGGTCTCGCGCGCCAGGTCGGCCGGGCTGCGCAGCGCGCGCGCGGCGATCCGGTCGCGCACCCCGAGGCGGTCGATCAGCCGCTCGGCCTCCGCCTCCCAGTCGGCGTCGCCGGTCGACGGCGCGTTGACCAGGACGAACCAGTTCTCGGGCGTCTCGCCCGGGGTCCGTCGCGCACGACGCGCTGACGTAGACCGTCGGGATCGCGCGCGGGCCGGCCGCCGAAGACGGCGTCGAACTCGGCGTCGTAGTCCGCGGGGAACGTGATCGCATGGTGGACGAGGCCGGGCGTCCGCCCGCGCAGGCCGAGCATCAGCGCGAGCCCGGAGAGCGACGGCTCGCGCGCCGGCAGCGGGCGGCCGAGCAGGTCGCGGCGCACGACCTCCGCGTCGAGCGCGGCCACGACCGCGTCGGCGCGCACGAGGCCGGCGTCGGTCTCGACACCGGCCACGTGCCGCGTGCCCCCGAGCAGGCCGCCCGTGCGCCGCGGGCCGGGCGCCAGCGCGATCCGTCTGCGCCGGCGTCGCGAGCCGCAGCTCGCCGCCGAGCGCGCCGAGCCGCGCGACGAGCGCCTCGACCAGCGCGTACATCCCGCCGCGCGGATGCCACGCGCCCCAGGCGTGCTCGACGTACCCGGCGACGGCGAGCGCGGCCGGCGCGCGCCGCGGGTCCGCTCCCGCGTAGGTCGCGAAGCGCTCGATGACCATCTGCAGCCGCGGGTCCCGCGTGTGCGACCGCGCGAGCTGCCGCAGCGTCCACCACGGCTTGACGTCGAGCAGCGCGGCCGGCGATGCCTGCGCGTCCCGCGACGGCGGCCACGGCGCCGGGCCGGTCAGGACCGGCTCCGACGCGCGCCACATCCGCTCGCACGTCCGCATGAACCGCGCCCACTCGTCCCCCGCGCCCGGCCGCCACGCGTCGAGCGCCGCGCGCGACGCGGCCAGGTCGGCCGACAGGTCGAAGCCCGTCCCGTCCGCGAAGCGGTAGCGCGTCACCGGCTCGACCGGCAGCAGGTCGAGCACCTCGCCGAGCGGCGCGCCCGTCTCCGCGAACAGCGCCTCGAACACCCACGGCATCGTCAGCAGCGAGGGGCCGGAGTCCCACGTGTACCCGCCCGCCGACACGCGCCCGCACTTCCCGCCGGCGGCCGCGCCCGCCTCGAGCACGCAGACCGCGTGGCCCGCCGCCGCGAGCCGGACCGCGGTCGCGAGCCCGCCCACGCCCGCGCCGATCACGACGACCCTCATCGCAGCCGCCGCCAGAGCGCGGGCGCGGCGAACGCCCCCATCGCGGCCGCCCCCGCCGCGGCGACCCGCGGCCGCCGCCACAGCGCCGCGTTGGCGAACGTCTCGCCCACCCACGTCCACGCGTAGAGCGCGAGCGCCCCGTCGTCGCGCGGCTCCGGCGGCGCGTCGTCGAGCACCGACCAGACCGCGAAGACGCCCAGCCCCGTGACCCACCAGCCGAGGAAGTTCGACGCCGGCACGCCCTCGTAGGCGCCGCCGTCCGGCCAGATCCAGTAGCCCTCGCGCGCCATCCGGGGGTCGAGGAAGACGTCCCAGGCGGTCAGCGCGCCCGCCGCGAGCGCCACGCGTCCCGCGCGGCGCGGCGCGACCCACCCGGCCGCGATCCACGCCGGCCGCGCCATCAGCGCCCAGGCCGCCGCGGCCAGCAGCGGCACGCCCCCGACCCGCGGCCCGAGCTTCCCCGTGTAGGAGTAGGCGCCGAACGGCCGCCCGGTGTGCACGCCGAGCAGCTCGGCCCCGAAGCCGATCGCGCCCGCGGCCCCGACCGGCGCCAGCCCGCGCCGCCACCCGCGCGCCTCGGCCGCCTCGACCGCCGACGTCACCGTCATCAGCCCGACCAGCGCGCGCGTCGACCGCGCGCCGCGCGCGCCCGGCACCTGCCCGTACGCGACCTGGGCCGCGGCCGAGGGCGGCGAGCAGCACGCGCGACGGTCGCATCGCCCTACTCGTACACCACGACGTCCGGCGGCGGCTTCAGTGCCAGGACCGCGGCCGGGCCCATCAGCATCGCCTCGTCCTCCTTGTAGAACAGCTTGAAGCCCTGTTCGAAGGCGTCCGGGGCGGCTTCCGTGAACGCGTGGTACTTCGAGCGCTTCGCGGAGCGCGAGCCGAAGCCGTCCGCGTTGAGCACCATCGCGAGCTGGTCGCGCGGCTTCAGCTCGGCGTCGTCGACCATCCCCTCGGTGAACTGGTGGACGATGAAGAGCTTCTGCGGCAGCTCGTGCTCGTCGACGAGCTGGGCGAGCCAGGCGGACGTCGCGTTGACCTCGCGCGCGTCGACCGACCCGATCACCTGGCCGGGCACCTCGCCCTCCTGCACGCGCCACTCGGGGTCGAGCGCGAGGCCCACGTCCGGCTCCTTGAGCCACTTCTCGAGCCGCGTGGTCTCCGTGAAGAAGTCCGACCGTCCCGGCTGGATGTCGAGGATCAGCAGCATCTCGTGCCGGCGCGCCGTCCGGAGGTAGCGCCGGATGACGGCGTCGTCCTGGCGCGTGCGGTACATCCCGTCGTCGCCGGGGTCGGCGGCCGCGATCGACACGATCAGCTCCAAGCGCCGGGAGCACCGCCTTGCCGCGCTCGGCGTAGCGGTCGGCCTCGCGCTGGAGCTTGTCCGCCGCCTCGTCCGGCGAGCCGATGCCCGAGCGCCCCGAGCTCGTCGTCCTGCGGGGCGCCGTAGTAGGCGACGACGCGCTTGTCCGGAAGCAGACGGCGTCCGCCTCCGGGCAGCTGCGGCCGCCGGTCGGCGACCTCCTGCGCGGATGACTCGCCGTCGCTGCCGCCGCCGGAGAACACGCCGGAGACCAGCAGGACCACCACGAGCAGGAGCAGCACAGCGCCACCGGCGGCGAGCCGGCGCTGGCGGATGACATGCTGCGACGGACGCCGGGCCACGCGCCCACGCTACCCGCGCGCGTCAGAGAACGAACCATAACTACGGTCAGCGGGCGGGAACGGCGACACGCCGCAGCACCACCCAGAGCTTGCGACGGCGGCCCACCGTCGCGCGCCCCGCCTCCGCGCCATAGCCGTCGCGCTCGATCTGGCGCAGGATCTCGCGGTACATCCACGCCGCCGCGCGGACGGCCACCTGGCCCTCGCGCAGCAGCTCGATCCCGGCCATCCCCTCGTCGTAGCGAGCGTCCGCCTTCGCGATCTGGTCGCGCAGCAGGATCTCGCGCGCGCCGGGGACAGGCGCGCCGAAGCGGTCGGTCGTCTCGCGCGCGAGGTAGGAGCGCCCGGCGGCGCCGTCCTCGTCGAGGTCGCGCAGGATGTTCGTCCGCTGCATCGCGATCCCGAGCGCCGCCGCCGCCGGCCGCGCCCGCGCGTCGTCGGTCGTGCCCAGCACCGACGCCATGACGACGCCGACCGTGCCCGCGACGCGATAGCAGTACGCGTCGAGCTCCTCCTCGGTGGCCAGCACGCGGCCCGCGAGGTCCCAGCGCATCCCCTCGCAGAACTCGCCGATCGTCGCGCGCGGGAGCGGGTGCCGCGACGCGAGGTCCTCGAGCACGAGCACCTCGCGGGTCTGCTCCCCGGGGTCGCCGGCGGCCCAGTCGGCGACCGCCGCGACCCGCTCCGCGGCGTCCGGCATCCCGTCGTCGACGAGGTCGTCGAGCGTGCGGAAGACGAGGTAGAGCAGGTAGACGTCGTCGCGGAGCGGCCGCGGGAGCATCCGGCAGGCGAGCGAGAACGTCCGCGCGGCGCGGTTCGTCGTCGCGCGCGCCTCCTGGGTGAGCGGGGCGACCGCGCTCACGTCGCGACCGCCCGGCGCGGCACCAGCCCGCGGTCCTGCGCGACCAGCCCGGCGGTGACCTCCGCGCCGAGCAGGACGCCGGGGACGCCGGCGCCGGGATGCGTCCCGCCGCCGACGTGGTAGAGCCCGGCCACCCGGCGGTCGCGGTTCGGCTGCCGGAACCAGGCCGACTGGTGCAGCGTCGGCTCGACCGCGAACGCGTTCCCCCACACCGCCCCGAGCTCGCGCCCGAAGTCGAGCGGCGTCATCCGGTGCTCGGCGACGACGGACGCGTCGAGCCCGTCCAGTCCGAAGCTCGCCTCGAGGTCGGCCACGAGGGCGTCGCGCAGCCGGTCCCCGTCGCGGTCCCAGTCGATCCCCGCGCGCAGGTTCGGGACCGGCAGGAGGATCGCGAGCGAGTCGCCGCCGGCCGGCGCCATCCCGGGCTCGGTCCGCGCCGGCGCGTGGACGTAGGTCGAGTAGGTCCGCGGGAGCTCGCGGCCGCGCGTGACGGCGCGGATGAACTCGCGGTAGCCGTCGCCGACGAGCAGCGTGTGGTGCTGCAGCCGCTCGTGCACGCGGTCCGTGCCGAGGTAGAGCAGGAAGCACGACATCGTCTCGCGCAGCCGCCGCCGCGGCGCCGCCGTCCCCAGCAGCTCGTGCGCGCGCAGGACGTCGCCGTTCGAGACCACCACGTCGGCCGCGATCCGCTCGCCGCCGGCCAGCACGACGCCGGTCACGCGGCCGCCGGCGTGCTCGATCCGCTCGACCGGCTCGCCGCAGCGCACGTCGAGCGCGCCGGCGAGCGCCTCGACCACGCTGTACATCCCGCCGTCGACGTACCAGCCGCCGTCGAGCACCTGCAGGTAGACGAGCGCGCCGTAGATCGCCGGCACCCGGTACGGGTCGCCGCCGATGAACAGCGAGTGGAAGGAGAAGGCCTCGCGCACCCGCGGGTGCTCGAAGTGGCGCGCGACGTAGGAGGACAGCGGCCGCAGCGCGTCGAGCCGGACCATGTCCGGGCACGAGCCGGAGGAAGTCCCGCAGCGCGCCGAAGTCGCGCCGCCCGGCGCCGAGGATCGCCCGCTCGTAGATCGGCCGGAGGTCCTCCAGGAACGGCTCGACCTGCGCGGCGTCGCGCGCGGAGAACCGCCCCACCTCGGCGCGCAGCGCGTCGCGGTCCGCGCTGAAGTCGAGGTGCCGCTCCTCGCCGGCCCAGTGGATCCGGTAGAGCGGCTCGAGCCGCCGCAGCACGAGCTCGGAGGCCAGGTCGAGCCCGCCGGCGGCGAACGTCTCCTCGAGCACCCACGGCATCGTCAGCAGCGACGGCCCGGTGTCCCAGGTGAAGCCCGCGTCGCGGATCTGCCCCGCGCGCCCGCCCGGCCGCGGGCGCTGCTCGAGCACGGTGACGTCCGCGCCGAGGCCCTGCAGCCGCAGCGCCGCCGCCAGCCCGCCCAGCCCTGCGCCGACGACGACCGCTCTCACCGCAGGTGCCCGCTCCCCAGCGCGGCGGAGGCCGGAGCGCCCGCCGCCCACGTCGCCACGCGCAGCTGCGCGATCACCGTGGCGACCGCCTCGCCCGCCCGGTCGGCCTGCGCCGCGATCAGGAACGGCCGCGCGAGCCCGCCCGCGACCGCGCCGAGCGCCAGGCACTTGGCCACGTCGACGCCGTCGCGCAGCCCGCCGGAGGCGATCACCGGCAGGCCCGGGCGCGGCGCCGACCGCGCCGGTCACCGCCGCCGCCGTCGGAACCCCCCAGTCCCCGAACGCGGCGGCGACGGCGCCGGCGCGGGTGTCCCGCCGGCCCTCGATCAGCGCCCAGTTCGTCCCGCCCGCGCCGGCCACGTCGACGGCCGCGACGCCCGCGGCGGCGAGCTCGCGCACGTCGTCGGGATCCATCCCGAACCCGACCTCCTTGACGACGACCGGCCGCGGCGCGAGCCGGGCCGCGATCGCCGCGATCCCCTCCGTCACGCCGGCGAAGGCCGGCTGCCCCTCGGGCTGGACCGCCTCCTGGACCGGGTTGAGGTGGATCGTCAGCCCGTCGGCGTCGAGCAGCTCGACGAGCCGCTCGGCCCGCGCCGGCGCGCCCGCGCCGCGCACCTGCGCGGCGCCGAGGTTCGCCAGCAGCAGCGGCGGCCGCGGCCCGCCCGCGGGCCGGTACGTCGGCAGCAGGCCCGGGTCGTCGAGCAGCGGCCGGCCCGAGCCGAGCACGAGCGCGATCCGGTGCTCGGCCGCGGCGGCGGCGAGCCGCGCGTTGACCTGCGCCGGCCTCCTCGGTCCCGCCCGTCATCGCCGAGACCAGCAGCGGCGCCCCCAGCGAGGCGCCGAGCAGCTCGCAGCGCAGGCTCACGTCGGCGAGGTCGCGGCCGGGCAGCGCGCGGTGGCGCAGCCGGACGGCGTCCAGCCCGGCGTCGCCGGCGTGCTCGACGCCGGGCCCGGCGGCGATGCGGAGATGGTCGGCCTTGCGGCCGCTTGCGGATCGATCCATCGTCACCTCTACGGACTACGGGTCGTGCGGGGTCAGCGGTTGGCGGTGAACCCGAGGTCCAGCAGCCGCTCCGCCTGGCGGCCCGGGTCCGGAGAGTCCAGCAGGACGACGCCCAGTCGCGTCGTCCCGCGCCGCGCGGTCGCCACCAGGCAGCGCCCGGCGGCGTCCGTGTAGCCGGTCTTCAGCCCGGTCGTGCCGGGGTAGCGCTCGCGCAGCAGCGGGTTCGTGTTGTACAGGTAGAGCTTGCCGCCCTCGATCGGGAACGGCAGCGTCGCCGACCGCTCGCGCACGATCCGCCGGAGCCGCGGCTGGCGCAGCACCGCGCGCGCGATCGCCGCGAGGTCGGCCGCGCACGAGTGGTTCCCCGCGTCGCGGATCCCGCTCGGGGTCGTGTAGTGCGTGCAGGCGAGCCCCATCGCCTGCGCCCGCTCGTTCATCAGCCGCACGAACGCCCGCTGGCTCCCGTCGCCGACGCGCTGCGCGAGCGCGATCGCGGCGTCGTTGCCCGAGACGAGCAGCAGGCCGTGCAGCATCGTCTCGACCGGGATCAGCCGGCCGCGCGGGAGCAGCCCGACGCCCGAGCCCTTGAAGTGGACGGCCTCCGGCGTGATCCGCACCCGCCCCCAGGGCGGCACGTTGTCGACCACCAGCAGCGCGGTCATCATCTTCGTCAGCGAGGCGATCGGCCGGACGCGGTTCGGCCGCCGCCGCCACAGCACCTCGCCGGTGTCGACGTTGAACAGCAGCGCCGCCGCGGGCGGGTGGTCGAAGCGGACGCGGAGCGGATCGGCCGGGACGTCGAGCCGCACCGCGAGCGCCGACGGCGCCGTGCCGAGCCCGCCGAACCCGACCGTGAGCGCCTCGGGGTTCGCCTCCGCGCGGCTCGTCGCGCCGCGGTGCGCGAGCAGTGCCGCGCCGCCCGCGCCCGCGGCGACGATCAGCAGCATGAGCGCGAGCCGGCGGATCACTCGCGCGGCGGGGTCGAGAGGGCGCCGATCACCCCGAAGGCGAACAGCCCGAGGACCAGCAGCGAGAGCACGACGAGGACGTCAGGCCCGCTCGTGAAGAGCACGAACAGCGTCAGGAAGGCGAGAACGGCGATGAAGCCCAGCGCGAGCACGAGGATGACCGTGCGCATCCGGCGTCAGGCGCCCCCCGGCGGGGCCGGAGGGCGCGTGCGGGCGATCTCGGGGTGACGATGGTGCACCGGCCGGTCGAACCGTAGCCGGTGCACCGGAGTTCACCTCGTCGGCAGCCAGCGGAAGCGCCGCGCGGCGAGCACCGCCATGGCCACGCCCCAGAGCGCGAGGATCCCCAGGTCGCCCCAGGCGATCTGCGCGCCGGTCGGCAGCCACGCGTGCTGCAGCGCGTTCGTCAGGTGCGCGAGCGGGAACGCGTTGCCGACGTGCTGGAGCCACTCCGGCAGCTGCGACATCGGGAAGTAGATCCCCGAGATCATCTGCAGCGGCAGCAGGATCACCTGCAGGACCGGCTGCGCGCCGTCCGGGCTGTTGACCAGCGACGCGACCGCGAACCCGCAGCAGGCGAAGCACAGCGACGCGGTCACGACGGCCAGCAGCGCGGGGAACAGCCCGCCCGGCGGCGGCTCGATCCCGTACGCGACGTCGGCCACGAGGACCATCAGGCCGCAGGCGACGATGCTGGAGATCGTCACGGTGACGCGCGCGCGAGAGCACGAGCACGACGGCCGGCACCGGGGTCGCCCGGCGGCGCTTGAGGATCGCCGTTCTCGCGCTGGGCGATGACGGTCATCGTCAGCGACATGAACGCGGAGGTCAGGACGGCCAGGCCCATGATCCCCGGCACGCTGGCGCGGTTGGCCGCGACCTGCTGGCCCGCGACCTCGACCGCGTCGGTGCCGAACAGCCCGGCGAACGTGACGAGCAGCAGCAGCGGCAGCGCGAGGATGAAGAACTGCGCCCGCGGGTTGCGCCGGATCGAGAGCAGGTCGTAGCGCAGCTGGTGGAGGAAGAGGACTTGGGTCATCGGGTCAGCTCCAGGTAGATGTCCTCCAGCGTCGGCCGGCGGATCTCGAGGTCGGAGAGCTCCACGTCGCGCTCGAGCGCCCACGCGGTCAGCTCGTGGAGGTCGGCCATCGGCCGCTCGGTGCGCATCGAGACGCGGCGGTCCGCGTCGCACTCGAGCCCGAGCGGGGCGTCGTCCGGCGCCGGGCGGGAGCGTGAACGTGACGACGGCGGCGGCGCGGTCGCGCCCGCCGAGCGTCGCGGGCGTGCCCGCCGCGACGATCTCGCCGCGGGCCATGACGACGATCCGGTCGGCGAGCCGCTCGGCCTCCTCCATGTAGTGCGTGGTGAGCAGGATCGTCTTGCCGAGCGCGCGCAGGCCGGTGACGACCTCCCACGCGGCGCGGCGCGCGGCCGGGTCGAAGCCGGTCGTCGGCTCGTCGAGGAAGATCAGCTCGGGGTCGCCGACGAGCGCGAGCGCGACGTCGAGCCGGCGGCGCTGGCCGCCGGAGAGCTTCGTCGCCTCGACGTCCCGCCTGCTCCGCGAGCCCGACGAGCGCGATCGTCTCGTCGACGTCGCGCGGCGCGGTGTAGTAGCCGGCGTAGAGCCGCAGGCACTCGCGGACGGTGAGCCCGAGCTCGGGCGCGGACTCCTGCAGCACGATGCCGATCCGGTCGCGCCAGTCGCGCGCGGCGTTCCACGGGTCGGCGTCGAGCACCTCGACGCTGCCGCCGGACGCCGCGCGGAAGCCCTCGAGGACCTCGATCGTCGAGGTCTTGCCGGCCC
Organism: uncultured Solirubrobacteraceae bacterium; assembly: GCA_963724145.1. GTDB lineage: Bacteria > Actinomycetota > Thermoleophilia > Solirubrobacterales > Solirubrobacteraceae > DASQMT01. The sequence continues at coordinate 16,748 of CAVRTO010000038.1, forward strand.
CGTTCGGGTCCGAGCAGCGCGAGGATCTCGCCGCGCCGGACGTCGAGGTCGATGCCGCGGACCGCCTCGACGTCGCCGTAGCGGACCTGGAGCCCGCGGACGGTGACGGCGGGGGCGTGCGCGGTGGGGATCGCTGGGGAGGTGGAGAGGGTGCGGAGCATGGATCACATGCTGGGCCCGCCCGCGCCGATCCGTCATCGGCGCCCGGGACCAACCTGCCTCCACCCCCGGGTTGAGCCGCGGTTCCACCCGCGCGCCGATGCCCGCGCGCGCGACGGGGCCTATCGTTGGCTCCGTGTACAAGAACGTGCGCTGGATGCTGCCGTTCCTCGCCGTGGTCCTCGGGGTCCTGGTCGTGGCGTCCGCGCTGCAGACGGACCCGAAGCCGGCGCTGCACGGCAACGGCCTGATCGTCCTCGTCGTCCTCGTCGCCTTCGTCGTCCTGCTGGCCTTCGGCGTGATCTACCGGACGCGCTACGTCGATCCGCCGCCCTCCCCGTACCTGCTCCCGGCGATCGGCCTGCTCGCCCTGGTCCTGGCCGTCGTGCAGCCGGACGGCGCCGGGGTGCTGGCGCTCTACATCACGATCGGGATCGCCTGCGCGCGGCTCGAGCCGCGGCGCGCGATCCCGCTCTTCACCGGCGGGGATCGTCGTGGCGAGCGCGCTGCACGAGCTCGTCGCGCGGGACGGCACCTGGACCGACACGATCATCGCGGATGCCAGCGCGATCATCTTCTTCTTCATGGGCTACCTGTCGCGCCAGTTCCGGATGGGGCAGGCGCGCGCCGAGCAGCTCGTCGAGGAGCTCGAGGCGAGCCGCGACGCACAGGCGCAGGCGGTCACGCTGCGCGAGCGCCAGCACCTCGCGCGCGAGATGCACGACGTGCTCGCCCATTCGCTCTCCGCGCTCGCCGTCCAGCTCGAGGGCACGCGGCTGCTCGCGCGCTCGACCGGCGCCGACCCGAGCGTGGTCGACGCCGTCGAGCGCAGCCACCACCTGGCGAAGGGCGGGCTCGACGAGGCGCGGCGCGCGATCGAGGCGCTGCGCGGCGGCGACATGCCGGGGCCGGACCGGCTCGCGCGCGCTCGCCGACCAGTTCCGCGAGCAGACCGGCGTCGAGACCGCGCTCGCGTTCGACGGCGAGCCGCGCGAGCTGCCCTCGGAGGCGCGGCTGGCCGTGTACCGGACGGCGCAGGAGGCGCTGACCAACGTGCGCCGCCACGCCGAGGCCGAGCGCGTCGACCTGCGGCTCCGCTACGCCGAGGACGGCACCTGGCTGACCGTCGAGGACCGCGGCCGGCCGGCGGCCGACGAGGCCGAGGACGGCCTCGGCTACGGGCTGACCGGGATGCGCGAGCGCGCCGAGCTGCTCGGCGGCCGGCTCGCCGCGGCGCCGACCTCGGACGGCTTCCGGGTCGAGCTGTTCCTGCCCGCATGACCGGCGACGACCCGATCCGCGTCCTGCTCGCCGACGACCAGCGCGTCGTCCGCGAGGGCCTGGCGATGCTGCTCGAGCTGCTGCCGGGCGTCGAGGTGGTCGGGACGGCGGCCGACGGCGAGGAGGCGGTCGCGCTCGCGACCTCCCGCGCGCCCGACGTGATCCTCATGGACCTGCGGATGCCGCGCGTCGACGGCGTCGAGGCGACGCGCCGGATCGCCGACGCCCGGCCGCAGGCGCGCGTGATCGCGCTGACCACCTACGCCGACGAGCCGACCGTGCTGAGCGCGCTGCGCGCCGGCGCCCGCGGCTACCTGACCAAGGACGCCGGGGCCGAGGAGATCGCGGCCGCGATCGACGCCGTCGCGCGCGGCGACGCGGCGCTCGACCCGCCGTGCAGGCGCACGTGCTGGCCGGGCTCGCGGAGCACGCGGACGAGCCCGCGCTGCCCGACGGGCTGACCCCGCGCGAGGCCGAGGTGCTGACGCTGATCGCCGAGGGGCTGACCAACACGCAGATCGCGGAACGGCTCGTGGTGAGCCAGGCGACGGTCAAGAGCCACGTCAACCGCGTGTTCGCCAAGGCCGGCGTGCGCGACCGCGCGCAGGCGGTCGCCTACGCGTACCGCAACGGGCTCGCGGGCGCCTAGGCCGCGGCGAGCGGGCCGGTGCCCGGCCGCTCCTGCGCGACGTGCTCGTCCGCGTGGTACGAGCTGCGCACGAGCGGGCCGGCGGCGATGTGCTCGAAGCCCAGGTCGTACGCGGCGGCCTCGAGCGCCTTGAACTCGTCCGGGTGCCAGTAGCGGACGACCGGCAGGTGGCGCTCGGTCGGGCGCAGGTACTGGCCGACGGTGAGGACCTGGACGCCCTGCGCGCGCAGCTGCCCGAACGCGTCGACCATCTCGTCGTGGGTCTCGCCGAGCCCGACCATCAGGCCGGACTTCGTCGTCACCTCGTCGCCGCCCATCGCCTTGGCGTTGGCCAGCACGCGCAGCGAGCGCTCCCAGCGCGACCCGCGGCGGGCGACCGGGTAGAGCCGCGGGACGACCTCGACGTTGTGGTTGAAGACGTCGGGACGCTCGGCGATGACCTTCGCCAGCGGCATCTCCTCGCCGCGGAAGTCCGGCGTGAGGCACTCGACCTTGCAGTCCGGCGCCTGCATCCGGATCGAGCGGATCACGCCGCACCAGACGCCGGCGCCGTAGTCGGGCAGGTCGTCGCGGTCGACCGAGGTGATGACGGCGTGGCGCAGGCCCATCCGCGCGACGGAGCGCGCGACGCGCAGCGGCTCCAGCGGGTCGTTCCAGGTCGGCTTGCCGGTCTTGACGTTGCAGAACCCGCAGCGCCGCGTGCAGGTGTCGCCGAGGATCATGAACGTGGCCGTGCCGCGCTCCCAGCACTCGCCGACGTTCGGGCAGGCGGCCTCCTGGCAGACCGTGTGGAGGTTCTCGCGGTCGATCTGCTCCTTCAGGTCGCGATAGCGCCGGCCGCCCGGCGGCGGGACCTTGAACCAGCGCGGCTTGCGGCCCGCGGAACGGCTCGGTGTCCGTGCCCAGCACCTGCGTCACGTCCATCCCGCCCGGGTTCGCGCGCGAGCGGGTGACGTGGAGGCGGGGCGGCGCGGTGCTCACGCGACCGAGGGTACCGGGCGGCACAGGTGGATCACGTCGGCGGCGATCAGGCCGTGGCGGGCCGCCGCCTCCGGGCCGGCCTCGTCGGCCATCACGATCGACTCGACGGCGAACCCGGCGGCGCGGACGCGGTCGGCGAAGTCGCGCCCGTAGAGCCGGACGTGGTCGTGCTGCCAGTAGGCGGCGGTGCGCGCCTCCGGCGTCGCGATCGCCGGGTCCTCCAGCGTCGCGGCGCGCGCCAGGTCCTGCGGGACCATCAGCAGCGCCCAGCCGCCGGGATCGAGCACGCGGCGCAGCTCGGCCAGCGCGTCGCGGTCGCGGTCGACGTGCTCGAGCACGTGGCTGCAGATGATCGCCCCGAACGCCGCGTCGGGCAGGGCGAGCGCGCGGACGTCGAGCACGAGGTCGCCCTTGGCCGGGTCGAGGTCGGCGGTGACGTAGCGCAGGCCGGGTGGGAGCGGCGTGAAGCGGAAGCACCACTCGGGGGCGAAGTGGAGCAGGCTCGGCGCGTCGCGCAGCAGCTCCGGGCGCCGGCGCCAGAGCAGCGCGACCGCGCGGTGGCGCTCGTGCGCGCCGCAGCGCCAGCAGATCGCGCCCGCGCGGTTCCAGTGCGGCTTGAAGCGGCGGAAGCGGCCGCCGCAGACCGGGCACTCGACCGCGTCGCCGCGCTCGCGCAGCAGCGATCCGCGCCGCCGGAGGCCGCGGGCGATCCGCACGACGACGCCTTCGTGGCAGTGCGGCGCCGTGGCGGCGCAGGGCGCCCGCTCACGCGGGGACCGGCGCGAGCCCGAGCCGCGCCGGGGCGACGATCCGCTGGCGCATGCCGTGCGCCTGCGCGAAGGCGTACGCGGCGCGCTTGCGGAAGCAGGCGCAGCCCGCCGGGGCGGCCGGTCTCGAGCGCGACCGACGTCATCCGCACGCCGGGCAGCCCGCACGCGGTGACCTGGTGGAACGGCTCGACGTCGTTGGCGACGTTGACCGCGAACCCGTGCGCGCTGACGCCGTGCGAGACGTGGACGCCGATCGACGCGATCTTGCGGTCCTCGACCCAGACGCCGGTGAACTGCGGGCCCTCGTGGTCGCGGCCGCGCGCCGCGATCCCCTCCTCGGCGAGCGCGCGCACGAGCGCGGACTCCATCGCGCCGATGAACGCGGGGATGTCGCGCGCGGGCATGATCGGGTAGCCGACGAGCTGACCCGGCCCGTGGTAGGTCAGCTTGCCGCCGCGCGGCGTGCGCACGACGTCGATCCCCTGCGCGCGCCAGAAGTCCTCGCCGAACGGCAGGTCGCCGGGGTCCGAGCGGCGGCCGAGCGTGTAGACCGCGGGATGCTCCAGCAGCAGGAGCAGCGGCGGCAGCTCGCCGGCGATGACGCGCTCGCGCAACCGCTCCTGCAGTGCGGCGGCTTCCCGGTACTCGACCGTGCCGAGGTGGCAGGTCCAGAGATCCATCGTCTGAATGCTACGCCGCCGCGAACGCCCGCCGGTAGGCGGTGGGGGAGGTGCCGACGACGCGGCCGAAGTGCTGGCGCAGGCCGATCGCGCCGCCGAAGCCGCAGCGGGCGCCGACCTCCTCGACGCTCAGCGCGCTCGCCTCGAGCAGCCGTTGCGCCGCCCGCACCCGGCGCGCGATCAGCCACTGCAGCGGCGTCGTCCCGGTCTCGGCGCGGAACCGGCGGGCGAACGAGCGCGGGCTGTAGCCGGCGTGGCGGGCCATGTCGGCGACGGTCAGCGGCTCGCCGAGCCGCGCGTCCATCCACGCCCGCGTGGCGGCGAGGCCGTCGCCCTCCGCCGGCGCGAGCGGGCGCTCGGCGAACTGCGCCTGGCCGCCGTCGCGGTGCGCGGCGACGCACATCCGGCGCGCGACCGCGTTCGCCGCCTCCGCGCCGTGGTCGCGCCGGACGAGGTGGAGGCAGAGGTCGATCCCGGCGGCGACCCCGGCGGAGGTGAGGACGTCGCCCTCGTCGACGTAGAGCACGTCCGGCTCGACGGTCACGCGCGGGAAGGCGCGCGCGAGCCGCTCCGCGTAGCGCCAGTGGGTCGTGGCGCGGCGCCCGTCGAGCAGCCCGGCGGCGGCGAGCACGAACGCCCCGGTGCAGATCGACGCGATCCGCGCGCCACGCTCGGCGGCCGCGCGCAGCGCGTCGAGCGCGTCGTGCGGGAGCGGCCAGGCGTGGTCGCCGATCCCGGGGACGATCACGGTGTCGGCGCCCGCGAGCGCCTCCAGCCCGTGCGGCGCGACGACGTCGAAGCCCGTCTCGCTCGGCACGGGGCCCGCGACCGGCGCGCACAGCGCCCACGCGTAGCGCTCGGGCTCGCGCCCGAACACCTGGGCCGGGATCGCGAGGTCGAAGGCGACGACCTCGCCGGCGATCAGGGCGACGACGCGGTGCATGGCGGAAATCTATCGAACCGTGGCGTTCCTGCCACTGGCGCGCGGCGCGCCGACGCGCGACCATCGCCGCATGAACGTGGAGATCCTGCTGTTCGACGGCTTCGACGAGCTGGACGCGCTCGGCCCGTGGGAGGTCTTCGCGGGCGTCGCCGCGGTCCGCGACGACGTCACCGCGTCGCTCGTCACGCTCGAGGGTGCGCGCGAGGTCCGCGCCGATCACGGCCTCGTCGTCAGCGCGCAGGGCGCGCTGTCCGCGCGCCCCGACCTCCTGCTCGTCCCCGGCGGCGGGTGGTTCGACCGGACGCCGGACGGCGTCTGGGCGCAGGTGCAGCGCGGCGCGCTCCCCGCCGCGATCGCCGAGCGCCATGCCGCGGGGAGCATCGTCGCCTCGGTCTGCACGGGGGCGATGCTGCTCGCCGCGGCCGGCGTGCTCGACGGCCGCCGCGCGACGACGAACCCGGACGCGCTGGACGACCTGCGCGCGCGCGGCGCCGTCGACGGTGGTCGAGGCGCGCGTGGTCGACGACGGCGACGTGCTCACCGCCGGCGCGCCCGCGTGCGGGATCGACCTCGCGCTGCACGTGCTCGAGCGGATCGGCGGCCCGGCGCTCGCGGACGCCGCCGCCCGCGAGCTCCGGTACGAGCGTCCGGCCGGCGGCGTGCTAGTCCCAGGCCTCCAGCCGGTCGGCGAGCGCGCGTAGGAACTGGGCCGCCATGGCGCCGTCGAGCGCGCGGTGGTCCCAGCTCATGCACAGGTAGGTCATCGAGCGGATCGCGATCGAGTCGTTGCCGTCCGCGTCGGTGACCACGACCGGCCGCTTCACCACGGCCTCCGTGTCGAGGATCGCCACCTGCGGCTGGTTGATCACCGGCGTGGCGATGATCGAGCCGTAGCCGCCGGGGTTGGTGATCGTGAACGTGCCGCCGCGGACGTCGTCCGGCGTCAGCTCGTTCGCCCGCGCGGCCTTCGAGAGCGCCTTGATGCGCTTCGACAGCCCCTCGGCGGAGAGCTCCTGGGCGTCGCGGATGACCGGGACGATCAGGCCCTCCTCGCCGAGCGAGACCGCGATGCCGAGGTGGACGGCGTCGTGGCGGGTGTACTCCTCGCCGTCCAGCGTCGCGTTCAGCGCGGGGAACTTCCGCAGCGTCTCGATCGTGGCGCGGGCGACGATCGGCAGCGAGGTGATGCCGAGCTCCTTGCGCGCGGCCTCGACGCGGGTCATGTCCGCCTCGACGATCGTCGTGCAGGTCGCCGCCGTCTGCAGCGACTCGACCATGGCGCGCCCGATCGTCTGGCGCATCCGCGAGAGCGTCCCGGCCGCCGCGGGCGCCGGCACGCGCTCGCGCGGCGGCGCCGGGTCGTCGGGGCGGTACGGCGACTCGATGTGCATCGGGGGCTCGGGCTTGGCCTCCATGAAGGCGAGCACGTCCTGCTTGCGCACGCGGCCGCCGCGGCCGGTGCCCTCGATCTGCGACAGGTCGAGGTCGTGCTCCGCCGCCATCCGCATGCACGACCGGCGAGTAGCGCCGGCCGCCCTCGCGGCGCGGCGCGGCGTCGCGCTGCGCCGATCCGTTCGCGTGCCGCTGTCGGTGTCGCCGGGCAGGTCGCCGGCGTCGCCCGGGGCCTCGAGCGCGACCTCCGCCTCGCTCGTCCCCTCCGACGTGTGCGCCTCGCCCGGCTTCGCGTCGGTGGCGATCAGCGCGAGCACGGTGCCGACGTCGACCGTCTCGCCCTCGGCGACGACGATCTCGGCCAGCCGGCCGGCGGCGGGCGCCTCGACGTCGGTGTCGATCTTGTCGGTCGAGATCGCGGCGATGACCTCGTCGGCCTCGACCCAGTCGCCGGGCTGCTTGCGCCACTCGACGACCGTGCCCTCGGCCACGGACACGCCCATCTGGGGCATCCGGATCTCGGCGACCTCAGTACTCGAGGAGCTCACGCACGGCCTCCCTCACGTCGTCGACCTGCGGCAGGACCGCCTGCTCCAGCGTGGGCGAGAACGGGATCGGGACGTCCGGCGTCGCCACGCGGACGACCGGCCCGTCGAGGTCCTCGAAGCCCTTCTGCGCGATCAGCGCCGCGACCTGGGCGCCCGCCGCGCACATCTCGTTCGCCTCGTCGAGGATCACGACCTTCGAGCAGCGGCGGACGCTGTCGAGGATCGCCGCCTCGTCGAGCGGGACGAGCGAGCGCAGGTCGAGCACCTCGACCGACGCGTCGAGGTCGGCGGTCGCCTCGAGCGCGGTGTGGACCATCGCGCCGTAGGCGATCACGACGAGGTCCGAGCCCGAGCGGGCGACGCGCGCGCTGAAGTCGGTCTCGTACGTGCCGGCCGGGACCTCGCCCTTGACCCGGCGGTAGAGGTGCTTGTGCTCCATGAACACGACCGGGTTCGGGTCGCGCACGGCCTTGATCAGCAGCCCCTTGGCGTCCTCCGCGGTCGACGGCGCGACCACCTTCAGCCCGGGCGCGTGCATGAACCACGCCTCCGGGTTCTGCGAGTGGAACGGGCCGCCGGAGAAGCCGCCGCCGGAGGGCAGGCGCACGGTGATGTTGATGCTCAGGCCCATCCGGTAGAAGGTCTTCCCGGCGACGTTGACGAGCTGGTCGAAGCCGCACGAGATGAAGTCGGAGAACTGCATCTCGGCGATCGGCCGCATGCCCTCCGCGGCGGCGCCGATCGCGCAGCCGATGATCGCCGACTCCGCCAGCGGCGTGTCCATCACGCGGTTCGCCCCGAACTCGTCGAGGAAGCCGTCGGTGACCTTGAACGCGCCGCCGAACACGCCGATGTCCTCGCCCATCACGAACACCCGCTCGTCCTCGCGCATCTCCTGGCGCATGCCGTCGGAGATCGCCTGCAGGTAGGTCATCGCCGGCATCAGAACCCGCTCCAGCGCGAGGCGCCGTCCTCGAGCAGCGCCGGCTCGTCGGCGAACAGCCGGTCGGTCGCGGTCCCGCCGTCGGGCATCGGCATCGCCAGCGCCTCCTCGACGGCCGCGTCGATCTCCGCGCGGACCTCCGTGCGGAGCGCCTCGACGTCGACGCCGAGCGCCTCGACGCGCTTGACCTGGCGGTCGATCGGGTCCTTGCGCCGCCACTCCTCGATCAGCTCGGCCGGCACGTACTTCATGTCGTCGTGCGCGGCGTGGCCGTGCATCCGCATCGTCACGGCCTCGATCAGCGTCGGGCCCTCGCCGGCGATCGCACGGGCGCGCGCCTCGCGCGTGGCCTCGAACATCGCCTCGACGTCGTTGCCGTCGACGCTGACGCCCGGGAAGCCGTAGGCCGCCGCGCGCTCCACCGGGTCGACCGCGAACTGCGAGGCGGTCGGGGTCGAGTAGGCGAACTGGTTGTTCTCGAGGATGAAGATGACCGGCAGCTTCTGCACGCCGGCCCAGTTCATCGCCTCGTGGAAGTCGCCGCGGGAGGTGGAGCCGTCGCCGAACCAGGTCAGCGCCGCGCGCTGCTCGCCGCGCAGCTTGAACGCCATCGCGAGCCCGGTGGCCACGAGCATCATGTCGGGCAGCATCGAGACCATCCCGACGCAGCCGACGCGGCGGTCGCCGAAGTGGACGTTGCCGTCGCGGCCGCCGGTGATCCCGCCCTCGCGGCCCATGTACTGGCCGAAGATCCGCGTGGGCGTGACGCCGCGGATCAGATGGGCGGCGAGGTCGCGGTGCAGGATGCAGAGCCGGTCGTGGCCGTGCATCGCCCAGGTCGGGCCGGCCGACACGGCCTCCTGCCCGAAGCCGTCGTAGAACGAGCCCGGGACCTTGCCCTGGCGGTAGAGCATCATCGCCCGCTCCTCGATGCCGCGCATGAGGAGCATCGCCCGGAGGAGGCCGACGCGGTCCTCCTGGGTCAGGTGCTCGCTCGCGGACGCCGCTACGCCGTCCCCCGTCCGAGCCGTTTCCGTCGCCATCTGGCGGAACCACCTTTCCTCGCGGGGCCACCGGGATCCGCCGGCGCCCGATTCGTGCCAGGCGCCCGCGCGGGATCGCCGCCGCGGTTGCCGTGTCACCGCGCAGATTACCCTCCGGATGGATGGCGCGAGACTCCCCAGGGGTTGAGCGGCTGTGGCCGGCACGGCTGCGCTGGCGGCTGAGCGGCGCCTGGCTGTGGCCCGCGTTCCTCTTCCTGACGGTCGTCGACGGGGTCCTGATCACCCTGCTGCCGCCCTATTCGGGCACCCCGCCGGGGCTCGTCGGCGGGCTGCTGCTCGCGGGCTTCGCCAACCTCCTGCTGACCGCGGTGGTGGCGCCGTTCGCGGGGCGCGCGCTGCGCCGCCGCCGGCCGGACCTGCCGCGCCCGGTCGCGCTCGACCACGCCGGCACGGCGCTGCTCTGCGCGCTGACCGTGGTGCTCGTCCTCGCGGAGCCTCGCGCATCGGCCCGCGGTGGCCGAGCAGGCGGGCGACGAGGCCGCGCTGGTCGCGGCCGTGCGCGCGTACGTCGCGGCGCACGCGCCCGAGTGGGCGCCCGGGCTCGGCGAGCTCGACGCGCGCGCCTACGCGCCCGACGTCTACCGCGCCTGCGTGCCGGGGAACGACCCGCGCCGGGCGTTGTGCCTGATCGTGGACACCGACCGGCGCCCGGCGCGGGTGACGCGCGATCCGTCGATGACGCCGGACCGCACCTCGAGCTCGCCCTAGCTCACTCGCAGTTCTGGACCTGGTCGACGTCGTCGGTGTCGCCGGCCACGGCCCCGAGGCACTCGAGGTCGGTGCCCTCGCCGCCGTCGAGCCGGTCGTTGCCGTCGCCGCCCTTGAGCGAGCGGTCGTCGCCGCCGTTGCCGCGCACGTCGTCGGCGTCGTCGTTGCCGTTCAGCGTGTCGACGCCCGGGCCGCCGAACATGTCGTCCTCGCCGTCGGAGCCGAGCAGGCTGTCGGTGCCGGGGCCGCCGAGCAGGGTGTCGTCGCCGTCGGTGCCGGAGACGAAGTCGCGGCCGACCTCGCCGTCGATCCGGTCGTCGTCGATCCCGCCGTTCATCACGTCGCGGCCGTTGCCGCCGCGGATGTCGTCGTCGCCCGGCCCGGTGGTGGCGTCGTCGCCGTCCGGCCCGAGACGCAGGATGTCGATGCCGTCGCCGCCGTTCACGTCGTCCTTGCCCTGCCCGCTGAAGACGATGTTGGGGCCCTCGCCGTCCAGCGCGTCGCCGAGCTCGATCACGTCGTCGCCCGCGCGGGAGAAGATGCCGATCGCCGCCGGTGCCGCCGTCGATCGTGTCGGCGCCGTCGCCGGCCTCGCGCACGATGTCCGCGTCGGCCTCGCCGAACACGGTGTCGTCGTCCCGTCCGGGCTCGAGCAGGTCGGCGCCGGGTCCGCCGCACAGCACGTCGTGGCCGCCGCGGCCGATCAGCCGGTCGTTGCCCAGGCCGCCGGCGATGATGTCGTCGCCGGGGGTGCCGATGAGCACGTCGGCGTTCTCGGTCGCGCCGGGCACGACGTTGGCGCCCGGGTTGGCGCGCTCAGCGAGCACGCACGGTGAGACCTCGAGCGGGCCCTCGATGATGGGCCCTTGGGCGGCGGCGATCCCTGCCCCGCCGATGACGGCCGCGACAGCGGCGGCCGTGAGGGACTTGACGAGCATCCTGATGCTCCTTGATGGCGCGGCGATCCGGGCGGATCTGTGCGTTTCGTCACATGACCGACGACACGCCGTCGTATTCCCGCGGAGCGGGGCGGAGCTACAGCGCCAGCGAGTACGGGTTCTCGAGCCGCTCGCGGATGCGGCCGAGGAACTGCGCGGCGTCGGCGCCGTAGAGGATCCGGTGGTCGCAGGAGAGCGTGAGCTCCATGATCGGCCGCACGGCGACCTCGCCCTCGACGACGACCGGGCGCGGCGTCATCTCGCCGACCGCGAGGATCGCGGCCTGCGGCGGGTTGATCACCGCGGTGAAGCGCTTGATGCCGAACATGCCGAGGTTCGAGACGCTGAACGTGCCGCCCGAGAGCTCGGGCGGGCTGATCTTGCCGTCGCGCACCTTGCCGGCCAGGCCGCGCGCGTCGCGCGAGATCTCGCCGAGCGACTTGCGGTCGGCGTCGAAGATCGTCGGGACGATGAGGGCGTCCTGGCCCGCGACCGCGATGCCGACGTTGATCCGCGAGTAGAGCTCGAACTTGCCGTCGCGGTAGGCGCCGTTCGCGCGCGGGAACTCGCGCAGCGCGAGCGCGCTCGCCTTGACCACGAAGTCGTTGAACGAGGGCGGCGGGTTGTCGCCCGCGGCGGCCTTGAGCTGCTTGCGGAACTCGACGGCCTCGCCCATGTCGACCTCGAGCGTGAGGACGAACTCCGGCGCGGTCGCCTTGGACTCCGCCATCCGGCGCGCGATCGTCTGCTGGAGCCGGGTGAGCTCCTCGATCGTCGTCTCGCCCTTGCCGGTGGTCGCGTCGCCGGACTTGGCCGCCGGCTTCGCGGCCTCGGCCTCGGGCGCCGGCTCGGTCGGGCGCGCCTCCTCCTGCTCGGCGGGCGCCTCCTCGGCGGGCGCGCCGTTCTTCGCGGCGGCCTGGACGTCGGACTTCACGATCCGGCCGCCCGGGCCCGAGCCGGTGAGCCCGCACAGCTCGACGCCGAGCTCGGCGGCCATCCGGCGCGCGATCGGGGACGCCTTGACGCGGCCGTTGCCGTCGCCGGCGGGCTGGTCGACCTGCTCGTCGGCGGTGGCGACCGGCGCCTCCTCGTCGTACTGCTCGGACTCCGGCGCGCTGTCCTCCGCGGTCGGGACGTCGGAGCGGTCGGGCGGCGGCGCGTCGTCGGCGGACTCCTCCTCGGGCGCGGCCTCCTCCGCGGCGGGCTCCTGCTCCCCGCCCGCGTCCTCGGCGGGCTTCGAGGAGCCGCCGCCGATCGTCGCGATCGTCTCGCCGACCGCGAGCGTGTCGCCCTCCTTGGCCACGATCTGGAGGGCGCCGGACTCGTCGGCCTCATAGGTCATGTTGGCCTTGTCGGTCTCGATCTCGACCAGCTCGTCGCCACGGGAGATCTCGTCCCCGTCGGACTTGAGCCACTTCAGGATCGTGCCCTCCTCCATCGAGTCGGACAAGCGGGGCATCGCGACATCGGCCATGCCCGCAGCGTATAGCGTCAGCGCGGGCGGACGAGGGCCGGGTCGAAGCCGGCCGGCAGCTCCAGGTCGTGGCGGGCGAGCAGCTCGGCGTCGGCCAGGATCGCGCGCGTCGGGCCGTCGGCGGCGATCCGGCCGCCGGACAGGATCACCGCCCGCTCGCACAGCTCGGCGGCGAACGGCAGGTCGTGCGTGACGACGAGCTGGGTGCGGCCGAGCGCCGCGAGCAGGTCGAGCAGCTCGCGCCGCGCGCGCGGGTCGAGGTTCGCCGAGGGCTCGTCGAGGACGAGCAGCCGCGGGTCCATCGCCAGCACGCCCGCGATCGCCACGCGGCGCCGCTCGCCCATCGAGAGCTGGTGCGGCGCGCGGCCGGCGGCGTGCTCCATCCGCACCGCCGCGAGGGCCGCGGCGGTCCGCGCCGTCACCGTCGTCTCGTCGAGGCCGAGGTTGCGCGGGCCGAAGCCCACGTCGGTCCGCCACGGTCGGCATGAACAGCTGGTCGTCGGGGTCCTGGAAGACGAGCCCGACCCGCGCGCGCAGCGCGGGCAGCGTGTCCGGGCCGACCGCCAGCCCGGCGACCTCGAGCTCGCCCGCGCCGCGCAGGAGGCCGTTGAGGTGGAGCATCAGCGTCGTCTTGCCGGCGCCGTTGGGGCCGAGCACGGCGACGCGCTCGCCGTGGGCGACGGTCAGGTCGAGGCCGCGCAGCACCTCCGCGCCCGCGGCGTACCCGAACGTCAGCCCGCGCGCCTGGATCGCGCAGCTCATGCCGCCACCGCCAGCGCGGCCGGCACGCCCGCGAGGACGGCGGCGAACGCGCGGTCGGCGCGGGCCAGCGGTGCGCGCGACGCGCGCGGCGGGACGCCGGCCCAGCCGCGCGCGGCCATCGCGACGTGGACGCGCTCGCCGCGCGCGTGGGCGCGGAGGAACAGCGCGGTGGCCAGCCGCCCGGTCGTCGCGCCGTCGAGCAGATGGCGGGTGCGGTGGCCGCGCGCGGCGAGCGCGGTCCGCATCCGCCCGACCTCGGCGGCGACGACGAAGACGTAGCGCCACGTGACGGCGGCGATCGCGACGAGCAGCGCCGGAACCCGCAGGCGCCGCAGGCCGTCGAGCGCGGCGGGCACCGTCGTGGTCGCGGCGAGCAGGATCGCGCTGAGCGTCCCGACCGCGGCCTTCCCGACGGCCGCGCCGAAGATCGCCAGCCCCGCCGTCGACGCGGTCAGGGGGCCGACGGCGATCTCGGTGCCGCCGTGGTGGACGAACGGGAGCGACGCCGCCGCCATCAGCGCGACCGGCAGGATGACCAGCGCCCGGCGCCCGATGACCGCTCCCGGGATCCGGGCGGCGAGCGCGACCGCGGTGAGCAGGAGCGCGCAGCCGGCGAGCACGGGCCACGAGCCGGCGGTCGCCGCGACGAGCGTGAGGCCCGCGAGCCCGAGCAGCTTGGCGCGGGCGTCGAGCCGGTGCACCGGGCTGGCCGGATCCCCGGCCAGCCCCGCGGACTCGAGTGCGTGCAGGCCGCTCATGCGACGCGCGGGCGGCGGCGGACGACGGCGACGAGGCCGGCGCCGAGCGCGAACACGACGAGCGTGCCGGCGAAGCCGGCGGCCGCGTTCGCCAGGCGCGGCGTCATGGACGCCGGGCACGACGTAGTCGGCGGCGGGCGCATCCGCGGCCGGCCGCGCGCGATCGGCGAATCCGCGGTCGCCGGCGACCCGCTCCAGGCCGTCGGGCGAGCCCGAGGCGAGCGGCGCGAGCGCGGCGAGGGCGGCGACGACCAGCGCGGCGATCAGGGCGCGGCGCATCGTCACGCCCCCTGGGCGATCGCGCGGACCGCGGGCCGCGGCTGCGGCGGCCCAGGCGCCGATCAGGTCGGGCCGGGTCGCCATCAGCGCGCTGACCGCGGCGACCGTGATCGCCGCCTCGCCGAGGCCGATGACGACGTGCACGGAGAGCATCGCCGGCAGGACGGTGCCGAGCGGGACGGTCCCCGACAGCGCCAGCAGCCCGCGCGGTCGCGCCCGCGCCGGCGATCACCGCGAGCCAGGCGCCGGCGCCGGCGACCGCGAGCAGGACGCCGCGGCGCCGCGGCAGCACGCGCCGGGCGAGCAGCATCAGGCCGCCGGTGGCGAGCGCGCCGCAGACGCCCATGCAGAGGATGTTCGCCCCGAGCGCGCTGATCCCGCCGTCGGCGAAGACGAAGCACTGGGTCGCGAGCACCACCGCGAGGACGAGCGTCGCGAGCCACGGCCCGAGCAGGATCGTCGCGAGCGCGGCGCCGAGGAAGTGCCCGCTCGTCCCGCCCGCGACGGGGAAGTTGAGCATCTGCGCCGCGAACACGAACGCGCCGGTGACGCCGAGCAGCGGGACGACGCGGTCGTCGAGCCGCGCCGAGGCGCGGCGCAGGCCGACGCCGACCGCGCCGGCGGCGACCACCGCGGTGCCGGCGGCGACCTCGGGGGACAGGAAGCCGTCAGGGATGTGCATGGTGCTCCTTCCTGGGGGTGCAGGTGGGACAGCGACCGACGATCGGGAAGTGGGAGAGGTCCGGCGTGAAGCCGGTCGCGTCGCGCACCGCGGCGACGACCGCCGCGAGCGTGGGACCGTCGAGCGCGGCGTCGCGGCCGCAGTGGTCGCACGCGATCGCACCGCGGTCGCTGCGCGCGGCGAGCACGTAGCGGCCCGGGCCGTGGCCGACGTGGACGTGGCGGACGAGCCCGACGCGCTCGAGCGCGTCGAGGTTGCGGTACACGCTCGCCTGGTCGAGCCCCTGCGCGAGCTCGTCGGCGGTGCGCGGCCCGTCGGTGGCGAAGAGGGTCTGGAGGAGCGTGCGGCGCGTGCCCGAGACGCGCATGCCGCGGGCGCGGAGCGCGACGACGGCAGCGGTGAGGGACGGCGCGGCGAGCGCCTCCGTGCGGTGCGGAGCGGACATGGGTGGGGGAACGGTGCTGGTGCTGCGGCGCTGCCCCCGCTCAGCCGCCTCGACCTCCTATGCGCCGTCGGGGCGAGGGCGGATCACTTCCCGTGCGGGACGGCTCTGCGTCACCCGAGCTGCGGCACCGCCTGGGCGGTCAGCGCGAGCCCGACGACGACGATCAGCCCGGCGGAGATCGCCGGCACGGCGGTGGCCAGCGCGCCCGGCACCGGGAGCCGCGACAGCAGCCGGCCGGCGTGGACGACGGCGATCCCGAGCGCGCTCAGCGTCGCCGCCAGCCCGGCGGAGAAGGCGACGATCAGGACGAGCCCGAGCCCGATCCGGTGCTGTGCCACCGCGCCGAGCAGGACGACGAGCGCGGACGGGCACGGGATGATCCCCGCCGACGCGCCGAGCGCGAGCAGGCTGCGCCGCGACGGCCGCGGCGCCGGCTCGTGCGCGTGGTGATGTCCGTGCTCGTGCGGGCCGTGCGCGTGGTCGTGCGCCCCGTGCGGGTGGCGGTGGCCGAGCCCGCGGAGGCGCCCGCGCAGCACGCTCACCCCGACGCCGACGACGAGCGCGCCCGACAGCAGCGTCAGCCATGGGTAGAGCTGCTCGGGCAGGATCCAGGCGGAGAGCCCGAGCGCGACGACGCCGAGCGCGATCACGCCCGCCGTGTGGGTGACGGTCACGGTCGCGCCGAGGAGCAGCGCGTCGCGGGTGCTGCCGCGCGTGCCGACGAGGTACGCCGCGACCATCGCCTTGCCGTGGCCGGGCGAGAGCGCGTGCAGCGCGCCCCAGCCGAACGCCGCGAGCAGCAGCAGCACGAGCACGCCGTCGCCGTCGAGCAGGCCGGCGAACCCGTCGCCGCCGCTCCCGCCGCCGGAGCTCACGCGGCCGCCGCCGGCGTCGAGCGTCCCGTCGCCGGGCGCGACCGCGAAGCTCGCCGTCCGCTCGTCGCTCGGGCTCGCGAGCAGGTCGGCCGGATAGCGGCGCAGGCCGCCGGTCGGGTCGGTCGCCGGCGCGGCGGTGCGCACCGCGGTGCCCGCGCCGGGCAGCGCCTGGACGGCGACCCAGCCGACGCGGCCGGGGAACGTCCCGTCGCGCAGCTCGACCGCGCGCGGCGCGTCGGCCGCGGCGCGCAGCGGCAGCTCGACCCGGGTCGTGCGCAGCCCGCCCTGCCCGGGCGGGTGCGTCAGGACCGGCGCGCCCGCCGGCCGCAGCGCCACGACGCGCCCGTCGACCCGCAGCACCAGCCGCTCCGCGACCTCGGCGCGCTTGCGCGCGAGCACCGCGGCGTCGCTCATGCCGCGCTCGCGGAACGTCGGGATCTCCGCCTGGTCGAGCAGGTAGCGGACGTCGACGCGGTCGTCCGAGATCCGCACGACCGACAGGTGGTTCACGGAGAAGTTGCCGAGCGGATGCGCGGCGGCCGTGCCCGCGCCCAGTGCGAGCCAGGCGCCGGCGACCGCGGCGACGAGCGCGAGCCGTCTCATGACCGCGCCTCCAGCGCGGCGCGCGCCGCCGCGGCCTGCCACGGCCAGCCGGCGAGCCCGTGCGCGAGGGCGGTCTCGAGCTGCGCGCGCGCCTCGCCCGGGCGGCCCGCGCGCGCCGCCGCGATCCCCGCGTGGTAGCGCAGGATCGGGTCGCGGCTGCCGAGCCGGAGCGCGCGGTGCGCCCAGCGCAGCCCGGCCGCGGGCCGCCCGGACCGGGTCAGCGCCCAGCCGCGGGCGTCCGCGGCGCGCAGCCCCGGCGCGGCGCGCCAGGCCCGCTCGCCGAGCGCGACCGCGCGCGCCGGGTCGCCGTGGTCGGCCTCGAACACGGCGAGCTCCGCGTCGACGTTCACGCCGCCGGCGGTGAGTCGCTGCTCGGCGCCCACGAGCGCCAGCTCGCGCCGCCCGGCGCGCTCGCGCCCGGCCGCCAGCTGCGCCTCGCCGAGGCCGATCACGTACTCCGGCAGCGGCAGCCGCGCCGCCAGCGCGCGCCAGCGGCGGACCGACGCCGTCCAGGTCGCCGCGCGCCGCGGCGAGCCGTGCCAGCCCGGCCTCCGCGGCCGGGAAGCCGGGGACGGCCGCCAGCGCGGCGCGCTGGGCGCGCAGCGCCGCGGCGGGGCGCCCGCGCTGGAGCTCGAGCCCGCCGAGCAGCGCCTGCACCGACGCGAGGCTCTCGGGCGCCGGGCCGCCGGCCGCGACCGCGCGGCGCATCGCGGCGACGGCGCCGTCGAGGTCGCCGTGCAACTCGCGCAGGTACGACGCCCGCGCGTAGCCCGGGAGCGCCGGCTTCGCGTCGATCAGCCGCTGGAGCGTCCGCTCCGCGGCGCCGAAGCGGCCGAGCTCGACCTGCGCGTCGACGAGCAGCGGCAGCGGCGCGAGCGCGTCGGGCTGCGTCGCCGCCGCGCGCGCGGCCAGCGACAGGCCGCGGCGGAAGTCGTGGCGCGAGAGCGCCAGCGAGGCGGCGCCGACGAGCGCGTCCGGATCGCCGGGCCGCGCGGCGAGCACGCCGCGCAGGAGCCCGTCGGCGCGCGCGTAGAAGCCGGGGTCGCCGGTCTCGCGCGCCTTCTGGAGGTACGCGTCGGCGAGCTGGGTGCGGAGCGAGAGCGCGCGCGGCGCCCCGCGCAGGGCCGCCTGCAGCTGCGCGATCTGCGCGTCGGTGCCCGCTCCCGGGCGGGCGGCGGCGGCCGCGCCGTCGCGCGCCGGCGCCGGCGACGGCTCGGCGCCGCGCAGCAGCAGGAAGGCGGCGAGCGCCGCGGCGAAGCTCGCGACGAGGATCGCGAGCACGCGGTACGGAGGCTGGAAGGTCGTGGTCATCTCACAGGTCCAGGTCGGGGGACGGGATCCCCCGGGCGGGCGCCCGGGGGATCCGTGACCCGTGGTTCACGCCGGCGGCTGGGGGACCGGGGCGTGGGCGGGCTCGACGCGCTTGAGCTTCGAGTCGAACGCCGAGTCGGGCAGCGCCACGTACGGGAACGCGGAGCGGAACGGCTTGTCGTTCTGGTCGACGCCGTCGCCGAGCGGGATCTGCTTGCCGCCCTGCTCGGGCGCCAGCAGCGCGCCGGCGATGACGCGCAGCTCGATGTCGACCACGTCGTCGGCGAGCCGCCGCCCGTTCGGGAAGCCGGCCAGGTCCTTGGCCAGCACGCCGAAGCGGTTCGGCGTCGCGCTCGGCGGGACGCCGAGGTTGACCTTGAGCGTGTCGGCCGGCACCGGCTTCGACCCGATCTGGGTCAGCCCGGGGACGCCGGTCAGCAGCGCCTGGACGATGTCCGTCCGGTTGGTCTCCTTGACGCCGAGGTTGAACAGCGCGTTGAGGAGCCGCGCCGGCTCGGGCGCCAGGGCGGCCGCGCCGAAGTTCTTCGCGTCGTCGGCGGGCGACGTGCGGTTGAACTTGTCCTTGAGGCCGATCGGGATGATCACCTCGTTGATCAGCGGGTTGCCGAGGCGGCTGACCTGCTGCCAGCGGTGGTGCTTGCCCTTGTGGCCCTTGCCGAGGACGCTGATCCGCTTGCGCTCGGTCGTCGACCACACGCCCACGACCGCGTTGCCGGACGCCGGCGCCGGAGACGGACTTGCGCGTTCCGCGTCACCTCGGACTCCGGGATCTGGAGCACGAACGAGTGGGTGTTGTAGCCCGCCACGTCGTCCTTGCCGCCGCCCTGGTTGCCGAGGCCGATGCCCGGGCGCCCGGGCTTGTCGATGTTGATCCCGTCGAACGCGGCCGCGAGGTCGATGAAGAACGCGTCGTCGGACGGGCCGACGAACGTCTTGCCACGCCCGTTGCTCAGCGTCTGCACGGCGCCGGCGGCGACCGCCGGGTAGTTCGGGATCGTCTTGGGCCCGACGTTGTCGGGCGCCACCGGCACGTTCTTCGCGATCTTGAGCGTGCGCGTGAGGCGGCCCTTGCTGTACGTCTCGCGGTAGAGGTCGTACGTCTGGACGAAGTTCAGGTCCCGGTCGTTGACCGAGTCCACCGTCGGGGCGGCGTACAGGAACGAGTTCGGGTTGCGGAACTTGTTCTTGAACTGCCAGCGGTAGGCGACGTCCTCGACGCCGTCACCCGTGTTGTCGACCTTGACGTAGTACCGCGCCTCCGGGTCCAGCTTGCCGAAGTACGGGCCGCCGGCCGGATCCTCGAACGGGACCCAGTTCGACACGACCGTGAGGCTGCCCGGGGCGTCCGGCGCGGTGAACGCGTAGACGTCCGTGTTGTCGGCCGATGGATCGAGCATGATCCTCGGCGCCTCGCGGTGACTCGAGCCGCTGCCGCTGGTGACGGCGAGGCTCCCGGCTGCGAGGGCGGCGGCCGCGGCCGCGCCCACGATGGCGGATCTGCGCATTGCGCACTCCTTGGTGGGATTGGGGGATGCCCACCAGTGCGCGCCGGCCGCCCGGACGGTTCTAAGACTCGTTGAGAGCGACTCGCGCTTGGGACGCCGGCCCGCTCGAGGGGCCGGCGTCCCGCACACGCAGAGAGACGGCGGCGCCGTGAGAGGAGGAGGGGAGTGGCGCCGCTGCCCGGATGACGAGAGAGGGGTATGAGCTCGTCCCCCACATGGTCGGCAGCGGCCCGCGGAAGCTGACCGATTAGCCGGGTCGCCAGCGGCGCCAGCGGCGGATGAAGTCCCGGCCCTCGAGCTGCGCCAGGTCCGCCTTCAGCGCGCGCGTCAGCTTGCGCGTCTGTGCCGGGGGCGTGTCCCAGAACAGCGCGACCTCGCCGCTCGCGATCTCCACGATCTCGACCTGGTCGAGCCGCCCCGGATCCGCGAGCGCGGCCGGGCCGAAGCCGCCGCGCCGCACGATCAGCTCGAACTCGCGGTTGGCCTTCACGCGATCGCCCCCGCGGCCGCCTCGAGCGCCTCGTCGCCGTGGAAGACCGCGTCGCCGACCCGGACCGCCGGGACGTCGCGGACGCCGGCGGCGCGCGCCGCGGCCGTCGCCTCGTCGAGCCGGCGCCGCGTCCCGCGCAGCTCGGCGGACTTGATCACGGCGGCCGGGTGCATCTCCGCCGCGGCCGCCGCCACGAGCACCCAGTCGCGCTCCCCGAGGTCGCGCCCCGCCGCGAACGCCTGCCGGAACGCCGCCAGCGAGTACGCGACGACGCGGCCGGTCTGCTTCGCGTAGGTCGCGACGAGCATCGCCCAGTCGGTCTCGGCGGGGAACGGGTCCGGCCAGCGCACGGGCAGCAGCTCGCGCGCGGACGCCCGCCGCTCGACCTCCGCCCGGTAGATCGCCTCCTCCTCGGCGCAGCGGAAGCCGCCGACGCTGCCGATCTGCACCGGGACGAACTCCGGCACCGTGCCGAGCACGTGCACGACCCGCTCGGCCGCGAGGTACGCGTCCGGCGAGGCGAGGTCGTAGTAGAACGCTACGGGGTCCATTCCGGGCGCAGCAGCGACATGACGACGAGCGACTCGAAGCGGTCGCCGGTCAGGAGCGCGTCGCGCAGGACGCCCTCCTCGACGAACCCCTCCGAGCGGTAGAGCGCGCGGGCGCGCTCGTTGTGCGGCTTGACGTCGAGCCAGAGCCGGTGCGCGCCGTGCTCCTCGAACGCCGCGCGCGCGACGGCCCGGAGCGTGGCGCGGCCGTAGCCGCGGCCCTTCTCGGTCACCGCGAGCCGGCGCAGCTCGACCGCGCGGTCCTCCGGGTGCAGCCGCATCAGCACGAAGCCGACCGGGCGCCCCTCGACCTCGGCGATCAGGTGCCGCTGGCGCGGGTCGCCGAGGAACCCCTCGTGCTCCGCCCGCGGCGACGGCGCGAGGTACGGCGCGTTGTCGGCGTCGGACTCGGCCGCGACGACGTAGCCGAGGTCGTCCGCCCGCGTGGGCCGCAGCGCGAGCTCAGCCGTGGATGAGCCAGCCATCGGCGGCGCGGGCGGCCTCCATGACGGCCTCGGAGAACGTCGGATGGCCGTGGACCATCCGCGCGACCTCCGCGTAGCCGCCCTCGAGCGCCTTCGCGTTGACGAGCTCCTGGATCAGGTCGACGGCCTTCGCGCCGACGATGTGCCCGCCCACGAGCTCGCCGTAGCGCTTGTCGCCGATGATCTTGATCACGCCGGAGCGGTCGCCGTAGACGGTGCCGGCGCCGACCGCGCCGTACTGGACCTTGCCGATCACGACGTCCATCCCCTCCTCGCGCGCCTGCTCCTCGGTGAGCCCGAACGAGGCCACGTTCGGGGTGCAGAACGTCGCGCGCGGGATGTCGGGGTACTCGAGCGGATGGGTCTCGATGCCCGCCGCGTCCTCGACGGCGATGATCCCCTCGTCGGAGGCCTTGTGCGCGAGCGCGGGGCCGGGGACGAGGTCGCCGATCGCGTAGACGTTGCGGAGCGACGTGCGCATCCGGCCGTCGACCGCGATCAGGCCGCGGTCGTCGAGCTCGACGCCGGCCTCCTCGAGCCCGAGGCCCTCGATGTCCGGACCGCGCCCGGCGGCGATGACGAGGTACTCGGCCTCGCCCTGCTCGTCGCCGTACTTGAACGTCACCGACGCGTCGCCGGACTGCACGTTCTCGACGAGCGTGCCGGTGTGGACGCTGATGTTCTGCTTCGCGAACGCGCGGCCGGCGACCTTGGAGATGTCGGCGTCCTCGGTCGGGAGGACGCGGTCGAGCGCCTCGAACAGGTGCACGTCGACGCCCATGCGCCCGTAGGCGGAGGCGATCTCGGCGCCGGACGCGCCCGCGCCGATCACGGCGAGCGTCTGCGGCAGCTGCTCGAGCGCCCAGGCCTGCTCGGTGCCGATCACGCGGCCGCCGAACTCGGTGCCCGGGACGGGCTTGCCGACGGAGCCGGTGGCGAGGATCACCGACTTGGCCTCGTACTCCTCCTCGCCGACGCGGACGTTCGCGTCGCGGGTGACGGAGCCGAATCCCTCGATCACGTCGATCTTGTTCTTCTTCATCAGGCCGGCGACGCCGCCGGTCAGCGTCTTGATGACCTTGCGGCGGCGCTCGCCGACCGCGCCGAAGTCGATCGAGCGGTCGGGCACGCTGATGCCGAACTCGGCCGCGTCGTCGATCTCGCTGACGATGTCCGCGACGCGCAGCACGGCCTTCGCGGGGATGCAGGCGTAGTTGAGGCAGCGCCCGCCGATCTCGTCCTTCTCGACGATGGCGGTCTTCATGCCGAGCTGGGCCGCGCGGATCGCCGCCACGTACCCGCCCGGCCCGGATCCGATGACGATGCAGTCGTAGCTCTCAGGCATGGTGGCGGATGAGGCTAGCCGACGCGCTCGCGCTCGCGCCGCGCCGGGAGCTGGATCCGGGCCATCACGCGGATCAGGAACCAGAACAGCGGGGCCGAGACGGCGATGATCCCGAGGCAGAGCGCGGCCGCGGTGAGGTTCGAGGCGACCATCAGGCTGATCGCGGCGAAGACGATCGCGATCCCGAGCAGCGCCTCGAAGCCGAGCACCGCCCAGTAGCGCCGCTGCCACATGCCGATCGCCGCGGCCACCATGAGCCCGGCGAAGATCAGCGAGCCGGCGGTCGACGGGCGCTGGCCGTCGACCTCGTAGCCGGCGAGCAGGAGGACGACGTTGGTGATCGCGATGAACAGGGCGAGCGCGACCGACAGCCGGAGCGCGAGCGGGCGCTCCCCGGGCGCGAGCGGCTGCAGCGCCGCGCGGGCGGCGGCGTCGCGCTCGCGGCCGCGGGCGTAGCCGCGGGCCATCCGGTCGTCCGGCGCGTCGGCGGCGCGCGGCGGGGCGGGGCCGTCGGCCGGCCGGCGCTTACGGCTGCGCGGCAACGGGCACCTCCAGCCGCTCGCGCAGCGCGCGGGCGGCGGCCTCCGGGTCCGCGGCGTCCGCGATCGCGCGCACCACGACGATCCGGCGCGCGCCGCGCGCGGCGACGTCGCCGACGTTGCCGGCGTCGAGCCCGCCGATCGCGAACCACGGCGTGGCGACGTGCGCGGCGGCCCATTCGACGTACGCGAGCCCGGCGGCCGGGCGCCCGGGCTTCGTCGGCGTCGCGTGCACCGGCCCGACCGCGAGGTAGTCGACGTCCGGGTCGGCGTCCGCCTCCGCGCCCTGCTCCGGCGCATGCGTCGACCGGCCGACGATCCGGTCCGGCCCAGCGGCCGCGCGCGCGGCCGCCACGCTGCCGTCGTCCTGCCCGACGTGGACGCCGTCCGCGGCGCACGCCGTCGACGAGGTCCGGCCGGTCGTTGAGGATGAACAGCGCGCCGGCGGCGTCCGCGGCGGCGCGGAACGCCCGCGCCGCCTCGATCAGACCGGGGTCGCCGAGCGTCTTGTCGCGCAGCTGGATCACGTCCACCCCGCCGCGCAGCGCCGCGTCCAGGAAGGCCCGCGGGCGCGCGTCGCAGACGAGGTACAGCCGGGCCGAGCCGATCCGGTCGCGAGGGCGCACAGGGACAAGGAAAGCAGGCGCCGCGCGCTAGGCTTCGCACCACATACGGGAGCCCGCTGCCGGGCTGAGAGGGCGCCATCGGGGCGCCGACCGTCGAACCTGATCCGGGTCGTGCCGGCGTAGGGAAGGAGCACAACAGTCGTGGTGGTGGGACAGGCCAAGCCGGACGTCGCCGTCGTCGGCGGCGGCCCGATCGGGCTGGCGGCCGCGTGGCGCGCCGCGCAGTCCGGCCTGCGCGTCACCGTGCTCGACGCCGGCGAGCCCGGCGCCTGGCACGTCGCCGCCGGGATGCTCGCGCCCGTCGCCGAGTCGAGCTTCGGCGAGAACGCGCTGCTGGAGCTCGGCCTGCGCGCCGCGGCCGGGTTCCCCGCCTTCGCCGCCGAGCTCGCCGAGGCCGCGGGCGAGGACCCGGGCCTGCACCGCACGGGCACGCTGATCGTCGCCCGCGACCGCGACGAGGCCGAGTCGCTCGACCGGCTGCTCGCCTTCCGCCGCCGGCGCGGCCTCGAGGTCGAGCGGCTGCTGCCGTCCGCCGCGCGCCGCGCCGAGCCGGCGCTCGCGCCGACCGTGCGGCTCGCGCTCGACGTCGCCGGCGACCACTCCGTCGACCCGCGCCGGCTCGTGGCGGCGCTGCGCGCCGCCGTGCGCAACGCCGGCGGCGAGCTGCGCGAGGGCGCGCGCGCCGAGCGGGTGACGCCGCACACGGTGGGCCTCGCCGGCGGCGAGACGGTCGCCGCGGGCGCCGTGCTCGTCGCCGCCGGCGCCCGGACCGGCGCGCTCACCGGGCTCCCCGTGCGCCCGGTCAAGGGCCAGGTGCTGCGCCTGCGCGATCCGCGCGGGGCGGGGCTCGTCACGCGCACGGTCCGGACCCACGACGCCTACCTGGTCCCGCGCGCCGACGGCCGCTACGTGCTCGGCGCGACGATGGAGGAGCGCGGCTGGGACACCGCGCCGACCGCGGGCGGGGTGTTCGAGCTGCTGCGCGACCTGTCCGAGGTCGTGCCCGGCGTGCTCGAGCTGGAGGTCGAGGAGCTGCTCGCCGGCCTGCGCCCGGCGACGCCCGACAACCTGCCCGCCATCGGTCCCGCCGACGGCGGCGTGTTCGTGGCCACCGGCCACCACCGCAACGGCATCCTGCTCTCCGGCCTGACCGGCGACCTGGCCGCCGCCGCGCTGCGCGGCGAGCCGCTGCCGGACTGGGCCGCCCCCGCCGACCCCGCGCGGCTCGCGCCGGTGGCGGCGTGACGATCCTGCTCAACGGCGAGGCGCGCGACCTCGCGCCCGGGACCACCGTGCGGGCGCTGCTCGACGCGCTCGACGTCCCCGGCGGCGCGCGCGGGGTCGCCGTCGCGGTCGACGCCGAGGTCGTGCCGCGCGGCGAGTGGGAGACGACCGAGCTCGACGAGGGCGCGCGGGTCGAGGTCCTGCGCGCGATCCAGGGAGGCTGAGCATGAGCGTGACCGACACCGCCGCCGATCCGCTGACCATCGCCGGCCGCGAGCTCGGCTCGCGGCTGCTGCTGGGCACGGGCGGCTTCCGCTCGCTCGAGTCGCTCGCGGCGGCGATCGAGGCGAGCGGCTCGGAGCTCGTGACCGTCGCGCTGCGGCGGATCGACCCGGCGGCGCGCGGCTCGCTCGTCGACGTGCTCGACGCCGCCGGCGTCCAGCTCCTCCCCAACACCGCGGGCTGCTTCACCGCCCGTGACGCGGTGCTGACCGCGAAGCTCGCCCGCGAGGCGTTCGGGACCGACTGGGTCAAGCTCGAGGTGATCGGCGACGACCGCACGCTGCTGCCCGACGCGCCCGCGCTGCTCGAGGCGGCGGAGGAGCTGGTCGACGCCGGCTTCGTCGTCCTGCCGTACACGAACGACGACCCGATCCTCGCGCGCCGCCTGGAGGACGTCGGCTGCGCCGCGGTGATGCCGCTCGGCTCGCCGATCGGGTCGGGCATGGGCCTGCTCAACACGTACAACCTGCGGCTGATCCGCGAGCACGCGGGCGTCCCGGTGATCCTCGACGCCGGCGTCGGCACGGCGTCGGACGCCGCGCTCGCGATGGAGCTCGGCTGCGACGCCGTCCTGTGCGCGAGCGCGATCTCGCGCGCCGAGGACCCGGTCGCGATGGCGAAGGCGATCCGGCTCGGCGTCGAGGGCGGCCGGCTCGCGGCGCGCGCCGGGCGGATCCCGCGCCGGCTC
Organism: uncultured Solirubrobacteraceae bacterium; assembly: GCA_963724145.1. Classification (GTDB taxonomy): domain Bacteria; phylum Actinomycetota; class Thermoleophilia; order Solirubrobacterales; family Solirubrobacteraceae; genus DASQMT01. Next base: position 42,746 of record CAVRTO010000038.1, read on the forward strand.
TTCGCGCAGGCGTCCACCCCCGAGGACGGGGTCGCGCAGTTCTGAGCCCCGCCGACGCGCTGTTCGACGGCTGGGAGCGGGCGTGGTCCGGGCGCGACCCGGGGGCCTTCGCGGCGCTGTGCGACCCGGACGTCCACTACGAGGACCCGCTGACCTCCGAGCCGCTCGTCGGCGCGGCGGCGATCGCGGCGCGCGCGGCCAAGGTCTGGGAGGCGTTCCCGGACGCGCGGCTGCACCCGACCGGCCCGCGCCTCACCGACGGGACGCACGCGAGCGCGCCGGCGAAGCTGCTCGGCACGCACCGCGGCGCGCTCGAGGGGCTCACGGCGACGAACCGGCCGGTCGTCCTGCACGTGGTCTTCTTCGCCGAGCTGCGCGAGGAGAAGCTGTACCGCGTGCGGGCGTTCTTCGACGCCTACGGCGCCGCGGTGGCCTTGGGCGTGCTGCCGCGGGCGGGCACGCTCGGAGAGAAGGCGCTGCTGATGCTGCGCGGCTTCGGCCTGCCGCGCAGGGGCTGACGGCGCGTCGCGAGCGCCACGCCGGCGAGCGCGATCGCGCCGCCCAGCACCGTGATCGGCCGCGATCCCCGCGGGTCACCGTCGCGCTCGCCGGCCTCGGCGTCGCGATGGTCCCCGGCTCGCGCTGCCCGCGTTCGGCGGGCCGGAGGTCGGGATCCACCCCGTGGCGGACGTCCCGGTGACGCGGCGGATCTTCGCCGCCGCGCGCCGCGGCGGGCTGGAGCGGCCCGCGGCCGCCGCGATGGTCGCGGCGCTCCGCGAAGCGGCTCAGACGCGCACGCGCAGCGGCAGGTGATCCGAGAGCGGCGCGGCGTCGAGGATCTCGACCTCGCCCGGCCGCCCGTCGGTGAAGAAGTGGTCGACGTGATGGCCGCCGAGCCGGACCAGCCCCGGCATCGCCGGCGCGGTCGAGTTCATGTCGCCCCCGAACAGCAGCGGAGCGCCGTCCGCCCACTCGAGCGCGGTCGCCGCGGCGCCCATCAGGTCGGCGCGGCGCTGCTCCGGCGGGTGCGTCGAGGCGTGGAGGTTCACGACCCAGCCGATCCCCGGCAGCGTGATCCCGTGCATCACGCGCCGTTCCGGCCGCTTCGTCAGCTCGCGGATCCGGTGCTCGCCGATCGGCATCCCGCGCACGAGGATCGCGTTGCAGCCGCCGCCGTTCGCGGTGATCAGGTCCGGGTTGCGCTTCGCGAGCGCGCGCCGCGCGAAGAGCGGGAAGTTGCGCGAGGTCAGCGCCATCCGCGCGCTCGCCCCGCTGGCCGCTCCGAGGGGGCGCGGCCACCACGGCGGCACCTCCTGGAGCAGCGCGACGTCCCAGTCCCACGCCGCGATCGTGCGGCAGAACTCGACGAGCAGCGGGCGCCCCGCCGCCGGGTCGGCACGCCCGTGGAACAGGTTCCAGCTCAGCACGAGCATGGCGCGCGACGCTATCGCGTGTGAGCGAGCGGGTGGGCGTAGGGTAAGGAGTGGTGATGGCGGCCCAGCAACGCAAGGCACCGGCGCCGATCGACCTCGTGGTCCTCACGCGAGCCCGGTTGCAGGAGGTCGTCGACGAGGCGGTGCAGCGCGGCCGGATCACGCGCTCCGACGCCGCCGAGCTCGTCGCGGCCCTCGTCGCCCGCGGCCGCAGCGGCGCCGACGGCGTCCTCAGCGGCCCGCTCGACATGGCCCGGCGCGTCGCCGGCAGCCAGCCGGCGATCACGGGCTACGACGACCTGACCGCGGCGGAGATCGCCGACCGGCTCGACGGCCTCGACCTGGCGCAGCTGCGCCGGATCCGCACCTACGAGCGCGCGAACGCGAACCGCAAGACCGTCCTCGCGGCGGTCGAGCGCCGCCTGGCCTAGGTACCCTCGGAGCGTGACCACGCCCCCCACCTCCACGCGGCCCGCCCGCGGGGCGGAGCTCGAGCTCACCGTCGACTCGCTCGCCCACGGCGGGAACGGCGTGGCGCGGCTCGACGGCTACGTCGTGTTCGTCGCCGGCGCGCTGCCGGGCGACCGCGTGCGCGCCGTCGTCGGCAAGTCCAAGCGCGCGTACGCCGAGGCGCGGGCGGTCGAGGTGCTCGAGCCCTCGCCCGACCGGATCGCGCCGGTCGCCGACCATCCCGGCGCGCCGTGGCAGGTGCTCGCGTACGACCGCCAGCTCGAGGTCAAGGCCGAGCAGGTCGGCGACGCCCTGCGCCGGATCGGGAGGCTCGACGGCTTCGCGCAGGACCCGATCGTCCCCGCGCTCGAGCAGTGGCGCTACCGCAACAAGCTCGAGTACTCGTTCGGCACCGGCCCGGACGGGACGCTCGTGTGCGGCTTCCACGCACCCGGTCGCTGGGACGAGATCGTCCCGATGGACGACTGCCTGCTCGCCTCCGAGCGCGGCAACGCGGCCCGCGAGCAGGTGCTCGCCTGGGCGCGTGCGCAGGGCCTCGGCGCCTGGGACCGGCGCACCCAGCAGGGCCTGCTGCGCAACCTCGTCGTGCGCGAGGGCCGGCGGACCGGCGAGCTGCAGGTCCGGCTCGTCAGCTCGCCCGGCGCGATCGACACCGACTCGCTCGCCGCCGCGGTCGACTGCGAGGGGCTGTTCTGGACCCGCACCGCCGACCTCGGCGAGAGCACCCAGGGCGGCGAGACGAAGCGGATCAAGGGCTCCAAGCGGCTGCGCGAGGAGCTCGGCGACCTCGAGTTCCTGATCTCGCCCGACGCGTTCTTCCAGACCAACACGGAGATGGCCGAGGTCCTCTACGGCGCGGCGGTCGAGTTCGCCGACCTGCGCGGCCACGAGCTGGTCTTCGACCTCTTCTGCGGGATCGGCACGATCGGCCTGGAGCTGGCCAGCCGCGCGCGCGAGGTCGTCGGCGTCGAGATCGTCGAGCGGGCGGTGGCCGACGCGATCGACAACGCGCGCCGCAACGAGATCACCAACGCGCGCTTCTTCGCCGGCGACATCCGGCTCGCCATGCGCGACCTCGTCGAGGAGGCGGGCAAGCCCGACGTCGTCGTCATCGACCCGCCGCGCGCCGGCCTGTCGCAGAAGGTCGTGCGCCGGATCGTCGAGGCCGGGCCGAAGCGGATCGTCTACGTCTCGTGCAACCCGACGACGCTCGCGCCGAACGCCGCGCAGCTCGTCGAGGCCGGCTACGAGCTCCAGCGCGTGCGGCCGGTCGACATGTTCCCGCAGACCCCGCACATCGAGTGCGTCGCGCGGTTCGAGGCCGGCCCGGCCGGCGTCGCCAACCCCGACCGCTAGCGATGCGGATCCTCGTCACGGGCAGCGCGGGCCATCTCGGCGAGGCGCTCGTCCGCGTCCTGCGCGACGCGGGCGAGGACGTCCGCGGCGCCGACCTGCTGCCCTCGCCCTACACCGACCTCGTCGGGTCGCTCGCCGACCGCGACGTCGCGCGCCGCGCGGTCGCGGGGGTCGACGCGGTGCTGCACGCCGCGACGCTGCACAAGCCGCACGTCGGCAGCCACGCCCGGCGCGACTTCGTCGACGCGAACATCACCGCCACCGTCAACCTGCTCGAGGAGGCGGTCGCGGCCGGGACGGGCGCCTTCGTGTTCACCAGCACGACGAGCGCGTTCGGCCGCGCGCTCGCGCCGCCGCCCGGCGCGCCGGCCGCGTGGATCACCGAGGACGTCACGCCGGTCCCGCGCAACGTCTACGGCGTCACCAAGACCGCGGCGGAGGACCTGTGCGAGCTCGTGCACCGCGACCACGGCCTGCCGGTGGTGATCCTGCGCACGTCGCGCTTCTTCCCCGAGGCGGACGACCGCGACGACGTGCGCGCCGCGTTCGACGACGCCAACCTCAAGGTGAACGAGCTGCTCAACCGGCGCGTCGACCTCGAGGACGTCGTCGGCGCCCACCGCTGCGCGCTCGCCCGCGCCGCCGAGGTCGGCTTCGGCCGCTTCATCGTGAGCGCGACCACGCCGTTCACCCGCGCCGACCTGCCGCAGCTGCGCGATGACGCCGCCGGCGTCGTGCGGCGGCTGTTCCCCGGCGTCGACGCCGTCTTCGGCCCGCGCGGCTGGCGGCTGCCGGCGGGGCTGGACCGCGTCTACGACAACGCCCGCGCCCGCGAGCAGCTCGGCTGGGCGCCGCGCTGGGACTTCGCGTACGCGCTCGAGCGCGTCGCCGCGGGCGAGGAGCCGCGCAGCGCGCTCGCGGTCGCCGTCGGCGCGAAGGGCTACCACGCCGTCCCGACCGGGATCTACACGACGCGCTAGGCGGCCTGCGCCCAGCCCGTCGCGTCGGCGACGGTGAAGCGGCGCAGCGCGTGGGCGATCGCCCGGTAGGCCTCCGGCGTTGACGCTCATGCCGCAGTGCGAGCTGTGGATCTCGACGCAGTCCGCGGCCGGGTCGAGGCAGGAGTGCCAGTCGACCACGCCGTCCGAGGTCGAGTAGAGCGAGACGTAGCCGACCTCGGGCGGGAACGGGCCCTGGAGCGCCTCGCGGAACGGCGCGCAGCAGTCGCCGCGCAGGCAGCGCCACGAGAGCATGCCCGGCATCCGCCCGCCGCCGAGCGCGGCGACGAACCCGACCTGGGCCAGCACGACCGGGTGCACGGCGAGCATCGAGACGATCGGGGAGCCCAGCCCGACGATGCCGGAGACGAGCTCCGGCCGGCGCGCGGCCAGCGCCTTGGCGAACACGCCGCCGCGGCTCTGGCCGATCACGACGACGCGCTCGCCGGTCGACTCCGCCAGCCGCTCGAGCCGCTCCTCCAGCCGCGCGCAGGCGACCTCGGAGCAGTCGACGTTCGCGCGGATCCCGGCGCGCTTCGTGTGCCAGCCGGCGGCGCGCAGCCAGCGCGTCATCGTCGCGAGCGAGCCGTCGCCGGCCATGAAGCCGGGGATCAGCAGCACGCCGCGCCCGTCGCCCTCCGGCACCCCCGCGCCCTGCAGGACGGCCGACCGGCGCAGGGCGGCCCACTCCAATCCGTAGCGCGTCTCGCGCCACAGCGGTGGGACGGCGATCTGCGGAAGGCTGGGCCGCATGGCAAGCGCTTTCTACCCGGTTGGCCGGGTGTCAGCCATCTTTTCGGTGCCGCCGCGGACGACTCCTGCCGCGACGCATCGCCAGATCAACGTGTGAGAGCATCGCGAACATGCGCGCCGCCACGATCCGCGACGGCTCGATCGCCGTCGAGGACCAGCCGGATCCCGTTCCGGAGGGCAACGAGCTCCTCGTCCGGGTCCGCGCCGCCGGCATCAACGGCGCCGACATCCTCCAGCTCAAGGGCGGCTATCCGGCGCCGCCCGGCTCGCCGCCCGACATCCCCGGCCTCGAGCTCGCCGGCGAGGTCGTGGGCGCCGGCCGCGGCGTCACCCGCTTCGAGACCGGCGACCGCGTCATGGCGGTCGTCGGCGGCGGCGGCCAGGGCGAGCTCGCGCTCGTGCACGAGCGCGCCGCGATGCCGGTCCCGGAGGAGCTCGACTGGATCGCGGCGGGCGGCGTGCCGGAGGCGTTCACCACCGCGCACGACGCGCTGTTCACCCAGGCGGGGCTCGTGGTCGGCGAGCGGGTGCTCGTCCACGGCGCGGCCGGCGGCGTCGGGATGGCCGGGACCCAGCTCGCGCGGATGGCCGGCGCGCGCGTCACCGCCACCGTGCGCGACGCCGCCGCGCGCGAGCAGATCGCCGCGCTCGGGATCAACGCGATCGAGCCCGAGGGGTTCGAGGAGTACGGGCCGTTCGACGTGATCCTCGAGCTGGTCGGCGCGCCGAACATGGCGAAGAACCTCGCTCGCGCTGGCCGAGTGCGGGCGGATCTGCACGATCGGCGTCGGGGCGGGCGCGAAGGCCGAGATCAACCTGCACGTGCTGATGGTCCGCCGCGCGCGGATCCACGGCTCGGTCCTGCGCGCGCGGTCGCTCGAGGACAAGGCCGCCGCCGCGCGGCTGGTGGAGCGCGCGGTGCTGCCGGGCTTCGCCTCCGGCGAGCTCATCGTGCCGGTCACCGCGACGTTCCCGCTCGACGCCGTCGCCGACGCCTACGCGCGCTTCCAGGCGGGCGCCAAGCTCGGCAAGATCGTGCTCGAGATCTGAGCACCGGACGTTCGTCGAGGCGGCCCCGATCCGCGGCTGGCCGCTCCTACACTCAGACCGCAGATGCGCCGCCTGCTCCCCCTCGCGCTGCTGCTCCTGCTCGCCCTGCCGGCGGCCGCGCAGGCCGCGGACCTCCCGCTCCGGCCGAAGGGCGACCGCTCGGCGCTCGGGAACGAGCGGCTCTCGAACGAGCGGACGATCACGCGCTGGGCGCACACCAACCTGCGCGGCGGCATCCGCTCGAAGCCGTCGTGGAAGAGCAAGGCGATCGGCGCGCTGCGCTGGAACACGGAGGACGGGCTGCCCGAGGTCTACCTGGCGCTCGCGTCGCACGTCGACCACGCCGGCGGCCAGGTCTGGATCAAGATCCGCATCCCCGGCCGCCCGAACGGGCGCACCGGCTGGGTCCGCCAGGAGCAGCTCTCCAACCTCGAGCTGGTCGAGACCCAGCTCACGATCGACCGCCGCAGGCTGCGCGCCACGCTGCGCAAGCGCGGCAAGGTGATCTGGCGCTCGCCGATCGGCGTCGGCGCGCCCGGCACCGGCACGCCGGGCGGGAAGTTCTGGATCCGCGAGCGGCTCCCCAACCTCGGCGGCAGCCCGATCTACGGCCCGTGGGCGTTCGGCACCGCCGCCTACTCGAAGCTGAGCGACTGGCCCGGCGGCGGCGTCGTCGGGATCCACGGCACGAACCAGCCCGAGCTGATCCCGGGCCGGCCGTCGCACGGCTGCATCCGCGTCCCGAACCCGAGGATCCGCAAGCTCGCGCGGATCATGCCGGTCGGGACGCCGGTGCGGATCAGGTAGCCGCGGCGACGCCGGCGAACGTCAACAGCGGGCATCGAGCGGGCGGGCCCCGGCCTGCGTGTCGCGTTTGTGTCGCATACCGCGACAAACGCGACGCCCGGTGTTGCTGCTCACTGCCGCAGTTCGAAGCTCAGTACGGCGGGAAGTCGGCGTACCAGTCGCCGAGCTTCCGGAACGCCGTCCAGAACGCGCGCTTGGCCGACTCCTCGTCGAGCGCGTCGTCGATGTTCGGCGTGTAGAGCGCCTCGATCGACGGGGTCAGCGGCTGCAGCTCGCCCGGCCGGTCGTGGACCTCCTGCGCCAGCGGCAGCGCGAGCTCGTTGAGCGTCTCGAGCGCCTCGGGCCCCATCACCACGACGATCCGCGGCTGCACGATCGCGAGCTCCTCGACCAGCCGCGCGACGCACTCCGGCGCGGCCATCGAGGTGTCGGGCACCGGGCACTTCACGCACAGCGTCCCGTAGACCGCGAGCGGGTCGATCTCGAGCCGCCGCAGCGACTTCATCAGCGCCGTCCCGGAGCGCCCGTAGAACGCGACGCCCTCCTCGATCTCCGACGCGGTCGGCGCGTACTTGAGCAGGAACACGTCGGCCTGCGGATGGCCCGAGCCGAGGATCGGCATCAGGCTGCCGCGCGGACAGGCCGAGCACGCCTGGAGGTCGCGCGTGAAGTGGTTGAGCTCGCGGATCGCGCGCTCGAGGTACTTCTCGCGGATCTCGTCGTCGGTCGCCGGCATCGCTCCGAGAGGTTTGGCGGCCTGCCCCGGTTCCCCTCTCCCCTGCATCAACGATTGCGCCCCGAGGTCGCGCGGCGGATCTTGCGCTCGCGCGCCGCACGCCGGGCGGCGGGCGGCGTGGCGCGGGTCTGGAGGAACTTCAGCGCCTGGACCTGCGCGTAGTAGAGCGACGACGGGCGGCCGACGATGTCGGCGTCGGCGAGCGAGGCGAGGAACTCGTCCGGCCCGTCGAAGTCGCGCATCCGGATCCGCAGCGAGCCGAGCCCCTGCGCGACGTGCGAGTCCGAGCCCGCGCCGCCGACGATCCGGTACTTGCCCGCGAACCGCACGGCCTCCTCGTTGTAGGCCGGGATCGCGATCCGCGGGTTGAAGACCTCGATCGCGTCGACGTCCTCGACGACCGCGAGCAGGTGCTCGTAGTCGGGCACGGAGTGCATCCGGTCGAACGGGTGCGGGACGTAGACGAGCCCGCCCTGGCGCCGGATCTCCGCGATCGTCTCGGCGAGCGACATGCCGCGCGGGATCTTCTCCTCGAGGAAGAGGCCGATCACCTCGCCCTGCGTCGCGGTCATCACCTCCTCGCCGACGATCACCTTGACGCCGTACTCGGCCGCCTTGGCGCGCGCGTCGAGCGCGCCGGAGATCTCGTTGTGGTCGGTCACCGCGATCGCCCCGAGCCCCTGCTCGCGCGCCGTCGCGAGCAGCACCTCGACCGGCGTCGCGCAGTCGGACGAGTGGTCGGTGTGCATGTGCAGGTCGACGTCGATCAGCCGGCGCGCGGCGAGCCGTGCGCGCTGCCCGTCGTCGGCGCGCGGCGGATGGCGGCGCGCGGCGACCTCCTCGTAGATCGCCTCGAAGCGACCGGCGACGGCGTCCCACGAGAGCTCGGGCCCGGCCGCCGCCACGGCGCCGGCGAGCCGGCCGCGCAGCGCGTCGTCCCCGATCAGGCGCTCGAGCTGCGCGGCGAGGACGTCGACGTCGGCGGGCGGGAAGAGCAGCCCGCGGCCCTCGACCACCTCGGTGTAGACGGGCAGCTCGCTCGCGAGCGGGATCGCGCCCGCGCCGAGCGCGCGGACGAGCAGCCCGGGCGCCGGCGCCTGGCCGGCGGACGCCGCCACGACGACGTCGGCGGCGGCGAGCACGTCCCCCTCCGCGCCGGCGACCACCGTGACGCGATCGGCGAGCCGGCTGCGCAGCGCCGGCGTGCGCGCGCCCGGGCCGGTCAGCACGGTCGCGCGCCAGTCGAGCCCGGCCGGCAGCCGCCGCAGCGCGCGCAGGAACAGCCGCAGCGCCTGGCGGTCCTCGTGGTCGACGAACGCGATGTGCAGCGGCCCGTCGCCGCGCGCGGGCGCGCCCGGCGGCGGCGGGTCGGCCCCGGGCCGCACCACCCGGTAGTCGGCGGGGAACGCGCGCTCCATCCGCAGGCGGGTCGCGTCGAACGAGGCGGTGCGCGCGTCGAGCCGGCCGAAGAAGCGCTCGACGAAGCGGCGCCCGACCTGGGTCGAGATGACGCGCTCGGCGGGCGCGTGGAACGTCCCCACGTTGAGCGACCGCGACTGGCGCAGCGCGACCGAGGCGGTGCTCGGCGCGAACGGCTCGTGGACGTGGACGAAGTCGAGCGGCGCGCGTCCGAGCACGTCCTCGAGCGTGCGCGCGACGTCGAGCGGCGGCGCAGGGGCGGCGCCGCGCCGCGAGGGCGAGAGCGGCAGCAGCTCGCCGACGCCGAGCACCTGCACCTCGCCGTCGGGCGCGAAGAACTCGCCCGCCCGGATCAGCCGCCGCGACTCGCGCACCAGCTCGGGCGAGCGCGACGGCGCGAGCACGACGATCCGGTGTCCGCGCTGGGCCAGCCGCCGTGCCAGCGACCGCACGAAGTCACCGACCTCATGCTCGTCCTCCCATGGGTGGGGGGAGACCTGCGCGATGGCGAACGGCGCGCTCACCAGCGGTGAAGCATAGGCGCCGCGCTCAGCGGCGCGGCGCGACGGTGAACGACCGCTGCGCCAGCACCGCGTATCCGTCGTCGGCCAGCAGCCGCGCGACGTAGCGCCCGGGCGGCAGCCCGTCGAGCCGCGCGTGGCCGGCGACACGCGCACGCGTGTAGGCGAAGCCGTAGTAGTTGAAGAGGTCGCCGTCGCCCGCCTTCCAGATCCCGACCCAGTCGAAGCGGTCGGCGGGCGCGTTGCGCCAGGCGACGCGGATCGGCTGCTTCGCGGGGACGGTCGCGGGCACGCGCAGCGCGGGCCGCGCGCCGGGCTTGACGACCCAGAAGGACGCCCGCGAGCGGACGTCGCCGTCGTGGTCGACCAGCAGCGCGTCGTAGCGCCCGGGCGCGAGCGCGCCGGAGCCGAAGCGGACGGCGCCGTAGTAGCCCGCCTCCTGCGGCGGGAGCTGCATCAGCGCGGCGTCCGCGGCGCCGCCGTGGCGCACGATCCGCAGCGTCATCCGCGGCTGCTTCGGCTGCGCCGCGTAGCGCACGAGGATCGGGTCGCCCTGCTCGACGCGGCGGTCGATCACCGACGCGTAGAGCGGCGGGACGACGGGCGTGAGCCGCACCGTGGAGATCGACGCCGCGATGGTCGGACGGCCACGGGTCGATCGGCACCGTGACGTCGGGCGTGCCGGACGGCCCGGCGATCCCGCTGTCGAGCACCTGCACGCCGCGCGAGGCCTGGACGTAGTCGATCCGGTCGACGACCTCGTTGCTGCGCAGGCGCGGGAACGGATAGCCGAACGTCCACGTGATCCCGGGGTTCGCGACCGGGTCGGGGTGGACGACGCGATAGCTGTCCTGGAAGCCCGCGGCGGCGAACGCGCGGCTCACCGGCCACGCGACCGGGTAGCGCAGGCCGTTGCGGGTCCCGACGGTCGCCGGCGTCCAGTCGAGGTACGACGGCGCGTTGAAGTCGCCGGTCAGGAGCGTCGGGATCCCGGCGTCGAGCGCGGGGCGCACGCCGCGGAGCGCCGCGCGGGCCGCGGGCATGCGGGTGGCGCGCTCGTTGCGCAGGACCTGCCGCAGCGACTTGCCGTCCCGGACGAGGTACGGGCCGTAGGGATCGGACGGGAGGTGCTCGTTGGCGAGCGCGAAGACCTGCCCCGGCTTCACCTGCGCGAGCACGTACTGCCCGCCCGCGCCGGGCGGGTCGATCAGCGGGTAGCGCGAGACGACGTGGAGCCGGTCGCTCCAGTACGGCCAGCCGAGCGCCTTGGCGATCCGGCCCGTGTTCCCCTCCGCCTCCTGCAGGCCGACGATGTCGGCGTCGGCGGCCTGGATCGCGCGGACGACGCCGCCGAAGTCGACGACGTCCCCGCCGAGCCAGATGTTGAACGACATGACCCGGACGTCGGTGGGCGTCCGGGGTGCCGCGGCCGCGGGCGCGGCGGCGCCCAGCGCCGCCGCGACGACGACCGCCAGGACCGCCGCCGCGCGGCGCATGCGGCTAGGCCTGCGCCTGCTGCTCGGCAGGCGCGGCGTCCTCGCCGCCCTGTGCCTGCCGGGCCGCGGCGCTGAGCCGCGCGTGCTTCACGATGAACTCCTCGGACAGCTCGCGCGCCTCGTCGTCGGGCGCTGCGTAGTGCGGGGACTTCATCAGGTAGGAGGACGGGCCGTCGAGCTGGCCGGCGACGCCGTGGTTGAGGGCGAGCTTGCAGAGCCGGACGGCGTCGGTGACGATGCCGGCCGAGTTCGGCGAGTCCCAGACCTCGAGCTTGAGCTCCGCCTGCAGCGGCACGTCGCCGAACGCCTGGCCCTCGAGCCGGATGTGCGCCCACTTGCGGTCGGTGAGCCACGGCACGTAGTCCGACGGGCCGACGTGGACGTCGTCCGCGGGCAGGTCGTGGCCGATGATCGAGGTGACGGCGTTGGTCTTGGAGCTCCTTCTTGGACTCCAGCCGCTCGCGCTCGAGCATGTTGAAGAAGTCCATGTTCCCGCCGACGTTGAGCTGCGACGTGCGCATCAGCTTGACGCCGCGGTCGTGGAACAGGCGGGCGAGCTGACGGTGCACGATCGTCGCGCCGACCTGGGACTTGATGTCGTCGCCGACGATCGGGAGCCCGGCCTTGACGAAGCGGTTGTTCCAGTAGTCCTCGCGGGCGATGAACACCGGGATGCAGTTCACGAAGCCGCAGCCGGCCTCGAGGATCTGCTCGACGTACCACTTGGTCGCCTGCTCGGAGCCGACCGGGAGATAGGAGACGACGACGTCGGTGCGCGTGTCCTTGAGGACCTGCGCGATGTCGACGGTCGAGCCCGGGGCCTTGGTGATCTTCTGCGACAGGTACTTGCCGAGCCCGTCGTGGGTCATCCCGCGCATCACCTCGACGCCGAGATGGGGCACCTCGCCGGCGAAGTTGAGCGTGTTGTTCTGGCCGGCGAAGATCGCCTCGGAGAGGTCCTTGCCGACCTTGTCCGCGTCGATGTCGAACGCGGCCGAGAACTCGATGTCGCGCACGTGGTAGCCGCCGAGGTCGACGTGCATGAGGCCCGGGACCTGCTCGGCCGGGTCGGCGTCCTTGTAGTACTGGACGCCCTGGACGAAGGACGAGGCGCAGTTCCCGACGCCGATGATGGCGACGCGGACCTTGTCCTCCTGGTAGCGGCTGGTGCCGTTCGTGCTCAAGTTCTCGTACCTCGTGTTCGAAAAGATGGAGTTGCCCTAAGAGACCCCGGGCGGGCCTCCGCGTTACAGCGCGGCGGCCTTCGTGAGCTCCTGCCGGACGTGGAAGATCCGCTGTCCGACGGTGATCACCGACAGCCCGGCGAGCAGCCAGACGGCGGGCTCGAGCAGGTCGAAGTCGAAGATGCCGGCGCCCTTCGCGAGCACCAGTCCGGCCGAGAGGATGACGACGCGGACGGCGCGGTCGGCGATCCCGACCTTGCACTCCACCCCGAGCGCCTCGGCGCGCGCCCGGGTGTAGGAGACCATCAGCGAGGCGAGCACCGCGACGACCACGGCGGCGACCGCCGCGTCGTCGCCCGCCTGCGAGAACTGGAAGGCGACCGCGGTCAGCACGATCCCCTCCTCCATCCGGTCGAGCGTGGAGTCGAGGAACGCGCCGAAGCTCGTCCCCTTGCCCGACATCCGCGAGTAGCGCCCGTCGAGCGTGTCGCAGACCGAGCCGAGGATGAACGCGATGCCGCCGAGGAAGTAGTACTCGTTGAAGACCAGCACGGCGGCGACGAGGCACAGCATGAGCCCGGTGAGCGAGATCGCGTTCGGCGTGAGGCGCGAGTCGATCAGCCGGTTGCGCATCAGCGTCTGGTACTCGCGCGCCGACTGTGGGCGGGCGCGTTCGGCCGGCGGAGTGGACATGGCGCCGGGGAACTCTAGTGCGCGGCCGGCGCGGGCGTGGGCGGAACCCATGCCCAGGCGGTCGGCCGGAGCCGCGCGCAGAAGATCGCCGCGACGGCCGCGACGGCTGCCACGAGCGCGCCGGTGAAGGCGTCGAACCACCAGTGGTTCGCGGTCGCGACGACCACGAACGTGACGATGAACGGGTAGATCAGCCACAGCGCCTTCGCCCACACGTGCCGGACCATCGTGGCCATCGGGACGCCGAGCATCAGCGCGAAGGCGACGTGCATCGAGGGCACCGCGGCGAACGGGTTGTAGAGCGCGTTGGCGGACGAGTCCGACGAGGTCAGGCCGGTGAACTGCGCGACCGAGTCCTGGAAGCCCCACTCCGGCATGTAGCGCGGCGGCGCGGTGGGATAGACCGCGTAGAGCACGAGCGCGATCCCCATCGCGACCATGAACATGTTGCGGATGAAGTAGAAGCGCTCGTTGCGGCGCAGGTAGATGAAGGCGAGCGTGACCGTCGTGATCGCGAAGTGCGAGTTCACGTACATCCAGCTCGCGGCGTCGATGATGATGCTCGTGCTCTGCGCCCAGGCCTGGATCGCGGGCTCGACGAACAGCCCGACGCCCTGCTCGATCCGGATCACGTCGCGCGCGTTCTGGAACGCCTCGGCGACCTTGCCGTCGGTCGCGCCGCGCACCAGCCGGTAGAGCCAGTACGCGCCGCAGAACAGCAGGATCTGGCGGAACAGGTCCGTCCAGCCCTGCGGGAGGACGCGTGCGGCGAACCGGTGGGGGAGCGACTGCAGCACGCTGAAAGGCTAGCCCCCGTCAGCGACCGCTCACAGGGGGGTTGACCGCACTGGTCTGCCCGGATCCCGCCCGGCGCGCCGTCGGTGTTCGCGCAGTGGTCCTGCCGCCGCAGCGCGGCCGCGAGCGAGAACTCGGCCCGCACGCGCAGCATCCCGGCGCGGCGGACGTCGACCGCGGTCCAGCCGGTCTCGGGGTCCTTGGAGATGCAGCCGTCGCCGGCCGCGATCGTCCAGTACGGCGTGTCGTGCTGGCGGACGATCACCCGGCCGGGCCGGGTCGCCTCGAGGTCGAAGCCGTTCGCGCCGGCGGCGGTCAGGCGCGCCGGGCCGGAGACGGGCGGCTCGGTCCCCTCGACCTCCCAGATCCGCCAGTCCGCCGACTCGTGCACCGGCTTCAGGAACGGCAGGCCCTCGAGCAGCAGCTTGCGCTCCGCGGTGGCGGAGAAGTCCAGCGGCGCGTTCGGGAGCGCGACCCAGCGGACCGCGTTCTCGCGCAGCCAGTCGCGGTACGCGTCCGGCGTCAGCGGGTGGTCGGAGTCGTAGAACAGCGGGTTGACCTTGCGGTCGAGCTGGCGGTGCCAGCCGCGTGCGAGCGGATAGTCCTCGGCGAGGTACGTCGCCTCCCAGTGGTTGCGGGTGAGCGGCACCTCGAGCCGCTCGCCCGGCCGCGCGCGGCCGTGCAGGAAGTCGAGCACCTCCTGGTGGAACGCCGCCTGCGTCGACGGGTCCCCGCGCGCCTCGTCGACCGCGCGCACCGCGGGCAGCCACTGCAGGTAGAGCAGCGCGACGGCGATGAACACGATCGCGGCGCGCGGCGCCCGCGGCCGCGCGAAGAGGATCAGCAGCGCCGGCCCGAGCACGACGCCCGGCCGCAGCGCGTTCTGCCCGAGCGGGTTCGGGATCGCGAAGGCGACGACGAGGATCACGAGGTAGATGCCGGCCGCCCAGATGACCGTGCGGCGGGACGGGTCGACGAGCAGGAGCGCGCCGAGGCAGACGAGCAGCATCGGCCAGAACGCGGTGCCGACGAAGTGGTCCGAGCCGCCCTCGGGGAACAGCAGCGCCATCAGCAGCCCGCCGACGATCGCCGGCCCGGCGAGCGCGACCGCGGTGCGCCAGTCGGGTCGCTGCGGGTCGTCGCGCAGGCGCGCGCCGGCGACGATCGCGAGCGCCGCGACGCACAGGAAGACGCCGGCGACCGGGCTCGCCCAGGTGCTGGCGAGCGCGAGCACGGCGGCCGCGATCCGCGACCTGCGCGCGCACGCCCAGGCGCCGACGGCGAGCGCGATCCCGAGCGTGAACGGCATCCGGCCGATCACGACGTTGCTCATCACGCCGCCGAGGAACAGCCACGACGCGAGCGCCGCGCTGCCGGGCGTGGGCGCCAGCCGCCGGGCGAGCACGGCGAACAGCCCGACGGCGACGACCGCGGCGACGACGCCGACCAGCCGCGTGCCCACGAGCGCGGCGAGCGGCGGGTACAGCAGCGAGTAGCCGGCCATGTGGTGGCCGCCGTACCACTGGGCGTTCCAGGTGGCGAAGCCGACCTGGTTCCAGAGCCAGGTGCGGTAGGTGTGCGCGGCCATGTCCGCCGTCTCCGGGGCGGCGATCAGGTACGCGACGCCCATGGCGGCGGCGGCCAGCGTGGGGACGAGCGGATGGGCCAGGCCACGGCGCACCGCGGCCCCCGGACGCTCCGGTGCCGCTTGCGCGCTCTCCGCCCCGTCCCGCGCCGGGCGGTCCGAGATGACGCCCGTCATGGGCGGGGAGGCTAGCGGGCGAAGTCCGCGGTCACCACCGCGTAGCCGTCGCCGTTCAGCGATCCCCAGCGCCGTCCGACCCCGACCTTGCGGAACCGCGCGTCGAGCATGATCGCCCGGTGCGGCGGTGAGTTCATCCACATCTGGACGATCGCCCCGGCGCCGCCGCTCCGGCGGCTGGTCATCGCCAGCGTCTCGCCGAGCAGGCTCGCGTTCGAGTAGCGGCGGATGCGCGCGTCGAACGACGTGCCGTCGCTCGAGGGGTGGTCGAAGAAGTCGCGGGCGAGCATGTCGCGCGTGTGGGCGTCGGCGGCGCGGCTCAGCGACGCGCTGGCGCGGAGGTGCGGCAGGCCCTGCTGGGCGCGCACGTCGTTCAGCGCGCCGATCAGCGCCCGCTCGGGGCGGCTGATCCGCGGGCCGGCGAAGGCGGCGGGGGCGAGCACCGCGACGAGCGCGGTGGCGGCGATCAGGGTGAGCGCGATCCGGGACATGCCAGGGGTGAGCGACCGAGGCCCCGGGCCTCGGCGGAGGGTGCATCCGAGCGGTCCAACCAGTGCGGTCCGTCGCGAGGCGCGGCACCTTAGTCGCACTTTGCGGTCATGTCCATGTCACGCAACCCTGATTTCACGAAATCGGGCGACGGTTTGGCGCTGTGGCGTACGTTCGCGCGCGCGAGAAAACTGCGTCAGTCGTCCGCGAGGAACCCGCAGATGCGGTCGACGAGCTCCGGGACGGTCCAGCCACGGCCAGTGACCCGCGCCCTCGACGTGCTCCGCGCGGCCGTCGCCGAGGACCGCGGCCAGCCCGTCGGCGAAGCGCGCGGGGATGTAGCGGTCGCGCGCGCCGTGGACGACCAGCGCCGGCGCGGCGATCGTGCCGAGGTCTTCGACCCGCGTCCGCGAGCACCGCGGGCGGGCTCGACCGGTACAGCAGCAGGATCGCGCGCTGCGTGCCCGGGTCGAAGCCGGCCATGACCGGGTCGGCGCGGCCGGCGGGCAGGAACCGCTTGGCGATCGGCTTGACGACCATCCCCATCGCCGCCTCGCCGAGCAGCGGCGTGCGCCAGACGCGCGCGATCGGGTGCCAGCGGTAGCCGGGCAGGAACGGGACGACGTCGATCGCGACGATCCGCTCGATCCGCTCGGGCGCGCGCTGCGCGAGCGCGAGCCCGACCGCGCCCCAGTCGTGCATGACGAGCCGCACGCGGTCGAGCCCCGCGTGCGCGGTGAAGCGCTCGAGCCAGTCGGCGTAGCCGGCGATCGAGTAGTCGAGGTCGCCGCGCTTCGCGCTGCCGCCGAAGCCGGGCAGGTCGGGCGCGACGCCGCCGGTGCGCTCGAGGAACGGGTCCCACAGGTCGCCGGCGTCGGGCACGCCGTGGAGGTACAGCACGGGCGGATCGCCGCCGGGCGCGCTGCGCCAGACGACGGGCAGGCCGTCGAGCTCGTCGTGGTGGATGGTGATCACGGGCGCCGTGGTCAATTCGAAACTGCGGCATTGAAGGGGAGGTCCGGACCGCCGCGGCCTGCTGCGTTGCGGCTATGTCGCGCATACCGCGACCAAAGCCGCAACGGAGCGTTGCGTTGCGTCCTGACCCCGCATACCGAGGTCGAGCCGCAACGGAGCAGGCCGCGGCACTCCGCGCCCTTCCCTCAATGCCCGCAGTTCGTCCCTAAGGTGCGCCGCGATGCAGACCGTCAAGCGCGCCGACTGGACCCCGCCGACGCGGCGCCGCGTCCGCGCGCTGCGCGACCGGCTGCGCCTGGTCTACGGCCGGCCCGAGCGCGCCGCCGCACCGGCAGCCGCTCGACGAGCTGATCCTCACCGTGCTCAGCCAGTCGACCAACGACCGCAACCGCGACGTCGCCTTCCTGCGCCTGCGGGCGCGGTTCGGCAGCTGGGCCGAGGTCCGCGACGCCCCGAACGCCGACGTCGAGGCGGCGATCCGCCCCGGCGGGATCTCGAAGGTCAAGTCGGCCCGCATCCAGGCGATCCTGCGCGAGCTCGACGATCCGCCCTCGCTCGACCACCTCGCGGACCTGGACGTCGCCGCGGCGCGCGCCGAGCTCGTCGCGCTGCCCGGCGTCGGCCGCAAGACCGCCGCCTGCGTCCTCCTCTTCGCCTACGGCATGGCCGACGTGCCCGTCGACACGCACGTCAGCCGCGTCGGCACCCGGCTCGCCCTGTTCCGCCCGGGCGCGCCGTTCGAGGAGCTCCACGACGACATGCTCGCGATCACCCCGCGCGGGCAGGAGCTCGAGTTCCACGTCAACCTGCTCCGCCACGGGCGCCGCACCTGCCACGCGCAGCGGCCCGAGTGCCCGAGCTGCGACCTGCGCCGGATGTGCCCGTGGCCGACGTCGTCACCACGTATCTCGAGCTGACCGACCCCGCCGCGATCCGCCCCGCGCGCGGATCCGCCGAGGTCGTCCGGGTCGACCCGCCCGACGGCGCCGTCAACCGGCGCTTCTACGAGGAGGTCGGCGCGGGCTACCAGTGGACCGACCACCGCGGGCGCGACGCCGCCTGGTGGCAGGCGCGCGCGGAGCGCGTCGAGACGTGGGTGATCCCCGGCGCGGGCTACTACGAGCTGGACGCGGTCGGCGACGACGTCGAGATCGCGTACTTCGGCCTGCTGCCCGCGTTCCACGGCCGCGGCTGGGGCGGCGCGCTGCTCGAGCACGCGCTCCGGCGCGGCTTCGAGCTGGGCTCCCGCGTGTGGGTCCACACGTGCTCGCTCGACGGCCCGCACGCGCTGGCCAACTACGAGGCCCGCGGCCTCGTCGCGTATCGCGTGACGCGCTCAGCGCGCTAAGATCTTCGTCAGACCGACTGAGATTTGTCGCAGCAAGGAGCCTCATCACCCATGGCCAAGACCATCGGCATCGACCTCGGCACGACGAATTCGTGCATGGCCGTCCTCGAGGGCGGCGAGCCCACCGTCATCGAGAACGCGGAGGGTGGTCGGACGACGCCGTCGGTCGTCGCCTTCAGCAAGGGCGGCGAGCGGCTCGTCGGCACCGTCGCCAAGCGGCAGGCGGTCACCAACCCCGAGAACACGATCTTCTCCATCAAGCGCTTCATGGGCCGCAAGGAGGCCGAGGTGCGCGAGGAGGAGTCGATCGTCCCCTACAAGGTCGTCTCCGGCAGCGGCGGCGACGCGCGCGTGGAGGGCGGCGGCAAGCAGTACTCGCCGCCGGAGATCTCCGCGATGATCCTGCAGAAGCTGAAGGCGGACGCCGAGGCCTACCTCGGCGAGACCGTCGACTCCGCGGTGATCACCGTCCCGGCGTACTTCAACGACGACCAGCGCCAGGCGACCAAGGACGCCGGCCGGATCGCCGGCCTCGACGTCAAGCGCATCATCAACGAGCCGACGGCGGCCTCGCTCGCCTACGGCCTCGACAAGGAGTCCGACCAGACGATCCTCGTCTTCGACCTCGGCGGCGGCACGTTCGACGTGTCCGTGCTCGAGATCGGCGACGGCGTCTTCGAGGTCAAGTCGACCGCGGGTGACAACCACCTCGGCGGCGACAACTTCGACAAGGCGGTCGTGGACTGGCTCGCGGCCGAGTTCAAGCGCGACCAGGGCATCGACCTGACCGCCGACAAGATGGCCCTCCAGCGCCTCTACGAGGCCGCCGAGAAGGCCAAGATCGAGCTGTCCTCCGCCCAGGAGACGCAGATCAACCTGCCGTTCATCACGGCCGACGCCGTCCGGCCCGAAGCACCTCGACGTGCGCCTCACCCGCGCGAAGCTCAACGAGCTGGCCTCGCCGCTCGTCGAGCGCGTCGTCGGCCCGGTCCGCCAGGCGATGGACGACGCCAAGGACAAGGGCGTCAAGGAGATCGACCACATCGTGCTCGTGGGCGGCATGACCCGCATGCCCGCGATCCAGGAGAAGGTCAAGGAGCTCACCGGCAAGGAGCCGCACCGCGGCGTCAACCCGGACGAGGTCGTGGCCGTCGGCGCCGCCATCCAGGCGGGCGTCCTGGCCGGCGACGTCAAGGACGTGCTCCTGCTCGACGTCACCCCGCTCACCCTCGGCATCGAGACCAAGGGCGGCGTGATGACCAAGCTGATCGAGCGCAACACGACGATCCCGACGCGCAAGGGCGAGGTGTTCTCCACCGCGGAGGACAACCAGCCGAGCGTGGAGATCCACGTCCTCCAGGGCGAGCGCGAGATGGCGACCTACAACAAGTCGCTCGGCAAGTTCCAGCTGACCGGCATCCCGCCGGCGCCGCGCGGCATCCCGCAGATCGAGGTCGGCTTCGACATCGACGCCAACGGCATCCTGAGCGTCTCCGCGAAGGACCTGGGCACCGGCAAGGAGCAGAAGATCGAGATCAAGGCGGGCTCCGGGCTCTCCGACGACGAGATCAAGCGGATGGTCCAGGACGCCGAGTCGCACGCCGAGGACGACAAGCGGCTGCGCGAGCTGGCCGAGGCCCGCAACAACGCCGAGAACGCCGCCTACCAGGCCGAGAAGCAGGTCAAGGACCTGGGCGAGCAGCTCGACGAGGCCTCGAAGTCCGAGATCGAGTCGGCGATCGCCGACGTCCGCGGCTCGCTCGAGTCCGAGGACACCGACGACATCCGCGCGAAGACCGACCGCCTGCAGACGGCGTTCCACAAGGTCTCCGAGCAGATGTACGAGCGCGCGCAGGCCGAGCAGGCCGCCGCGTCGCAGGCCGACGGCAACGGCTCGGCCAACGGCGCCTCGTCCGCCTCCGAGGAGGAGGTCGTGGACGCCGAGGTCGTCGACGAGCAGAAGTGATGGCGACGACGAGCAGCGCGTCAGCCGGCCGGCGACGAGGACGGGATCGCCGCGGAGGAGGAGTTCTCCGCGGCGGCTCCGCCCGACCCTGAGTCGGCCGGCACCGGCGAGACCAACTTCGCCGACGCGGAGGCGCCGCCCGCCGGCGCCCCGCGCGAGGCCGAGCCCGAGCAGGACGACGCCGCGAAGTTCCGCGAGCTCGCGATGCGCAAGCAGGCGGAGTTCGAGAACTACCGCAAGCGGATGGCGCGCGAGAACGCCCAGGCCGCCGAGCGCGGCGCGGCGCGGCTCGCGAAGGAGCTGCTGCCCGCGCTCGATCACCTCGAGCTGTCGCTCAAGGGCGCCGAGGGCCACGCGGACGCGGACGTGATCCGCGGCTTCGCGCTGGTCCGCGACGAGCTGCTCGCCGCGCTCGCGCAAGTGCGGGATCGAGGCGTTCTCGCCCGAGGGCGAGCCGTTCGACCCGAACGAGCACGAGGCGATGGTCCAGCAGCCGTCCGACGAGGCCGAGTCCGGCACCGTCCTGGAGGTCTACCAGCAGGGCTTCCGGCTGAACGGCCAGATCCTCCGCCCGGCCCGCGTCGTCGTCGCGGCGTAAGGAGGCGGGATGGCGCGCAACCCCGACTACTACAAGACCCTCGGCGTCGACAAGAAGGCGTCGCAGGACGACATCAAGAAGGCGTACCGCAAGCTCGCGCGCCAGTACCACCCGGACACGAACAAGGACGCCGGCGCGGAGGAGCGGTTCAAGGAGGTCTCCGAGGCCTACGACGTCCTCTCGGATCCCGAGAAGCGCAAGAAGTACGACCGCGGCGGCCTGTTCCCGGGCGCCGGCGGCGCCGGGCCGTTCGGCGGCGGCGCCGGCGGCGGGGCCGGGGGCGCCGACTTCGGCAGCTTCTCCGACATCCTCTCCGGCATCTTCAACACCGGCGGCGGGCGCGGCACGCGCACGCGGCCGGCCGCCGAGCGCGGCAACGACCTCGAGACCACGGTCAGCCTGAGCTTCGAGCAGGCGATCGACGGCGCCCAGGTGCCGGTCTCGGTCGCCACGCACTCGGCCTGCCCGACCTGCCGCGGCACCGGCGCGGAGCCGGGCACCCAGCCCGTCGTCTGCCCCGTCTGCCATGGTCGCGGCGTGGAGTCCCAGGGCCAGGGGCTGTTCTCGATCACGCGCCCGTGCGAGCGCTGCGGCGGCTCCGGCACCGTGATCGAGCAGCCGTGCCACACCTGCCACGGCGAGGGGCGGATGCGCGAGCTCAAGAAGTACCGCGTGAACATCCCCGCCGGCGTCAAGGACGGCTCCCGGATCCGGCTCGCGGGCAAGGGCGAGGCCGGCCTGCGCGGCGGCCCGGCCGGCGACCTGTTCGTGATCACCCACGTGAGCGAGTCGCCCGTCTTCAAGCCGAAGGGCGACAACCTCGAGGTCGAGGTGCCGATCACGGTCGCCGAGGCGATCCGCGGCGCCGACGTCGAGGTCCCGACGCTGCACGGGACGAAGACGCTGCGCGTGCCGCCGGGCACGAAGCACGGCACCGTCCAGCGGCTGCGCGGCGAGGGCCCCGCGGTCCCGGGCGGGTCCGGCAAGGGCGACCTGCACTACCGCTTCGTGATCGACGTCCCGCGCGAGCTCTCCGACGAGCAGCGGCGGGTGGTCGACGAGCTCTCCCAGGTCATGAACGGCAACCCGCGCGAGCGGATCCTGCGCGAGGCGAAGCAGGCCTGATGGCCGTGCGGCGGACCCGGATCACGGCGAGCGTCGACGCGGAGCGCGGCGTGTTCATGATCTCCGTCGCCGCCGAGCTCGCCGAGATGCACCCCCAGACGCTGCGGATGTACGAGGCGCGCGGCCTGATCGAGCCGCAGCGCTCGCCGAAGGGCACGCGGCTGTACTCGCACGCGGACGTCGAGCGGCTGCGCCGGATCCAGGCGCTGACCTCCGACGGCGGGATGAACCTCGCGGGCGTCGAGAAGGTCTTCGAGCTCGAGGCGCAGCTCGAGCGCCAGCGCCGCCGCGTCGCCGCGCTCGAGCGCCGCGCGATCGAGCTGGAGGGCGAGATCGAGCGGCTCGAGGAGGTCAAGCGCTCGGTCAAGGCGGAGATCGTCCGCTACGAGGAGGTCTCGACCGACCTCGTGCCGGTGCGCGTGCGCAGGCGACCAGGACGCTGAATCCGGGTA
>CAVRTO010000039.1:0-336083 GCA_963724145.1 uncultured Solirubrobacteraceae bacterium
TTCGCCCGGGAGCGACGGCGCCGCACGCGCTCGGCGGAGCGCCCCTCCGAAGGTCTGAGTCCGCGTGCTGACGCGCCGGATTCGTCCCCGCGGAGGACCAACTACGACATCCGTCGGACCGCCCGATCGCGGTGGCGATTGCCACAAGGTTCGGGCCGGACCGGCGTTGCACGCGCCATGCTCCATCACCCCCCCACGCGGCGGAGCCTGCCCCGCCGCCGGCCCCACCTCACCGCACCCCCCCGCCGACAGGACGGCCTCGACGCCGCCCGCCGGACCGCACAGCGCTCGCGCGACGCCCGCGACCGGCTGTGGGCGGGCGCCCTCGAGACGCTCGTCACCTTCATCCCCGCGACCGTCGCGCTGGCGTTCACGGTCGACGACCGGCGCCTGCGCCTGCCCGTGATGGCCTACACCGGCACGAACGGCGGCGAGCAGGCCGAGGCGGTCGTCCGCCGGTTCGCCGAGACGGAGGCGATCGACCCGTTCGCCGTCCTGCGCGCCGAGCTGCGCGGGGCGCGGGTGCTGTCGGCCGCCGACGTCGAGGACGTCGAGCGCTCGCTCTACGGCCGCCACCTCGCGCGCAACGGCTTCGGCATCCCGCTCTGCGCCTACATCTGGCGGGACGGCCGGATCGTCGCCGGCGTCGCGCTCGTCCGCCGCGCCGCGCTGCCCGGCTTCGATCGCGCCGCGGCCGCCCTCCTGGCCCAGCTCCAGCCGCTGCTGGAGGACGCGCTCACCGGCGGCGCCGCGCTCCCCCAGGAGGCCGCGTCACCGCCGCTCACGGCACGCGAGCGCGAGGTCGTCGAGCACGTGCTCGCGGGCGAGAGCAACGCCGAGATCGCCGGCGCGCTGGGCATGAGCGAGAAGACGGTCAAGACGCACCTGACCCACGTCTACGCGAAGGTCGGCGTCCGCTCGCGCACCGAGCTGACCGTCCGGCTCGGGGCCGCCCCGCGGACGGTCGCCGCCTAGCCCGAGCCGAGGATCAGCTGCGCCGTCTCGAGCGGCACGTCGAGCTGCGGGCAGTGGCCCACGCCGTCGAGCTCCACCCAGTCCGCCTGCGGGAACAGCGCGCGGTAGCGCGCCGCCGTGCGCGGCCATTCCAGGATCCGGTCCGCGGTGCCCCAGACGAACCGGACCGGGCAGCCGATCGCCTCGGGGTCGAGCGGCCAGCCGTCGCGCAGCGCGAGGTCGATCAGCGGCCCGACCGCGGGGCAGTCGGCCGCGCCGCGCATCAGGTGCACGATCAGCTCGGGCGGGATGTGCTCGTAGGACTCGGCCATGAACGCGGTGGCGCGGCGGCGTCCTTCGGGCGTCGAGACGATCGCCTCGGCGTGGACCGCCGCCGTGCGCAGCAGCTCCTGCATGTCGGTGAAGTAGGTCAGCGTCTCGCGGAAGGTCTCGTCGCCGGCCGCCCAGCCGCCGGCCGGGGCGAGCGCGGTCACGGCGCTCGCGCGCCCGCGCGCGGCGAGCTGGAGCGCGACGTAGCCGCCGAGCGAGGTCCCCGCGACGGCCGCGGTGCCGAAGCCCGCCGCGTCCATCGCCCGCTCGACGGCGTCGACCGCGACGTCCCCGGTGACGGGATCGGGCAGCGGCGGGCCGCCCGCGTGCCCGGGCAGCGTGAGCGCGAGCACGTCGCGCTCGCGCTCGAGCGCCGGCAGCACGAGCTCCCACGTGCGCCACGTGTCGGTGAACCCGTGGAGGAGGACGAGCGGCGGCCCGGCGCCGCCGCGGTGCGCGGCCGTGAAGCTCACGCCAGGAACGCCCGCAGCTCGGCGGCGAGCTGGTCCGGGGCCTCCTCGGCCATGTGGTGGCCGCTGTCGATCCGGGCGCCGCGCAGGTCGTCCGCCCACGCCGCCCAGATCGCCAGCGGATCGCCGTAGATCTGCTCCATGTCGTCGTGGATCGACCACGCGGCGAGCGTCGGGCAGGCGACGCGCCGGCCGGCCGCGCGGTCGGCCTCGTCGTGCGCGCGGTCGATGCCCAGCCCCGCGCGGTAGTCCTCGACCATCGCGTGGACCGTCGCCGGGTCGTGCACCGCGCGGCGCCAGTCGGCGTGGTTCTCGGCGCCCATCTTGTCCGGGTCGACCGTGTACCAGGCCTCGGGATCGCGGCTGATACCAGTCCTCGGCCGGCTTGGCGGTCTGGGCGAAGAAGAACCAGTGCCACCAGTCGGCCGCGAACTCGGCGTCGCAGCGTTCGAGCGCTTCCACGATCGGCACGGAGTCGAGCACCGCGAGCCGGGTGACCGCCTCCGGCGCGTCGAGCGCGAGCCGCAGCGCGACGTACGAGCCGCGGTCGTGGCCGGCCACCGCGAAGCGCTCGAACCCGAGCCGCGCCATCAGGGCGCGCATGTCGCCGGCCATCGCGCGCTTGGAGAACGGCGCGTGGTCGGGCGTCGTCGGCGGCGCGGTCGACTCGCCGTAGCCGCGCAGGTCGGGGCAGACGACGGTGAAGTCCGGGGCCAGCAGCGGCGCGACGCGATGCCACGTCGTGTGCGTCCGCGGGTGGCCGTGGAGCAGGAGCAGCGGCGGCCCGGACCCGCCGTGGCGGACGCGCAGCACCGCCTCGCCGACGTCGATCCGCTCGAGCGTGAAGCCGTCGAACACGCTCAGTGCAGCGGGCAGAACAGCTTCGGCACGCTGCTCGCCCTTCCCCTGGTGGGCCGACGCCGTCGACTCGTTGACCTGGTAGAGCGTGCCGAGGAAGGCGACGCCGGCGAGCAGCAGGCCGATCAGCAGGTCGCGGACGCCGCGCCGGCTCATGCCGTCCCCGCCGCCAGCGCGGGGCGCGCCGCTCGTGGATCGGGAGGTGGACGAGCGCGGCGCCGAGGCTCAGGACGATGCAGAGGACCCACATGAGGTCGTAGTTTCCCGTGCGCTCGTAGATCGCGCCACCCAGCAGCGCGCCGGCGAAGGCGCCGATCTGGTGGCTGAGGAAGACGACGCCGAACAGCAGCCCGACGTGGCGGGTGCCGAACATGAGCGCCACGAGCCCCGAGGTCAGCGGCACCGTCGAGAGCCAGAGCAGGCCGATGACCGCCGCGAACAGCAGCACCGTGGCGGTCGACGCGGGGATCAGGACGAACAGCGCGAAGGCGATCCCGCGGCCGAGGTAGATGCCGCTCAGCAGCAGCCGCCGCGGGTACTGCCCGCCGAGGATCCCGGCCGAGTACGCGCCGATCACGTTGAACAGGCCGATCAGCGACAGCGACCACGCCGCCAGGCTGTGGCTGAACCCGAGGTCGGTCAGGTACGGCGGCAGGTGGGTGGAGATGAACGCGATGTGGAACCCGCAGACGAAGAAGCCGCAGGTCAGCATCAGGTAGCTCGGGTGCCGGATCGCGGTCCGCAGCGCCTCGCGCGTCCCGACGTGCGCCTCGGCCGGATCCTCCTCGCCCTTGCCGGTCAGCGAGAAGGCGAGGATCGGGACGAGCGCGACGAATCCCGGAGAGCAGCAGCAGCGCGGTGGCCGGCCCGTAGGCGGAGATGAAGCTCTCGCCGAGCGGGGCGAAGAGGAACTGGCCCATCGAGCCCGCCGCGGTCGCGACGCCCATCGCCCACGAGCGGCGGTCGGGGCTGACGAGCCGCGCGAACGCGGCGATGACGATCGTGAACGAGCCGCCGCTGAGGCCGAGGCCGACGAGCACGCCGCCGCTCAGCGCGAGTTGCGCCGGGGTGGTGGAGACCGACATCAGCGCGACGCCCAGCGCGTACACGGCGCCGCCGGCGGCGAGCACCCGCCCGGCGCCGTAGCGGTCGGCGATCCCGCCCGCGAACGGCTGGCCGAGCCCCCAGAGCAGGTTCTGGATCGCGATCGCGAAGGCGAACGTCTCGCGGTCCCAGCCGCGCAGCTCGGTGAGCGGCGCGGTGAACAGCCCGAAGCTGGTCCGCGTGCCGAAGGTGACGACCGCGATCGCGCAGCCGGCGGCGATCACGAGCGTCGGGGTGCGCCACCAGGGGACGGGCCGCATGCGGCGCCGGACGCTATCAGTTCGTTGATTGAACCGAAGCGTGCTACGGTCCCGCCCGCGATGCCGCTCCCGCGCGACTACGAGCGCCAGTCCTGCGCCCTGGCACGCGCGCTGGAGGTGGTCGGCGAGCGCTGGACGCTGCTGATCGTGCGCGACCTGTTCCTCGGCGTCCGCCGCTTCGGCGAGCTGCAGGCCCACCTCGACATCCCGCGCGCGGTGCTCAGCGCCCGGCTGGCGACGCTCGTCGACCAGGGCCTGGTCGAGCGCCGCCCGTACGCGCCCGGCCGCGACGACTACGTGCTGACCGCGCGCGGCCGCGAGCTGTGGCCGGTCGTCCACCAGCTGATGCAGTGGGGCGAGCGGCACCTCGTCGACGGCGGCGCGGTGCGCCTCTTCTCCCACGCCGCGTGCGGGACCGGGCTGGATGCGGTCGGCGCGTGCCCGGCGTGCGGCGTCACGCCCGCGCCCGCCGACGTCGAGACGCGCCCCGGCCCGGGCGCGTCACCGCTGCGCCAGGACGCGGTGAGCCGCGCGCTGCGCGGCCCGCACCGGCTGCTGACGCCGCTCGGCTAGATGTTCGCCGCGCGCGCCTTGCGGCCGCGCGGCCGGAACGCCTGCTCGAGCAGCGGCCGCTCGAACTGCCCGACGACCCGGTCCTCGGTCGCGAAGCGGTACAGCGCGACCTTGAACACCGCCATCAGCGCGGTCTGCATGACGGCGCCGACGAGGAAGATGGCGACGCCGATGACCGCCACGACCGCGCCGGCCGGCCCGGCGATCGCGATCCCGAGCGCGACGAGCGCCGCGCCCGGCAGGAACGCGAACAGGAACACGAGCCCGCCGATCGCGAACGACCCGATCACGCCCTCGCCCCAGCGCTGCCGGATGATCGCGACGGAGCGCTTGAGCGCGTCGAACGGCCCGAGGCCCTCGAGCGCGATGACCGGGATGACGAAGAACGTCGCGATCGTCCACGCGAAGTTGGCGAGGCCGCCGACGAGCGACGAGACGAGCGGGCCCGCGCCATCGCGCAGCAGCGCCTGCAGGGCGCTGATGGCGGCACCGACCACGAGCTGCACGCCGGCCCAGCTGAGGATCGGGCCGAAGTGCTCGCGCGCGGCGGCCCAGCCCTCGCTCGCCTTGGTGTCGGCGCCCTCGAGCGAGCGCGCCGCGCAGGCGGTGAGCGCGACGCTGCAGAACACGGTGACGACCATGACGAGGTAGAGCCCGATCACGCCGAGCACGATCGCGAGCGGCGTGCTCGACGGCAGCACGCCGAGCGCCGCCCCGCCGAACGCCGCCACGAGGATCAGCGTGCCGAGCCCCGCGATCACCGGGAAGACGAGCAGCGACCGGTCGCCCTTGACGACCGCCCAGCTCTCCTTCGACAACTGCCAGCCGCGCCGCATGCGTCCCATGCGCGGACGATACCTGCGTCAGAGCGTCCGCGGGAGGCCGAACGCCTCGAACAGCGTCGCGTCGAACGTCGTGATCTCGGCGATCCGGTCGCCCTCGATCCGCAGCACGTCGAGTTTGAAGGCGCGGAAGGTGTCGTCCCCGTGCGACCCGGTGATAGCTCGCGGCGGCCGGCATCCGGTTCGCGCGGGTCGGCACGAGCCGCCACTCGCCGAACGCGTCCGACTCGAACGCGCTCCGCATCAGCCCGGTGATCGCGTCGATCCCCTCGTACAGGAGCGGCTGCGGCGGCATCGTCACGCGCACGTCCTCGGCGATCAGCGCGAGCGCGCCGTCGACGTCGCCGCGCTCGTGCGTGTCGATGAAGCCGGCCAGCAGCTCGCGCTCGGCGTCGGTCGTCGCGCGCGCCCCCCACTCGTCGCGCCGCCCGGGCGGGAGCTGCTCGCGCAGCGTGGCGCGCGCCCGCTGGAGCGCGCTGTTGACCGCCGCGACGCCGATCTCGAGCAGGGCGGCGACGTCGCGCGCAGGCCAGTCGAGCACCTCCCGGAGGATCAGCACGGCGCGCTGGCGCGGCGGCAGCAGCTGGATCACCGCGAGGAACGCGAGCTCGATCGTCTCGCGCTGGACGACCGCGGCCTCCGGCTCCTCGCCCGGCGCGGCGACCTGCTCGAGCAGCTCGTCGGGGTACGGCTGCAGCCACGGCACGTCGCGGAACGAGCCGAGCGCGGGGACCCGCCGCCCCGCCCGCTTGATCGCGTCGAGGCACGTGTTCGTGGCGATCTTGTAGAGCCAGGCCCGGAACCACTCGTCGCGCTCGAGGTCCTCGCGCGCGCGCCATGCGCGCAGGAGCGTCTCCTGGACCGCGTCCTCCGCCTCCTCGAAGTTGCCCAGCATCCGGTAGCAGTGGACGTGCAGCTCGCGCCGGTGGCGCTCGGCGCGCGCGTCGAACGCGGCCTGCGTCGTCGGGACCATCGTCATGCACCCTACGACGACGCCGGGCCGCCGACTCATCGGTCCGGGCTGGACATCCGCGCTCGCGGGCTTACATTTTGGGTCGGGGTGACACTCGAGGGGTGGATCTTCATGGTCGGGCCTGCGCGTCTTCGACGTCGGGGCCCTGATCGTCTGGCTCGTCTGGTTCTTCCGCCTGCGCGAGGACGACGACGACGAGGACGGCGGTCACGACGACGGCGGCGGCAACCTGCCGCGCGAGGACGCGCCCGGCGGCTCGGGAGGCGGCCTCGAGCTGCCGAAGCCGGACGCCGACCCGTGGCCCGCGCGGCGGCGCGACCACGGCGGCGACCGTCCGGCGGCGACGCCGCCCGCACGGCGGGTCCCGCGACCCGCCGAGCGGCCGGCGCGCGTTCCCCGCTAGCCGCGCAGCGCGTCCACGACGAGCCGCTGGAAGTGCGCGACGAGCCGCTCGCTCTCGGGCATCAGCCGCCCGGTGGCGACCGCGCCGGAGGCCATCCCGCGCTGGACTGCCTCGACGAGCGCGACGTCCTCGCGCCCCGTCTGGAGGGAGAACGCGAGCACCTCCTCGGCCACCGCGTCCGGCACCTCGGGGGCGAAGAAGTAGTCGGTGAAGCCGAGCGTCCGGCCGGCGCCGTCGGGGCGCCAGACGTCGAGCGAGAGGTTCTGCGGGCCGGGGTCGACGTTGATCGTCACGTTCGGCCACAGCCAGTGGTACTGCGCGCGCGTCACCTCGTCCGCGTGCATCCACTCCGGCGACGCCGGCCGCGCGGCGCCGCGCTGGACCGAGAAGCCGGGGAACTCCTCGAGCGCGTAGCCGTCGGCGCCGACGTCGATCGCCTTGGCGAGCCCCGGGTGGGCGACCGGGCAGTGGTAGCACTCGAGGTAGTTCTCGACCGCGACCTTCCAGTTCGCCTCGAGCGTCCACGGCACGCGGCGGCGGAACGCGAGCCGCCCGAGGTCGACGCCGCAGTCGGCGAGCACGGCGGGCAGCTCGCCGAGCGTCTCGGCGAAGGCCGGTGCGTCGGGGTCGGGATGCGCGAAGAGGAACGGCCCCCACGTCGCGACGCTCGCGGGCAGGAGGCCGAGCCCGTCGGGGTCGAGGCCCGGCTCGCGGTCGCCGCGCGGGACCTTGCGCAGCGCGCCGTCGAGGTCGTACGTCCACGCGTGGTACGGGCACTGCAGCGTCGAGCACGTCCCCTCGCCGTCGAGGACCGGGTGGCCGCGGTGGCGGCAGACGTTGACGAGCGCGCGCAGCTCGCCGTCGCGGCCGCGGACGATCACGAGCGGCACCGGGCCGGCGTCGACGCACAGGAAGCGGCCGGGCTCGGCGACCTGGTCGGCGCGGCCGGCGTAGTGCCAGCTGCGCCGGAAGATCAGCTCCTGCTCGCGCGCGAGCAGCTCCGGGTCGGCGTACCAGCGCGCGGGGAGGCTGTGCCCGGCGCGCAGGCCGTCGGCCACCGCGTCGAGCCCGGCGGGATCGTCCAGGACGCTCATCGGCGCGGGACGCTACCCGGGCGCACGGCCCGGGCGCAAGCGGCGGGCTACGGACCGCCCTGCTCCGCGTGGTCGCCGGGGCCGGTCGGCAGCACGTCGTCGCCGGGGCCGCCGGCCAGCACGTCGCGGCCGCGCTGGCCGCGGAGCACGTCGTCGCCGTCGTCGCCGTAGAGCGTGTCGGCGCCGTCGCCGCCGCGGACGACGTCGTCGCCCGCATCGCCGAACACCGCGTCGTCGCCGCCCCAGGCGAGGATCTCGTCGTCGCCGCCGAGGCCGCAGATCACGTCGTCGCGCGACGTGCCCCACAGCCGGTCGTCGCCCGCGGTCCCGGTGATCGTGCAGCCGCGCGGCCGGACGTTGAACTCCTCGACCGCGACCGCCGGGCGCACGGCGCGCTCGAGGTCGCGCGTGGCGAACGCGTCGCGCAGGACGTCGCGGCCGAGCGCGTTGCCGAGCGCCGCCATGATCATCCCCTGGTCGAGCGACAGGTACGCCGGCGACGGCTTGCCGGTCTGGACGTTCACCGCGTCGTAGAAGCCGAGCGGCGTGTAGGCGCCGCGGTCCTCGAGCGCGCGCAGCGACGCGAGCGCCTCGTCCGGGCGCCAGCGCAGCGCGAGGAAGGCCGCGTGCGGCGTGACGACGCCGTTCGTGTAGGCGCTCTGCGGCGGGTCGGGCTTCGCCGGGCGGTCCGGGCAGCCCGGGAAGCCGCGGTCGACCAGCGTGCGGTCGTTGTTCGACGCCTCGCCCTCGGGGTTCATGCCCACGGCGTCCACGCCGTAGCCGGAGTAGCCGCCGGACGGGTTGTTCGAGAACGAGAAGCCCCAGGCGCGGATAGCCCGCGACGTTCAGGCCGTGGTCGATCTGCGCGTCGGCGGTCAGCGGGTGGTTCATCGCCCAGCTGCCCGGGCCCCAGCGCTCCTCGGGCACGAACAGGGCGGGCATCAGCGCCTCGAACATGCTCCCGCCCCAGCTCGGGCACGAGCCGCGTGTCGCCGTACGGATAGGAGCCCTCGTACACGCTCCGGCCCTCGTAGGTGCGGGTGAAGCCGGCGGGCCGCGTCTCCTGGAAGGCGTAGTCGCAGCTGTCGGGGAACGTGCGCCAGGGCCCGTAGTAGACGCGGCTCGGCAGGTCGCCCTTGGAGATCCCGACGTAGTACGCGATCCGGCTCTCGGAGACGATCGTGTCGTAGCAGCAGGGCGCCGCGCCGGTGTCGGGCGCGATGTGGAAGAGGATCCGGTTCTCCTCCGGCCGGTAGTAGACGCCGAAGTCCATCGAGTCGTAGAGCGCGTTCGCCCGGTCGGAGAGCTGCGGGACGGTGTTGGCGACGATCCGCAGGCCGACGGCGAGCCAGCCGTTGTCGACCGAGGAGAGGATCGGCGTCAGCGCGGCGCCGGTCGGCGGCCACTGCGTCAGCTTCGCGCCCGTGCGGTGGTCGTACCAGTTGAAGAACTGGCCGCTCGCGCCGTCGCGCTCCATGCCCTCGAGCGTGGTCAGCGTCCGCGCGGCGCGGTCGCGCAGCTCGCGCTTGCCGATGATCCCGAGCCGCTCCGCGGCGACCGCGCTCCACAGGTACGCGCCGATGTTCGTCGTCGACGTCTGCACCTCGCGGCGGCCGTCGGCGAACAGCTGGTCGGTGGGGAGGCCCGACGCCGGGTCGGTCATCGCCGCCATCGACGCCCACGTGCCCTCGGCGTAGCGCCGCAGCGTGTCCTGGTCGTCGCCCGCCGCCGGCGCCGCCGCGAACGCGGCGGCCAGCGCGCAGGCGAGCATCGTCGCCCATGCGATCCGCATCTGGAGGCCTCCCTCCGGACCCGGTACCCGACATGGCGTCGTCGCTCACCCCGTCCAGACGCGGGCGGGCTCGCCGGCGACCACGCGGTGGGTCCGGATCCGCCACGGCCGCATGCGCAGGAAGCCCGCGCCGGGGCTCTGCGGGCCGCCGGGGAAGATCTGCGCGAAGTCGTAGCCGAGCGGCTCCGGCGCGTCCAGGAAGCGCTGCCACACCGCGGCGCGGACGTCCGGATCGTCCTCCCACGCGGCGTCGCACTCGGCCACGGCGGTGTCGTGCGCCGGGTCCCAGTAGGTGCAGGAGACGTAGGGCGCGTGGGCGAGGTGGGCGACCTTGAGCGGCGTCGGCCGCGTGATCACCCAGCCGGTGAGGCCGTCGCCGTCGCGCGCCCAGATCGGGTGCAGCACGCGCGAGCGCGGCCGCGAGCGGCGGTCGACGGTGGCGACGGTGGCCCACACGACGCGGTGGGCGATGGCGACGAACTGGTCGAGCGGTTCCATGCCGCTCAGCGTAGACCAACAACCATAGTTGTGCAACTATGGTTGTACGATGTGTGGATGGCCGATCCGCGCGACGCCGCCGAGCTCGATCCGGCCCAGCTCGACGTCGTGCTGGCGGCGCTGTTCGCCGGGCTCGCGCTGAACGAGCGCGTGACGGAGCGGCTGCACGCGGACGGCTTCGACGACGTCCGCTTCAGTCACGGGTTCGTCTTCCAGCACCTCGTGCCCGGGCCGCTGGCCGTCGGCGAGCTCGCGCGCCGGATGGGCGTCTCGCAGCAGGCGGCGTCGAAGGCGGCCGCCGAGCTGGAGCGGCTGGGCTACCTCGAGCGGGCGCCCGATCCCGCCGACGCGCGCGTCCGCCGTCTCGCCCTGAGCGCGCGCGGACGCGCCGCCGTCGAGGCGGGGCGCGCCGCGCGCGCCGCGGTGGCGGAGGAGCTCGCCGGCGCGCTCGGGCCGCGCCGCGCGGAGACGCTGCGGCGGACGCTGCTCGACGCGCTCGCGGCGGCGGGCGGGCTGGACGCCGTGCGCGCCAGGCGCGTGCCGCCGGTTCGCTAGCGTGTTTCGTTGTGACCGCAACCATCTCCGTGACCCACGCCTCCGACCCCGGCTGCCCGTGGGCGTACTCCGCCGCGCCCGCGCACGCGGTGCTCCACTGGCGCTACGGCGACCAGCTCGAGTGGCGGCTCGCGCTCATCGGCCTGACCGAGGACGCCTCGGTCTACGACCGCCGCGGCTACACACCCGAGCGCGGCGCGCGCGGCTACCTCGGCTTCCGGCGCTTCGGGATGCCGTTCGACACCCAGCCGCGCGAGCGCAACATCGCGACCGGCCGCGCATGCCGCGCCGTCGTCGCCGCCCGGCTGCTCGATCCCGCCGCCGAGCTGCCGGCCTTCCGAGCGCTCCAGCTCGCGCGCTTCACGACGACGACGCTGTTCGACACCGACGACGGGATCCGCGCCGCGCTCGCGGGCGCCGGACGGGCTCGACGCCGACGCGATCGTCGCCGCGATCGACGCGCCGGCGACCGAGGAGGCCTACCAGGCCGACCGCGCGCTCGTGCGCACCGCCGCGGGCAGCCCGACGGAGTTCCAGGGCAAGGCCGCGAACTCGGACGGGGCCGTGCGCTACACCGCTCCGTCGCTGATCTTCACGCACCGCGACGGGCGCTCGCTCGAGGCCGGCGGCTTCCAGACGGTCGAGGCCTACGACGTGATCATCGCCAACCTCGACGCGACGCTCGACCGGCGCCCGCCGGCCGAGGACGTCGTCGAGGCGCTGGGGATCCTGCCGTTCGCGCTCACGACCCGCGAGGTCGCCGCGGTGATGGCCCCGCACCTGGTCGAGCCGGACGAGCGCGCCGCCGAGGAGGCGCTGATCGCCGCCGCGGCGACCGGCGCCGTGCGGCGCGAGACCGTCGGTGGGGGAGCCCTGTGGCGGGCCGCGTGATCGGCTTCCCGCGCACGATCAACGAGAAGGCCGCGCGCACGGTCGCGGGGGTCGTCGCGATCACCGGCCTCGTGGCGCTGCTGGTTCCGGCGCACTGGCTCGTGATCCCGCTCGCCTACGGGTTCTGGGCGCGCGTGCTGACCGGACCGCGGCTGTCGCCGCTCGCCGCGCTCTCGAGCCGCGTGATCGCGCCGCGGCTCGGCGCGCCGCGCGAGGTCCCCGGTCCGCCGAAGCGGTTCGCCCAGGCCATGGGGGCGGCGATCACCACCGCCGCCGTCGTGGCCCTCCTCGCCGGGGCCGGCACCGTCGTCGGCGTGCTGCTCGTCGCGCTCGTCGCGGCCGCGACGCTGGAGTCCGTGTTCGGCTACTGCGCGGGCTGCCAGGTCTTCGGGCTGCTGATGCGGGCCGGCCTGATCCCGGACGACGTCTGCGCGGAGTGCGCGGACATCTGGGCGCGCCGGCCCGCGTAGCCGCTCAGCGCTCGAGCACCACACCGCCGCGGTCGCGCTCCCGCTCGCGCTCGAAGCGGCCGGCGAACTCCCGGTCCTCCTCCTCGAGGTCGGGCGTCGCGCCGCGCAGCGCGCGCTCGGTCGCGTCCTCCACCGAGCGGGGATCGCGCAGCGCGGCCTGGAAGCGCTCGTCGTCGCGCTCGCCCACCCACTTCGCGATCACCATCGTGGCGACGCCGTTGCCGATGCAGTTCGTCAGCGCGCGGCCCTCGGACATGATCCGGTCGATCCCGACCACGAGCGCGATGCCGACGGCGATCGACTCGGCGCTGAAGAACGTCCCGCCGAACGCCTGCAGCGAGGCGACGAGCGTGACCAGGCCGGCGCCGGTGATGCCGGCCGCCCCCTTCGAGGTCAGGATCATCAGCGCGGCGAGCGCTATCTGCTCCCCGATCGCCATGTCCTGCCCGGTCGCCTGGACGATGAACAGCGCCGCGAGCGTCAGGTAGATGCAGGTGCCGTCGAGGTTGAACGAGTAGCCGGTCGGGATCACCAGCCCGACGCTCTGGCGCGAGGCGCCCGCCGCCTCCAGCTTCGCCAGCAGCCGCGGCAGCACGGTCTCCGACGACGACGTGCCGACGATGATCAGCAGCTCGTCGCGGATCATGCGGATGAAGCGGAAGATGCTGAAGCCGCTGAGCCGCGCCACGAGCCCGAGGATCACGAACACGAAGATCGCGCACGTGCCCCAGAAGGTGACCATCAGCGCGCCGAGGCTCGCGAGCGACGCGGAGCCGAACTTGGCGACCGTGTAGGCCATGCCGCCGAACGCGCCGAGCGGCGCCGCCCACATGACGATCCGGATGACGCCGAAGACGATCCGGCTGATCACCTCGAACACGGCCACGACGCGCTTGCGCTCCTTGTCGGCGAGGAACGAGATCGCCGCGGCGGTGATGATGCCGAGCACGAGGATGCGCAGGATCTCGTTCTCCACGAACGGCTGGACGAACGAGTTCGGCAGCACGTCGTCGGTGATGAACGGGACGATCCCCTGCTCGCCCGCCTCGCCGATCTCCGCCTTCGCCTCGGCCTGCGCGGCGGCGTCCGGCGAGCCGTCGAAGCCGCTGCCGGGGGCGATCAGGTTGCCGACCAGGAGCCCGAGCGCGAGCGCCACGACCGTCATCCCGAAGAAGTAGAGGAGCGACTTGCCGGCGAGCCCGCCGGCCTTGCGCAGGCTGCCGATCGAGGCGACGCCGATGACCACCGTGGTGAAGATCACCGGGCCGGTGATCGCCTGGATGATCTGGATGAAGGCGTCGGCGAGCCACTTCGCCTTCTCGGCCTGGTCGGGTGCGACCAGCCCGAAGAGCGATGCCGAGCGCGATCGCGATCAGCACCCAGAACCAGAGCTGCGTGACGAGTCTGCGGCGCGGACGATCGTCCGCGGCCGCGGTGGCGGCCGACGACATGCCCAATCCCCTTCCCCAGCTTTCCCGTGACGCGACCCCTACCCGGTTCGGCGTGGCACGATGCGGGCGCATGGCATCAATACGACGTCCTGTCGAGCGGCTGTCCGCCGCGCAGGTCCGGCGGATCGCGCTCGCGGCCCAGGGCTTCGCCGATCCGCAGCCTCCCGGGGGCCGTGACCGGCCGCGCGGTCCGGCGCCTGTTCGACCGCGTCGGGCTCGTCCAGATCGACTCGGTCAACGTGCTCTCGCGCGCGCACTACCTGCCGCTGTTCAGCCGCGCCGGCGCGTACGACCGGGCCGTGCTCGACCGCGCCGCGCACTACGCGCCGCGGCGCCTGTTCGAGTACTGGGGCCACGAGGCGTCGCTGATCCCGGTCGGGCTCCAGCCCGCGCTGCGCTGGCGGATGGAGCGCGCGGCGGACGACGCCTGGGGCGGGATGCGCCGGATCCAGCGCGACCGGCCGGAGCTGATCCGCGACGTGCTCGAGGAGGTGCGCGCGACCGGCCCGGTCGCCGCCAGCGCGGTGATGGAGCACGAGCGGCCGAAGCGCACCGGGCCGTGGTGGGACTGGAGCGACGTCAAGCGCGCGATGGAGTGGCTGTTCTGGAGCGGGCAGGTGACCTCGGCGCGGCGGCGCGGCTTCGAGCGCCTCTACGACCTGCCCGAGCGGGTGCTGCCGCCCGAGGTGCTCGCGGCGCCGACCCCGCCGGTCGAGGAGGCGCAGCGCGAGCTCCTGCGCGTCGCGGCGCGCTCGCTCGGCGTCGGGACGGAGAGCGACCTGCGCGACTACTTCCGGCTGCCCGCCGCCGAGGCGAAGCTCCGCGTCGCCGAGCTCGTCGAGGCGGGGGAGCTGTGGGAGGCCGAGGTCGAGGGCTGGCGCCAGCCGGGCCTCGTCCACCCCGACGCGCGCTTCCCGCGCCGGGTCGACGCGCGCGCGCTCGTCGGGCCGTTCGACTCGCTGATCTGGGAGCGGCCGCGCGTCGAGCGCGTGTTCGGCTTCCGCTACCGGATCGAGATCTACGTGCCCGCGCCGAAGCGCGTGCACGGGTACTACGTGCTCCCGTTCCTGCTCGGCGACCGGCTCGTCGCGCGCGTCGACCTGAAGGCCGATCGCCAGAGCAGCGCGCTGCGCGTCCAGGCCGCGCACGCCGAGCCGGACGCGCCGCCGGAGACGGCCGCGGAGCTGCGCGGGCAGCTCGAGGCGATGGCCGCATGGCTGGGGCTCGAGCGGATCGACGTCGTCCCGCGCGGCGACCTCGCGCCGGCGCTCGCCGGCACCGCCGGCGAGCTCGCGCTGCGCAAGGCCGCCTAGTCCGCGAGCGCGGCGCGGATCGCGTCGGCGACGTAGCCGCGCCGCCGGGTGACCTGGGCGTAGGTGAAGCGGAGCGTGCGCCAGCCGGCGAGCGCGAGGGTCACGTCGCGTTCGCGGTCGGTGTCGAGCGCGGCGGGGGAGCGGTGCCAGCTGTACGAGTCGCCCTCGACGACCAGGTTGCGCCGCGGCCAGGCGAAGTCGCGGACGTGGCCGTGGACGACGACGTTCCCGTGCGGGCGCGCGATCGCGTGGCGCTCGCAGAGCTCGGCGATCAGGTCCTCGAGCTCGCTGCGGGTGTCGCGCTCGGCATAGCTCCCCAGCACCGCCCTGAGGGACGGGGATCCGGCGCGGTGCGGGTGACGGTCGACGAGGGCCCGGAGGTCGGCGAAGTCGAGCAGCCGCCGCTGCTCGGCGCGGCTGACGGCGGTGCTCAGGCGCGCGGGGCCGAGCGCGGCGGCGAGGTCGAGCAGCGTCCGCGCGGGGGAGGTGATCGGCAGGCCGTCCAGCGCGCCGACGTCGCCGGGGGCGAGCACGCGGCTGCGGTGCAGCCGGACGCCGCTCGGCGGCTCGCGCCCGCCGAGGCGGACGAGCACGTCGAGCCGGGCGCCGCCGCTGCGGAGGATGCCCCACGCCGCGCCCGCGCTGTGGTGGCTCAGCGCGGCGCCGGGCCCGCAGGCGAGCACGGCGGCCCAGCGGCGGCCGGTGACGGCGAGGCTGCGATGCCCGACGGCGTAGACGCCGCGGTGGACCGGATGCAGCCGCCCCGCGTCCACGCGCCGCAGTGACGCCGTCGCGCGTCAACCCCGCATCGAGGAGCTGCGCGATGCCGACGACGCCGCCCTGCCGCGACGCGATCGCCGCGATCCGCTGCTCCGTTGCGTCTGACTCGCGCATACCGCGAGTATAGCCGCAACGCAACGGAACTCGCCCCCTCAATGCCGCAGTTCCGGACCCTCGCGCCCCGCCCGCCGCCACGCCAGCGGCGTCACCCCGTGCGCCCCGCGGAAGCGGCGGATGAAGTAGCTCGGGTCGGGGATCCCGACCGCGGCGCCGATCGCCTCGACGGTGAGGTCGGTCCCCGCGAGCAGCCGGCGCGCCTCGGCCATCCGGCGCTCGGCGATCCACGCCTGGACGGTGCGGCCGGTCTTGCGCCCGACGACGGTCGTGAGGTGGCCGGGGGTGAGGCCGACGGCGGCGGCGACCGCGGCGAGCGAGAGCGGCTCCGCGTAGCGCGCCTCGATCTCGTCGAACACGGCCGCGAGGAGCGGCTCGTCCTGCAGCCGCAGGTCGCCGCCGACGTCGGCGGCGAGCCGCGAGAGCGCGACGAGCAGCAGCGTCAGGTGCGCGAGGACGGCCTCGTGGTAGCCGTCGCGCCGGGCCTCGAGCTCGGCGACCAGCGCGGCGCAGCGCTCGGCCCACGCCGCGCGCTCGGCGGCCGGCACCCGGAGCCGCTGGGCGCCGCCCGCCGCGCCGCCGACGAACGGGAACAGCAGCGGATGCGCGCGCCAGGAGAGGAACGCGCCGGGCTCGTGCGGGTCGAGCACGTCGGGCGGGAACCACACCGCCCAGCCCGCCGTCCCCGGCTCCATCGGCACGGCGGAGCGCCCGACGACCTCGCCGGGCGCGATCACGAGCACGTCGCCGCCCGCCACCTGCACGTCGCGACCGCCGAGCCGCAGCGGACCGCCGCCGCGCTCGAGGAACAGCAGCACGAGGAAGTCGTGCGCGTGCGCGTGCTCCTCGGTCGGGTCGGGCCGGTCCGCCCAGCGCATCGCGCTGACCGGCGGGAGGCCGGGCAGGCGGGCGTAGGTGTAGACCGGCGCGCCGTCGGGCCGGCGGCCGGTGATCCGCAGCTCCGGACCCGAAGGAAGTTCCATCATGCCCGAGGATCGGCCCTGGCCGCGCGCTGCCATTGGCTCCACAATATCGCTCATGCCGGAACATCCTCATACCCACGACTATCTGCCCGGGATGGGCCACGACCGCCTGCTGCCGCTCTACGACCCCGTCACGCGGCTGCTCGGCATCCGCCGCGGGCACCTGCGGCTGCTCGACGCGGCCCGGATCCGGCCGCGCGACCGCGTGCTCGAGATCGGCTGCGGCACCGGCAACCTCGCGCTGCTCGTCAAGCGCGAGATCCCGAACGCGGAGGTGACCGGGCTGGACCCCGACCCGCGGGCGCTCGAGCGCGCGGCGCGCAAGGCGCGGCGGCGCGGGGTCGCGCTGCGGCTCGACCGCGGGTTCGCCGGCGCGCTGCCCTACGCGGACGCGAGCTTCGACGTCGTGCTCTCCGCGTTCATGTTCCATCACCTGCCGGAGACCGAGCAGGAGGGGATGCTCGCGGAGGCGCGGCGCGTGCTGGCGCCGGGCGGGCGGCTCGAGCTGCTCGACTTCGGCGGCGCCGCCGAGCCGACGGGCCGGGTCGCCCGGCGGATGCTGCGCAACGCGCACATGCGCGGCAACCTCGGCGACCGCGTCCCGGCGCTGATGCGCGCGGCCGGCTTCCCCGAGGCGGCGCAGGTCGCGAGCCGGTCGACGCCGCTCGGGCCGCAGGCGCGCTGGTCGGCGGGCGTCCCCGGCTGACCCTCTAGCCTCGCCGGATGCATCAGGCACCCGGCGAGGCCGTCCAGAAGCTCTGCCCACGCTGCTCCGCGCTGGCCTACACGGGCGACCGCCACTGCCCGTGGTGCGGCGGGAGCTACCGGCGCCGGCTGTGGCCGGCGCTCGCGGTCGCGGTGCTCGTCCAGAGCGCGATCCTGCTCGGCGGGCTCGCCTACCTCGGCTCCGTCGCCGGCGACGAGCTCGACACCCGCCTGGACCGCGAGGTCGACCGCGTCGAGCGCAACCTGGACCGCTCCTTCGACGACGTCCAGCAGAGCGTGCGCGAGGAGCTCGACCGCCGCCTGCCCGCGCCCTAGTCCAGCTCGAGCGCGCCGAGCGCGATCCCCGGCCCGGTGGCGCGGAACGCGGGCACGAGCTCCGACAGCACGAGCCCGTCGGCGGCGGTCAGCCGGTCGATCAGCCCGAAGCGCTCGCGGCTGCGCTCCGGCGTGTCGACCGCGGTGACCACGACCGGCACGCGGCGGCGCAGCTGCAGCAGGGTGTCGCCGTGCGGCGCGTGGTCGCCGTGGAAGCCCCAGATGCCGCGCAGCGCGGTCGCGCCCGCGGCGCCGGCCGCGCGCAGCTCGCGGATCAGCGCGTCGGCGAGCGGCTCGCCGCCGCCGGCGCGCGACTGCTCGCCGCAGATCACCGTGAGCTTCTGCCACCAGCCGGGCGGGGCGGTGGCGTGCGGCGCGGCGAGCGTCGCCCCGTCGCGCTTGCAGACGCGGACGCGCTCGAGCGTGCGGACCGGCTCGCCGAGCAGCTCGTCGAGCTCGGGCAGCGCTGCGGCGATCGCCTCCGCCGCGCCGACCGCGATCGACGATCAGCGGCACGTGCGGGTTGGCGCCGACGAAGCGCGCGCGGCGCCGGCGCCCGTGCGCGGTGCCGTCGACGCCGAGCAGGACGGTCGCGCCCGCGACGCCGTGGCGGCGCAGCAGGTCGACGAGCGCGACGTGCGCGAACCGCCCGCCCGACGCGGTCGCGGCGGCCGAGCTGCACGGTCAGCTTCGACCTCCTCGCCCGGCCCCGCGGTCACCGCGGCGGTCGAGGCGCGCTCGAGCGTGATCAGCCCGTCGCCGGCGTGCTGCACGGTCTCCTCCGCCGCGGCGAGGATCGCCGCCGGCGCGTCGGTCGCCATCGCGACGAGCGGGAGGTCCTCGGACAGCGTCAGGAGCCGGTCGGTGCGCAGGTGGTGCTTGACGCCGAACCCGGCGCTGCCGCGCAGCAGCAGGCTCGCGCGCAGCCCGCGCCGCGCGTAGGCCGCCATCAGCGCGTCGGCGAGCATCCCGCCGCCGGCGGCGTCCCGCTCGCCGAAGTAGGCGGTCAGCGTGAGCGCGTCGTGCGTCACAGCGCCAGCCCCAGCTCGCGGCCCGCCCAGGCGGCGAGCAGCCCCAGCACCAGGCTCACGCCGACGTTGAGGAGCGCCGTGCGCGAGCGCCCGTCCTCCGCCGCGCGGTGCGACTCGAGCGCCCAGGTGCTGAACGTCGTGTAGGCGCCGAGCAGCCCGGTGCCGAGCAGCCGCAGCGCGTCCCCCGAGAGCGCGGCGCCCGTCAGCACCCCGAGCACGAACGCGCCGGACAGGTTCACCGCGAGCGTGCCCCACGGGAACGCGCGGCCCGCGCGCGCCGCGACCGCGCCGTCGAGCAGGAAGCGCCCGATCGCCCCCGCGCCGCCGAGCACGGCGATCCCCAGCACGACGAGGACGCTCATGCCGCCCGCCGTACGAGGTTGGAGGCGAGCGCGACGGCGATCCCGCCCGCGAGCAGGCTCGCCCCCGCGTAGCCCAGCGCGAGCCCGGCGCGATCGGCGTCGAGCATCCCGAGCAGCTCGACCTGGAACGTCGAGAACGTGGTGAACGCGCCGCAGAACCCGGTGCCGAGCAGCGGCCGCCGGTAGGCCGAGGGCGGGACGCGCTCCTGCAGCCGCGTGATCAGCCAGCCGAGGATGAACGCGCCGGCGACGTTGACGCCGAACGTCGCCCACGGCCAGGAGCCGGGATCGTGCGGGAGCAGCTCGCCCACCAGCGCGCGGGCGACGGCGCCGACGGCGCCGCCGGCGAACACGGCGAGCAGCTCACGGCGGTCGGCGCGCACGGCGGCGAGGCTAGCGGCGCCCGTAGGCTGCAGGCGATGCGCCCGCCCCTGACCGAGCGGCTCGCCGGCTTCGGCACGACGATCTTCGCCGAGATGTCCGCGCTCGCCGTGCGGACCGGGTCGATCAACCTCGGCCAGGGCTTCCCCGACACCGACGGCCCGCCCGAGGTGATCGAGGCCGCGGTCGCGGCGCTGCGCGGCGGCGTCAACCAGTACCCGCCCGGACCGGGGATCCCCGAGCTGCGCGCCGCGATCGCCGCGCACCAGCGCCGCTTCCACGGGATCGAGCTCGACCCCGACGGCGAGGTGCTCGTCACGACCGGCGCGACCGAGGGGATCGCCGCCGCGCTGCTCGCGCTGTGCGAGCCGGGCGACGAGGTCGTCACGTTCGAGCCGTACTACGACTCCTACGCCGCGTGCATCGCGATGGCCGGCGCGACGCGCCGGGTCGTGACGCTGCGGCCGCCGGACTACGGGCTCGACCCCGACGCCCTCGCCGCCGCGTTCTCCCCGCGCACACGCGCGATCCTCCTCAACAGCCCGCACAACCCGACCGGCAAGGTGTTCTCGCGCGCGGAGCTCGAGCTGATCGCCGAGCTCTGCGCCGGGCGCGACGTGCTGGCGATCACCGACGAGGTCTACGAGCACCTGACCTTCGACGGGCGCGAGCACATCCCGCTCGCCACGCTGCCGGGGATGGCGGAGCGCACGGTGACGCTCTCGTCGGCCGGCAAGACGTTCTCGGTGACCGGCTGGAAGATCGGCTGGGCGACCGGCCCGCGGGAGCTGGTGTCCGCCGTCCAGACCGCGAAGCAGTTCCTGACCTTCGTCAGCGGCGCGCCGTTCCAGCCCGCGATCGCCCGCGCGCTGGCGCTGCCGGACGCCTACTTCGAATCCTTCCGCGCGGACCTCCAGGCCAAGCGCGACCGCCTGTGCGCGGGCCTGCACGCCGCCGGGCTCGCGGTCTTCGAGCCGGCGGGGACCTACTTCGTGACCGCCGACATCACCCCGCTGGGCGAGACCGACGGGCACGCCTTCTGCCTCGCGCTGCCGGAGCGGGCGGGCGTCGTGGCCGTCCCGACGGTCGTCTTCTACGACGCCGAGGAGGTCGGCCGGCCGCTCGTCCGGTTCGCGTTCTGCAAGCGCGACGAGGTCATCGACGAGGCCGCGGCCCGCCTCGCGGGGCTGCAGAGCTAGCGCCTACACTCCGAGGCCGTGTCCGGCACCGTGGTGATGAAGTTCGGCGGGACGTCCGTCGCCGACGCGGAGCGCATCAAGCGCGCCGCCCGGCGGATCGTCCGTGCGCGCGAGCAGGGCCAGCAGCGTCGTCGCCGTCCTCAGCGCCCGCGGCAAGACGACCGACGAGCTGATCGCCTCCGCGCAGGAGGTCTCCAGCACCCCCGACGCGCGCGAGATGGACATGCTGCTCTCGACCGGCGAGCGGATCTCCTGCGCGCTCTGCGCGATGGCGATCAACGACCTCGGCCACCGCGCGATCTCGCTCACGGGCTCGCAGGCGGGGATCGTCACCGACACGTCGCACACCAAGGCCCGGATCCTCGACGTGCGGGCGCAGCGGATCCGCGACGCGCTCGAGCAGGATCAGATCGTGCTCGTCGCCGGCTTCCAGGGCGTCAGCACCGCCAAGGACGTGACCACGCTGGGCCGCGGCGGCTCCGACACCACCGCGGTGGCGCTCGCCGCCGCGATCGGCGCCGAGGTGTGCGAGATCTACACGGACGTCGCGGGCGTGTTCTCCGCCGACCCCCGCATCGTCCCCGACGCGCGCAAGCTCCCGATCGTCTCCTTCGAGGAGATGCTCGAGATGTCGGCCTCCGGGGCCGGCGTGCTGCAGCTGCGCTCGGTCGAGTACGGCCGCACCCACGGGGTGCGCATCCACTGCCGCTCCTCGTTCACCGAGGAGCCCGGGACCTTCGTGGTCGGAGAAGAGGAGACGATGGAACGCCCCCTGATCACCGCCGTGACGCACTCGACCGACGAGGCGCGGATCACGCTGCTCGGCGTGCCGGACCATCCGGGCATCGCGGGCAAGATCTTCACCGCGCTCGCCGACGCGAACGTCAACGTCGACATGATCATCCAGAACGAGCCGGTCTCCGACGGCGCGTCGGCGGACATGAGCTTCACGGTCCCGCGCGCGGACGTGCGCGTCGCGCGCGAAGCGCTCGAGCCGATCGTCGCCGAGGTCGGCATCGCGCGCGTGGCGGAGGACCCGGAGATGGGCAAGGTCTCGGTCGTCGGCGCCGGGATGAAGTCGCACCCGGGCGTCGCGGCGAAGGTCTTCTCCACCCTCGGCGCGGAGGGCATCAACATCGAGATGATCTCGACGTCGCCGATCAAGATCTCCTGCGTCGTGCAGGCCGACCGCGTCACGACCGCGGTCAAGGCGCTGCACGAGGCGTTCGAGCTGGGCGCGGACGACATCCGCGTGGAGCGCCCGTTCGAGGCCGCGCGATGAGCCATCGCGTCGCCGTCGTCGGCGCCACCGGCGCCGTCGGGACCGTCATGCTGGAGAAGCTGCGCGAGCGCGGCTTC
This sequence comes from uncultured Solirubrobacteraceae bacterium, assembly GCA_963724145.1. GTDB lineage: Bacteria > Actinomycetota > Thermoleophilia > Solirubrobacterales > Solirubrobacteraceae > DASQMT01. The sequence continues at coordinate 22,082 of CAVRTO010000039.1, forward strand.
CCCGCGCGCGAGATCGTCCCGTTCGCGTCCGCGCGCTCCGCCGGCCGCGAGCTCGAGGGCTTCGGCACCGTCCAGCCGCTCACCGACGAGACGATCCAGGGCTTCGACCTGGCGATCTTCAGCGCGGGCGCGACGACCTCGGGCGAGTGGGCGAAGCGGTTCGTCGAGGCGGGCTGCGTCGTCGTCGACAACTCCTCGCGCTGGCGCCGCGACGAGGAGATCCCGCTCGTGGTCAGCGAGGTCAACCCGCACGCGCTCGAGCGCCACCGCGGGCTGATCGCCAACCCGAACTGCTCGACGATGCAGCTCATGGTCGTGCTCAAGCCGCTGCTCGACACGGCCGGCATCGAGCGGCTGATCGTCTCGACCTACCAGTCGGTCTCCGGCACCGGCGTCAAGGCGGTCGACGAGCTGAAGGCGCAGACGGAGGCCGTCCTGCACGGCGAGCAGCCGCCCGCGCCGCAGGTCTATCCGCACCCGATCGCGTTCAACGTGCTCGGCGGCGCCGGCAACTTCAAGGACGGCGACGACTACACGGACGAAGAGCGCAAGATGATGTACGAGACGCGCAAGATCCTCGAGGCGCCGGACATCGGCATCTCGGTCACCTGCGCGCGCGTGCCCGTCATCGCCGCGCACTCCGAGTCGGTCAACGTGCAGACGCGCGAGCCGATCGAGCCGGACGCGGTCCGCGAGCTGCTGCGCGCGGCGCCGGGGCTGGAGGTCGTCGACGACCCGGCGAGCAACGGCTACCCGACCGCGCTGGCCGGCGCCGGTCGCGACGAGGTGCTCGTCGGGCGCATCCGCCGCGACCCGTCGCACCCGCGCGCGCTCAACCTCTGGGTCGTGGGCGACAACCTGCTCAAGGGCGCCGCCACCAACGCGATCCAGATCGCCGAGGCGCTGCACGAGCGGGGCCTCGTGCGGGTTCCCGCGCCGGCGCAGGTTTGACAGTCCGCACAACCGGATATCTGAGGGCAGAGCTTCACCCCGGACGGGCAGACTGGGTATGAGAGCGAGATCGAGGGCGGCGGCCCGCCGGGCCGTCGCCCTTGTGTCGTTCTGAGCGCACGGCGGCGAACTTACGCCTGACGGCATCACGACTTTGGTTGACAGCCAGGCTAAAGTCGAGGTCCAGGGGCGTTAGAGGGAGGACCGGATGCAGACCCGTCGGACCGGCGCGTGGCTGATCGGCAGCCGCGGCTCGGTCGCCACCACCACCATCACCGGCGCGGCCGCGATCGCGGCGGGGCTCGCGCCGGCCACCGGCGTCGTCACCGAGACGGAGCCGTTCGCGGAGGCCGGCCTGCCTGCGCTCGGCGACCTCGTGTTCGGCGGCCACGACCTGGTCGAGACGCCGCTCGCGGCGCGCGCGGCGCGACTCGTCGACGGCGGCGTGATCCCGGCCGGGCTGCCCGAGGCGGTCTCGCGGCAGCTCGCCGCCGCCGAGGCCGAGATGCGCTCGGGCATCACCTACCGCGAGGCGCGCAGCGATCCAGCCGCGGCGGTCGACCGGGTCGCCGCCGACCTGCGCGCGTTCCGCGAGCGCCACGCGCTCGACCACGTGGTGGTGCTGAACGTCTGCAGCACCGAGCCGCCCGCCGAGCCGCACCCGTCGCACGCCGACCCGGATGCGCTCGCGAGCGCGCTGCGGCGCGGCCTCGGCGTCCTCCCGCCGAGCAGCCTGTACGCGCTCGCGGCGATCGAGGAGGGCTGCGCGTTCACCGACTTCACGCCGTCGACCGGCGCGCGGCTGCCGGCGCTCGAGGCGCTGGCCGAGGCGCACGAGGTCCCGCTCGGCGGCAGCGACGGCAAGACCGGCGAGACGCTGATGAAGGCGGCGGTCGCGCCGATGTTCTCCGCCCGCGCGCTGCGCGTGCGCTCGTGGGCGGGCTCGAACATCCTCGGCGGCGGCGACGGCGAGACGCTGTCGGATCCCGTCCGCGCGCAGTCGAAGATCAGCTCGAAGGGGCGGATCCTCGACGAGATCCTCGGCTACGCGGTCGAGGCGCCGGTCCGGATCGACTGCGTGCGCGACATGGGCGAGTGGAAGACCGCCTGGGACCACGTCGGCTTCGAGGGCTTCCTCGGGACGCGGATGAAGCTGCAGTTCACGTGGGAGGGCTGCGACTCCGCGCTCGCCGCGCCGCTGCTGCTCGACCTGGCCCGGCTCGGGTCGCTCGCGCTCGAGCGCGGCCGGCGCGGCTTCGTCGAGGAGCTCGCGTTCTTCTTCAAGGATCCCGCCGGGACGGACGAGCACCGGCTCGACCGCCAGTTCGCGATGCTCGAGCGCTGGGCGCGCCAGGAGATCGCGGCGTGAAGGCGCCGGCGCCGCGCGCGGTCGCCGAGCTCGTCCGCCTGCCCGCCGTCCTCTCCGTGCCCGGCGACGTGCTCGTCGGGGCCGCCGCCTCCGGCCAGGTGCGCGACGTCCCGCGCGCGGCCGGGCTCGCCGCCGCCTCGTCGTGCCTGTACCTCGCGGGCATGGCCCTCAACGACTACGCCGACCGCGAGGTCGACGCGGTCGAGCGGCCGTCCCGCCCGATCCCCTCGGGCCGGGTCACGCCCGGCTTCGCGCTCGGGCTGGCCGGCGGACTGACCGCCGCCTCCGCCGGGCTCGCGGTCGCGTCGGACGGCGCGCGGGCGCTGAAGGTCCTGGCGCCGCTGGCCGGCACCGTGTGGGCGTACGACCTCGCGCTGAAGGAGACCCCGGCCGCGGTGACCGGGATGTCCGCGTGCCGCGCGCTCGACGTGCTGATGGGCTCGGGCGCGCACGGCGCCCGCGCCGCCCTGCCCGCCGCCGCGGTGGTCGGCGCGCACATCGGCGTCACCACGACGGTGTCGCGCTCGGAGGTCCAGGGCGCGAGCCCGCGGCTGCCGCGCGCGGCGCTCGCCGCGACCGTCGGCGTGGCCGCCGTCGCCGGCCTGATCGCCGCCCGCGCCAGCCGCTCGGCGCTGGGCGGGATCGCCGCCGCCGGCCTCGTCGGCGCGTACGCCACCGCGGTGGGCAGCGCCCACGCCGACGCCGCGCGCGACCCGTCGCCGGAGCGCCTGCAGCGGGCGGTCGGCACCTCCGTGCTCGGGCTGATGCCGCTCGAGGCCGGGCTGCTCGCCGGCGCCGGCGCGCTCGTCCCCGCCGGCGGCGTCGCGGCGCTCTGGCCGCTCGCCCGCTCGCTCGCCCGGCGCCGGTCGGTGACATGAGCCTGCGCTTCGGGTACGTCACCAACGGCCTCGTCGGCCACCGCCTGCAGGACGCGCTGCGGCTGCTCGCGGACACCGGCTACGACGGCGTGGCCCTCACGCTCGACCATGTCCACTTCGACCCCGACGCGCCGCTGATGTCGTCCCGCGCCGCCACCCTGCGCGCGCTGCTCGACGAGCTCGGGCTCTCGTGCGTCGTCGAGACCGGCGCGCGGTTCGCGCTCGACCCGCGCCGCAAGCACTTCCCGACGCTGCTCTCGGAGGGGCGCGGGCGGCGCGTGCGGATGCTCAACCGCGCGATCGACGTCGCCGCCGAGCTGGGGGCGCCGGTCGTCTCGCTCTGGTCGGGCGCCGCGCCGTCCAACCTCGCGCCCGCGGCCGCCTGGGAGCGGCTGCTGGAGGGGATGGACCGCGTGCTCACCCACGCGGAGCGGCGCGGGGTCCGGGTCGGCTTCGAGCCCGAGCCGGGGATGTTCGTCGAGCGGCTGGGCGACTTCGAGGCGCTCGACCGGCGGCTCGGCGGCCCGGACGCGCTCGGGCATCACGCTCGACATCGGGCACTGCGTCTGCCTCGAGCCCGAGCCGGTGCCGGACTGCATCCGGCGGGCGGCGCCGCGGCTCGTCCACGTCCACATCGAGGACATGCGGCGCGGCGTCCACGAGCACCTGATGTTCGGCGACGGCGAGCTCGACCTGGCGGTCGCGCTCGCCGCGCTGCAGGAGATCGGCTACCGCGGCATGACGGCGGTGGAGCTCTCGCGCCACGCCCACGCCGCCCACGAGACGGTCCCGCGCGCGATCGCGCTGCTGCGGGGCCGCGAACGCGAGGAGGTGACGACGTGAGCGATCCCGACCGGCTCTCGGCGGCGCTCGACGAGCGGCTCGACCACGACGGCCGCGCCTGGCTGGCGGAGTCCGTCGCGGCGATCGAGTCCGACCCGGCCGCGATCCGCACCCGCTTCCCGATGGCGGGACGCAAGACGGGCCGCGGCCCGCTGCTGCTCGACGACGATCCCGACGACGTCCACGCCTGGACGGTCGACGACGCCGTCCGCACGCTGCTGCTCGTCGCGCTCGGCGACCGCGTCGAGGACGAGCTCGGCGAGCTCTACCGCTTCGGCGACGCGGCCGAGCGGCGCGGCCTGCTCCGCGCGCTGCCGTACCTGCCGGTCGGCGATCGCGCCGAGTGGCTCGTCGACGACGCGGTGCGGACGAACGACACCCGGCTCGTCGCCGCCGCGCTCGGGCCGTACGCGACCGAGGTGCTCGACGACGCGGCCTACGACCAGGCGGTCCTCAAGTGCGTCTTCATCGGCGTGCCGATCACGCCGCTCGACGGGCTCCTGGCGCGCGCCACGCCGGAGACCGCGCGGATGCTCGCCGCGTTCGTCCACGAGCGCGTCGCCGCCGGCCGCGACATCCCGGCGGAGGTCTGGACCGTCATCGACCGCCATCCGCCGGTCGACGAGCTGGCCGCGATCGAGGCGGAGCGCGCCAGCCGGTACGCCGACCGCCGCGAGGCCGCGGAGCGCGCGCTGGCCGATCACCATCCGGGAGGAGTGTCATGAGGATCTTCGAGCCGCACGCGCACATGACGTCGCGGACCACCGACGACTACGAGGCGATGGCCGCGTCCGGGGTGAAGGTGCTCGTCGAGCCCGCGTTCTGGCTCGGCCAGCCGCGCACGTCGGCGGGGTCGTTCATCGACTACTTCAACTCGCTGCTCGGCTGGGAGCGGTTCCGCGCCGCGCAGTTCGGGATCCGCCACCACTGCACGATCGGGCTCAACCCGAAGGAGGCGAACGACGACGCGCTGCGGCGCGAGGTGCTCGCGCTGCTGCCGCGCTACCTCGCGAAGGACGGCGTCGTCGCGGTCGGCGAGATCGGCTACGACGCGATGACGCCGGCGGAGGACGAGGCGCTGCGCGCGCAGTTCGACCTGGCGCGCGAGTTCGAGCTGCCCGCGCTCGTCCACACGCCGCACCGCGACAAGGCCGCCGGCACGCGCAAGACGCTCGAGCTGGTCGAGGAGACCGGCGTCGCGCCCGAGACCGTGCTGATCGACCACAACAACGAGATCACCGTGCAGGAGGTCCACGCCTCCGGCTGCTGGGCCGGCTTCTCGATCTACCCGAACACGAAGATGGACGAGTACCGGATGGTCCGCATCCTCGAGGACATCGGGACCGACCGGATCCTGATCAACTCGGCCTGCGACTGGGGCGTCTCGGACCCGCTCAAGGTGGCCAAGACGGTCGCCGCGATGCAGGAGGCGGGCTTCGACGAGGACGACATCGACAAGGTCGTCTGGCGCAATCCGCTCGAGTTCTTCGCCCAGAGCGGGCGGCTGATCCTCGACGATCTCGGCGACCGCGACCTGGCGGCGACGTTCGAGGGGAACACGCTGCTGCGGGGCGAGCGGTAGCGGTGCGCCTGCGGCATCGGGACGGCAGCGTCCTGCACCTGGCGTACTGCTCCAACGTCCATCCGGCGGACGACCTCGACGGGGTCGCCGCGCAGCTCGAGCGCTACGCGGCGCGGGTCCGGGAGCGGCTCGACGTGCCGGTGCTCGGCGTCGGTCTGTGGGTGGCGGCGCCGGCGCTCGCCGACGCGGGCGCCGCGGACCGGCTGCGCGAGCAGCTGCGCCGGCTCGGGCTCGAGGTCGTGACGCTCAACGGGTTCCCGTACGAGGCGTTCCACGCGGAGGTGGTCAAGCTCGGCGTGTACCGCCCGAACTGGGCGGACCCGCGGCGGCGCGACTACACGCTCGGGCTCGCGCGGCTGCTCGCCTCGCTGCTGCCCGCCGACGTGACCGAGGGCTCGATCTCGACGCTCCCGCTCGGCTGGCGGACCGAGTGGGACGACGGCCGCCGCCGACGCCGGGCGGCGCGCGCTGGAGGAGGTCGCGGCGGGCCTGATGGCGCTGGAGGCGGAGACCGGCAAGCGGATCCGGATCGCGCTGGAGCCCGAGCCCGGGTGCACGATCGAGACCGTCGCGCAGGCGGCGGACTTCCTCGCCGGCCTCGCGCCCGAGTGGATCGGGCTGTGCCTCGACGCCTGCCATCTCGCGGTGCAGTTCGAGGTCGCCGACGGCGCCCTCGCGCTGCTGGCCGACGCCGGCGTGCCGGTGGTCAAGGCGCAGGTGTCGAGCGCGCTGCGCGTGCCCGCGCCGGAGTCGTCGCGCGCGTTCCTCGACGGGTTCGCCGAGCCGCGCTTCCTGCACCAGGTGCGCGAGGTGGTCGGCGGCCACGTCGCCGGCGCCGACGACCTGCCCGACGCGCTGGGCGGCGCCCTGCCCGCCGCGGCCGAGTGGCGCGTGCACTTCCACGTGCCGGTCCACGCGGCCGAGCACACGACCCAGCACGAGCTCGAGGCGACGCTCGCCGCGCTCGTGGGCGGCCCGGCGCCGCTGACCACCCACCTCGAGGTGGAGACCTACACGTGGGGCGTCCTGCCCGACGGGCCGGGCGGCGACGACGGCCTCGTCGAGGGCCTCGCCGCCGAGCTCGCCTGGACCCGCGACCGCCTCGTCGCCCTCGGAGCGGAGGAGATCCGATGACCCTCGTCCTGATCGACGCCGTCGGGCTCACCCCGCGCGCGCTCGAGCACATGCCGCGCACGCGCTCGATCGGCGCGGCCGCGCGGCTCGACCCCGTGCTCCCGGCGGTGACCTGCAGCGTGCAGTCCACGCTGCTGACCGGGCTCGAGCCGACCGACCACGGGATCGTCGGCAACGGCTGGTACTTCCGCGACCTCGGCGAGGTGTTCCTCTGGCGCCAGCACAACCGCCTGGTGCAGGGGGAGAAGCTGTGGGAGACCGCGCGCCGCTCGCGCCCCGGCTTCCGCGCCGCGAACGTCTGCTGGTGGTACGCGATGGGCGCGACGACCGACTTCACCGTCACCCCGCGGCCGATCTACCACGCGGACGGTGCCAAGTCGCCCGACTGCTACACGGATCCGCCCGAGCTGCACGACCGGCTCACCGGCCCGCTGGGCGAGTTCCCGCTCTTCACCTACTGGGGGCCGACGGCCGACCTCACGTCGTCGCGCTGGATCGCGTCCGCGGCGCAGCAGCTGCTGCGCGAGGAGTCGCTCGACCTGCTGATGGTCTACCTCCCGCATCTCGACTACGACCACCAGCGCTTCGGCCCCGGCGCGCCGGAGTCCGCCGCGGCGGCGCGCGAGCTGGACGGCGTGCTCGGCGACCTGGCCGACGTCGCGCGCGAGCGCGGCGACACCGTCGTCGTCCTGTCCGAGTACGGGATCACCGACGCGCGGCGGCCCGTCGACGTCAACCGGGCGCTGCGGCGGGCGGGGCTGCTCAACGTCTACACGCAGGCGGGCATGGAGTACCTCGACCCGTGGACGTCGCGGGCGTTCGCGGTCGCCGACCACCAGGTCGCCCACGTGTACGTGCGCGATCCGGGCGACGTCGGCGCGGCGCGCGAGGCGCTCGCCGGCCTCGGCGGGATCGACCTCGTCCTCGCCGGCGACGAGCGGCGCGACGCGGGGCTCGGCCACGAGCGCGCCGGCGAGCTCGTCCTCGTCGCCGAGCCGGACGCCTGGTTCACGTACTACTACTGGCTCGACGACGAGCGCGCGCCCGACTTCGCCCGCCAGGTCGAGATCCACCGCAAGCCGGGCTACGACCCCGCCGAGCTGTTCATGGACCCGATCGGACCGGCTCGTGAAGGCGCGCGCGGGCGCGGCGCTGGTGCGCAAGAAGATCGGCATGCGCTACGTGATGTCGGTCGTCCCGCTCGACCCGTCGGTGGTGCGGGGGACGCACGGGCGGCTGCCCGCCGACGCGCGCGACGCGCCCGTGTTCCTGTGCTCGGACGCGTCGGTCGCGCGCGACCGGATCGCCGCCGTCGACGTGCGCGACGTCCTGCTCGAGCTCGGCGGGGTCCGCGCGCCGGTGGCGTCCTAGGCCGGCACCGGCGCCCAGACCTCGGAGCGCCGGCTCGGCGTGGTCCCAGCCCGCGCGCCGTAGCCGCCGCCCGCGCGGGGGTGCACGAACGCAGCACGCGCCCGCGGATCAGGCGGTCGTGCTGCGTTGAGGTCGTATGGCGCGCACAACGCAGCACGGCCACGCCGTTCTGGCGCCCGTGTTGCGTTCCTGCTGCCGTTCGCCCGGGGGCACGGCGAGGCAGACCTGCTCAACCACAGCCTGTCGTTGTCGGTTCGCGGACGCCTCCGCGGCGCGATCACGCCTCGGACACCACCGCGAGGCGCACCGGCGGGTATGGATGCCGCCCATGACGATCCTCTTCCGCAGGCTCGCCGGGCTCCTGCTCGCCGGCGCCACACTTCTGCTCATGCCCTCCGCCGTCGCATCCGCCCACGGCGGCGACCAGCACGCCGGCGACACGCCGACGATCTACGGCCATCGCGGCGCGGCCGGCTATCGGCCTGAGCACACCGTCGGCTCCTACCGCCTCGCCGCGCGGATGGGCGCCGACTACATCGAGCCGGACCTCGTCTCGACGAAGGACCACCAGCTCGTGGTGCGCCACGAGCCGGCGATCGGCGCGACCACCGACGTCGCCGCAGCATCCGGAGTTCGCCGACCGCCGCACCACGAAGGTGATCGACGGCATCACCTTCGCGAACGACTGGTTCACCGACGACTTCACGCTCGCCGAGCTCAAGACGCTGCGCGCGAAGGAGCGGCTGCCCGACGTCCGCCAGCGCAACACGCTCTACGACGGGCGCTACGAGATCCCGACCTTCCAGGAGGTCATCGACCTGCGCGACAAGCTCTCGCGCGAGCTGCACCGCCAGGTCGGGATCATCCCCGAGCTCAAGCACTCGACCTACTTCCGCTCGGAGGGGCTGCCGCTCGAGGAGCCGTTCGTGCGCACGCTGCGCGCGAACCACATCGACAACCGCCGCAGCAAGGTCACGGTGCAGTCGTTCGAGATCGCCAACCTCAAGCAGCTCGACCGCCTGCTGCCGCGCGTGCCGCTCGTCCAGCTGTTCGATGCCAAGACGCGCAAGCCCGGTGACGTGCTCGCGGCCGGCGGGACCACGACCTACGCCGACATGGCGACGCCGGCCGGCCTGCGTGCGGTCGCGCGCTACGCCGACATCGCGGGCCCGTCGAAGGACTACATCGTGCCGCGCGACGCCAACGGCGCCTCGCTGCCGCCGACGACGTTCATCGCCGACGCGCACGCGGCGGGCCTCGACGTCGTCCCCTACACGTTCCGCAACGAGAACCAGTTCCTCCCCGCGGAGCTGCGCAGGGGCACCGACCCGAACGCGTACGGGAACGCGATCGCGGAGTACGAGCAGTTCTTCGCGCTCGGCGTCGACGGGCTGTTCTCCGACAACCCCGACACCGCGAAGGCCGCGCGCGACGGCGAGTAGCCGCTCAGTGGCGCAGCGCCACCTCGACGTCGCGCGCGGTCAGTGGCTCGTGACACGCCGCGCAGGCGAGGTACGGCTCGGCCGGCCTGCCGCACGAGCGGTGGACCAGCTCGAGCGCGGGCACGTCCCGCGCGTCGCCGAGGTGGCGCTCCGCCCAGCGCATCAGCCCGGCGATCACCGGATACAGGTCGAGCGCGCGCTCGGTCAGCCGGTGCTCGCGCGCCCTAGCGACAGGCGGGCGCGGAGGCCGGCGATCCCGTCAGCGAGGCGGCGCGCCAGCCGGTCGCGGTGCGCTCGAGTCGCCAGCGGACGGCGAAGCTGCGGACGAGCACCCCGCACGCCGCCCGGTCGCGGGCCTCGAGCCGGCCGACGACGATCCGCGCCGTCGCCGTCGCGGACGGTCCGCAGACCGGCCGGGCGGCTCGACAGCGTGGCGGCGAAGCCGTCGCGCCAGCGCTCGAAGCCGCCGAAGCTGCGCCGGACGGCCGGCGCGAGCGAGCGCCAGGCGCGCGCGAACGCGCGCCGGTCCAGCGCGCGGTAGTACGCGCGCACGGTCGCCGTGGGGCGCGGCGGCGCCGGGTCCGCGGCGCGCGGCCGCGCCGCCGGGCGCTCGGCGGGCCGGGCCGGCGCGAGGGCCGCGCGCGCGGCGGGCCGGACGGGCGCGGCGCCGTCGGCGCCGTCGAACGCGACCACGAGCAGGGCGAGCGCGGCGAGCGCGAGGACCGCGGCGGCCGGCACGGCGTTCGTCGCGGGGCCGCGGCGGGCGCCGAGCCGCACGGCGAGGCCGGTGCCCACGGCCGCCGCCAGCGCGGCGGGCACCGGCGCGCCGGAGACGGGCACGGCGGCGCCGAGCAGCCACGCTGCGGCGACCGCGAGCGGGTGCAGGCCGCCGGCGTGCCGCGTCAGCGCGAGCAGCCCGGCGGCGTTCGCGCAGCCGAGCGCGGCGGCCGCGCACCAGGTCGGCCAGCCGGCGCGCAGCACGACCTCGGCGTGGCCGGCCAGCACCACGAGCCCGGCGAGCAGCACCGCGCAGGCGCCGGCGACCGAGAACGCGAACGCCGCGGTCGCGAGCAGCAGGGCGACCGGCAGCTCGATCGGGCGCGTGCGCGGCACGGGGAGACCGTCCCACGGGCGGCAGCCGCCGGTCCATGGCCGGAGGCGCAGCGAATCGGGCCGACCGTTGCCCGAACGCGCAACCCGGTCAGGCGCGGCCGGTGGCGATCCAGGCCCGCGCGGTGAGCCGGAACGGCGCGTCGCCGGCGCCGAGGCGGCGGCGCAGCTCGTCCTTGAACGCGGCGCGGTCCGCGGCGGCGAGCGCGGCCACGTACGCGCCGGACGGCCCGACGCCCGTCTCCAGCGGCGCCCAGAGATCGTCGAACCCGTCGTAGGCGGCCTCGACGACGACGCCCGCGACGCGCACGTCGCCCAGCCCGGCCGCGGACCAGAGCCCGGCGAGCGCATCCTCGGTGCAGAACGGCATCGAGCGCCCCTCGTCGCGCTCGGACGCCGCGGGATCGAGCGCGACCGCCGCGTCCCAGAAGCGCCGCAGCAGCGTCATCTCGCCCGCGTAGTCCCAGACCGCCGCGGCCACCGTGCCGCCGGGACGGGTGACCCGCCGCATCTCCGCCACGCCGGCCGCCGGGTCGCGTCATGAAGTTCACGACGAGCTGTGCGAGCGCGCGGTCGAAGGCGGCGCCGGGGAACGGCAGCGCCTCGGCGGCCGCGACGGCGACCTCCGCGCCCGGGTTGCGGGCGGCGCACGCCTCCGCGAACGGCGGCGACGGATCGACGGCCGCGACGCGGCCCGCGCCGGCCCGCGCGACCAGCGCGCTCGTGAGCGCGCCGGGTCCGCAGCCCACGTCGAGCGCGCGGTCGCCCGGCGCCACGGCCGCCGCGCCGATCAGCGCGCGCGCGAGCTCGGCGCCGTAGCGGCCGATGAGGCGGTCGTACGCGGCCGCCGCGCGGAACATCGTCTCGCCCATCGAGCCGAGCCTCGCGCCGGCGGCCGGCCGGGTCAAGCGTGACGTGCGCCGTTCGCGGGCACCAGGGGGTTCGATGCTGATCAAGACCCATCACTCGCTGCGCCTCGACGGGTTCGCGGCGACCACCGACGGGAAGCCATGATGCGCGTCACGGTGTGGGGCGAGAACGTCCACGAGGGCCGCGACCCGCAGGTGCGGGAGATCTACCCGGACGGCATGCACGAGACGATCGCCGCCGGCCTGCGCGAGCTGCTCGGCGGGGACGCGCAGGTGTCCACGGCGACGCTCCAGGAGCCGGAGCACGGCCTGCCGCAGGAGGTCGTCGACGCCACCGACGTGCTGCTCTGGTGGGGCCACATCGCCCACGACGAGGTCGACGACGCGGTGGTCGACCGCGTGCAGGACGCGGTCCTCGGCGGGATGGGCCTGCTGGTGCTGCACTCGGGCCACTTCTCGAAGATCCTCCGGCGCCTGCTCGGCACGAGCTGCAGCCTGCGCTGGCGCAACGCCGGCGAGCGCGAGCTGGTGTGGACGGTCGCGCCCGCCCACCCGATCGCCCGCGGCGTCCCGCACCCGATCGTGATCGAGGCGCAGGAGATGTACGGCGAGCACTTCGACATCCCCGAGCCGGACGAGCTGGTGTTCGTCAGCTCGTTCGCGGGCGGCGAGGTGTTCCGCGGCGGCTGCTGCTTCACGCGCGGCCGCGGGCGGATCTTCTACTTCGGCCCCGGCGACCAGGAGTACCCCGTGTACCACCATCCCGACGTCCGGCGCGTGCTCGCGAACGCGGTCCGCTGGGCCGCGCCGCCCGCGGGCGGGCACGGCGGCGCGCCCGGGGCGCCGGAGTCGCCGGCCGGCTGGTTCGAGCGGTGAGCTTCCAGACGATCAGCGGGGCCGCGCCGCTGCGCGGCATGGTCGTCGGCGCGGGCGACCTGGGTCCGCACTGGGGCTTCGAGCTGCACGACTCGGCCGACGTCGAGTTCGCCGCCTGGGTCGACCTCGTCCCGGAGCGCGCGGCCCGCGCCGCGGCCGAGCTCGGCGCCGGCAACCGTCGCGATCGGCGACGACGTCGGCACGATGCTCGACGCCGTCCGGCCGGACTTCCTCGTCAACGTGAGCCCGCCGGGCGCCCACCACGCGGTCACGACGGCGGCGCTGGAGCGCGGCGTCCACGTCCTGAGCGAGAAGCCGATGGCGGCCACGCTCGCGCAGGCCGTCGACATGATCGCCGTGGCCGACCGCACCGAGCGGCTGCTGATGGTCAGCCAGAACCGGCGCTACTACCCGGGCCTGATCGCCTTCCGCGACACGGTCGCCCAGCTCGGCCGGCTCTCCAACCTGACCTGCCAGTTCTTCATCGCGCACCGCGACGGCGCGGCCGAGTTCCTGTTCGGCTTCCCGGAGCCGCTGCTGCTCGACATGGCGATCCACCTGTTCGACGGCGCGCGGGCGATCACGGGCGCCGATCCGGTCAGCGTCTACTGCGAGTCCTCGAACCCGCCCTGGAGCTGGTACGCCGGGGACGCCGCCGCGGACGCGATCTTCACGATGACCGGCGGGCTCCGCTTCACGTTCACCGGCAACTGGGCCGGGGACGGGTTCCGCACCTCGTGGACGGGCACCTGGCGCGCGACCGGGCGAGCGCGGCAGCGCGATCTGGGAGGACGAGGGCGCGCCGCTGGTCTCGCCGGCGCGGGGCGAGCGCGTCGAGGCCGTCGCGCCGGCCGCGCTGGACCGCGGCCCGGAGCGCTTCCCGGGGCTCGAGTTCTCGCTCGCCGAGTTCGTCGACGCGCTCCGCACGGGCCGCGTCCCCGCCGGCGAGTGCCACGACAACCTCCGCTCGCTCGCGATGTGCCATGCCGCGGTCGAGTCCGCGCGCACGGGGCGGCGGGTCGCCGTCGAGGCGTAATCTCGTGGCATGAGCGGATTCGAGCCCGGCGACGTCGTCCGCGTCAGCCATCCCGACACCGGCGAGCCGATCGAGGGCACGTACCTCTCGATGGCCGAGGCGGACGATCTCATCGAGGTCGACGGGGAGGGCGTCGAGACCGCCTGGGTCGAGCTCGACGACGGCGAGACCCGCCGGTTCGCGCTCGACGGCGTGCGCGCCGTCTAGCCGGCGAAGTCCTCGTCGCGGACCGTCCCGGTCTGGAACGCCCGCTCGATCAGCGCGACGCGCTTCTGGGCGCGCGGCAGCCCGTCGAGGGCGAACCGCTGGAACAGCGCGCGCAGGTGGGTCTTGACCGCGTCGGTGCTGAGCGTGAGCTCGGCCGCGATCTGCTCGTTCGTCGGCGCGGTCGCGAACGGCCGCTGCTCGCCGAAGGGGCGGCAGAGCGCGACGAGGACGCGGCGCTGGGCGTCCGAGACGCGGATCGGCGCGGGGACCGCCTGCGCGGGCAGCGTGGCCAGGCTCTCGTGGCGGCGCGGGTCCTTGAACGCGATCCGGGTCTCGCCGATCTGCACGACGTCGCCGTCGCGCAGCCGGCGCCGGCCGCGGATCCGCTCGTCGTTGACGAACGTGCCGTTGAGGGCGCGCCCGTCGTCGAGGATCGACCAGCCGTCGACGGCGCGCTCGACGGTCGCGTGGTCACGCGACACCTCCCGGTCCCAGGTGAGCGCCACGCCGGCGTCGGCGCTGCGGCCGAGCGTCACGGGGCCGAGGTCGTCGCGGAGCGCGAGCAGCCGCTCGCACCCCTCGCCGTCGCGGTAGGCGAGGTACGGCAGGCCGGCGCGGTCGGCCTCGAGGCGCGCCTTGAGCTCCGCCGGGGTGGCGTCGTGGCGCGGTGGCACGGACCGATTGGACCATGCCGGGAAGGCGCGGGCAAGCCGGCGGCGGGCCCGCCGCGAGGGCGGGCCCGCCGGTCCGACTACCGGATGTCGTACACGACGCAGCGCACGCGGGACGGATCGTGCGCGGCGCCGTCGCTCTCGGCGGTGTAGACCCGGAGGTCGTCGCCCTCGCTGGTGGTCCCGCTCTCCTCCCTGCCGCTCGTCGTGCAAATGGCCACGTCGTCGGCGCTGAAGAAGTTGACGCCGGGCAGGTCGACGAGGTACGCGCCCTCTCCGGTCCGCGCGATCGCGGGCGCCTCGGCCATCGGCGCGCGGTGCGCCTCGCCTTGCAGCTCGCCGTCGCTGCCCCGGAACACGAACGCCGCGACCGGGACCAGCCGGTTCAGCTCGTCCGCGAGCTGCGGGTTCGGGTACGAGCCGGCGAGCGCGCCGCCGGCCGGGCCGGTCGCCGGGCCGGGCTGGCCCTGCGCGTCCCTGGGGACCCTGCGGGCCGGTGGCGCCCTTCAGCTTGGTGCGGGCGCGCTTGTCCACGTCCTTGTACTTGATCGTGCCGTCCTTGATCTGCTTGCTCGTGATCAGCGAGCCGGCGACCGCCGACCCGCTGGTCGCGGCGACGGCGAGCACGACGAGCGCGATCAGCAGGCCGGGCGCGCGCGGCTTGAACTTGCGGAGCATCGGGGACCTCCTGGGTTCGGCCGGCCGCCGGGAGCGCGGCCGGAGCTGGATGGATCCCGAGCTTCCCGGCCGCGCGCCGGCGCGTCCTAGACGTCTCGAGGGTGGACCGCGACCCGTCGAGGGTGGCCGGCGCCACCCCTCACGGGTGGCCGCGGAAGCGGACGAGCCGCGCCTGCAGCTCCGGGTACGGCGTCGCCGCGGGCACCGGACGGCCGTCGCGGACGCTGGTCGCGACCTCGACCGCGGCGTCGATCGCGCGCCGGTACGGCAGCGAGCCGGTGCTCACGCGGCGCACGCCGAGCGCGGCGAGCCGCTCGAGCGACAGGCCCGGGACCACGAGCACGTTGACCGGGACCGGGATCGCGGCGCAGATCGCCTCCAGGTCGGCGGGCTCGGTCGCGCCCGGGACGAAGATGCCGTCCGCGCCCGCCTCGACGTAGGCGGCCGCGCGCGCGAGCGTCGCGGCCACCGTCGCGTCCTGCCCGAGCCAGTAGGTGTCGATCCGCGCGTTCACGAACAGCTCCGGGACGCGCGCCTTGACCGCCGCGACCTTCGCGGCGTGCGCGGCCGGCGCGACGAGCCGCTCGCCGGTGCTGTCCTCGAGGTTGATCCCGGCGACGCCGAGCTCGGCGACGTAGTCCGCCACGCGGCCGGGATCGTCGTCGTAGCCGTCCTCGACGTCCGCCGACACGTGGCAGGGCAGCGCCGCGAGCCGCCGCGCGAGCGCGAGCGTGGCGTCCCGGCTCGTGCGCCCGCCGTCCGGCTCCCCGCCGCTCGCCGCGACGCCGAAGCTGGTCGTCCCGATCGCCGGGAACCCGGCCTCGGCGAAGGCGAGCGCCGACGCGACGTCCCACGCGTTCGGCAGCAGCAGCGGGAGCGCGCCGTCGTGCAGGTCGCGGAACGTCACCCGTCGGCCAGCTCCCGCGCCGCGCGGTACGCGACGAGCAGGTCGGTCCCCTCGACCGCGACGTCGGAGCGCTCGGCGAGATGGTGGTCGCCGTTGACCGACACGCGGACGCCGACCGCCTCGAACAGGAACACGTCCGACATCGAGTCGCCGTAGGCGATCGCGTCCGCCAGGGCGAGCCCGTGCTCGGCGCAGAAGCGTGCGGCGAGCACCGGCTTGTCCTCCGGGGTCAGGATCGCGGACTCGTCGAGCGGCACGCCGGCGCTGCGCGGGAAGCGCGACGCGAAGACCGCGTCGAAGCCGAAGGCGAGGAACTGCTCGGCGAAGTAGTCGGGCGACATCGTGATCAGGCAGGCGCGCTCGCCGCGGTCGTGGATGTCGGCGAGCACCTCGCGCAGGCCGCCCAGCACCGGCGCCGCGGCGAACGCCTGCTGCGCGGTCTCCGGCGTCACGACCCCCCACAGCTCGTGCAGCGCGCGCGCGAACTCGACGGTCGACGCGGCGCCGGTCGCGAAGCGCTCCTCCAGCGCCGCCAGGGCGTCGCCGGCATCGAGCGCCGCGGCGAGCAGGATCGGCGCGGTGGTCCCGTGCAGCAGCGTCCCGTCCATGTCGAAGACGTGCGCCCTCACAGTCGTGCGAGCAGGGCGGCGGTGGCCGGGAACAGGTCCGGCGGGGCGCCGGCGGGATCGATCCAGGCGAAGTCGCCGAACTTGTCGGGCTCGAGCTCGCGCGGCGCGGCGTCGGCGGCGGCGACGCCGAGCCGGCCCTCGACGCCGGCCACGAGCCAGTCCGCGACGAGCACGCAGCCGAACGTCCGCACGGCGCCCGCGGGCAGCACGAGTCCCGTCTCCTCGGCCAGCTCGCGGACCGCGCACTCCTCGATCGTCTCGCCCGGGTCGAGCCGGCCGCCGGGGACGGCGAGCGGGGCGCCGGGCTCGGCGCGCCGGCGGCCGAGCAGCACGCGCCCGTCGGCGCTGCGGACGACCACGCCGACACCGGTGCGTGTCCCCATCGGGCCGACGCTAGCACTGCCGCTGCGGTAGGACTCGCGCCGTGCCCGACGTCGCGATCCGGCCTGCGCGCCCGCCCGAGTTCCCCGCGATCGGCGACCTCTGCGTCGCCGCCTACGCCCCGTTCGTCGCCGCCGGCGACGGCTACGCCGCGGTGCTGCGCGACGTCGGGCGGCGGGCCGCCGCGGCGGAGGTGCTCGTCGCCGCGGACGGCGACGCGCTGCTCGGCACGGTGACGTTCGTGCCGGCCGGCGGCCCGCTCGGGGAGATCGCCCGCCCCGACGAGACGGAGTTCCGGATGCTCGCGGTGGACCCCGCCGCGCAGGGCCGCGGCGTCGGCGCCGCGCTGCTCGGCCACGTCGTCGGCGCGACCCGCCGGCTCGGCTTCGCCGGCGTCGTCTGCTCGAGCCAGCCCGCGATGCGCGCGGCCCACCGCGTGTACGATCGGTTCGGCTTCCGGCGCGATCCGACACGCGACTGGTCGCCGGAGCCGGGCATCGAGCTGATCGCCTTCGCGCTCCGGCTCGGCCCGTCGCGCCGAGACGGAACGAGGTGACCGAGATGGGCGTCTACGGAGACCATGTCCTGCCGCGCGTGCTCAACGTGGCGTGCGCGATGAAGAGCGCCGAGCCGCTGCGGCGGCGGGTCTGCGACGGCCTCGCCGGCGACGTGGTGGAGATCGGCTTCGGCTCGGGGCTCAACGTGCCGTACTACCCCGCCGCGGTCACGCGCGTCGCGGCGGTGGAGCCGTCGGGCACGGGCTGGAAGCTGGCCCGCAAGCGCGTCGCGGCGGCGGCGGTCCCCGTGGAGCGCTCCGGCCTCGACGGCCAGTCGCTCCCGTTCCCCGACGACAGCTTCGACACCGCGCTGTCGACCTGGACGATGTGCACGATCCCCGACATCGGCGCCGCGCTCGCCGAGCTCCGGCGCGTGCTCAAGCCCGGCGGGACGCTCCACTTCCTCGAGCACGGGCTCGCGCCCGACGAGCGCGTCCAGCACTGGCAGCACCGGCTCGAGCCGCTCCAGAAGCGGATCTTCGGCGGCTGCCACCTCACCCGCTCGACGCCGGACCTGCTGCGCGGCGCGGGCTTCACGATCAGCGCGCTCGACGTCTTCTACGAGGAGCGCAAGCCCAAGGTCATCGCGGCGCAGTCGCTGGGGGCGGCGCGCAGCGGCTGAGGTCGTCTGCGACGGCGCGCGCGACGCCGTCGGCGGTCGCCTGGTCCATGTTGCGCGACTTCCCGTCCTCCGGCGCCGGCCGGTCGCACGCATGGTTCGCGGCGTCGATCGAGGAGCGCAGCGCCGGCCCGAGGTCGCGGACCTCCTCGATCCCCTCGAGGACGACGTCGGCGCCCTGGACCGCGTGGTCGAGCCGGAGGCGCGAGACGCCGGGCGAGCCGACGAGCTCGGTGGCGAGGTGCGCGGCGAACGCGCGCGACCAGCGCGGGCTCGGCGGCGAGTCGAGCGCGATGCGGATGCGGGCCCCGGTGGCGCCCGCGGTCAGCGGCTCACCCTGGGGGTCGCCGGCGAATGCGATGTTGCTCCATGCGGGGAACGGTCCCCGCCGCCGTCGCCGGCCGCACCGCGGACAGCGCGCGGACCCGACGGTCGGGGGGTCGGGTTGGTCCGGCTCCGAACCGGGAACGAGGAAGCTCGTGCACCCGCTCGCCGCCCTGCTCGTGCTCGCCGCCGTCGCGCTGGCCGCGCCGGCCGCCGAGGCGCGCTCGCTGACGATCGAGACCGGGAAGTACGGCGTGCGCAAGCTCGGCCCGCTGGACACGCGCTCGACGCCCTCCTACTCGCCGACGGTCGCCGCGGCGCGCCGCGCGCTCGGACGGCCGTCGAACGTGTTCCCGAACGGTGGCGGCGGCTGCGTCGGCAAGTGGCGCCGGCTCGGGCTGCGGATCGTGTTCGCGGACTTCGGCGGCGGGACCGGGCCGGTCTGCGGGCGCGCCAAGGCGCAGTCGTTCACGATCCACCGCTCGCGCACGTGGCGCACGTGGAAGGGCCTGCGGATCGGCATGGCGCAGGCCGAGCTGCAGCGCCGCCACCCGCGGGCGCGCTGGGTCGACGACGACGAGTTCTACGCCGACGGCTGGTGGCTGCGCAGCAGCATCTCCCCGTTCGGCGCCGGGGCGCGCACGCCGGTCCTCGCCGCGACCGTCCGCGGGGCCGATCCGCGCGTCAGCTCGTTCTACGGCTGGATCGGCGCGGCGGGGGAGTGAGGCAAGCCCACCCGTTGGGCTAGCGACGCGCGGCGGCGCGTCTGCCACCGTAGGTCCCTGAGTCCCGACCGCACCCCCACCGATCCGGTCCTCGCACTCCTCCAGGAGCGCGCGTCGGCGGGGAGCCTGCCGGGGCGCCGGACCGACCCGCACCTGATCTGCCTGGCGATCGAGGGCGGCGCGATGCGCGGGGCGGTCACGGCGGGGATGTGCGTCGCGCTCGAGCGCGCCGGCCTGCTGCCCGCGTTCGACCGCGTCTACGGATGCTCGTCCGGCGCGCTGGCCGGCTGCTACGCCGCGGCCGGCCAGGCGGAGATGTGGGCGCGCAGCTTCGAGGACGCCGCATGCCGCGCGTTCATCGACCCGCGCCGCGCGCTGCGGCGGCGGCCGGTCCTCGACCTCGAGTACCTGTTCGGCACGGTGTGCGGGAGCCGCCGGCCGCTCTCCGCCGCCGGCATGGCCCAGGGCCCCGAGCTCCGGACCGTGGCGGTGACCGCCGACACCGGCGAGCAGCGCGTCCTCGCGGGCTTCGCCGACCCGGCCGAGGCGCTGGCCGCGGTGCGCGCCAGCTGCACGATCCCGCTCGTCGCGGGCGGGCCGACCACGTTCCGCGGCGAGCCGCTCGTGGACGGCGGGATGATCGAGCCGATCCCGTACCGCACCGCGCTGCGCGAGGGGGCGACGCACGTGCTCGTGCTGCGCTCGCGGCACGCGCGCTGGCGCGCGGTCGAGCGCCGCACGCTCGCGGAGCGCGCGCTCGGACGCGCGCATCCGGCGCTCGCGCCGCTGCTCGACCGCTGCCACGCCGGCTACAACGCGGACGCCGAGGCGCTCGCGGAGGGCCACGACGCGCGTGTCGTCCAGGTCGCCCCGCCCGCGGGCGCGCGGCTCGTCGGGCGGTTCAGCACCGACGCGCCGCGGATCGCCCACAGCGTGGCGCTCGGGGCCGCGTGCATGGCGCGCACGCTCGCGGGCGACCCCGCGCCGGCGCCGCGCCGGGTGCCGCTCCCGGTGGTCGCGCCGCCGGCCGCTCCGGCGCCGGTCGGCGCCGCCGTCGCGGCGCCGTGATCACCGCGCATCCGATGGGCTAGCGTCCCGCGGATGGAGTACGAGAAGCGCGCGGAGTGGCGGCTGACGGCGCCGCCGGAGCCGGCTGCGGAGGCGCTCCGCGGCGCGCTGGAGCGCCTGCAGATGCAAGCCCGTCGTCGACGGGCCCGTGGTGACGGGGAAGGCGCCGCGGTCGTTCCGGCGCAACCGCTGGTCCGCCACGATCGAGATCACGCTGACGCCGCTCGGCGAGGGGAGCGCCGCGGTCTGCATGGTGCGCATGTCCGGCGACCGCCACTTCACGATCATGGACGAGATCGCCGCCGAGGCCGGGCCGGAGCTGTTCGCCGACCGCGGCGTGGGGCGGCTCGGCACGCTGAACGAGAAGCACCTGTCGAACCTCGAGCGGCTGCTGCGCGCCTCCGAGCGCGTCGAGGCGCTCGGCGAGGGCCGCCGCAGCGGGCGCAAGCTCGTCGTCGTGCTCACCGACGAGCGGCTGTTCCTGGCGGACAAGACCGGCAGCGCGGGCCCGGTCGACGAGTTCCCGCTCGAGGAGGTCGCCGCGCTGCGGGCCGACCGGCAGCGGCTCGTCGTCGACGTCGCCGGCGCGCGGACCGAGATCGAGGATCTCGGCCCCGGCCAGGCGGACGAGCTGGCGGCGCGGTTCCGCTATCTGCGGCCGCCCGGCCCGGAGGCGGCGGCGGAGGAGGACGCCGACCCGATCGTGCTGCTCGAGCGGCTCGCCGCGCTGCGCGACAGGGGCGTGATCGAGCCGGCGGAGTTCGAGGCTAAGAAGGCGGAGCTGCTGCGGCGGATCTGACGCGGAAGCGCAGGTGGGTCATGTCGCCGCTCTGCGTGGCGCCGGCCGGCTCGAGCGGGATGCGGCCGGAGCCGGGCGAGAACGGGATCCCGTCGCCGAGCAGCACCGGGGCGACGTGGACGAGGATCTCGTCGACGAGCCCGCGGCGCAGCGCCTGCGCGGCGACGTTCGCGCCGAAGAGCTCGACCTTCTTGTCGCCGGCCGCCGCCTGCGCGTCGGCGATCACGTCGCCGATGTCGCCCGCGACGACGGTCACGCCCGGCCCCGCGTCGAGCGGCTTGCTGGTCAGGACGAAGATCGGGCCCGACCAGGCGCCGCCGTACGGCGCGCCGCTCGGCTTGCCGGTGTCGCGGGCGCCCACCTGCCACGAGCCGCGGCCGATGACGATCGCGCCGGTCGCGGCGATGATCTCCTGCAGGTCGTCGGGCGGGTCGTGCTCGAAGATCCAGTCCATCTCGTGCTCCGGCCCCGCGATGTAGCCGTCGAGCGACATCGTCCTGTGCACCAGCACCGTCATCGGCGCCTCCTCTGCGTGGTTTCCGGCAAGGACCGCGGCCGGCGCCGCGACTCATCGGCGTCAGGAGTCCCAGATCGGCCCGAAGGCCGGGATCCCGAGCCGCTCGAGCCCGTGGACGATCCGCCGGGTGGTCGGCTGGTTGCTGACCACGAAGACCGCCTCGGCGCCGAAGTCGCGGCAGGTCTCGCGCGCGAGCGCGAGCAGGTCCGGCTTGCCGCGCTCGGTCGTGTCCCAGATCAGCGCGTGCGGGTGGGCCGCCTCGACCTCGTCGACGAGCGCGTCGCCGTAGGTCGCCCGCGGACTGCGCGCCGACCACACGAGCCGCGCGTCGACGCGCCCGGCGAGGATCTGCCCGAGCACGGGCCCGATCCCGCTCCCCGTGGCGACGTAGACGACGCGCTCGTAGAGCACCTCGACGCGGGCCATCGGCGCCGCGGTCGGGACGCCGCGCACCCACAGATGCGACGGCGGGTCGTCGACGAAGCGGCCGGTCCAGTCGCCCGCGCGCGAGACGAGCAGCCGGAAGCCGTCGCGGCCGGGCGTCGTCACCGTGGCGAACGCGTGCCACTCGCGCAGCGGGCTGCGGCTGATGCCGACCGCCGACGCGACGGCGGGCGCGCGCCCGCCGGCGAAGGTGACGATCGCGGCGTGCCCGGACGGGCGCTCGATCGTGACCGGCACGCGCCGCAGCCGCAGCCACGGCGCGGCGATGCTCAGCGTGACGAGCGCCAGCACCCAGACCTGCCAGCTCGACGCGATCGCCCGCGCGGCGGGCTCGTCGCCGAGCAGCGCGAGGTGCAGGGTCAGGACCCAGAACAGCGCGACCGCGCTCCAGCCGCCGAAGCGGTGCGTGAGCTCGAAGGCGTTGTGGACGCGGCGGCGGACGACGGGCAGCGCGCCGGCGACGACGATCAGGCAGAGGAGCGCGATCGCGCTCGCGACGACGCGCGTGGTGGTCGTGGCGGGCCCCGTGAGCGCGGTGACCGTGAACGCGCACAGCCACGCCGTGCCGGCGAGCGCGCAGCCGACGTGGAGCCCGCCGACGTGGCTGACCTTCGAGACGCTCCAGCGGAGCCACAGCGGCCAGCCGGCCGAGCCGCGGCCCGCCAGCCCGAACAGCACGTTGAGGACGTGCTGCTGGCGGATCAGCACGGCGCCGGCGAGGTTCGCGAGCGTGAGCGCCGCCAGGTCGGAGAGCCCGCCGGCGCCCGCGAGCAGCGCGCCGGCGTTGGCGAGCAGGACGAGCGCGATCAGCCGCTGGTACGGCATCGCGCGCGGGTGCTTGAGCGCGCGGCGGAGCGCGCCGGGGCCGGCCGTCCGCTGCCGCCGCAGGCGCGGCGCGAGCGCGAGCGGGCCGGACGGCTGCGGTGGGTCGGTGGCGGGGCGCATCACCCGCCATGACGCCGCCCTTCACCGCATCATTCCCGATTCCGGCGCGTCAGGCCGCGTAGCCCGTCGCCTTGTCGACGGTCATGCGGATGATCAGCCGGACGGCGCCGGGCGGGTCCGGGTCGGGATCGTGCCCGTCGTAGCTCCACGACAGGCCGGTGTCGAACGCGCGCCCGACGTCCTCCTCGATCGTCGCGCGCCCGCGCAGCTCGACGTAGTTGTACGGGTCGTCGGCGTCGAGGATCGTGACGCTGAGGCGCGGGTCGCGCTCCAGGTTGCGGTGCTTGCGCCGCCCGGCCACGGTGGAGAAGAGCACCTGGTCGCCCTCCCGCCCGACCCACATCGCGGACGTCTGCGGCCCGCCGTCCGGGTTGAGGGTGGCGAGGACGGCGAAGTGGCGGCCGTCGAGCAGCCGGCGGATCTCGTCGTTCAATGTGATGCCCATGGACCGGAGCCTACGGCGCGGGATCAGCCTCGGCGGGACGCTCGACGGCGGCGAGCTGGAGCTCGACGACGGCTGGTTCGACGCGATCCGCGACGCGGGCTCGACCTCGTGCGACTGCCCGTGCGCTGGGACTCCGTCGCCGCCGACCGCGTGGACCGCGCCGTCGAGGGCGGGCTGGCGCGGGGCCTCGCGGTCGTGCTCGACGTCCACCACTTCGAGGGGACGGACGCGGCGTTCCTCGCGCTGTGGGAGCGGATCGCGGCGCGCTACGCGGGCGCCGACCCGCGGCTGGCGTTCGAGCTGCGCAACGAGCCGCACGACCCGATGACCGCGACGGCGTGGAACCGGCTCCTGCGCGACGCGCTCGGCGTCGTGCGCGCGCGCCATCCCGAGCGGGCCGTGATCGCCGGGCCGGTCGCGCGCAACGTCATCGCGGCGCTGCCGACGCTGCGGCTGCCGGACGACCCGCACCTGCTCGCCACCGTCCACCACTACCTCCCGTTCCGGTTCACGCACCAGGGCGCGCCGTGGATCGCGGGCGCGGACGCCTGGCTCGGGACCCCGTGGGGCACGGCCGCCGATCGCGCCCGGATCCGCGCCGACCTGGCCGCGGCCGCCGCGTGGGCGCGCGGCCGCCGGCTGTTCCTCGGCGAGTTCGGGACGCGCGACGCGGCGCCGATGGCCGCGCGCGCGGCATGGACGGCGCTCGTCCGCGCCGAGGCGGAGCGCCTCGGCATGGACTGGGCCTACTGGGACTTCGCGACCGAGTTCGGGGCGTTCGACGTCGCGTCCGGGTCCTGGCGCGCGCCGCTGCTCGCCGCGCTGCGCGGCTGATGCTGCGTGACGGTCAGGCCGGCCGCGGCGTCCGCCGGCGCCGGCAGCGTCTGGAGGCGGCCGTAGAACGCGCCGGCGACCCGCTGCGCGTGCGCCTTGGCGAGCTCCGCGCGCTCGCCCGCGAACAGCTCGTCGACGGTCGCCGTCCACAGGTTGAGCCACTGCACGAAGTGGCCGCGGCGGAGGCCGACCTGCATGTGCAGCCGCGCGTGCGGCGCGAAGGCGCCGCCGCCGTAGGTCCGCTCACCGAGCAGGATCGTCTCCCAGAACGACGTGATCCGCGGGACGTGCGCCTCGAGGTCGAGCTTCGCGACGTCGGTGAAGATGAACCCGATGATCGGGTCCTCGAGCGCGCGCCCGTAGAAGGCGCGGACGAGCTGCTCGACGTCGGCGCGGGTCTCGATGTCCGCGGGCACCCCTTCACCATGGCAGAGCGGCGATCGGGTACGGTCGGCCCGCGCATGATCAGCTCGATCGCTGCACGCGCACGCTGCGCGAGCGGGAAGACGCTCGAGGACTTCCGCGCCGCCTGGGAGCGCCAGGGCGGATTCGGCATCCCGACGCGCGTGGTCACCGGCCAGGGGCTGGATGAACCCGCGCGAGATCGTCACGATCGGCTTCAGCGACCTGGAGGTCGACGAGATCGAGGGCTTCCTCGCCCGGACCGGCGCCGGAGGAGGCGCGCCGGCTCGACGAGCGCATCGACGCGGCTGACTCGAGCCGGCGATGACGCGCGCGTTCGACGTCCAGGTCGCGGACGACGACCTGAGCTGATCCAGCGCGGCGGCGGCTCGGCCGCCGGGCGGCGCGTCGTCAGCGTATGCCGATCCTCGCGATGCTCGAGCTCGACGGCGACACGGGGCGTCCTGGACGCCGGCACCGAGCTGGAACGCGCTCGCGGCCAGCGGGCTGACCGCGCTCGTCACCGGCACGCGCTCGCGCGCGTTCGACGACACCACGCTGCAGCTCGTCGCGGCCGGCTAGCGCTCCGCGAGGAGCTCGACAAGCGTCCGCAGCTGCGCCGCGTGCCAGGCGGCGAAGTCGTCCGAAGCGGGGTCGCGGCCGGTCAGGCGGCGCACGTCGGCGGGGAAGACCAGCGGCGCCGAGGCGATCGCCTCGAGCGCCAGCAGCACGAACGCCGGGTCCAGCCTGCGGGTCAGCTCTCCTGCGTCCTGCCGGCGCCGCAGGTCATCGAGGTCATCCGCTCCGACGCCGCCGCCGGCCTCCTGGTCGTCCAGCGAGGCGCGGAGCAGCAGCCGGTGCAGGTCGCGGTGGCGCGCGCCGTCCTCGACGTAGCGCGCCGCGAGGTCGGCGAGCGGGACGTCGGGACCGCCGTAGCGCTCCTCCTCCGCCTCCCAGCGTTCGACGAGCGCGCGGTAGAGGCCGTCCTTGCCGCCGAAGTGGTGCGAGATCAGCTGCTTGTTGACGCCCGCCCGTCGCGCGATCGCGCTCGTGCGCGCCCCCGCGCGGCCGTGCGCGGAGAACTCGACGAGGGCCGCGTCGAGCAGGGCGGCCTTCGTGCGCTCCGGGTCGCGGGTATCACCCATTTGGTTGATACGCTGTCATCCACATGGTTGACATGATGACGCTGACGCTGGACGAGCAGGTCGCCGCGCTGCGCGAGCGCGGCGTGGCCGTGGACGACGCGGTGATCGCGGGTCCGCGGCGGGCGGCGCCGGCCGAGCGCTCCGTGCTCGTGCTCGCCCGCGACGTGGTGCCCGTCGCGGACGCGGCCGCGCGGGTCGAGCGGCGCGGGCGGCCGGTGGTCCTCGGGCAGCTGGACCCGGAGGAGCTCGACGGCTACGCGCCGATCGCGGCGGTGCGGCTGCCCGACGGGCCGGCGTACCTCGCGGTCGACGTCGACCTCGGTGCGGCGAGCCGCAACGTGCGGCCCGAGGACGCCCTGCGCGCGATCCTCGCCGCCGGCCGCTCCCCGCTGACGCTCGACGAGGGCATCGCCCTCGTCCTGCAGCAGCCCGAGGCGATCGCGCGCAACTGGGGCTTCTCGATGGCGGGATCGCGGCGCGGCGACCAGCGCGTCCCGGCGTTCTGGATCAGCGAGGGACGGCCGAAGCTGGGCTGGTGCTGGGACCGCAACCCCCACACCTGGCTGGGCACCGCGTCGTGCGCGCGGCGGGTGGCGGGCTAGCGGCGGGCGGTCGCGCCATACTCGCTGCTCGACTGACCGGAGGTCGAAGGGCGATGCGCGATCGGCGAGCGCACTGAGATGTCGTATCCACCGCTCGAGCCCCACGACGGCGGCATGCTCGACGTCGGCGACGGCCAGCGGATCCGCTGGGAGGTGTCGGGCAACCCGGACGGCCGGGCGGCGGTCGCGCTGCACGGCGGCCCGGGCTCGGGCTGCCCGCCGTGGTGGCGGGAGCTGTTCGACCCGGCGGCGTACCGGATCGTGCTGTTCGACCAGCGGGGCGCCGGCGGCAGCCTGCCCGACGCCGCGGATCCCGACACCGACCTGTCCGTCAACACCACGCACCACCTGATCGGCGACATCGAGCGGCTGCGCGCGCACCTCGGGATCGAGCGCTGGCTCGTGATCGGCGCCTCGTGGGGCACGACGCTCGCGCTCGCCTACGCCCAGCGCCATCCGGAGCGGGTCACGGAGCTCGTCCTGTTCTCCGTCGGCACGACGACGCGGCGCGAGGTCGAGTGGGTGACCCGCGGCGTCGGCCCCCGCTTCCCGCGCGCGTGGGCGCGCTTCGCCGCCGGCGTCCCCGACGAGCCGAACCTCGCCGCCGCCTACGCGCGGGCGCTGGCGGACCCGGACCGGCGCGAGCAGGCCGCGCGCGACTGGTGCGCGTGGGAGGACACGCACGTCGGCGGCGCGCACGACCCGCGCTACGACGACCCCCGGTTCCGGCTCCGCTTCGCGCGCCTCGTCACCCACTACTGGGCCAACGCCGCGTGGCTCGGGGAGACCGAGCTGCTCGACGGCATGCCGCGGCTGGCCGGGATCCCGGGCGTGCTGATCCACGGGCGGCGGGACGTGAGCTCGCCGCTCGCCGTCCCCGCCGCGCTCGCGCAGGCGTGGCCGGACGCCGAGCTCGTCGTGATCGAGGACGAGGGCCACGGCGCCGGCGCGCGGACCACCGAGGCGATCGTCGCCGCCACCGACCGGTTCAGTAGGGCAGCTCGATCCCGCGCGCGGGCTTGAACGTCCGCTTCTCGGGATAGACGACGACGTCGCCCGGGATCAGGTCGCCCATCGTGACGAGCTCCATCCCGTCCGGCCCGACCTCGATCCGATGGCCGACGCCGGTGTTCTCACGCCGCAGCCAGAACGAGCCGGGGCGCAGCTCGTGCGCGTCGGAGCCGAGCCGCGCGACGCCGCTCCCGCTGCGGACGAACCACGCCTCCTCGCGCGCCGAGTGGAAGTGCAGGTCGGTGTTGTGGGTGTCGGGCGGCATCGCGTCCTGCGCGAGCACGAGCTTGTCGGAGCCCATGTCGCGGGCGTCGCGCGTCGCGTAGGCGAGCACGCCCTCGCGGCCCTCGTGCAGCGGCAGGTCGGCGAGGTTGCGGATCGTCGGCGGGCGCTCGGCCTCGGGCGCCGGGAGCGCGAGCGGGTCGAGCGCGGCGTCGGCGCGGAACGGCGGCGGCGAGTCGCCCGGCGACCAGCGCGGCCCGAGCCAGAACTGCCGCGTCCGCGGCAGCCAGGTGATGTTCGAGCGCGAGCCCTCCGCGACGGCGAGCACGGTGAGTCCCTCGTCGCCGGCGATCAGCGTGTGCGCGTCGCCGTTCGAGGGATGCCAGAGCATGTCGTCGACGCCGATCGCGTACGTGCGCACGTCGCTCGATCCCGAGGACTGCCAGCTCAGCCCGCTGCCCTCCAGGACGAGGAACAGCTCGTCCTCGTCGGCGTGGCTGTGCGGCGGCGTCGAGCGCTTGCCGGGATCGATCCGGGTGAGCGCGATGCCGAGCCGCTTCGCGCCGGCCGCGGCGCCGAGCCGCCGGCGGGTCGCGGCGAGCTCGCCGATCTCCCAGCGCTCGGTGGGGACGTCGTCGAGGTGGAGCGGGAGGCCGTCGGGCATCGGGGCAGGATGCCGCATCCCGGTAGCCTCGCGTGGCATGGCCTACGTCCACGGGTACGACGAGCGCGAGAACGAGCGGCTCGGCGACCAGGCCGGAGCGCTCGTCGAGCTGCTCCACCACGACACCGGCTACCCCGCCGGCAGCACGGTGCTCGAGGCGGGCTGCGGCGTCGGCGCGCAGACGGTCACGCTCGCGGCGCGCAGCCCGGGCGCGCGGATCACGTCGTTCGACGTGTCCGAGGACTCGGTCGCCGCGGCCCGCGCGCGGGTCGCGGACGCCGGCCTCGCCGGCGTCGAGTTCATGCAGGCCGACATCTTCGCCCTGCCGTTCGCGCCCGCGTCCTTCGACCACGTGTTCCTCTGCTTCGTGCTCGAGCACCTGGCGGACCCGGTGGCCGCGCTCGCCGCGCTCGCCCGCGTCGTCCGGCCGGGCGGCACCGTGACCGTGATCGAGGGCGATCACGGCTCGGCCTACTTCCACCCCGAGAGCGCCGCGGCGCGCGCCGCGATCGACGCGCAGGTGCAGCTCCAGGCCGCAGCCGGCGGCGACGCGCTGATCGGCCGGCGGCTGTACCCGCTGCTCCGCGCCGCCGGCCTGGAGGACGTCCGCGTCGAGCCGCGGATGGTCTACGTCGACGGGAGCCGGCCCGACCTGATCGACGGCTTCACGCGGCGGACGTTCACGGCGATGATCGAGGGCGTCCGCGAGCCCGCGCTCGCCGCGGACCTGCTCGACGCGGACGCGTTCGACGCCGGCGTCCGCGACCTGCATCGCACGGCGGCGGACGACGGCACGTTCCTCTACACGTTCTTCAAGGGCGTGGCGGCGACGCCGCGCGGCTGATCGTGCGCCGGCTCCCGCTGCCCGACGACGCGACCGCGGATGCGGCGCTCGCGGCGGAGTACGCGGCGGCGCGCGATCGGGAGGGCGCGGTGATGGCGATCCTGCGGGCGTTCGGTCCGCGCGCGGAGGTCGTGCGCGCGTTCCTCGCGCTGGCCGACGCGACGCTCTACGGGCCGGCGGCGCTCGGCCGCCGCGAGCGCGAGGTGCTGGCGCTGGCGACCTCCGAGGCCAACGGCTCGGGGTACTCGGCCGAGCTGCACGCGGCGCTGCGCGGCGGCGGGCCGCCCGGGCCGCGCGACGCGGCGCTGATCGACTTCGCGCGGCGCGTGACGCTCACGCCCGGCGAGTCGTCCGACGCGACCGCGGCGCTGCGCGCCCATCTGACCGTCGACGAGACCTACGACGCGATCGCCGTCGTCGGGCTGCTCAACCTCGCCAACCGCGCCGCCCTCGCGACCGGCATCACGCCGGCCGACGACCTCCCCTGACTACAGTCGCGGGATGAGCGACGACCGCTACGACATCCAGCTCGACGACAAGTTCGGCAGCCTGCAGCTGATCGATCTCCCGGCCGAGATCGCCGCCCACGAGCCCTGGTTCAACCAGACGCTCACCACCGTCAACGACAGCGTCGTCCGGCTCGGCATCATCGAGGGCGACTTCCACTGGCACCAGCACGAGGCCGACGACGAGTTCTTCCTCGTGCTCGAGGGGCGGCTGCTGATCGACCTCGAGGATCGCGAGACGGTGACGCTCGACCCGCACCAGGGCTACACGGTGCCGCGCGGCGTCGTCCACCGCACGCGCGCGCCGGTGCGGACGGCGATCCTGATGGTCGAGCCCGCCGGGGTCGTCCCGACCGGCGACGACTAGGCGCCGGACAGCTCGCGGGCGCGCGCGGCGAGCTCCGCCACGCTGTCGCCGAACCCCTTCAGGTAGGGGTCGTCGGACGCCCCGGTCATCGCGCGGCGGTAGTTCGTCTCCATGAACACGGTCGCCTTCCACACGGCGAGCGTCCGGTACCAGCGCAGATCGGTCATCGCGCGGCCGCTGCGCTGCTCATACCGCGCGACGAGGTCGGACGCGTCCGGGAATCCCTCGGCACGCGTCACCGGCGAGAGGTTGAATCGGCCCGGCGGCTCGTCGTTCGGCCCGAACCACATCGTCGTGAGGTACCCGACGTCGGCGAGCGGGTCGCCGAGCGTCGCCATCTCCCAGTCGAACACCGCGATCAGCCGCGCCGGCGGCTCGGGCGCGTACATCACGTTGCCGAGGCGGAAGTCACCGTGGACGACCGTCGTCGGCGGGGAGGCGGGCAGATTCGCGCCGAGCCAGGCGCCGACCCGCTCGACGTCGGGCAGCTCGCGCGTCTTCGTCATGTCCCAGATGCCGGAGAAGCGCCGGACCTGGCGCTCGAGGTAGCCGTCCGGCTTGCCGAGTCCGGCGAGACCCGCCGCACGCCAGTCGACCGCGTGGATCTCGACCAGCGCGTCGACCAGCTCGTCCGCCATCACGCCGCGCTGCTCGACCGTGTCGAACACGGGCGGCAGCGCGCTCGTGACGACGTGCCCGTCGAGTTTCTCCATCACGTAGAACGGCACGCCGATCACCGCTTCGTCCTCGCCGACGGCGAGAACCCGCGGCACGCGGGCCCGGCGCTCCAGCCCGGTGAGCACCCGTGCCTCGCGCAGCATGTCGTGCGCGCTGGGCGGGACCGGCGGCCGCGGCGGTCGTCGCAGGACCGCCTCCCAGTCGCCGCGCGCGATCACGAAGGTGACGTTCGAATGGCCCTCCCCGATCGGCGTCGCGGTCACCGGCCCCGCGCCGAGCCCGCGCTCGTCGAGGAACCGCTCGAGCGGCTCGGTGACGAGCAGCGGCGGCCGCGCGTTGCCCGCCGCCTCCTCGTGCGTCGCGACGACGTCGTCCTCGGCGAGCTCCGGGCTCACGACGCGAAGCGGCGCTTGAGCTCCTGCCGCGCGATCGACATCTTGTGCACCTCGTCGGGCCCGTCGACGATCCGCAGCACGCGCGCGTGGGCGTACATGCGCGCGAGCGGGAAGTCGTCGGAGACGCCGCCGCCGCCGTGCGCCTGGATCGCCCGGTCGATCACCTTCAGCGCGACCGCCGGCGCGGCGACCTTGATCGCCGCCACCTCGGTCCGCGCCACCTTCGCGCCGACGGTGTCGATCATCCACGCCGCCTTGAGGCAGAGCAGCCGCACCATCTCGATCTCGACGCGCGCCTCGGCGATCCAGTCCTGGATGTTCGCGCGGCTCGCCAGCGGCGCGCCGAACGTCTCGCGCGCCGCGACGCGGTCGACCATCAGCTCGAGCGCCCGCTCGGAGGCGCCGATCGCGCGCATGCAGTGGTGGATCCGGCCCGGGCCGAGCCGCGCCTGGGCGATCCGGAAGCCGTCGCCCTCGCCGGCGATCAGGTTGGCGGCCGGGACGCGGACGTCCTCGAGCGACAGCTCCGCGTGGCCCTCGTTGTCGGCGTAGCCGAACACCGACAGGTTGCGCATGACGGTCAGGCCCGGCGTGTCGCGCGGGACGAGGATCATCGACTGCTGCCGGTGCGGCGGGCCGTCCGGCGTCCGTCTTGCCCATCACGATGAAGATCCGGCAGCGCTCGCGCATCGCGCCGGACGTCCACCACTTGCGGCCGTTGAGCACGTAGTCCTCGCCGTCGCGCTCGATCCGCAGCTGGACGTTCGTGGCGTCGGAGCTCGCGACGTCGGGCTCGGTCATCGCGAACGCGGAGCGGATCTCGCCGTCGAGCAGCGGCTGCAGCCAGCGCTCCTTCTGCTCGTCGGTGCCGAACTGGGTCAGCACCTCCATGTTCCCGGTGTCCGGCGCCGCGCAGTTCACCGCCTCGGGCCCGAGCAGGCTGCGCCCCGTGATCTCCGCGAGCGGCGCGTACTCGAGGTAGCTGAGCCCCGGCCCGTACTCGGGATCGGGATGGAACAGGTTCCAGAGCCCGCGCGCCTGCGCCTCCGCCTTGAGCTCCTCCAGCACCGGCGCGTGGCCGTGCGGGTCGCCGAGCTCCGCGAGCTGGGCCTCGAACACCGGCTCGGCGGGGTACACGCGCTCGTCCATGAACGCGGTGAGACGCTCGGAGAAGTCCTTGCAGCGGTCGCTCGGCTCGAAGTCCATGCCCGGCATCATGCCGCGCCGCGCGGCTCCGCAGCCCCGACCGCGCGGGCGTACGCGTCGGGGTCGGTCGGACCCTCGGTGGCGATCAGCAGGACGCGGCTCGCCGCGCCGAGCCCGACGGCGGCGCGGAGCGGCGCGGCCGCGTCCTCGGTCGCGAGCGCGCGCAGCGCCGCGAGCGCGGCGGCGCCGCAGTCGCCGATCGCCAGCCCGAGCGCGGCGAGCTCGCGCATCGCGGCCTGCGCCTCGGCGTCGTCGACGGTCACGCCGCCGGCGATCCCGGCGCGCAGGTCCGGCCACGCGGCCGCCGAGACCTCCGCGCAGTCGAGCCCGGCCATGCCGGTGCCCGGCGTCGCCACGCGGGTCGGCGCGCCCGCCGCGAGCGACGCGGCCAGGCACGCGGCGGCGACGGGCTCGACCGCGATCACGGCGGCGCCCGCCGCCGCGCCGTACCGCGCCGCGGCCGCCGCGAGCGAGCCGACGCCGGTCGGGACGAGCACGACGTCGAACGCCTCGCCGAGCTCCGCGAACAGCGTCGCGTAGCCGTCGACGACCCAGTGCGCCGGCCCGGAGTCGCCGACGTCGGCGACCTCGAGGCACCCGTCGCGCGCGCCCTCCTCCGCGGCCTGCCGGACGGCGTCCTCGTAGTCGCCGTCGACCACCACGAGCTCCGCGCCCTCGGCCGCGATCGCCGCCCGCCGTGCCGGCGCCGACCGCGCGGGCAGGAGGATCCGCGCGGCGAGCCCGCGCAGCGCGGCGACGTGCGCGACCGCGCGGCCGTGGTTGCCCGCGCTGGCCGCGACGAGCGTGTGGACCTCCGGGCGCTCGCGCAGCGCGCGCTCGACCGCCCACGACGCGCCGAGCACCTTGAACGCCGGGAGGCCGAGCCGGGCGGACTCGTCCTTGAGCGCCACCGCGCCCAGCCCGAGCTCGTCCGCGAGCCCCGGCAGCGGCCGCAGCGGCGTCGGGGCGTAGCCCGGCAGCGACGCGTGGTACGCGCGGGCCTCCGCGGCGGGCGGCGCGACCGCGGACGGGTCGTGCGCCGGGTTGACGACTACGCGCACAGCCGCTCCGCGACCCGGACCAGCGTGCGCGCGACGACCTCCGTGTCGGCGAGGCTGACCCACTCCTCGACCGCATGTGCGCCCGCGCCGCCCGGGCCGAACAGGACCGTGGGGATCCCGGCTGCGGCGATGAACGCCGAGTCGGCCCAGAAGCTCACGCCGGCGACGGGGCCGGCACGCCCGTCCGCGGCGTCGACCACCGCGCGCACGATCGCGGCATCCTCGGCGACCGCGAACGGCTCGCGCACCAGGAGCGTGCGCCGCTCCGCCACCAGCTCGGGGTCGGCCGCGCGGCAGCCGTCGAGCAGCGCGTCGAGCTCGGCCTCGACGTCCGCTGCGGTCTCACCGGGCAGCGTCCGCCGCTCGAGCCCGATCACGCACTGCGCCGGGTAGCTGGACAGCTCGGCGCCGCCGGAGATCAGCGACGCGTGGACCGAGCCGCGGCCGACCAGCGGATGCTCGCCCAGTGCGCCGTCGAGCTCGCCCAGCGCCGTCAGCACCGGCCCCGCCTTCACGATCGCGTCGACGCCGAGGTGCGGCCGCGAGCCGTGCGCCGCGCGCCCGGTCACCTCGATCTCCGCCCACACGAAGCCCTTGTGCGCGATCGCGACCGCGAGCTCCGTCGGCTCGGTCACGATCGCCGCGTCCGCGCGGATCGCGCCGAGCGCCTCCTGCACGCCGAGGCTCGCGTGCTCCTCGTCGGCGACGGCGGCGACCACGACGTCGCCGGCGAGCCCGCGCGCCGCCACGGCGCGGCAGGCGAGCAGCGCGGCCGCCAGGCCGGCCTTCATGTCGTAGGCGCCGCGGCCGTACAGCCGGTCGCCGTCGACCCGCGCGACGAGCGGGTCGGCCATCCCGTCGTGGCCGACGGTGTCGAGGTGCGCGCACAGCAGCAGCGTGCGCCCGCCGCCACGGCCCGGCGCGCGGACGAGCACGCTGGGGCGCCCCGGCGTCGCCTCGAGCCGCTCGGCGACCAGGCCGGCGTCGCGCGCCCAGCCCGCCACGAACGCTGCGATCTCCGCCTCGCCCGCGCCGCCCGGCACGAGCTCCGGGTTGACCGAGTCGATCGCGACCAGCGCGCCGAGCAGCGCCGTGATGTCGTCGCGCATCAGGTGAACGATTGCAGCCCGACCGCGCCGAGCAGCGCGAGCGCGCGTGCATCCGCGGAGCCGGGCGCCGCCGTGTAGACGACGATCCGCAGGTCGCTCCCGGCGACCATGAGGATGTCGCAGTCGAGCGTGACGTCGCCGACCTCGGGATGGCGGATCGTCTTGTGGCTCGCGACGTGCTCCGCGACGGGCCGCTCGTCCCACAGCGCCGCGAAGCGCGGGCTCGCATCGCGCAGCTCCGCGACGAGCGCGGCCACCTCCGCGTCGTCCGGGTACCGCGCGGCCGCGGTGTGGAGGCCGGCGACGAGCTCGAGCTCGAACCGCTCCTCGTCCTCGGCGCTGCGCACGACCCGCGTCGGGGCGCCGCTGAAGTGGCGTCGCGCGACGTTCCCCTCCAGCGGGTCGCCGAGCAGCGCCGCGGCGAGCGGGTTCGCGGCGACGATGCCCCACGCGGCGTCGGTGACGATCACCGCCGTGTCGGCCAGCCGGTCGAGCACGCGCTGGACGCCGGGCGTCGGATGGCGGCGCAGCCGGCCGGACTGCGGCTCGGTGTGGCCCGCGACGCGGAACAGGTGCGCGCGCTCGTCGTCGCTCAGCCGCAGCGCGCGGGCGAGCGGCCCGAGGACGGAGGCGGACGGATGCCGCGCGCGGCCCTGCTCGAGCCGGGCGAGGTAGTCGACCGACACGCCCGCGAGGTTGGCGACCTCCTCGCGCCGCAGGCCCGGCGCGCGCCGCGTGCCGCCCTCGGGGAGGCCGGCGTCGGCGGGTGCCAGGCGGTCGCGCCAGGTGCGCAGGCAGGCGGCGAGCTCGTCCACGCCATCGATGATGGCGCACGCCGCCGCGCGCGAGGGTCGCCCTGCGAGGGCCAGGCTCAGCGCCAGGCGAGGCGGCCGCGGCCGTAGCGGCGCTTCTTCTTCTCGGCGGCGGGCGCCTTGGCCGGCGCCGGCTTGGCCGGGGTGACGGTGGTCCGTCGGGGCGGCTCGGCCGGGCCGGGGCGCAGATGATCGCCGGTCAGGGCGCGGGCGGCGAGGAGGGCGGCGGGGGCGTTGAACATCAGGGGCTCCTGTGGGGAGGGGTCACTACCAGGAGCGACCGGACGAGCCGCAGATACATTCCCGCCGCGGGATCTCCCCGGGCTAGAGCTCGCGGCGCGCGAACTTCCAGGCGGTCTCGCCCGTCCGCTGGAGCGGCCCGCGGTCGCTCCAGCGCCCCGGCTCGATCCGCTCCGACACCGCGAGGTCGCGGGCGAACTGCTCGGTCAGCTGCGCGGCGAACGCCTCGGAGGTGATGCACAGCGTCGCCTCGTCGTTGAGCTGGAACGAGCGGTTGTCGAAGTTCGCCGACCCGACCGCGGACCACGCGCCGTCGACGGTCATCGTCTTCGCGTGCAGCATCGTCGGGCAGTACTCGTAGAGCTCGACGCCCGCGTCGATCAGGTCGTCGTAGGACGCGCGGCCGGCCAGCCAGACCGGCGTCTTGTCGATGTTCGCGCCCGGGACGAGGACGCGCGTCCGCACGCCGCGCTCGGCGGCGTCCTGGAGCGCCTCGACGAACGCCGGCCGCGGGACGAAGTACGCCGCGGTCAGGTCGAGCGTCTCGCGCGCCGCCGCGATCGCGAGGTAGTAGAGCGCCTCCACGTTGGAGTCGCCGACGCCCGCGCTCGACCGCACGACCATCATCGGCCCGCCGTCGTTCCGGCCCTCCAGCGCGGGCAGGTAGCGCTCGCCGACCAGCACCTCGCCGGTCGCCTCGAGCCAGTTCTCGGCGAACGCGCCGAACAGGCCGCGCACGACCGGCCCCTCGACGCGGACGTGCGTGTCGCGCCAGTGGTCCGGGTCCTCGGCGTTGCCGGTCCACTCCTCCGCGATCCCGACGCCGCCGATCAGCCCCACGCGGCCGTCGGTGACGAGGATCTTCCGGTGCGTCCGGTTGCCGAGCCGCTTGGCCGCGTACGCCTTGACCGGGCGGAAGCGGCGGACCCGGACGCCGGCGTCCTCCATCCGGTCGAGCACGTCGCGCTCGAGCTTCCAGCCGCCGACCGCGTCGATCAGGACGTTGCACTCGACCCCGGCGCGCGCCCGCTCGCACAGCGCGTCGGCGACGTCGTCGGCGATCGACCCCTGCCAGTAGACGTAGGTGAGCAGGCAGACGCACTCCTGCGCGTCGCGGATCGCCTGCAGGTAGCAGGGGAAGATCGCGTCGCCGTTGATCAGCAGGTCGATGTCGTTGCCCCACGACAGCGGCGCGCCGGTGAGCGCCTCCGCCGCGCGCAGGAACGACTCGTCGCGCACGTCGACCTCGCCCCGGAGGTCGTAGCCGTGCCCGCTCTCACGACGGTGGCGCAGCGAGTCCGCGCCGTACCACGCGAGGCCCGCGGCGCCGACCGCGGCGGGCCAGGCGTAGCGCGCTACGCGGCGCTCGGGACGCCAGCGACGACCGAGGTCGACCAATCGATGACCGACGTGGGGCGGACGACGTGCTTGTTGAGGCCGAGCTCCTTCGGGTCCAGCCCGAACGCGAGGCCGACCATCTGCGGCAGGTGCAGCACCGGCATCCGCAGCGGGCGCCCGACGACCTTCTCGGCCAGCGGCTGCTGCAGATCCAGGTTGAGGTGGCACAGCGGGCACGGCGTCACGAGGCAGTCGGCGTCCGCGTCGGCGGCGTCGCCGAGGTGGCGCCCGGCCTGCCTGAGCGACGCGTCCTTGTTCATCGTGATGATCGGGAACCCGCAGCACTTGTACTGGCCCGCGTAGTCCACGACCGTGCCGCCGAGCGTCTCGATCAGCTGCTGCAGGTACGTGTCGCGGGGGTGCTCGCCGTCGATCCCGAGCCGGTCGGTGGGACGCACGATGTAGCAGCCGTAGAACGGCCCGATCCGCAGGTCGGTGAGCGGCCGCTTGACCATCCCGGCGATCGTGTCGAGCCCGATCTCCTCGACCATCAGCCAGAGGAAGTGCTTGTTGGCGATGCCCTTCGTGTAGCGTGAGCCCCTCGGCGGCGAGCGTCTCGTTCACGCGGTCGCGGTACTCGCTGTTGCCGTCGAGCCGCTCCTGGCACTCGGACTGCGCGCCCTGGCAGGTCGAGCAGATGTTCATCATCAGCTCCGCCCCCTCGACGCCCTGCGCGAGCGCGAACGTCCGCGCGTTGAGCGTGTCGGCGAGCTCCTGGTTGTGCTCGGCGATGACGCCGGCGCCGGTGCAGCAGGCGCGGTCGAGCTCGACGAGCTCGATGTCGAGCATCGGGGCGACCTTCGCCATCGAGCCGTGCAGCTCGGGGGTGAAGCCGCGGCTCACGCAGCCGGGCCAGTACGCGACCTTCACGTGTTCGGGCTCCTCTCTGCGGGCAGGTGGCTCCCGGCGGCGTCGGCGTGCTCCGCCGCGCCCCCGGCGGGCTCCTCCTCCTCGCCGACGACGTAGAGGTTGAGCTCGAAGCGCTCCTCCCGGTCGTCGATCTGCTGGTAGATGCGCTTGACCGCCTCGAGGTCGCCCTTCGGCAGCTTGTGCGGCGCGAGCGCCGCCTTCGGCGTGACCTTGCCGCGCTGCAGCGCCTTCAGGATCGACGGGAGCGAGCTCACCAGCTCCTGGCCGGCGCGCGGGTGGAACTTGCCGAACCACGAGTCGCCGCCGTAGGAGCGCGGCAGCAGCTCGGCCTCGTGGAGGAGGCCGTTGCTGCGGATCAGGTTGACGAACGCCTCCTCGTGGCGGTGGCCGTTGTTGGCGTCGTTGATCCCGTGCTCGGCGCCCGCGATCCGGCGCAGCCGCATGATCTGGCTCATCGGCGCGACGCCCTTCGGGCACGCCTCGATGCAGTTGAAGCAGTGGGTGCAGTCGTAGATCCCGTGCGGGTCCTCGGACAGGTCCTTGAGCCGCTGGTACTGCTTGCCGTCGCGCGGGTCGCCGACGAACCGGTACGCCTTGGCGAGCGCCGCGGGCCCGATGAACTCCGGGTCGACCTCCATCGAGAGGCAGTCGGAGACGCAGGCGCCGCACTGGATGCAGGCCATCGTCTGCGTCACGTCGATCATCGACTCGGGCGGGACGATGTACTCGCGCTCCGGCTCCGGTCCCTGCGGCAGCAGCCACGGCGTGACGCGCTGGATCTTCTTCCAGTGGACCGCGTCCATGTCGACGATCAGGTCCTTGATCACCGGCATGTTGCCCATCGGCTCGACGACGATGACGCCGTCGGGGGAGGTCTCGAACGCCTTGTCGAGGTGGGTGTGGCAGGCGAGGTCGGGCTTGCCGTTGATGCGCACGCCGCACGAGCCGCAGATCGCCGCGCGGCACGAGCAGCGGATGCCGATCGACGCGTCGGTGCGGTCCTTCGCCTGGAGGATCCCGTCGAGCACCGAGCGCTTGCCGTCCAGCTCGATCTCGAAGTCCTCCCAGTAGGGCGCCGCACCCGTCTCGGGCGAGTAGCGGCGGAGTCTGAGCGTGTATTCGGCCATCAGTACGTGCGCTCCTGGGGCTCCCACCGGGTCATGGTCACGGGTGCATACCCGATCTCGGGCTCGTCGCTCCCGTTGCGCGACAGCGTGATGTGCTTGAGCCACTCGTCGTCGTCGCGCTCGGGGAAGTCGAGCCGGAACTGGGCCCCGCGCGACTCCCGGCGCTCGAGCGCGCCCATGACGATGCACTCGGCCACGTCGAGCATGTACCCCAGCTCGAGCGCGCCCAGCACGTCCTGGTTGAAGACGGTGCCGTGGTCGTCGACGGCCGCGACCGCCGCCTCCTCCTTGAGCCGGTGGATCGTCGCGTGCGCCTCGGTGAGCCCGGCCTCGTCGCGGAACACCGCGCACTTCTCGTTCATCATCTCGCCGAGCTCGTCCTTGATCTCGGAGATCCGGCGCCCGGTCGGCTCGCGGTCGAGGATCTGCCGGATCGACCGGCGCTCGTCCGCGAGGTGCGACTCGGCGGCGCGCGGCATCGTCATGCCCGCGGCGCGCTCGGCGGCGTGCTCGCCCGAGCGGCGGCCGAAGATCAGCGTGTCGAGCAGCGAGTTCGCGCCGAGCCGGTTGCCGCCGTGGACGGAGACGCAGGCGACCTCGCCGGCCGCGTAGAGGCCGGGGATCGACGTCGCGCCCCACACGTCGGTCTTGACGCCGCCCATGATGTAGTGGCAGCCGGGCTTGATGTGGATCGGCTCGCGCGTGATGTCGACGCCCGCGAAGTCGCGCCCGATGTTGACGATCTCGCGCAGCGCCTCGAGCGTCCGCTTGCGCGGCACCTTGGTGATGTCGAGGGCGACGGTGCCGTCGGGGAAGCCGCGGCCCTCGTTGATCTCGGTCTGCTCGGAGCGCGACACGACGTCGCGCGAGGCGAGCTCGAGCTTGTTCGGGGCGTACTTCTCCATGAAGCGCTCGCCCTCGGCGTTGTAGAGGTGGGCGCCCTCGCCGCGCGCGCCCTCGGTGATCAGGATCCCGTTCCCGGCCAGCGTGGTCGGGTGGTACTGGATCATCTCCATGTCCATCAGCGGGGCGCCGATGCGGAACGACTGCGCGATCCCGTCGCCGGTGCAGATCAGCGCGTTGGTGGTCGGCTTGAAGCACTGGCCGGCGCCGCCCGACGCCTGGATGACGGCCTTGGCGCTGAACAGCTCCATCGAGCCGTCGCGGATGTTGCGCGCCACCGCGCCGCAGCAGTTGCCGTCGTCGTCCTGCACGAGGTTGGTGATGAACCACTCCTCGTAGCGGTCGACCTTGGCGTGGACCTTCATCAGCTGCTCGTAGAGGACGTGCAGCAGCGCCTGCCCGGTGATGTCGGCGACGTAGTACGTGCGCGCGGCGGAGGCGCCGCCGAACGCCCGCGTGCCCAGCTTGCCCTCGGGGTTGCGGTGGAAGGTGACGCCGCGGTGCTCGAGCCAGAGCACCTCGTTCGGCGCCTCCCGGCACATGATCTCGATCGCGTCCTGGTCGCCGAGGTAGTCCGAGCCCTTCACCGTGTCGAACGCGTGCGACTCCCACGAGTCGTCGGGGTTGAGCGCCGCGTTGATGCCGCCGGCGGCCGCGTTCGAGTGCGAGCGGACCGGATGGACCTTCGACATGATCGCCACCGTCGCCCCGGCTTCCGCGGCTGCGAGGGCGGCCCGCTGTCCGGCCAGTCCGGCGCCGATGATGAGGACGTCATGTGCGGGCACGGGGCGATCTTAGTGAACGGGGAGGCCTCCACCGCGCCACTCCGGGATCGCGCGCACGCCGTGTTCCTCAGCGCGGCGGCGGGCCGGCGCGAGGAGTCGTTCGCCTAGGACGGCGCCAGGCGGGTGCGCAGCGCGCGGGTGACCTGCTCGAAGGTGACCACCCCGCGCAGCCGCCCGTCGGCGTCGACGGCCATCAGCGCGCCCAGGCGGCGCAGCGGCTCGGACGCGAGCAGCGCCTCGAGCGGCGCGTCGGCCGGGACCTGGCCCTCGGCCGCGCCGGGCGCGGCGACGTCGCGGATCGCCATCTGGCCGCCCTCCTCGAGCGCCGCGTGCTCGACCGCCCGGCGGTGCGCCAGGCCGGCGTAGCGGCCGTCGTCCTCGACGACCGCGAACCACTCCCAGCCCTGGTAGCGCAGGAAGAACTCCTCGTAGGCGCGGGCGACGGGGGTGGCGGCGGGGATCGTGACCGGCTCGCTGTCCATCACGTCGGCGACGGTGATCCCGGCGAGCTGCTCGGTGAAGCGGGTCTGCGCGAGCGTCCCGCGCGCGGCGGAGGCGAGCAGCCAGCCCAGCGCGGCGAACCAGATGCCGTCGAAGACCGCGCCCTCGACGAGGACGACCAGCGCGAGCCCGCCGAGGATCAGCAGCCAGCCGAAGCCGATCCCGATCGTCGCGGCGAAGCGCGTCGCCTTGTTGCGGTCGCCGGTCAGCTTCCACGCCGCCGCGCGGGCGATCCGGCCGCCGTCGAGCGGGAAGGCGGGGACGAGGTTGAACACGAGCAGCAGCAGGTTCATCGAGACGAGCAGCGAGACGACGACCTCCGCGGGCGTCGCGTCGGCGGTGGCGGAGAGCCGCGCCGCGTCCCAGAACGAGTCG
Source organism: uncultured Solirubrobacteraceae bacterium (assembly GCA_963724145.1). Classification (GTDB taxonomy): domain Bacteria; phylum Actinomycetota; class Thermoleophilia; order Solirubrobacterales; family Solirubrobacteraceae; genus DASQMT01. The sequence goes on from CAVRTO010000039.1 coordinate 63,516, forward strand.
GCGCCGGCGAGCAGCACCGCGGCCGCGGTGCTCAGCACGATCAGCAGGAAGGTGACCAGCGGGCCGGCGACGGCCACGCGGAACTCGGCCCCTGGCGAGTCGGTGTCGCGGCTCATCTTCATCACCCCGCCGAACAGGAACAGGTCGATGCCCTCGACCGAGATCCCCTCGCGCCGCGCGGCGAGCGCGTGCCCGAGCTCGTGGGCGACGATCGACGCGAAGAAGCTCGCGGCGGCCACCACCGCGACCACGTAGACGGTCGTGTCGCTCGCGTCCAGCGTGTCCGAGAGCGAGTCCCAGAGCACGAAGATGACGACGAAGAGGATCAGGAACCACGACGGGTTCACGCCCACGCGGATCCCGAAGATCCGCAGCAGGGGGAGCGATCGGGAGGTCGTCATGCGCTACAGATGGTCGCATAGCGTTCCGGACCGACTGAACGCCGCGCGAGGAGATGAACCCCAGCATGCCCCAGCCCACCAAGGTCACCGTCACCGGCGCAGCCGGACAGATCGGCTACGCGCTGCTGTTCCGGATCGCGTCCGGCCAGCTGCTCGGCCCCGATCGTCCCGTGCACCTGAACCTGCTCGAGGTCCCGCAGGCGGTCAAGGCCGCCGAGGGCACCGCGCTCGAGCTGTTCGACTGCGCGTTCCCGCTGCTCGCGGGGATCGACATCTTCGACGACCCGAAGCCCGCCTTCGAGGGGACCAACATCGGGCTGCTCGTCGGCGCGCGCCCGCGCACGAAGGGCATGGAGCGCGCGGACCTGCTCGAGGCCAACGGCGCCATCTTCAAGCCGCAGGGCGAGGCGATCGCCGCCGGCGCGGCCGACGACATCAAGGTCCTGGTGGTCGGCAACCCGGCCAACACCAACGCGCTGATCGCGCAGCGCAACGCCGACGGCGTGCCCGCCGAGCGCTTCACCGCGATGACGCGGCTCGACCACAACCGCGCCGTCGGCCAGCTCGCGCAGAAGCTCGGCGTCGGCGTCGCGGAGATCACCAACATGGCGGTCTGGGGCAACCACTCGCCGACGATGTACCCGGACCTGTTCAACGCGAAGGTGGGCGGGCAGCGCGCGTGGGACGCGGTCGGCGACGAGACCTGGGTCGCGGACGAGTACATCCCGCGCGTGGGCAAGCGCGGCGCGGAGATCATCGAGGCGCGCGGCGCCTCGTCCGCCGCGTCGGCCGCCAACGCCGCCGTCGACCACGTCCACGACTGGGTGAACGGCACCGCCGACGGCGACTGGGTCTCGATGGCCGTCCCGTCGGACGGCTCCTACGGCGTCCAGGAGGGGATCATCTCCTCGTTCCCGTGCCGGACGTCGGGCGGGACGATCGAGATCGTCCAGGGGCTCGACGTCCCCGCGTTCTCCCAGGAGCGGATCGACAAGACGGTCGACGAGCTCGCGGGAGAGCGCGAGGCCGTGGAGAAGCTGGGCCTGATCTAGGCCGCGTCCTTGTCGCGGACGTGCCAGCCGCGGCCGGACTTGACGACCTGGCCCTCCTCGGCCAGCGTCGGCATGACCCGGTAGAGGTAGTTCTGCTTGATCCCCATCGCCTCGGCGAGCTCGGGGATCGTGATGCCCGGGCGTGCGCGCACGAGCTCGAGCGCCTGCAGCGAGCGGGTGCCCGAGCCCTTGGGCCGGCCGCGCCGCCCGGTGCCGGAGCCCGACCCGGAGCCGCGGCGCCGGCGCGCGGCCGGGGCGGACGCCGCGCGCGCCGGCGTGCCGCCGTTGACGCCGGCGAGGGCGCGCTCGGCCGCCTCCAGCCGCTGGTACTCCTCGACCAGCGGCTTGAGCTCCTTCAGCCGGGCCTGGATCTCCTTGCGCTTCTCCTCGAGAAAGTCCGCCATCCCCATCTCACCTTTCACAAAAATTCCGTGGTCGGTAAGAGAGGTTACAGTGATGTTCACTCTCCCGTGAACGTGGCCTTGCCGGGTCCCTGTGTGAGGAATGTCTCGATCGCCTCGCGGGTGTCACGCGTCTCGAACAGATGTGAGGTCAGACGCGCCACGCCGCTCGTCCGCGCCGGCCACCCCGTGGTCGGACTGCGCCTTGACCACCGCCTTCGTCGCGGCGTGCGCGCGGGTCGGGCCGGCGGCCAGCCCGGCGGCGAAGCGGCGCGCGGTGTCGAGCAGGTCGCCGCGGTCGAGCACGCGGTTCACCACACCCCATTCGTGCAGCGTCTCGGCGGTGTAGAGGCCGCCGGTCATCACCAGCTCGCGCGCCCGCGCCGCGCCGGCGCGGTCGGCCACCCGCTGCGTCCCACCCATGAGCGGGGTGATCCCCACCACCTTCTCCACGAGCCCGAACTGCACCCCGCGCGCCGCCCACAGCAGGTCGCAGGCGAGGCTGAGCTCGAACCCCGCGGTGAGGCACAGGCCGTGGGCCACCGCGAGCGTGGGCAGCGGCAGCGCCTCGATCCGGTGGGTCAGGTCGAGGTAGCGGGCGGTGAGCTCCGTCGCCGCCGGCGGCGTCGAGCCCTTCGAAGATGTGGACGTCGACGCCCGCGGTGAACACCTTGCCCTCGGCGCGCACGATCAGCGCGCGCGGCAGGTCGGCCTCGACCGCGTCCACGGCCTCGACGACGCCGGCGAACACCGCCTCGTCGAACAGGTTCAGCGGCGGGGCGTCGAGGACCAGCTCGGCGACGTCGCCGTCACGGTCGAGGCGCACCGGTGGCATGCCGCCATCATGGCGCGCGGTGGAGGACCTCGTCGAACACGTCGTCGCATTGCCCGGCCGCGAGCTCGCGCTGCTCGCGCCGCGCGACCGCGACGCGCTGCTCAGCGAGGAGGCGTTCGAGCACGAGGAGTTCCTGCCCTACTGGGCCGAGCTGTGGCCGAGCGCGCTCGCGCTCGCCCGCGTCGTCGCCCGCCGGCCGCTGACCGGCCGGCGCGTGATCGAGCTCGGCTGCGGGCTCGGGCTGCCGTCGATCGCCGCCGCGCTCGCCGGCGGGCGCGTGCTGGCCACGGACTGGTCACCGGCGTCGGTGGCGATGACCGCGCGCAACGCCGAGCGCAACGACGCCGCAGCTCGAGGCGCGCGTGTTCCGCTGGGACGCGCCGCCCGAGCCGCTCGGCCCGCCGTGGCCGCTCGTGCTCGCGTCCGACGTCCTCTACGAGGCGCGCAACGGCGAGCAGCTGCTCGCGCTGCTCCCGCGCCTGACCGCGGCCGGCGGCGAGGTCTGGCTCGCGGACCCCGGCCGGATGACCACGGCGGGCTTCCTGGATCCGGCCGCCGCCACGTGGCGCATCGACGCCATCCCGCACGACGGGCCGTCGCACGTCATCGTCCACCGGCTCCGTCCTCGAGCAGCGCCTTGAGCTTCTGCAGCGAGCGGCCGGCCTCGCGCTCGGCCGCGCCCTGGACGAGCACGCGGCTCGCCATCCGGCCGAGGATCCCGCCCGGCTGGTCGTACTCGTTGTGGTAGTCGAAGCGCGTCCAGGCGCCGCCGTCGAGCGGCGCGAGCCGTTCCTCGATCAGCGCGCGCGACCCGGCCGGCCCGCGGCCCTCCCAGACGACGTGGCGCGGCTCGTCCATCCGGGCCAGCTCCCACTTCACCTTGAAGTTCGCGTGGTGCAGGCAGAGCGTCTGGTCGACGCGGAAGCCCTCGCGCGGCTCGCCGGCGTCGACGTGGCCGAGCTTGCGGTGGATCGTCACCCAGTCGTCGTAGTGCTGGGGATCCATGATCACCGCCCAGACCCGCTCGGGCGGGACGTGGATGTCGATGCTGGCGGAGACGGCGGTCATCGCGCGCTGAGCTCCTCGTCGCGCTCCCAGTCGCGCAGCGCCCGCTCCACCGCCGCGTCGAAGCCGTGCAGCCGGACGCCGAACGCGGCGGCCGCGGCGTCGTCGCGCGGCAGCAGGTCGTGCTCGAGCGACTCCATCAGCGGCTCGATCAGCGCCGGGTCCTCCCCGGCGACCGCCGCGGCGACGACGGACGCCACCGGCGTCAGCGAGACGCCGAGCGAGAGCGAGGGGCGGCGGACGAGCATCGCATCGGAGATACGGGCGATCATCTCCGCGTAGGTCATCACGTCCGGGCCGGCGATGTCCCACGACCCCGCCAGCTCCGGCCCGGCGGTCGCCGCGCCGGCCAGGTAGGCCAGCACGTCGCGGCCGTCCACCGGGGCCGTGCGGTTCTCGCGCCAGGCCGGCAGCGCCAGCACGGGGAGCCGCTCGATCAGCCGCACGAGGAACCGGAACGAGCGCGAGCGCGCGCCGATGACGATCGAGGCGCGCAGGGCGATCCCCTCGGGCACCGCGTCGAGCAGGGCCCGCTCGACCGCCAGGCGCGAGCCGAGATGGCGCGACAGCGGCGCGTCCGCGGCGACGATCCCGCCGAGGTAGACCACGCGGCGCAGCCCGGCCGCGGCCGCGGCGGCGGCGAACCGCTGCGCGGCGTCGCGCTCCTGCTCGGCGAAGGCGCCCGCGGCCGCGCCCTCCATCGAGTGGATCAGGTAGTAGGCGACGTCGATCCCGTCGAGCGCCGCGTCCAGGCCCGCGCCGGTCGTGACGTCCCCGGTGACCAGCTCGTCGACCGCCGCGGTCACCCGCGCCGGCGTCCGCGCGAACCCGCGGACCTCGTGCCCGTCCTCGCGCAACCGGCCGGCGAGCGCGCCGCCGACATAGCCCGACACGCCGGTGACGAGGGTCCGCATCTCCACCGAGGGTAGAAACGTGCGGAGCGAGCGGGGTCGGCGTCCCGCACCCAGGGCGAATCGGGTTCGTTTCGCGCCTCTTTGCGGGAAGGCCACGAGAAGCGTGCGATTTGCGGCTTCCGCCGTTGCGCGCCGCCTGCCCGTCCGCTTTGCTCCGCCGCGGCTGTGACCATCCGGTGAAGGGGAACGCGACGGTGTCGGGGAAGCAGGGGGAGAAGAAGGTGAGCTGCGAGGACTGCTTCTTCAGGCAGAACCTCCTCTGCGCGCTCGATTGCGAGTCGGCGTGCCCGACGTTCCGCCCGAACCATCCGGACGGCCTGCGCCCGCCGCAGCAGCTCCGTTTCGTGTTCCGCCAGGAGCGCCGCCGGCAGGTCGCGTGGGCGCTGCCGACCGCGCAGGAGCAGGCGGCCCTTCACGCGTGACCGCCCGGCGGGATAGGGTCCCGCCGCAGTGGAGATCACGATCCTGGGCAAGTCGCCCTCATGGCAGGATGCCGACGGCGCCTGTTCCGGCTATCTCGTGGAGGAGCAGGGCTACCGCCTGCTGATCGACTGCGGCAACGGCGTGTTCGCCAAGCTGCGCAAGGTCGTCGACTACATCGACGTCGACGCCGTCCTCATCACGCACCTGCACGCGGACCACTTCCTCGACCTGGTCCCGTTCTCGTACGCGCTCACGTACGCGCCGCGCCAGCAGCCGGTCCCGGTCGACCGCTGGCCGGGCACCGCGCATCCGGCGCGGCCCGCGCTGCACGCTCCTCCGGGTGCGCGGGACACGTTCCGGCGCGTCGTCGGCGCCTGGGGCAACGAGGACCTGGTCGAGAACGCGTTCCGGCTGACGGAGTTCGACCCCGCCCACACCGTCGAGGTCGGGCCGCTCGAGGTCGCGTTCCAGCGCGTGCCGCACTACGTCCCGACCTACGCGGTCGGGCTCACCGCCGGCGGCGGCCGCTTCGTGTTCGGCGCGGACTCCTCGCCGTCCGACGAGCTGTGCGAGTTCGCCCGCGACGCCGACCTGCTGCTGATCGAGGCGACGCTGCCGCGGCCCGAGCGCGACGGGGTGCGCGGCCATCTCACGCCGGGCGAGGCCGGCGATCACGGGCGTCGCGCGGGCGCGCGCCGGCTGGTCATCACCCACCTGTCGGACGAGCTGGACGCCCGCTGGGCGGCCTCCGAGGCCGAGGCGACGTTCGGCGGCCCGGTCGAGGTCGCCCGCGAGGGCCTCGTGCTCGAGGTCTGACGGCGTCCGCCGCCCCTCACGCCCGGCGGCCGATCGGCCGATACAGGGAGCGTCCATGAGTGCGGGCGATCCGAACATGACCGACGGCGTGCGACTCCTGTCGCATCGTCCCTCCGTGCTCTACAAGGTCGAGCACCTCGCGACGGAGCCTCCGACGGGCGACATCGCGGTCGAGGGGCTCGAGCTCGCCGGGCCCGGCTGGGACGAGCGCCTCAAGGAGCTGCTGCAGGCGCTGTCGCAGTCCGAGCGCGCCTGCCTGTTCGCGGTCCGGCTCGCCGACGAGCACGCGCTCCCGCTGCCCGCCGAGACGCTGCTCGACCGCGCGCGCACCGACTGGTTCCCCGAGTTCCTCTCGCACGGGCTGATGAAGCCGCACTTCCAGCCGATCGTCGAGCTCGCCACGGGCCGCTCGTTCGGCCGCGAGGCGCTCATGCGCGGCAAGCTGGGCGCCGTCGAGGTGCGCGGGCGGCGAGCTGCTCGCCGCCGCCGAGGCGCACGACGCGCTCTTCTCGTTCGACTCGCGCGCCCGCGCCGCCGCGCTCGAGATCGGGCTGCCGCTGCTGCCCGAGGGCGAGCTGCTGTTCGTCAACCTCGACCCGCGCGCGGCGCTCGACGTCGATTCCTCGCTGCGCACGACCTGGCCGCTGGCGAGCCGGCTCAACGCCGACCCGTCGCGGATCTGCCTCGAGATCGTCCGCCCGGAGCGGACGACCGACCGCGCGATGCTCGAGGAGCTGGTCTCCGCCCATCGGCGGCGCGGCGCGCTGATCGCGCTCGACGACCTGTCCGGCGGACCGGAGTCGCTCGCCTACCTCGAGGCGCTCAAGCCGGACTTCGCGAAGATCGACACCGCGCTGACCGCGGGGATCCAGTACTCCGCCGGCCGCCGCGGGCTCGTCGCCGCGCTCGTCGCGTGCGCCCACGAGGGCGGCGCGCGGGTCGTCGCCGAGGGGATCGAGCGGGTCGGCGAGTTCGAGGCGATGCGCGACCTCGGCGTCGACTTCGGCCAGGGCTTCTACTTCGGCCAGCCGACCGAGCGGCCGATGGCCGTCGACCCGCGGCTCGTCCGCGCGCGCCCCGAGCTCGTCTAGCGCCCGCTTCAGCGCGTGGCGCGCCGGTAGCGCGCGACCGCCAGCGGGGCGCAGACGGCGATGATCGCGACGCACCACGCGATCGCGACCGGGACCGCGTGCTCGAGCGGCCAGGCCGGGTGCGCCGGCAGGCCGGTCGGGTTGCCGAACAGGTCGCGCAGCGCCGCGGTGACCGCGCTGATCGGGTTCCACTCCGCGAACTGGCGCAGCCCGTCGGGGAGGTCGCCGGTCGCGACGAACGTGTTGGCCAGGAACGTGAGCGGGAAGATCAGGATGAAGACGACGCCCTGCGCCGCGTCCGCCGAGCGGACGAGCAGGCCGAGCATGATCCCCGCCCAGATCATCGCGTAGGCGAACAGCAGGGTCAGCGCGAAGCCGGCCGCGGCCGAGGCGACGCTCGCGTGGATGCCCCAGCCGATGATCAGCCCGGCCACGACGAGCACGGCCAGCGCGATCAGGCTCGAGAGGATGTCCGCCAGGGCGCGCCCGGCGAGCACGGCGGAGCGCGCCATCGGCAGCGAGCGGAAGCGGTCGACGACGCCGGTGGCCATGTCCTCGGCCAGCCCGACGGCGGTGCCCATGATCGCGAACGCGAACGTCTGGACCATGATCCCGGCCATCAGGTACTCGTGGTACGAGCCGCCCGGGACGGCGATCGCGCCGCCGAACACGAACGCGAACAGCACCACGAACATCAGCGGCTGCAGCGTGACGTCGATCAGCTTCTCCGGCACGTGCCGGACGTGGCTGAGGTTGCGCCTGGTCAGCGCGAGGCAGTCGCCCGAGCGCCCAGCGGAGCCGGGTCGCGGGGGAGGCGGTGACGGGGTCGGCAAGGGCGCTCATGCGGCGACCTCCAGTTCGGCTGTGTCGGTCGTGTGGCCGGTGAGGGTGAGGAAGGCGTCGTCGAGCGTGGCGCCGCGGAGCGCGACGTCGGCGACGGCCACGTCCGCCTCGTCGAGCGCGCGGACGACCCCGAGCAGCGTCGTGCCGGCCGCGACCGGCGCGGTCACCTCGAGCGTGCCGGCGTCGCCGTGGGGGAGCTCGGCCGCGAGCGGGGCGATCGCCCCGGCGGCCGCGTCGAGCTGGTCGGCGCCGCGCAGCGTGACGACCACCCGCTCGCCGCCGACGCGGGCCTTGAGCTCGCCCGGCGTGCCGCGGGCGATCACGCGCCCGCCGTCGATCACCGCGATGCGGTCGGCGAGCCGGTCGGCCTCCTCGAGGTACTGGGTGGTGAGCAGCAGCGTCGTGCCGTCGTCGACGAGCTCGCGCAGGACCGCCCACAGCGCGTTGCGCGAGTGCGGGTCGAGCCCGGTGGTCGGCTCGTCGAGGAACAGCACGGGCGGCGTCGCGACCAGGCTGGCCGCGACGTCGAGCCGGCGCCGCATGCCGCCGGAGTAGGTGCGCGCGAGGCGGTCGCCGTCGGCGGCGAGGCCGAAGCGCTCGAGCAGCTCGTCCGCCCGCTCGCGCGCGGCCTTCGCGCCGAGCTTGTAGAGGCGGCCGACGAGCTCGAGGTTGCCGCGCCCGGTGAGCAGCCCGTCGACGGTGGCGGCCTGGCCGGCCACGCCGATCCGGGCGCGCACGCGCGGCGCCTCGCTCGCGACGTCGAAGCCCGCGACGCGGGCGCTGCCCGCGTCGGGCGCGAGCAGGGTGGTGAGGATGCGGACGGTCGTCGTCTTCCCGGCGCCGTTGGGGCCGAGCAGGCCGAGCACGGTCCCCGCGGGGACGTCGAGGTCGACGTCGCGGAGGACCCAGCGCTCGCCGTAGCGCTTGCCGATGCCGGCGGCGACGATCGCGGTGGAGTTGTTCGTACGGTGTACGGTCATCGTACGGCGTACGGTAGCAGTACACTGTACGACCATGCAAGGGGATCGCGACGATCGACGCGGGGGCCGCCATCGCGGCCGCCGCCACCCCGCGCCGATCTGGGCGCGCGAGCCGCGCGAGCGGCGCGGCCGGGCGCGCGCCACGGAGCTCTCGCGCGACGACATCGTGCGCGCCGCGCTCGAGGTGGCCGACGAGCAGGGGCACGAGGCCGTCTCGATGCGCAACGTCGCCCGCCGGCTCGGCGCCGGCGCGATGACGCTGTACTCGTACGTCGAGTCCAAGGACGACCTGCTCGACCTCATGTTCGACGAGATCATGGGCGAGCTGCTGATCCCCGAGCCGCTCCCGGACGGCTGGCGCGAGGCGCTGGGCGCGATCGCGCGGCGCACGCGCGAGGTCTGGCTGCGGCACCCCTGGATGGCCTCCGCCGTCGGCCAGCGATCGTCGTTCGGGCCGAACTCGATGCGCCACGTCGAGCAGTCGATCGCCGCGATCACGGACCTCGGCGCTCGGCACCCACGAGTCGTTCCTCGTGCTCGGCGCCGTCGACGACTACACGCTCGGCTTCACGATGCGGCAGGTCCTCCAGCTGGCCGCCCTCGGGGGCGACGAGCCGAGCGCCGTGGAGTGGCGCGCGGCGATGGAGCGCTACTGGGAGGACATGATCGCCACCGGCGACTTCCCCCACCTGCAGGCGATCGCCGCCAGCGACTGGGAGCTCGCGAACGACGTCCGCTTCGAGCAGGGGCTGGCGTGGATGCTCGACGGGATCGCGGCGCGCTACGAGCGGTAGCCTCCGCGACGTGGCCTCGGACCGCGACATGTTCGCCAACTTCGAGCGCATGCGCCGCGAGCTGGACGCCCTGTTCGGCGACCTGCCGGGCGGCGGCGGCCGGTCCACGGGCGGCGCGTTCAGCCCACCCGTCGACGTGTACTACGTCGCCGACCCGCCGCGCGCGGTCGTGCACGTCGAGCTGGCCGGGATCCGGCCCGCCGAGCTCGAGCTGACCGTCCGCGGGCGCGAGCTGATCCTCGCCGGCGTGCGCCGCCCGCCCGGCGCGGGCGAGGAGCGCGTCTACCAGCAGCTCGAGGTCCAGCACGGCGCCTTCCGGCGCGCGATCGCGCTCGGCGCCGACGTCGACGCGACCGCCGCGCAGGCGAGCTACGAGGACGGCGTCCTGACCGTCGAGCTGCCGATCGTCGGGCCGATCGGCATCCGCACCGCGCCGGCGCGGCGCGCGGGCGGCGCTGGATGATCGAGATCAGCACCCCCGGCACGGGGGGCGAGGAGGTCGCGCTCGGGACCGGACCCGAGCTGCCCGTCGCGGCTCCCGGTCCTGCCGCTGCGCGACACCGTCGCCTTCCCCGACACGCTGACCCCGCTCGCCGTCGGGCAGGAGCGCTCGATCCAGCTCATCAACGACGTGCTCGGCGGCGACCGGATGCTCGCGCTCGTGCTGAGCAGGGAGGCCGAGCTCGACCAGCCCGGGCCCGGCGACCTGCACGCGGTCGGCGTCGCCGGGACCGTCGCGCGGATGCTCAAGGTGCCGGACGGGACGCTGCGGATCCTCGTCCAGGCGGGACCGCGCATCGCGATCACCGGCTTCGCGTCCGAGCAGCCGTACCTCGTCGCCGAGATCGAGGCCGCGCCCGACGAGCTCACCGAGGGGCCCGAGCTGACCGCGCTGATGCGCAACGTGCAGGAGACGTTCGGGCAGATCGTGGAGGACGTCCCGTACCTGCCCGAGGAGCTCCAGCTCGCGGTCGCGAACCTCGACGACCCGTCCGCGCTCGCGCATCTGATCGCGAGCTCGCTGCGGATCTCCGCCGAGGAGAAGCAGGCCCTGCTCGAGGAGCGCGACGTCGGCCGCCGGCTGCGGCGCCTGTCCGAGATCCTCGCGCGCGAGCTCGAGGTGGTCGCGATCGGCTCGCGGATCCAGTCCCAGGTCCAGTCCGAGCTCGACAAGACGCAGCGCGAGTACGTCCTGCGCCAGCAGCTCAAGGCGATCCAGGAGGAGCTGGGCGAGCGCGACCCGGCGGAGGCCGAGGTGGAGGACCTGCGCGAGCAGCTCGCCGCGATCGCCCTGCCGGAGGAGGTCCGGCGCCAGGCCGACCGCGAGCTGGCGCGGCTCGAGAAGCTGCCGCAGGCGGCGGCCGAGCACGGCGTCATCCGCAGCTACCTCGAGTGGATCGCGGCGCTGCCGTGGGACACGACGACGACGGACGACCTCGACCTCGCCCACGCGCGCGAGGTGCTCGACGCCGACCACTACGACATCGAGGCGGTCAAGGACCGGATCCTCGAGTTCCTCGCCGTCCGCAAGCTCAAGCCGGACGCGCGCGGCTCGATCCTCTGCTTCGTCGGCCCGCCGGGCGTCGGCAAGACGTCGCTGGGCCAGTCGATCGCCCGCGCGCTCGGCCGCCGGTTCGAGCGGATCAGCGCCGGCGGCGTGCGCGACGAGGCCGAGATCCGCGGCCATCGCCGGACCTACATCGGCGCGCTGCCGGGGACGATCATCCGTGCGCTGCGCGACGCCGGCTCCGCCAACCCGCTGTTCATGATCGACGAGATCGACAAGCTCGGCTCGGACTACCGCGGCGATCCGGCCAGCGCGATGCTCGAGGTGCTCGACCCGGAGCAGAACGCGACCTTCCGCGACCACTACCTCGACGTGCCGTTCGACCTCTCGCGCGTGATGTTCATCACCACGGGCAACACGCTGGACACGATCCCCGGCCCGCTGCGCGACCGGATGGAGGTGATCCAGCTCGCCGGCTACACGGAGGAGGAGAAGCTCGAGATCGCGCGCCGCTACCTCGTCCCGCGCCAGATCGAGCGGACCGGGCTGAAGCGCTCCCAGATCGCGTTCTCCGACTCCGGGCTGAAGGCGATCATCGCCGAGCGCACGCGCGAGGCGGGCGTCCGCAACCTCGAGCGCGAGATCGGGGCCGCGTGCCGGAAGGTCGCGCGCAGCGTGGCCGAGGGCCGGCACCGGCGCAAGGTCACGGTGACCGCGCCGAAGGTGCGCGAGCTGCTCGGCCGCCCGCGCTTCCTGCCCGAGGTCCGGCGCCGGACGCAGCGCCCGGGCGTCGCCACCGGCCTCGCCTGGACGCCGGCGGGCGGCGACGTGCTGTTCGTCGAGGCGACGGCGATGCCGGGGAAGGGCCGGCTGACCGTCACCGGTCAGCTCGGCGACGTCATGAAGGAGTCCGCGCAGGCCGCGCTCTCGTGGGTGCGGGCGCACGCGGAGCCGGAGGAGGGCTGGTTCGCGGCCCACGACGTCCACGTGCACGTCCCGGCCGGCGCGGTGCCGAAGGACGGTCCGAGCGCGGGCATCACGATGGCCACGGCGCTCGTCTCGCTCGTCCGCGAGCCGGCCGGTGCGCGACGACACCGCGATGACGGGGGAGATCACGCTGACCGGCCAGGTGCTGCCGATCGGCGGCCTGAAGGAGAAGGCGCTCGCCGCCCAGCGCGCCGGGATCACGCGGGTGATCGCGCCGCGCCGCAACGAGCCCGACCTCGAGGACTTCCCGGAGCACCTGCGCGCCGATCTGGAGTTCGTCTGGGCCGCCGAGATCGAGGACGTGCTCGCCGCAGCGCTCTGACGGGTTCGCTGAAGGGTGCTGCCCGGGTATGCTCGCTCAGAGACGCACCCGGATCGATGAGAGGTGGCATGGCAGCGAAGAGCAAGGCGGCCAAGGCCGGAGCGGCCGCGGAGGCCGTCAAGAACAGTCCGTACATCAAGGCGCTCGCCGAGGACGAGGAGCTCCGCGCGAACTTCTACGGCGCGTTCGAGTCCGCTCGCGCGGCGGTGGGCCGGTTGCAGAACGGCAAGCATCCGACGAAGCAGGTCTTCGAGGACAAGAAGCTGCAGAAGGAGGTCAAGGAGGCGGCCGAGTCGTTCAAGGAGGCCGCCGTCGCGCTGCGCAGCGCGCAGCATCCGCAGAAGCGGAAGCGGGGCGGGATCGGCAAGCTGATCGTCGTCGCCATCGTCGGCGCGGTGGTCGCGCTCGCGGTGTCCGAGGACCTGCGCAAGAAGGTGCTCGACGCCCTGTTCGGCGCCGAGGAGGAGTTCGAGTACACCTCGACCACCTCGCCCGCGCCGGAGCCGGAGACCTCCTCCACGTAGCTCCACACGACACCTCGCAGGATCCGGAAGGGCGCCCACCGGGCGCCCTTCGTCGTCCTACTCCCCGGCGATGAAGTCGCGCACCTCGACGAGCGCGCCGGGGCGGGGCTCGGTGTCCTTGCCGTAGCGCGCGAGCCAGCCGCCGGTGGGCAGGTCGCCGCGCCGCTGCCAGGCGGTGAGGATCGCGTGCGGGTCGATCGCGTCGCGATCGCCGGGGTGGACCTCGAAGTGGACGTGCGGCGGCGTCGGCTCCGCGTCGCCGGTGTTGCCGACGAAGCCGAGCAGGGTGCCCGCCTTGACCCGCCGGCCGCTGACCGCCTCGGGCGAGAAGGCGGAGAGGTGCGCGTAGAAGAAGCTGTCGCCGCGGTCGGTCTTGAGCCACAGCCGGTTGCCGGAGATCGGCAGCGTGCCGACGCGGTTCAGCCGGCCGTCGGCGACCGCGAGCACCGGGCTGCCGAACGGCGCGAAGCAGTCGTTGCCCTGGTGCGGGCCGATCTCGCGCGGGCCGCCGAAGTCGTCGGCGCAGCGGACGTCGCCGTAGACGGGGAAGACGAAACGGCCGCGCGCGAGGCGCTGCGCGGGCGTGATCCGCGGCTTCGGCGGCTCGCTCGGCTGCGCGTCGTCCCCGCCGCCGGACGGGGCGAGCGGGTCCGGCGTCGCGGTCGGCGCCGGCGTCGGCTCGGTCTGCGGCGGCGCGTCGGGGTCGGCGCCCGGGATCGCCTCGGCGGCGACCGCGGCGATCTCCACCGTGGTCCCGGAGGCGAATCCGGCGACCGCGCGGGTGAGCCGGACGGTCAGGCCGGCGCCCTCGTCGTTGACCGTCACCGTCGCGCCGCCGGAGCGGAACGTCGCCGTGCCCCCGCGGTCGCCGCGGACGGTCCCGCCGACGACGAGGCCGCTGACGCTCCCGCCGTAGTCGACGAGGCCGGCCTCGGCGCGCGCCGTGCGGGTCACGCGGTCGGCGGTCACGAGCCCGCCGAACAGCGTCACGCCGGTCGCGCTCGCCCGCGCGGACGCGCGGGCATGGCCGCCGTCGCGCGAGGCGCGCGCGCTCGTGCTGCCGCTGATGATCTCCATCCCGGAGCGCGAGGCGCTGCCGTCGGCGCCGTCGCGCCCGTCGTTGCGGACCGTCGACGCCGGCGACGTCGCCGAGGTCGCCGGACGCGACGCTCGCCTCCGCCGAGGCGCGCGCGGGCGCCTGCGCCTGCGCGGGCGCGAGCAGCACGAGCGCGGCCAGCACGGCGGCCGCGGCGAGCGCGGGGATCGGCACGCGCATCGCCCGAGTCTGGCAGACGTGGGGCTACGCTCTGTGGCGATGGAGGCAGCCACCAGCACCGCCCGGCTGTCGGGTGAGAAGGCGCAGCGGATCGTCGACGCGATGCGCACGTGCGTCGGCGAGCGCGGCGCGACCGGGGCGACGTTCGACCACGTCGCGCGGGCCGCCGGCGTCTCGCGCGGGCTCCTCCACTACTACTTCGGCACGAAGGAGAAGCTGCTCGCCGAGGTGGTCCGGCGCGACTGCGACCTGCGGATGGAGCGGCTCAGCGCCACCGCCGCCGGGCTCCGGAGCCCGGACGACCTGCTCGAGGCGCTGTCCGGCTCGCTCGTCGAGCTGATCGAGGAGAGCCCGGAGTTCTTCGCGATCCTGCTCGAGCTGCACGTCGTCGGGCGCCACAACGAGGAGATCGCGGCCGAGGTCGCCGAGCTGCACCGCCGGGTCCGCGGGCATCTGGCGCTGATCCTGACCGCGGCGCGCGACGCCGGGGTGATCACCCTCTCCGACGAGCCCGAGGTGGTCTCGGAGACGCTGTTCGTGCTGGCCGACGGGCTGGCGCTGTGGATGCTCGCCGAGCCGGGGCGCGACTTCGGGCCGACGGTGGCGGCGGCGACGCGGGCTGCTGCCGCGCTGATCCTGCCGGCGTAGCGGACGACACAACGCCGACAGCGCCCCGCGATCGCGACGCCGGTCTGTCGGCGTTGATGTCGTAGAGCGACCACAACGCCGACCGCGCGGCCTCGTGCGCAGCCCTGTCGGCGTTGTTGCACCTCTCCGGGGACCCTCCCTCAATGCCGCCGTTGACGTTCGCCGGCGCATGCACCGACGCAGTATCGTGTACCTTGGCTGGCCAGCCAGCCAGTTTCCTCCTCCCCCAAGGACAGCCCTCCCCGTGCAGACCGCGATGCTCCGCCTCGACCGCCTCCTCCGCCGCCGCCGGCGGCTCGTCCTGATCGGCTGGGCGGTGATCCTGCTCGCCGCGCTCCCGTTCGCCGCCCGCCAGTCCGAGCACCTCTCGAGCGGCGGCTTCGGGGTCCCCGGCTCGGCGTCGGCCGCCGTCGACGAGGCGCTGACCGGCTTCCCGGGCGTGCCGCGCGCGCAGCTCGCCGCGGTGCTGATGCCGGAGCCCGGCGCGACGCCGGCGCAGCTCCGGGCCGCGGTCGCGCGGGTCGGCGACGGCGTCGAGCCCGTCGCGGGCGTCGCGCTCCCCGCCGCCACCCGCGCCGAGGCCGACCGGCGGGCCGCCGCCGGCGGGACGGTGGTCGTCCCGCTGCGCGTCGCCGTCGACGAGGACGCCGCCACCGACCTCGCCGTCGACCTGCGCGAGAACCTCGGGGCCGGCGAGGGCGCCCGCGACGGCGTCACGACGTCGCTCGTCGGCCAGGGCGCGCTGTGGGCGGCGATGCAGGAGCTCTCGAAGGAGGATCTCGCCAAGGCCGAGACCGCCGGGTTCCCGCTCGTCCTGATCATCCTGCTGCTCGTCTTCGGCTCGCTCGCCGCGGCCGCGCTGCCGCTCGCGCTCGGCTTCGTCGCCGTGCTCGTCACCGGCGCCCTGATCTACGTGCTCTCGCAGTCGATGGAGATGTCGGTCTTCGTGACCAACATGGCGTCGATGATCGGGATCGGCGTCGCCGTCGACTACTCCCTGTTCATCGTCGCCCGCTACCGCGAGGAGGTGGCCGGCGGGCGCTCGCACGAGGAGGCGCGCGGCGTGGCGCTCGCGACCTCCGGGCTCGCGGTGCTGTTCAGCGGGCTCACCGTGATCGTCTCGCTGGCCGGGCTGTGGATGGTCGACAACACCGCGATCCGGTCGATGGCGCTCGGCGCGATCCTCGTCGTCGCCGTCGCGATGCTCGCGGCCGTCACCCTGCTGCCCGCGCTGATCTCGCTGCTGGGCGACCGCGTCGTGCGCCGCTCGCGGCTGCTGCGCGGGCGCGGCAGCGGCACGTTCTGGCAGGGCTGGACCGACGGCGTGATGAAGCGGCCGGTGCTCGCGGCGACGGTCGTCACCGCCGTGCTCCTGGCGCTCGCCGCGCCGGTGCTCGGGCTCGGCACGACGACCGGCGCGCTCGACCAGTTCGGCGGCGACCACGAGATCCGCGCCGGCGTCGCCGCGGCGGCGAAGGTCGCGGGGCCGGGCGCGTCGGCGCCCGTCGAGGTGGTCGTCGCGGGCCCCGGCGCCGCGCAGGCGGGTGCGCGCGTCCGCGCCGCCGCGGCGGCGGATCCGGGCATCGCGCGCGTCGCCGCGCCGGTGCCGTCGCGCGACGGCGGCGCCGTGCTCGTCTCCGCCCAGCCGCGCGCCGAGGGCGAGACCGCCGCCGCGAAGGCGACCGTCGACCGGCTGCGGACCTCGCTGCCCGCCGCCGCCGGCGAAGGGGTGCGGGTCGACGTCGGCGGCGTGACCGCCGCGCAGTCCGACATCGAGCAGCTGATCAGCGGCTCGATGTGGAAGATCCTGCTCTTCCTGCTCGGGCTGTCCTACCTCGTGCTGCTCGTCCTGCTGCGCAGCGTCGTGCTGCCGCTCAAGGCGGTGCTGATGAACCTGCTCAGCGTCGGCGCGGCGTTCGGGGTGCTGACGCTGGTCTACGGCGAGGTCGACATCCTCACGCCGCCGCTCGTCCTGGCGGTCGTGTTCGGGCTCTCGATGGACTACGAGGTGTTCCTGCTCTCGCGGATCCGCGAGCGCTACGAGGCGACCGGCGACACGCGCACCGCGGTCGCCGAGGGGCTGGCCGCGAGCGCGCGGACGATCACCTCGGCGGCGGCGATCATGGTCGCCGTGTTCGCGGTGTTCATCGCGGTCGGCGTGCCCTCGATCCAGCAGATCGGGCTCGGCACGGCGGTCGCGATCGCGATCGACGCGACGCTCGTCCGGCTGATCCTGGTCCCGGCGACGATGGAGCTGCTCGGGGACTGGAACTGGTACCTGCCGCGGCCGCTCGCGCGCGATCCTGCCGCGCGCGGAGGTCGAGGCGCTGGCCTAGCCGAACACGCGCCGCGCGGCCCAGATGGCGCGCGGGTTGCCGCGCGGGCGCAGCTTGCCGGTGAGCAGCGCCCGGCGCGGGTCCATCCGGCCCGCGAAGACGGCGACGAAGTCGTCGTAGCGGCTCTTGTAGACGACGTCGGCGTCGGGCGCGTAGCCCGGCGCCGCCGCCGTGTTGCCGTTGTCGAGCCGGAGATGCCACGGCTCGGCGTCCGCGAACTCCCACTGCAGCGTCATCGGCCCGGGCGGCGCGTGGCGCGGGTCGACCGAGCGGCGCAGCATGTCGAACAGCAGCGCCATCGTCTCCGGGTCGCGCTTCACCGCGCCGTTCGGCTCGCCCATCAGCCCGCTCTCGAGCATCGCGATCCCGCGCCGCGCGCGCTCGGCCGGCGGCAGGTCGTGCGGCCACGGGACCGGCACCGGGAGCGTCTCGATCGCAGCCCGGCGGCGCGCAGCTTGCTCTCGAGCGAGCGCGCCGCATCCTCGTAGATCTCCTCGAGCGTGAAGCCGAAGCACTCGGTGTAGCGGCGGTCCCAGCCGGGCGGCACGAAGACGGCGAGCGAGTACGGCAGCACCTCGCGCAGCAGCGCGCCGACCGCCGCGGGCACGTCCGGGTCCTCCTGCGCGAGGTCGCGCAGCAGCTTCACCCCGAAGCCGATGTGGCGCTGCTCGTCGAGCGCGACGTTGTGCATCCCGCCGCGGAAGCCGGGCAGGAGGTCGCGCTCGGTGAGGTAGTCGGAGATCGCGTGCTGGCCCGGCTGGGCGAGCAGCGCCTCGACGACGATGTGGTACATCGTCACCGCCTGCGCGAGCTTGGTGCGCGAGCGGTCGCGGCGCAGCTCGGCGGTGTGCTTGTCGAGCAGCTCGAACGTCTTGACGAAGCCCCAGGTCAGCTGCGGGCGGATCGCGTCCAGCCCGCCGGCCACGGTGCCGTCGCCGACGTCGCAGACCTCGCGCATGAAGCGCTTGAAGAAGATCGCGTGGCGCGCCTCGTCGACCTGCTGGGTGGCGAGGAAGTACTTCTGCTCCTCGCGCGGGGCGGCGTCGATGAACGGCGAGAGGTTGTCGGCGACCGCGTCCTCGCCCCAGAAGAAGAGCGAGTAGTTCCACAGCGCGGCGCGCCGCTCGAGGTCGGAGAACGACTCCGTCCACTGGCGGCGGTCGACGGAGAAGTCGATCTCCGTCGCCTGCCAGTTGCCGCGCTCCCAGCGCGCGTAGAGGTCGTCGTAGCTGACCTGGTCGGCGGCAATCGACGCCATGTCAACAGTGGATTAGACCACGCCGGGGTCCAGCTTGGCAAGGAGCCGCCGGGTGAGCCCCTCGACCGGCACGCGCTCCTGCTCGAGCGTGTCGCGATCGCGCAGCGTGACCGTGTCGTCCTCGATCGTCTGGTGGTCGATCGTGATCGCGAACGGCGTGCCGATCTCGTCCTGGCGCCGGTAGCGGCGGCCGATCGCGCCGCCGTCGTCGTACTCCGCCTTCATGTGCCGGCGCAGCTCCTCGTAGACCGCGCGCGCCTTCTCCGGGTGGCCGGCCTTGCGCAGCAGCGGCAGCACCGCGACCTTGACGGGCGCGAGCGCGGGATGGAGCCGCAGGACCGTCCGCTGCTCGCCGCCGATCTCGTCCTCGTCGTAGGCGTCGCAGAGGAAGGCGAGCATCGAGCGGCCGACGCCGGCGGCCGGCTCGATCACGTAGGGGATGTAGCGGTCGCCGGTCTGCGGGTCGACGTAGTCGAGCTTCTCGCCGCTGAACTTCGCGTGCTGGGTCAGGTCGAAGTCGCCGCGGTTGGCGATCCCCTCCAGCTCGGACCAGCCGATCGGGTAGAGGTACTCGACGTCGCTGGTGGCGGACGAGTAGTGGCTGAGCTCGTCGGCGTCGTGCGGGCGCAGCCGCAGGTGCTCGGGGTCGATCCCGAGGTTGACGTACCAGTCGAAGCGCTCCTTGAGCCAGTGCTCGTGCCACTGCGGGGCCTCGTCCGGCGGGACGAAGAACTCCATCTCCATCTGCTCGAACTCGAGCGTGCGGAAGATGAAGTTGCCGGGCGTGATCTCGTTGCGGAACGACTTGCCGACCTGGGCGATCCCGAACGGCGGCTTGCGGCGCGCGAACTGGAGCACCTGCTTGAAGTCGAGGAAGATGCCCTGCGCGGTCTCGGGGCGGAGGTAGACGGTCGCGCCGTCCTCCTTCACCGGGCCGATCGTCGTCTCGAACATCAGGTTGAACGCGCGCGGCTCGGTCAGCTCGCCGCCGCAGACGGGGCAGACCAGGTGGTCCGTGCTCTCGCCGCGGGCCTCGGCCTCCTCGCGCAGGTGGTCCTCGCGGAAGCGCCGCTTGCACTTGCCGAGGCACTGGACGAGCGGGTCGCTGAAGCCGGCGAGATGGCCGCTCGCCTCCCACGTGCGCGGGTGCTGGATGATCGCCGAGTCCAGCGCCACGATGTCGTCGCGCTCCTGGATCATCGCCTTCCACCACTGGGCGATCACGTTCTGCTTGAGCAGGACGCCGTAGTGTCCGTAGTCGTAGCTGTTGTGCAGTCCGCCGTAGATCTCCGAGGCGGGGAAGATGAAGCCGCGCCGCTTGCACAGCGACACGATCTTGTCCATGGTCACGACGTCGTTCGGCATCGGTCGGCCAGTGTGGCAGCTAAGGTCTCCGTCCCGATGCCGATCTACGAGTACCGCTGCGAGAACGGCCACCTCTTCGAGGTGATGCAGAAGATGAGCGATGCGCCGGTGACGATCTGCGAGACGTGCGGCGCTCCGGTCCAGCGGGTCTTCCACCCGATCGCGGTGCACTTCAAGGGGTCGGGCTTCTACAACACGGACTACGGCACGTCCAAGCGCAAGCGCGAGATGGACGCGTCCGCGAAGTCCGGCGCCGACAAGAGCGACGCGAAGGCCAAGGACAAGAAGTCCGAGTCCTCGACCACGACGTCGTCCTCGTCCTCGCCGTCCTCGAACTCGTCGGGAACCGCCGACTAGGGAATACACGCGGGGGCGCGCAGGTGTCCTCCGCATGCCCTCGGGCTCGACCCTGCTGGTGTTCGCCGGCGCGACGCTGCTGCTGCTCGCGCTGCCCGGGCCGTCCGTGCTCTACGTCGTCGCGCGCACGGTCGAGCAGGGACGCGCCGCCGGACTGGTCTCCGTCCTCGGTCTGGAGACCGGCGCGCTGATCCACGTCGGGGCGGCGGCGGCCGGGGTGTCGGCGCTCGTCGCCTCCTCGCCGGGCGCGTTCGCGGCGCTGCGCTACGGCGGCGCGGCGTACCTGCTCTGGCTCGCCGCGCGGACGCTGCTGCGCGCGCGGGGTTCGAGTCCGGTCGCGGCCGCGCCCGCGTCGCGCGTGCAGCTGTTCCGCGACGGCGTGATGGTCGACCTGCTCAACCCGAAGACGGCGCTGTTCTTCCTCGCCTTCCTGCCGGGGTTCGTGCGCGTGGATGCGGGTCCGGTGGCCGTCCAGGTGCTGCTCCTCGGCCTCGTGTTCGTGGCGCTCGCGGTGCTGACCGACGGCGCCTACGCGCTCGTGACGGCGCGGCTGCGCGGGGGCCTGCGCGGCGGCCGGCGGGTGGCGCTTGCGAGCGCCGGGGCGTACGGGCTGCTGGGCGTGCTCGCCTTGAGCGGCGTCGCCTGAATGCGCGACAATCCCGGCGTGCACTCGCTGACCGTCGGATTCGGCCTCGGCTTCCTCGTCGCCCTGCAGCTCGGGCCGATGTCGCTGTTCCTGATCCGCTCGACGCTGCGCGGCGGCTGGGCCGTCGGGCTCGCGATCGGCGCCGGGATCGCGGTCGTCGACCTGCTCTACGCCGCCGCCGGCGCGGCCGGCGCGGCGCCGCTGCTGACGATCGGGCCGCTGCGCGTGATCCTCGGGCTGGTCGGCGCGACCGTGCTGATCGTGCTCGGGATCCGGACGCTGCACAGCGCGCTGCGCGTGCGCCAGGGGCTCGAGGTGGCCGAGGAGATCGCCGATCCGCGGCGCGCGTTCCTGACCTCGCTGGGCGGGACGGCGTCGAACCCGCTGACGATCGCGTCGTGGGCGGCGGTGTTCGCGGCGGCGTCCGTCGCGGGCGCGGCCGAGACGACGGGCGCGGCGGTCCTGCTGGTCGCCGGCGTCGGGCTCGGCTCGCTCGCCTGGGTGGCCTCGCTCGCGACCGCGGTCGCGGTGGCGCGCCGGGCGGCCGGCGAGCGCGCGATCCGGACGGCCGACGCGATCGCCGGGATCGGCCTGCTCGGCTTCGGCGGCGTGCTCGCCTACGGCGCGCTCGAGGGCGACTAGCCCTTCATCAGGCGGTCGACGGCGCGCTGCTTCGTCGCGTCGTCGACGGTCAGGCCGGCGCCGCCGTCGGGGAGCGTCACGGAGCCGGACGGCTTGAGCACCTGCGGCTTCGCCTCTCCGCTCGTGATCGAGGCCATCGCCACGCCGAGCAGCGTCGGGCCGGACATGTCGCTCCGCACCGCCTTCGGCGCGGCCCACGACACCCACGGCAGCCGGATGAACGTCTCGAAGCTCGTGACCTTGTCCTTCATCGCGGCGACGAGCTGCTGCTGGCGGCGCGCGCGGGTCAGGTCGTCCTCGGCCGGGTTGCGCAGGTTCTTGCGCGTGCGGGCGAGCGCGAGCGCCTGCTTGCCGTCGATCTCCGTCTCGCCCTTGGGCAGGCGGAGCGTGTAGCCGCCGTTGCGCGTTGCCGCCGTTGATCTTCGACAGGACGGCGTCGCCCTTGTAGGTGACGCCGCCGAGCGCGTCGATCAGCTCGGGGAAGTTCTCGAAGCTGACCTCGACGACGTGGTTGATCTCGACGCCGAGGAACTGCTTGACGGTCTGGGTCGCGAGCGCGGGGCCGCCGAAGCGCGTAGGCGGCGTTGATCTTGTTCGTCCCGTGGCCGGGGATGTCGACGACCGTGTCGCGCGGGATCGAGAGCGAGGCGTTGGCGCCGCCGCCGATCCGCAGCAGCATGATCGAGTCCGAGCGGCTCGGGCCGCCGGAGCCGGGCTCGGCGAGGTCGCCGGAGCGGGCGTCGGAGCCGAGCACGAGGATCGTGTTCGCGCCGGTCAGCGGGTAGGGGCCGTCGCTCAGCTGCGGGCCGACCTCGTCCTTGAGGTCGCCGCGCTGGATCTGCGCGGAGACCATGAACAGGACGCCCGAGAGGACGACCCAGACGACGAGCGCGGCGAGGACCCAGCGCAGGATGCGCCAGGGGCTGATGCGCTTGCGGGGTCGCTTCGGCTTGCGCTCGGGCGGCGGGCCGGGCAGCGTGGCGGGCCGCTCGCGCGGCGGGGCGGGCGGCGCGGCGCCGTTGTCCTGCTCCTTCGCGGGCGCGCGCAGCTCGGCCATCGCGTCGTCGCCTTCGCGCTTCGGCAGCAGCCGGGGACGGCTGCGGTAGACCTTGTACTGGGGTTTCTCGTCCGCCATCCGCGGTGGGTATGGTGGCAGCCCCCATGTCGGCGCCCAGTACGCAAACGGGCTGCGTCATCGGGGTCGACCTCGGCGGCACCAAGCTCCTCGCGGGCGTCGTCGGCCCCGATCTCGCCGTCCGCCACCGCGTCCGGCGCCGTGCGTTCGGGCTCGATCAGGCGACCCTGATGGCGACGATCGTCGAGGCCGTCGAGGAGGCCCGGGCGGCGGTCGACGAGGAGATCGTGAGCGTCGGCTTCGGCATCCCGGTGACGCTGGATCGGCGCACTGGCGCGGCTGCGTACTCCACCCACCTGCCGCTGGCGGGGGTCCCGTTCGCCGCGGTCATGTCGGAGCGGCTCGGGCTCCCGGTGGTGGTCGACAACGACGGCAACTGCGCGGTGCTGGCGGAGACGCGGTTCGGCGCCGCGGCGGGCGCGTCCGACGTCGTGATGCTCACGCTCGGGACCGGCATCGGCGGCGGGCTCGTGCTGGGCGGGAAGTTGCAGCGGGGCTGGATCGGGGCGGGCGGCGAGCTCGGCCACATGGTCATCGACATGAACGGGCCGCCGTGCCAGGGCCACTGCCCGAACCGGGGCTGCCTCGAGGTGATGGCGTCCGGGTCGGCGCTCGTGCGCGAGGCGTCGCTGCGGGTCGCGCGGCGGCCGGACACGGCGCTCGGGCGGGCGCTGGAGGACGGGCACGAGCTGACCGGCCCGTTCGTGACCGAGCTGGCGCACGACGGCGACCCGGTGGCGCGCGACGCGATCAGCACCGTGGGCCGGGCGCTGGGCGTCGGGCTGTCGTCGCTGGTGAACGTGCTGAACCCCGAGGTGATCGTGATCGGCGGCGGGGTGATCGGGGCGGGGGAGATGCTGCTCGAGCCGGCGCGGGCGGAGATGCACGCGCGCGCGCTCCTGCCGGCGCGGGACGCGGTGCGGATCGTCGCGGCGGCGTTCGGCGACGAGGCGGGGATGATCGGGGCGGCGCTCCTGGCGCGGGAGCCGGACGCGTGAGCGCCGGGCGGCTCGTCGTCTGCCCGACGCCGATCGGGAACCTCGAGGACATCACGCTGCGGGTGCTGGCCGCGCTGCGCTCGGCCGACGTGATCGCCTGCGAGGACACGCGCCGGACCGGCGTGCTGCTGGACCGCTACGGCGTGACGGCGTCGCTCGTGCCCTACCACGAGCACAACGAGCGCGAGCGGACGCCGGAGCTGGTCGCGCGGATGCGCGACGGCGCGGTCGTCGCCCTGGTGTCGGACGCGGGGATGCCGCTCGTGTCGGACCCGGGGTACTGGCTGGTGCAGGGCTGCGTGGCGGCGGGGCTCGAGGTCGAGGTGCTGCCGGGGCCGTCGGCGGCGCTGGCCGCGCTGGTGGCGTCGGCGCTGCCGTCGGACGTGTGGCGGTTCGTCGGGTTCCTGCCGCGCAAGCGGGGCGGGCCTGGTGGAGGTGTTCGGGTCGGGCGAGACGGTGGTGGCGTTCGAGTCGCCGCGGCGGGTGGGGTCGTCGCTGGCGGTGCTGGCGTCGGTGGACGGGGAGCGGCCGGTGGCGGTCTGCCGCGAGCTGACGAAGCTGCACGAGGAGGTCGTGCGGGGGACGGCGGCGCGAGCTGGCGGCGCGCTATGCGTCGGAGGAGCCGCGCGGCGAGGTCGTGCTCGTGATCGGCGGGGCGCCGGCGCCGTCGGGGGTGCCGGAGGACGCGGTCGACGCGGTCCGGCGGCTGGTGGAGTCGGGCGCGCGCGCCCGGGTCGCGGCGGGGGTCGTGGCGGAGCTCACGGGCGCGTCGGCGAACGCGCTCTACAAGGCCGTCGCCGAGCGCTGACGAGCGACATCAACGCAGCGAGTCGCCCGGTTTCGGGCGGCCGCGTGCTGCGTTGTGGTCGCCCTACGACATCAACGCAGCGCGTCCCCGGTTGTCCGCGGCCGCTTGCTGCGTTGTGGTCGTCTCGACGGCGGATCTCCGCGCTCTGCAACGACTCTGCACCAACTCAGCGCCGATCCGCGCACATCCGGCCACCCCCGGCCCCCCGCCACCTAGGTTCGGCGCGTGCCCGCCACCTCGCCCCCGATCGCTCTTCCCGTCGCGGCTGCGGTCACCTCAGTCCTGGCCGCGGTCCTGGTGCCGCCGGCGGTCCCCTCCGCCGCCCTGGCCGAGCGATGGCTGCGACCGGTCCCAGGCGAGGTGGCGCGCACGTTCCACTACTCCCGCGGCGCGCCGTTCACGCCCGGCGCGCACCGCGGCGTCGATCTCGCCGCGCCACCGGGCACGGCGGTCCGGTCGGCCTGCGCCGGCCGCGTCGTCCACGCCGGCCGGGTCGCCGGGCGGGGCGTCGTCAGCGTCCGCTGCGGCGCGCGCCGCGTCACGCATCTGCCGCTGCGGTCGATCGGCGTCCGCGCCGGCGCGCGGGTCCGCGCGGGGGCGTCGATCGGGACGCTCGCGGCCGGCCACGGCGGGTTGCACCTGGGCGTCCGCGCCGAGGACGACCCGTTCGGATACGTCGACCCGATGACGCTGCTGCCCGGGCGCGGAGCGCCCCCTCGCGCCGGTCGCGGCACGCCCGCGCCGCGGTCGCCCGCGCACGATCCGCCTGCCGCCGCGCGCCTGGTCCCGATGAGGATGCGCGCGCCGGCCCGGCCGCTCACCGCCCCGGTCCCGCCGCCGCCCGTCGTGCCGGTGGGCGGCGGCGCCGCGCCCTGGCCGGTATGGGCGGGCCTGGCGCTCGTGGTCTGTCCGGCGCCGCCGGGTCGGGCTCGATCGTGGCCCATCGCCGCCGGCGCGCCGGCGCGGTCCGCCGCGCGCTGCGGACGTCGACGCCCGCCTTGAGCGACTGCGTCGCGGCTGGACCCGTCAATGGCGAGGCCAGGTCGCAACGCCGCCCGGCGCGGCATGGGACCCTCGCTTCGCCGTTCGATGCTCGCCGTTCGCCGGTCCCGCGCGGCGCCCGGCGGAGGCGAGACGCGCCCGGCTCGAACACGCCGCCCGCCGACCGCGCCGCGGCGCCCCGCGGCGGGCGGCGAACCCGGCTGCGCCGCTAGCCTCTGGCCTCCGCCATGGCCTATTACGTCACGACGCCCATCTACTACGTGAACGCGGCGCCGCACCTGGGTCACGCCTACACGACGATCGGGGCCGACATCCTCGCGCGGCACCATCGCCAGCGCGGCGAGGAGGTGTTCTTCCTCACGGGCACCGACGAGCACGGCGAGCCCGTCGCGAAGGTCGCCGAGCAGGAGGGGGTCTCGCCGAAGGAGCTGGCGGACCGCAACGCGCAGCGGTTCCTCGACCTGCTGCCGCGGATCAACGCGTCGAACGACTTCTTCATCCGCACCACGGACCCCCGCCACGAGGCGAAGGTCCAGGAGGTCATGCAGCGGATCCACGACAACGGCCACACGTACAAGGACCTGTACGAGGGCTGGTACTGCCCCAAGTGCGCGGACTTCAAGACCGACGCGGAGATCGCGGAGGGCAACACGTGCCCGATCCACCGCATCCCGCTCGACTGGGAGAGCGAGGAGAACTGGTTCTTCCGGCTCTCGACGTTCGAGGAGCCGCTCAAGCGGCTCTACGCGGACAACCCCGAGTGGGTGGCGCCGCGCACCCGGTACAACGAGGCGCTCGCGTTCATCAACGGCGGGCTCAACGACGTCTCGCTGAGCCGCGGGAAGCTGACCTGGGGCATCACGGTCCCGTGGGACCCGGACCACGTCTTCTACGTCTGGTTCGACGCGCTCCTGAACTACTACACCGCGCTCAGCTTCGCCCGCGACGGCGAGGACCTGACCAGCACGTTCTGGCCGGCGAACCTCCACATCATCGGCAAGGACATCCTCAAGTTCCACGCGGTCTTCTGGCCGGCGATGCTGATGGCCGCCGACCTCCCGGTGCCCCAGCGCGAGCTGATCCACGGCTACCTGCTGATGCGCGACTCCTCCGGCGAGGAGACGAAGATGTCCAAGTCGCTCGGCAACGTGCTCGACCCGTTCGAGGTCATGGACACGTTCGGCACCGACGCCCTCCGCTACTACTGCTTCCGCGAGGTCAGCTTCGGCCAGGACGGCGGCGTCTCGACGACCACGTTCGGCGAGCGCTACGAGTCGGAGCTCGCGAACGACTACGGCAACCTCGCCAGCCGCACGCTGGCGATGATCGGCCGCTACCGCGACGGGGTGGTCCCCGACGTCGACGTCGACCCGGCGCTCGCCGCCGACTTCGACGGGCTCGTCGACGAGGTCTGCGCGCTGCTCGACAACGCGGAGATCACCCAGGCGCTCGAGCGGATCTGGACCCGCGTCCGGCGCCTCAACCGCTACGTCGAGGAGCAGGCGCCCTGGCAGCTCGCCAAGGACGACGCGAAGGCGGCCGAGCTCGACACCGCGCTGCGCTCGCTCGCCGAGGGGATCCGCGCGGTCACGGTGCTGCTCCACCCGTACATCCCCGAGACGGCGGCGAAGCTGCTCGAGGCGCTCGGCGAGACCGAGCTGGCCCTCGACAGCGCGGCGTTCGGCGCCCGCCCCGGCGGCGGCAGCGTCGGCAAGCTCGCGCCGCTGTTCCCCAAGCCGCAGTGATCGACAGCCACACGCACCTGGACAGCACCCCCGGCGACGACGCGGACATCGTCGCCGCCGCCCGGGCGGCGGGCGTCACCCGGATCCTCACGATCGGCACCGACGCCGAGAGCTCGCGCCGCGCGCCGCGACGCGGCGGAGACCAACGACGACGTCTGGTTCGCCACCGGCCATCACCCCAACAGCGCGTCCGGCTACACGGACGCGATCACCGACGAGCTGCGCGAGATCGCGCGCCACCCGCGCTGCGCCGCGATCGGCGAGACCGGCCTGGACGACTACCGCGACTACGCGCCGCGCCCCGACCAGGAGCGCGCGTTCGCCGCCCACATCGGCCTCGCGCGCGAGCTGGGCAAGCCGCTCGTCATCCACACGCGCGCGGCGGACGACGACACGATCGCCACGCTCGCCCGCGACGCGCAGGGCCTCGACGTCATCCTGCACTGCTTCTCGATGCCCGGCCGGCTCGAGGAGTGCCTCGCGCACGGCTGGTGGATCAGCTTCGCCGGCAACGTCACCTACCCCAAGGCGCGCGAGCTGGCCTTCGCGGCCGAGCAGGCCCCGCTCGACCGCGTCCTCGTCGAGACCGACGCCCCCTACCTCACCCCGCAGGCGGTCCGCAAGGAGCGCAACCAGCCGGCCTACGTCGTCCACACCGCGCGCTTCATCGCCGAGCGGCGCGGGATCGACTACGCCGCGCTGGAGACCGCCGTCCACGAGAACAGCGCGCGCCTGTTCGGCTGGTGAGCGAGCTTCCCGTCCAGCCCAGCCTGCGGCGGATGAGGGCGTTCGGCATCCGTCCCAAGCGCGACCTGGGCCAGAACTTCCTGATCGACTCGAACCTGCTCGACGTGATCGCGCGGGCGGCGGAGCTCGGTCCGGACGACGTCGTGCTCGAGGTCGGCGGCGGCCTCGGCGTGCTGAGCGAGCACCTGGCGGAGCGCGTCGCCCACGTCCACGTGGTCGAGCTCGACCGCACGCTCGAGCCGGCGCTGCGGGACGCGCTCGACGCCCATCCGAACACCACGCTGCACTTCGCCGACGCGGTGAAGCTCGATCTCGCCGCGCTCGACCCGCCGCCGGACAAGGTCGTCGCGAACCTGCCCTACGGCGTCGCCGCCACCGTCATCCTCCGCACCGTCGCGGAGCTCCCGCGCGTGACCACGTGGGTCGCGATGGTGCAGAAGGAGGTGGGGCAGCGGCTCGCGGCGAAGCCCGGGACGTCCGCCTACGGCGCGCCCAGCGTCCTCGCCCAGCTCGCCTGCGACGTCCGCGTCCTGCGCCCCGTGTCCCGCACCGTCTTCCACCCCGTGCCGAACGTGGACTCCGTCCTGGTGGGCCTCACCCGCCGCGGCCCGGCGCCCGAGCCGGCGCTGCGGGCGCTCGTGAGCCAGGGCTTCGCCCACCGCCGCAAGGCGCTCGCCCGCTCGCTCGCCCTCGCGCCCGGCGCCGCGCCGGGGATCCGCGACCGCGCGCGCGCCGCGCTGGCCGCCATCGGCCGCCCGCAGGACGCGCGCGCCGAGCAGCTCGCCCCCGACGAGTGGCGCGCCCTCCACGCGGAGCTGTCGCGATGAGCCGGATGCGCGCCGCCGCGCCGGGAAAGGTCAATCTGTGCCTGTTCATCGGTCGCGCCCGCCAGGACGGGTACCACCCGCTCGTGTCCCTGGTGCAGCCCGTGTCCGTCGCGGACGAGCTGGAGCTCGAGCCCGCGCACGGCGACGCGGACGAGGTGGTCTGCCCGGGCGTCGCGGGCGAGAACCTCGCCGCCCGCGCGATCGCCCGCTTCCGCGAGGAGACCGGCTGGGACGGCCCGCCCGTCCGCGTCACGATCGCCAAGCGCGTCCCGATCGCCGCCGGCATGGGCGGCGGGCTCGGCCGACGCCGCCGCCGCGCTGCGGCTCGTCGCCGCCGTCGCGGAGCACGACCGCAGCGACGGCGCCCTGCACCGGATCGCGGTCGGCCTCGGCGCGGACGTCCCGAGCCAGCTCGAGCCCGAGCGCTGCCTCATGACCGGGATCGGGGAGGGCGTCCGCCGGCTCGGCGACCCGACCGCGTTCGGCCTGCTGATCGTCCCCTCGGCGCACCGGTTGAGCACCCCCGAGGTCTACGCCGAGCACGACCGCCTCGGCCTGGGCCGCGACGGCGACGAGCTCGACCGCCTCAGCGGCCAGGTCCCCGGCGCCGCGCGCGCGGACAGCCTGCTCGCGGAGCGGCTGCTCCACAACGACCTCGAGGCGCCCGCGCGCAGCCTCTGCCCGCCGATCGGCGACGCGCTCGCCGACGTCCGCGCGTCCGGCGCGGTGCGGGCGATGGTGTCCGGCTCCGGCCCGACGGTGTTCGGGATCTTCCCCGGCGCGGACGGCGCCGACGCACGCGCGCGCCGCCGCCGAGGCGCTGCGCCCGCGCCACCCGCACGCCGTCGCGGCCGCCCCGGTGGGCCGCGCGTTCGGCGAGCCGCGGGAGGCCTGAGCGTGCATCCCGCCTGGATCGCGGGGGCGGTCGCCATCGCCCTCTGGGTCGTCATCCGCCGCCGGCGCCACCGCAAGCCGCTCCTCGCGCTCGGCGTGCTCGCGGCGGCCGGCGCGCTGCTGATCGGCCTCGGCGTGATCGAGCTGCCGAACGTCGAGCACCTGATCGAGGAGGCCGGCCAGGCGCTCGGCAAGTGGACCTACCTCGCCGTCGGCATCCTCGCCTTCCTCGAGACCGGCGCCTTCATCGGCCTCGTCGCGCCCGGCGAGACGACCGTGATCGTCGGCGGCCTCGTCGCCGGCCAGGGCGTGATCTCGCTGTACGTCCTGATCGCGATCGTGTGGGCCTGCGCCGTGCTCGGCGACGTCACCTCGTACACGCTCGGCCGCCGGCTCGGCCGCGAGTTCATGGTCAAGCACGGCGCGCGCGTGAAGATCACCGAGGAGCGGCTCGAGCAGGTCGAGGCGTTCTTCGAGCGGCGCGGCGGGGCGACGATCCTGATCGGCCGCTTCATCGGGCTCGTGCGGGCGATCGCGCCGTTCATCGCCGGCGCGAGCCGGATGCCGCTGCGCAAGTTCCTGCCCTACGACATCCTCGGCGCGGGGCTGTGGGCGACCACGTTCTGCGTCCTCGGCTACGTCTTCTGGCGCTCGTTCGACCAGCTCACGGCGTGGGTCTCGCGCGGGCTGTTCGCGTTCGGGCTGTTCGTCGCGGTGGTCGTCGCGATCGTCTTCCTCGTCCGGCTCCAGCGCAACGAGGAGCTCCAGGCGAAGACGAAGGCGTGGATCTCCGAGCAGCTCGAGAAGCCCTATCTGCGCCCGGTCGCGCCGTACCTCCGCTCGGCGTGGAAGACGATCGGCCGCCCCGCCGCGCACGCCTCCGAGGCGCCGGCCCGGTTCGTCTGGAACCGCTTCACGCCCGGCGACCTCGGGCTCGAGGTGACGACGCTGCTGGCGATCGCGGCGGTCGGCTCGTTCGTGTTCTTCCTGCTCGCCGACGGGCTCTCCGAGCGCGACCTGCTCGTGGGCGACCAGGTGGCCGCCGACATCGTCGACCGGATCTCGATGGGCTGGCTGGTCGACGTCGCGAAGGCGGTGACCGCGCTCGGCTCGTTCGTGGCGGTGGCGATCGTCGTCGTGGCCACCTCGCTGTGGGCCGTCGTCCGGCGGCGCTACCTCGACGCGGGGGTGCTGGTGGCCGCGTTCCTGACGACCTACCTGCTGACCCATCTCGCCAAGGCGCACTACGACCGCCCGCGGCCCGCGGACGCGCTCGTGGACGCCGCCGGGAGCGCGTTCCCGAGCGCCCACGCCGCCTACTCCGTCGCCTGGATCGCGTGCGCGGTCGTGCTGGTCCGGACCGGCGGGAGCTGGGCCGGCCGGACGGTCGTCGTGACCGCCGCGGTGATCCTCGCCGCGGCGATCGGGCTGACGCGGATCTACCTGCGCGTGCACTACCTGTCCGACGTCGAGGCCGGCTGGGGCCTGGGCGCCGCCGTCTTCGCCCTGTTCGGCATCGTCGCCCTGGTCGTCGGGCGGCTGCGTCACAATGAGGCCCCGGCAGCATGAGCAACGAGACCTGGACCTACATCGCGATCGGGGCCGCCGGCGCCGTCTCCGTGGCCGCATGGGCGGCGCTGATCCTCGTCCCCGCCGTGGGGTCGTTCACGCGCGTCTGGGAGCGGCTCGTGGCGGTCGTGCTGAGCCTCTACGTGCTCGCCGCCTTCGTGCTCGTGGGACTCCTCCTCGGTGGGGCGTTCCTGTGGTACTTCGACGAGCTGTAGTAGGGATCGCCCTAGAATCCGGGCGCATATGGAAACCGAGGCCGCACTCGATCTCGAGGCGCTCGGGGCGATCACCGACGCCGTCGAATCGGGCCGAGGCCTGCCCGACGTGGTCCGTGCGGCCGCGCGCGCGCTCGACGCGTCGCTGGTCCTGATCGACCGCTCCAGCGCCGTGCTGGCGGTCGCCGCGCGCTCCTCGGCGGACGAGCGCGCGCTGATGGCCGACGCGAGCGGCGTCGGCACCCACGAGCTGCGCGTCGGCGACGCCACCGTCGGCCGGCTGCGCGTGCGCGGGCGCTCGGGCGAGCCCGCGCCGGCGCTGCTGCGGCTCGTCACCACGCTGATCGCCTCGGAGGTCGAGCGCGTCCGCGCGCCCGAGCGCGCCTCGGAGGCCGCGCAGGAGGGCTTCCTGCGCGCCGTGCTGCACCGCACCGTCACCGACCGGGGCGACATCGTCGCGCGCGCGGCCGAGGTCGGCGTGCACGTCGAGGACGGGGCGGCGGTCGTCGTCGTCCGCGCGCATCACTTCGCGCCGGCGGAGGAGGACTGGCGCCGGCGTGTCCTCGCCGCCGCCGAGCGCGCCGCGCGCGCCGCGGCGCCGGGCGCGATCGCCGGCATCGACGAGGTCGCCGAGAACACCGCCGGCCAGGTGCTCGTGCTCGCCCCGGCGACCGACGACGACGAGTCGCGCCGCACCGCCGAGGCGATCGCGCGCGAGCTCCAGGCGACGCTGCACGGCTTCACCTTCGCGGTCGGCTACTCGCGCGTCGCCACCGACCCGGCCGACCTCTACCGCGCCGGCAACGAGGCGCTGCTCGCCGCCAACGTCGCCGAGGGCCGCCCCGCCGGGGACGACGCCGACGCCGAGGCCGCGGAGGTGCTCGCCTTCGAGGCGACGGGCGCCTACCGGCTCCTGCTGCCCGCGATGAGCGAGGACCCCGGCGAGCTGCAGCGCTTCTACGCCGAGACGGTCGAGCCGCTCGTCGCCTACGACGACCAGTACGAGACCGACCTGGTCCAGACGCTCGAGACGTTCCTCGAGTGCGACGGCAACGTCGCGAACACCGCGTCGCGGCTGTTCACCCACCGCCACACCGTCCGCTACCGGCTCGAGCGCGTCCGCGACCTCTCCGGGCTCGACGTCTCCTCGACCGACGGCCGCGAGAAGCTCGGCCTCGGCCTGAAGGCGATGCGGGTGCTCGGCATCGCGGCCCCGCGCGGCCCGGCGACCGAGCGCGGCGCGCGCGGCGGGCGGGTGCCGCGCAGCGGCAAGGAGCGCTAGCCGATCGGGCGGTGCTATCGGCGACGCGCTGTCGTAGCGTCGCTTCATGCGTCTCCAGCGCCGTGCTCTCCTTGCGTTCCTGCTCGTGGCCGGAGGTGGCCTCGGAGCGGGCGCGGCGCCCGCCGCTGCGGCCCCGTGTGACCAGCCGATCGCCAACGAGATCGCCTGCGAGAACACCAAGCCCGGCAATCCCGCGAGCGAATGGGACGTCAGCGGCTCCGGGTCGGCGGCGATCCAGGGCTACGCCACGAGCATCGGCGTCGACCAGGGCGAGACGGTCTCGTTCAAGGTCGACACCCCGTCGACGGACTACCGGATCGACATCTACCGGATGGGCTACTACGGCGGCTCGGGCGCGCGCAAGATCACCACGATCCAGCCGTCGGCGAGCCTGCCGCAGAACCAGCCGGGCTGCCAGACGACGGCGTCGACCGGCCTGATCGACTGCGGCAACTGGGGCGTCTCCGCGAGCTGGGCGGTCCCGGCGGACGCGGTCTCCGGCATCTACCTGGCCAAGCTCGTGCGCGAGGACGGGACGGCCGGCTCCAGCCACATGGTCTTCATCGTGCGCGACGACGACGGCGGCTCCGAGCTGCTGTTCCAGACCTCCGACACGACCTGGCAGGCCTACAACCAGTACGGCGGCAACTCGCTCTACGTCGGCAGCCCCGCCGGGCGCGCCTACAAGGTGAGCTACAACCGGCCGTTCACCACGCGCGGGACGGGCGCGGAGGACTGGGTGTTCAACGCCGAGTACCCGATGGTCCGCTGGCTGGAGCGCAACGGCTACGACGTCTCGTACACGACCGGCGTCGACACCGACCGGCTCCCCGCCGAGCTGCTCGAGCACGAGACGTACATGTCCGTGGGCCACGACGAGTACTGGTCGGGCGCCCAGCGCGCGAACGTCGAGGCGGCGCGCGCCGCCGGCGTGAACCTCGCCTTCTTCAGCGGGAACGAGATCTTCTGGAAGACGCGCTGGGAGAACAACCGCCGGACGCTCGTCACCTACAAGGAGACGCACGCCAACGCCAAGATCGACCCCGAGCCGCTGATCTGGACGGGCACGTGGCGCGACCCGCGCTTCAGCCCGCCGGCTGACGGCGGGCGGCCCGAGAACGCACTGTCGGGCCAGCTGTTCCAGGTCAACGCCGGCGCCACGACGGCGATCCGGGTCCCGGCGGCCGACGGGAAGATGCGCTTCTGGCGCAACACGACGATCGCGACCCAGGCCGCGGGGGCGACCGCGACGCTGCCCGACGGGACGCTCGGCTACGAGTGGGACGAGGACACCGACAACGGGTACCGCCCGGCCGGGTCGTTCCGGCTCTCCTCGACCACGGTCCCCGGCGCCCCGGCGCTGACCGACTACGGCTCGAACTTCGGCAGCCGGACGGTCGACCACAACATGACCTACTACCGCGCGGCGAGCGGCGCGCGCGTGTTCGGCTCCGGCACGGTCCAGTGGGCGTGGGGGCTCGACGCGAACCACGATCGCGGCAACCTCGCCGCGGACGCCCGCATGCAGCAGGCGACGGTGAACCTGTTCGCCGACATGGGCGCGCAGCCGTCGACGATCCAGTCCGGCGTCGTCGCCGCGACGGCGTCGTCCGACACGTCCGCGCCGTCCTCGGTGATCACCGTGCCGGCGAACGGCGCCAGCGTGACCCCCGGCCAGCAGATCACGATCAGCGGCACGGCGACCGACGCCGGCGGCGGCCAGGTCGGCGGCGTCGAGGTCTCGACGAACGGCGGCGAGACCTGGCGGCGCGCGAACGGCCGCGGCGCGTGGACGTTCTCGTGGACGCCCGGCTCGCAGTCGAGCTACACGATCCGCAGTCGCGCGGTCGACGACAGCGGCAACCTGGAGAGCCCCGGGATCGGCGCGACCGTCACCGCGGGCAGCGGCAACAGCACGTGCCCGTGCAGCATCTGGGGCCCGACGGCGACGCCGTCGAAGCCCGCCGAGACGACCGACACCGTGCCGATCGAGGTCGGCACGCGCTTCCGCTCCTCGACGGCCGGCCGGATCAGCGGCATCCGCTTCTACAAGGGCAGCACGAACACCGGGACCCACGTCGGCCACCTCTGGAGCCGGACGGGCACGCTGCTCGCGACCGCGACGTTCACGAACGAGACCGCGAGCGGCTGGCAGGAGGTCCGCTTCGGCACGCCCGTCGACATCGCGGCCGACACGACCTACGTCGCCTCCTACCACGCGCCGCGCGGCAACTACGCGAGCAACGTCGACTACTTCACGCTCTCAGGCGTCGACAACGGGCCGCTGCGCGCGCTCGCCGACGGCGAGGACGCCGGCGGCAACGGCGTCTACGCCTACGGGGCGAGCGGCAGCTTCCCGAACGCGACCTGGCGCGCGGAGAACTACTGGGTCGACGTCGTGTTCGAGAACGGCGCCGCCGCGCCCGACACCACGCCGCCCACGATCACCGGCGTGACGCCGGCGCGCGGCGCGACGAACGTCGCGACCGGCGCGAACGCCACCGCGCAGTTCAGCGAGGCGCTCACCGCCACGACCGTCAACACGACGAGCGTCGTCCTGACCGATGCCGCGGGGGCGGTCGTCCCCGCCGCCGTCGGCTACGACGCGGGCTCGCGCACCGCGACGCTCGACCCGACCGCCGCGCTCGCCGCCGGCGCCACCTACCGGGTGACCGTCAAGGGCGGCAGCGCCGGGGTCAAGGACCTGGCGGGCAACGCGCTCGCGGCCGACGACACCTGGACGTTCACCACGCGCGCGGTGACGAGCTCGGGCTGCCCGTGCAGCATCTGGCCCGGGACCGCCGTGCCGCAGAAGGCGGCCGAGACGACCGACAACGCCGCGGTCGAGATCGGCACGCGCTTCCGTGCCGACACGGACGGGTTCGTGACCGGGATCCGCTTCTACAAGGGCACGACGAACACCGGCACGCACACCGGCCACCTGTGGTCGAACACCGGCCAGTTGCTGGCGACCGTCACGTTCACGGGCGAGAGCGCCAGCGGCTGGCAGGAGGCGAGCCTCGGCGCGCCGGTCGCGATCACGGCGAACACGCTCTACGTGGTCTCCTACCACGCGCCGAACGGCAACTACGCGACGACCGACCAGCAGTTCCTGACCGCGGGCGTCGACAACGCGCCGCTGCACGCGATCCGCAACGGCGAC
Organism: uncultured Solirubrobacteraceae bacterium; assembly: GCA_963724145.1. GTDB lineage: Bacteria > Actinomycetota > Thermoleophilia > Solirubrobacterales > Solirubrobacteraceae > DASQMT01. Next base: position 99,384 of record CAVRTO010000039.1, read on the forward strand.
GGCGGCGGCAACGGCGTCTACGGCTACGGGCCCGAGCGGGACGTTCCCGAACGGCACCTACCGCTCCGAGGGCTACTGGGTCGACGTGGCGTTCGACACGAACACCGGCCCGGACACGACCCCGCCGACGATCACGACCCGGCTCCCGGCGCCTGACGCGCTGGCGGTCGCGCCGGCGTCCAACGTGACCGCCGGGTTCAACGAGGGCATGAGCGCCGCGAGCATCACGACCGCGACCGTCCAGCTGCGCTCGCCGGACGGCTCGCTCGTGCCCGCCGCGGTGACCTACGACAGCGCCTCCCGCGCGGCGACGCTCGATCCGAACGGCGACCTGGCCGAGACCACCCGCTACACCGTGACCGTCAAGGGCGGCAGCAGCGGCGTCAAGGACGCGGCCGGCAACCCGCTCGCGGCGGACGCGACATGGTCGTTCACGACCTCCTCGCCGCCCGGACCCGGGCCGGACGACGGCTCGGGCGGCCCGGTCCTGGTGATCGCCAAGAGCTCGAACCCGTTCACGCGCTACTACGCGGAGATCCTCCGCGCCGAGGGCCTGAACGCGTTCAAGGTCACGGACATCGCGAACGTCGACGCCGGCGGTCCTCGCCGCGCACGACGCGGTGATCGTCGGCGACATGTCGCTCACGTCCGCGCAGGTCTCGATGCTCACCACGTGGGTCAACGGCGGCGGCGACCTGATCGCCATGCGGCCGGACAAGCAGCTCGCGGGCCTGCTCGGCCTGACCGACGACGAGCACGACGCTGGCGAACGCGTACATGCGCGTCGACGCCACGCGCGCGCCGGGGCAGGGCATCGTCACCGACACGATGCAGTTCCACGGCGCCGCCGACCGCTACGGGCTCACCGGCGGCGCCACGGCGCTGGCGACGCTGTACTCGAACGCCTCGACCGCGACGAGCGCGCCCGCGCTCACCTCGCGCAACGTCGGCGCGAACGGCGGCTCCGCGTCCGCGTTCACGTACGACCTCGCGCGGTCGGTCGTCCTGACCCGCCAGGGCAACCCGGCGTGGATCGGGCAGGAGCGCGACGGCACGACGCCGATCCGCTCCGACGACCTGTTCTACGGCCCGGCCGCGGGCGACAACCAGCCGAACTGGGTCGACCTGAGCAAGGTCGCGATCCCGCAGGCGGACGAGCAGCAGCGACTGCTCGCGAACCTGATCGGGACGGTCACCGCCGACAAGAAGCCGATCCCGCGCTTCTGGTACCTGCCGCGCGGGCTCAAGGCCGCGGTCATCATGACCGGCGACGACCACGCCGCACCGGGTGGGACGGCCGGTCGCTTCGCGGAGTTCGCCGCGGCGAGCCCGGCCGGCTGCAACCTCGCGCAGTGGGAGTGCATCCGCGGGACGTCGTACGTCTATCCGCACACGAACCTCACGAACGCGCAGGCCGCGAGCTACGCGTCCCAGGGCTTCGAGGTGGGCCTCCACCTGACCACGGACTGCGCGGACTACACGCCGGCGTCGATCGAGGGCAACTACGTCGCGCAGATCGACACCTGGAGCGAGAAGTACACGAGCCTCGCGCAACCGGTCACGCTGCGCACCCACTGCATCGCCTGGAGCGACTGGGTCGGCACGCCGAGGATGGAGCTCGACCACGGGATCCGGCTCGACGCGAACTACTACTACTGGCCGCCTGGCTGGGTCCAGGACGTGCCGGGCATGTTCACCGGCTCGGGGATGCCGATGCGCTTCGCCGACACCGACGGGTCGATGCTCGACGTCTACCAGTCGACGACGCAGATGACCGACGAGTCGGGGCAGACGTTCCCGTTCACGATCAACACGCTGCTCGACCGCGCGCTCGGCGCCCAGGGCTACTACGGCGCGTTCAACGCGAACATGCACACCGACGCCGTCAGCTCGCCCGGCGCGACGGCGATCGTCGCCTCGGCCAAGGCGCGCGGCGTGCCCGTGGTCACCGCGCAGCAGATGCTGACCTGGCTCGACGGCCGCAACGGCTCGACGTTCGAGCAGCTCAACTGGAACGGCACGACGTTGAGCTTCCGTACCGCGATCGGCGCCGGGGCGACCGGGCTGCGGGCGATGCTGCCCGCCACGTTCGGCGGCCGCTCGCTGCAGACGCTGACGCGCGACGGCGCGCCGGTCAGCTTCACGCGCGAGACGATCAAGGGCGTCTCGTACGCGATGTTCGCGGCCGGGACCGGCCAGTTCGCCGCGAGCTACGCCGCCGACACGGCCGCGCCGGCGATCAGCGCGCGGGCGGCGACCGCGTCGGCGGACGGCTCGGCCACGATCACGTGGACGACCGACGAGCCGTCCGACTCGCGCGTCGATTACGGCACCTCCCCGACCGCGCTCACGCCGACGCCGACCGACGCCGCCGACGTGACGGCCCACAGCGTCCGGATCACCGGGCTCACCCCGGGCACCACGTACCACTACCGGGTCCGCTCGGAGGACCCCGCGGGCAACGCGGCGACCGACCCGACCGGGACGCCGGCGACGTTCCGCGTGCCCGTCCGGGTGACCGCGGCCCCGAGCGCGGTGCAGCTCGACACCGGCACCCTTGCGGGCGGGACCTTCGCCGGTCTGGCCGCGGACGACAACGTGCTCTACCGGGTCAACTCGACCACCGGCACCACACGCACGACCTCGTGGTACGGCACGGTTCACGGGCGTCCCGGCCGGGATCACGTCGCTGTCGGCCACCTACCGCGGCAGCAACTCCCGCTCGTGCAACCAGGTGATCGCCGTCCGACGCTTTACCGACTCGACCTGGCAGACGGTCAACACGGTGTCCCAGGGCACGACGGAGACGACACGGGCGAACCTGGTGCCGACCGGCGCCGCGGCGAACTACGTCAGCGGCGGCGAGGTGTGGGTGCAGGTGGGCTGCTCGACGAACGCCGGGACCTTCGTCGCCTCCGGGGAGCTGCTGCAGGTCACCTACGAAGCGCCGTAGCTTTGACTTGCAAATCGCAAGTCACTACCGTCGGTGGGCATGACGGATGACGTACCGACGCTCTACGAGTGGGCCGGCGGCGAGCCGGCGCTGCAACGGCTGACCGAGGTCTTCTACGACCGCGTGCGCCGGGACGACGTGCTCGCGCCGGTCTTCGCGGGCATGTCGCCGGACCATCCGCGGCACGTCGCGACCTGGCTCGGCGAGGTGTTCGGCGGGCCGCCCCGCTACACCGACGAGCACGGCGGCTATCCGCACATGCTCGCCAAGCACCTGAATCGGGCGCTCACGGAAGCGCAGCGGCGGCGCTGGGTGCAGCTCATCTGCGACGCCGCCGACGACGCCGGGCTGCCGTCCGACCCCGAGTTCCGGTCGGCCTTCGTCGCCTACCTCGAGTGGGGGACGCGGATCGCGGTGACCAACTCGCAGCCCGGCGCGACGCCGCCGCCCGAGGCGCCCGTGCCGCGCTGGGGCTGGGGCGAGGCGCCGCCGTACGTGCCGTAGCATCCGCCGCCGGATGGCGATCGGGATCATCACCGGCTCGGGCACCTACGCGCTGCCGGGGTTCGACGGCGGCGCACCCGAGACGGTCAAGACCGCGTGGGGCGAGACGCTCGTCTCACACGGGACGTTCGCCGGCAGCCGACGTCGCGCACGTCTCGCGCCACCACGCCGGCCACGTGCGGCTGAGCAACCACGTGACGCATCGCGCCAACATCGCCGCGCTCGCCGCGGCCGGCGTCGACGCGATCCTGGCGGTGACCGTCTGCGGCGCGGTCGACCCGGGCGTCGAGCTCGGGTCGCTGATCTGCTTCGACGACCTGCACTTCCCGGTCAACCGGCTCCCGGACGGCTCGCTGTGCACGTTCTACGCCGAGCCGGGCGACCCGCGCCGCGGCCACTGGATCTTCGAGGACCCGTACGCGCCGCCGCTGCGCGCCGCGCTGCTGGAGGCGGGCGCCCGCGCGGGCCTGCGGATCCGCGACGGCGGCTGCTACGGGCACGTCGACGGCCCGCGCTTCAACACGAAGGCGGAGATCCGCGGCCTCGCCGCCGCGGGCGTGACCGCGGTCTCGCAGACCGCCGGGCCGGAGACGGTGCTCGCCGGCGAGGCCGAGCTGCCGTTCGCGCTCGTCGGCTACGCGACCGACTACGCCAACGGCGTGCAGGCCGAGGCGACGCCGATCGAGCGCCTGCTCGACCTGATCGCGGCCAGCACGGACGCCTTCGCGTCGCTCCTGGCGACCGCGCTGCCGCTGATCGACGGCGCGGCGGCGGCGCCCGCCGGCGTCGTGTACCGCTTCCACGAGGAGTAGGCCGCGCCGGCCGCGCTCGTGATCGCCCGTGCGCCCGGCGCGGACGGGGTGCTGGCGGGCCTCGCCGGACGGCTCGACGACGGGCGGCGGGCGGCGCTCCAGGCGCTGCTGGTCGCCCGCGCGGCGGCGTGGGCGGCGGCCGTCGGCGCGGCGTTCGCGGCCGCGCCCGAGGCGGAGGTCGCCGCGGTCGCGGCGCTGCTCCCCGCGGGCGTGACGGCGGTCGCAGCGGCCGACCTCCCGGCGGCCGTGGCCGCGGTCGGGCGCGGCCCGGTGCTGATCGCGGGCACCGCCTGCCCGCGGCTCGGTCCGGCGCACGCTGCCGCGGCGCTCGACGATCTGGCCTCCGGCTGCGACCTGACGTTCGGCTCGACGCTCGAGGGCGACTGGTACCTCGCCGGCCTGCGCGAGCCGCGGCCCGACCTGCTCGGCCTCGCCGCGCTGCGGTCGGGCGGGATCGGCGCCGTCCTCGAGCAGGCCCGCGCGCACGACGCGTCGGTCGGCCTGCTCCGCCACGAGCGCGTGCTCACGACGCCGGGCGACGCCGACGCGCTGGTCGCCGATCCGCTCGTCGACGCCGAGTTGCGCGCCGCGCTCGGCGCCGGGTGATCCGGATCGAGCGGTCGCCCGCCCCGAGCCGCAGGCCGGCGGCCGCTCCGACTGGGGGGCCCGGATTCGAACCGGGAGCTGAGTCCTCCAAAGGGACCCGTGTTGCCATTACACCACCCCCCAGGGTCAGCGCGATACTACGATGCGCCTCGTGCCCGCCCCGACCGTGGTCATCCTCGCCGCCGGCGAGGGGACGCGTATGCGCTCATCGCTGCCGAAGGTGCTGCACCCGATCTGCGGGCGGCCGATGATCCTGTGGCCGCTGCTGGCGGCCCGCGCGGCCGGCGCCGAGCGGGTCGTCGTCGTCGACAACCCCAAGCGGCGGCTCGCCGAGCACCTCCCCGGCGACGTCGAGGTCGCGATCCAGGCGGAGCCCCGCGGCACCGGCGACGCGGTCGCCGCCGCCACCGGCGCGATCGACCCGGCCGCGCCCGTGCTGATCGTCAACGGCGACATGCCGCTCATCACCGGCGAGGCGATCGCCGCGCTGGTCGCCGCGCACGAGGAGGCCGGCGCCGCGGCGACGATCGCGAGCATGGAGCTCGAGGACCCGTCCGGCTACGGCCGCGTCATCCGCGACGCCGAGGGGGGCGTCGAGCGCGTCGTCGAGACCAAGGCCCCGGGCGACGCGACCGAGCAGGAGCTCTCGATCCGCGAGGTCAACGCGGGCCTCTACCTGTTCGACGGCGGCGCGCTGCTCGCCGCGCTCGCGCGGCTCGGCAGCGACAACGCCCAGGGCGAGCTCTACCTGCCGGACGTGCTCCCGCTGCTGCGCGCGGACGGCCAGCTCGTCCAGGCGTTCCCGCTCGCCGATCCCGACCTCGCGCTCGGCGTCAACGACCGCGTCGACCTCGCCCACGTGACCGGGCTCGCGCAGCGCCGGATCCACATGGCGCACCAGCGCTCCGGCGTGACGATCGTCGACCCGGCGAGCACGCTGATCGAGGCGGACGTGGCGATCGGGCGCGACAGCGTGATCGAGCCGTCGACGTTCCTGCGCGGCGCGACGGCGATCGGGCCCGACTGCCGGATCGGGCCGCTGACCACCGTGATCGACTGCGAGCTCGGCGCCGGGGTGCGCGTGCGCCAGTCGCACCTCGAGGGCGCGCGCGCCGCCGACGGCGTGACGATCGGGCCGTTCGCCTACCTGCGCCCCGACGCCGTGCTCGAGCAGGGCGCGAAGGCGGGCACGTTCGTCGAGATCAAGAACAGCACCGTCGGCGCCGGCTCCAAGGTGCCGCACCTCTCCTACGTGGGCGACGCCGACATCGGCGAGGGCACCAACCTGGGGGCCGGGACGATCACCGCCAACTACGACGGGCGGCGCAAGCACCGCACGACGATCGGCGACCGCGTGAGGATCTCCGTCGACACGGCGCTCGTCGCGCCGGTCACGGTGGGCGACGACGCCTACACCGCCGCGGGCTCCGTGATCACCGACGACGTACCGCCCGGTGCGCTCGGCGTCGCGCGCGAGCGGCAGACCAACATCGAGGGGTACGCAGAACGCCGCAAGGAGCAGGCGGAATGAGCGATCAGGGCACGACATCGTCGCCGCCTGGGGCTACACTCGCCGGTCAGGTGAGCGCGCTGGACCCGCAGCCCGTGGCCGGTACCTCGATCAACCTCGAGTACGGCAAGCGCCTGATGCTCTTCTCGGGCCGCGCGAACCCTGCGCTCGCGGCCAGGATCGCCGGCAAGCTCAACGTCGACCTCGGCGGCGTCCAGCTCAAGACGTTCTCCAACGGCGAGGTCTACTGCCGCTACGAGGAGTCGATCCGCGGCGCCGACGTGTTCATCGTCCAGCCGACGTGCGGCAACCCGGAGACGGGCGTCAACGCGAACGACGCGCTGATGGAGCTGATGGTCATGATCGACGCGGCGATCGGCGCCTCCGCCCACCGCGTGATCGCCGTGACGCCGTGGTACGGCTACTCGCGCCAGGACAAGAAGTCCGCGCCGCGCGAGCCGATCACCGCCCGCCTCGTCGCCCGGATGCTCGAGGCCGCCGGCGCCGACCGCGTGCTCACGATGGACCTCCACGCCGGCCAGGTCCAGGGCTTCTTCCAGAAGCCGGTCGACCACATGACGGCGATGTTCATCCTCACCCAGTACTTCCGCGACCTGAACCTCGAGGACCTCGTCGTGGTCTCGCCGGACGCCGGCCGCGCGAAGCTGGCGAAGAAGTTCGCCGAGAAGATGGGCGCCGAGCTGGCGATCCTCAACAAGGAGCGGCCCGCCCAGCAGGTCGCCGAGATCGCCTACGTGATCGGCGAGGTGGACGGCAAGAACGCCGTCATCGTCGACGACCTGATCGACACCGCGGGGACGCTGCGCGCGGCCGCCGAGGCGGTCAAGGACAAGGGCGCCAAGCGCGTCTTCGCCTGCGCCACGCACGGGGTGTTCTCCGGCAACGCGTGGGAGAACCTGGCGCGCGCGCCGTTCGAGCAGGTCGTGGTCACGGACACGATCCCGCTCCGCCCGGGCGCGCCGCCGAACCTCCGCGTGCTGTCCTGCGCGGACCTGCTGACCGACTCGATCCGCCGCATCTTCACCGACGACTCGGTGTCCGAGGTGTTCGGCGGCGAGAACCAGCTGTTCTGACCGCGTCCCGCGGCGGCCTCCAGTTCGGGCCGCGCTAGCGGGGTTGCGGGACGAACTTCAACGGCGGCATCGAGGGAGGCCCGGACCGAGCGGTCACGACATCAACGCAGCAAGGACGCGGATTCCGGCTGGGCGTGCTGCGTTGACGTCGTCATACGACCTCAACGCAGCACGACGGCCCCGTCCGGACCACTTGCTGCGTTGAGGTCGCTACCGCACGGTCCGTGCTCCCCTCGATGCCCGCCGTTGACGTTCGCCGGCGGAGACCGCTACGGGCGACGCAGCCACCGGGTCTCGAAGGCGGCCCGTTCTGCCTGTTGGCCGGGCATTCCCGGCACGGGTTAGCATCCGGCGTCACGTATGCAACGGAACCAGCTGTTCTGAGCTCGCAGGCCGCGCATCTCCAGGAGCTGCTCGGGCTCTCCGACGAGGAGCTGCTCGCCGTCCTCGACGAGGACCCGCTCGCGGTGATCACCGGCGAGCTCGACCACAAGCCGGAGCTGCCGATCCTGCTCGACCTGCTGGCCGAGGCCGAGGAGAGCGCCGGCGCGCCCGTGCTGCGGCGCTGGGTCCGGGCCTCCGGCCCGGCCGGGGTCCCGCTCGACCTGCTGCGGCGGCGCGACTTCGCCGCCTTCGAGGACGCGCTCGCGACGCTCGCCGCGCGCGGCTTCGTGCTCCGCTCGCGCTAGTCGTCCGGGTCGGGCTGCTTCTCGCCCGGCCAGACCCCGGTGAGGTAGTTCCAGCCGACCGCGCCGTAGCGGTCGACGACCTCGCGCGTGGAGCGGAAGATCAGGCCCTGGAGCGCCGCCGCGGCGAGGATCTTGCCCCACGGCGCCTGCTGCGTGGAGCCCTTCGGCGGCTCCTCGTCGTCGATCTTCGTCCACACGAAATCGAACAGCTTGCGGCCGACGATGCCGGCCAGGATCCCGAGGATCAGCCCGAATGGCTTGTAGAGGACCTTCATGACTGGACCAACGGTACCCGTTCGATCCGCCGCGAGAAGCGGTAAACATGGTGGATACAAGGAGGTCCGCCATGGACGAGCACCAGGCCGACGAGCTGTTCCGCAGAGCCCTGATCGACGCCGACGCCGCAGCGGCGGTCGCGCTGCGGGTCACGGGCCTCCCGCTCTGCGAGGCGCTGACCGTGGTCTTCCACGGCCGGCGCGACCTCGGGACGATCCAGACCTACGTCGCCCACGGCGGGCGCGGCGCCGGCTCGGCGGTCGCCGCCGACGAGCTGCTGCGCGTGCCGTGCGACCTCGACCTGGCGGGCGCGGAGGACCGCGACGAGGCCGAGCACCTGTACGCCGAGCAGGCGACCGCGATGCGCGACGCGCTCGAGGCCGCCGACACGGTGCTCGACATCTGGCGCGCGCCGCTCGAGGACGTGGCGCAGTCGCACGTCGACGTCGACCGCAGCATCGGGCTGACCGTCCGGCTCCCCGCGCACCGGCTGCTGCCCGCCGCGCTCGTGGCCCCCGAGAAGGGGCTGGTCGTGACGGCGGTCTGCTCGCCGCGGCCCCTGGCCGAGGGGCGGCCGCCGATGGGGATCGCGTGCGCCCAGCAGGACGTCGCCCGCGTCTACCCGCTGCCCGACGACCCCGAGCGCTGCCTCGAGGACTTCCTCGAGCACGCGGCGGACCACGCGCGGCGCGTGGGCGAGGAGCTCGGGCGCCAGGAGCAGTCGGTCAAGCGCTTCCTCGAGCTGTCCGGCGAAGGGTTCGGCGAGACCGCCTAACCTGGCGGCGGCGATGCGCCGCCGCCCCGCCATCCTGATCGTCGCCGGCATCGGGATCTTCGTCTTCCTCGGCCTGTCGTTCCTGCTCGCGCGCGGGCTGACCGGCGCGAGCGCCGAGCGCGGGAAGGTGCTCGACCTGCTCGAGGCGCAGGCGCGCGGGGATGCGCCGGCGGTCCTCGCCCAGCTCCCCGCGTGCGACGCCGAGCCCGCCTGCGTCCAGGTCACCGACGCGCGGACCGCCGAGCTGCGCCGCCCGGGGCAGGTCCAGATCCTCAACTTCGAGCCGAGCATGCGGCTGTCGCTCACCCGCCGGGTCGGCAGCGCGCGGGTCGCGTGGCGGGCCGGCACGTCGCTGCCGGTCGTCCAGTGCGTGCGCGTGCGGCGCGAGGGGCCGCTCACCGGCGGCGGGGTGACGCTGCTGGCGCTCTCCGACCCGATCGGGCTCGAAGCTGCCTGCTAGTACCCGCCTTCGCGGGTCGCGAAGACGGGTACTAGCGGCCGCGGACCGGCGTACGGCGCGGCACGTGCGGATGCGCCGGCCGGCGCAGCGGGCGCGGGTGGGCGTCGCGGAGCTTGGAGTGGTCGCGCAGGCGCGTGCTCGACGGCTCGGCGTCGGGCAGCGGGACGCCGCCGGTCGGGCGCGGCTTGGGCTTGGAGGACGGGAGCCGGTCGTTGCCGCCCCCGCCGCCGCCCTCCTCGTCCTCGGGCGGCTTCCAGGACGACGCGGAGTCCGAGCGGAGGAAGAGCATGAAGAGGATCACGCCGAGCGCGAGCGCGACGACGTGGAGCGCACCGAAGATCACCATCAACTCTTCATCGGGCGTCATGACGAAATCCTACCCATCCCAGCGGGTCGGGCAACGACGTTTCGCTACCATCGCTTGCCGCTCATGGCCGCTCCCACCGACACCTCCACCACCCTCGACCTGACCTCCCGCGCCGCGGAGGGCTCCCGCTCGGCGCGCCGCCTGCGCCGCACGGGCCAGGTGCCCGGCGTCATCTACGGCGGCGACGGCAACGCCGAGCTGTTCGCCGTGGACGGCCGGATCCTCCGCAACACCCTGGCGCGTTCGGGGGCCATCCTGCAGATCTCCGTGGACGGCGCGGCCCCCGGCCCGGTGCTCGTCAAGGACATCCAGCGCCATCCCGTGCGCGGCCATGCCATGCATGTCGACTTCCTGCGCGTCGACATGACCCAGGCGATCCAGACCACGATCGTGCTGGAGCTCGTCGGCAACGAGTCCGCGCCCGGCGTCGTCGAGGGCGGCGTGCTCTCGCAGGGCGCGATCGAGCTCAACATCGAGGCGCTGCCGGGCGACATCCCGGACGGCATCCAGTTCGACGTCTCCACGATGGAGATGAACGCGACGGCCACGCTGTCGCAGCTCACCCCGCCCGCGGGCGTCACGCTGCTCGACGACCCCGACGAGACCGTGCTCGCCACGATCACCCCGCCGAGCCAGGAGCCGGTGGAAGAGGAGATCGAGACCGAGACGGAGGTCGTGGGCGAGGGCGAAGAGGGCGCCGAGGGCGAGGCCCCGGCCGAGGGCGGGTCCGAGGACGAGTCCTCGGACGAGTCCTGAAGCTCTTCTCCTCGGCCCCGGTCGACTGGCTCGTCGTCGGGCTCGGCAACCCCGGGCCCGGCTACGCCAACACCCCCCACAACGTCGGCTTCCTCGTCGCCGACGCGCTGATCGAGCGCTGGGACCTGCCGAAGCCGAAGAAGAAGTTCGCCGGCGAGCTGAGCGAGGGGCGCACCGGCCCCGGCGGCCCGCGCGTCGCCGTGCTCAAGCCGCAGACGTTCATGAACGACGCCGGCCGCTCGGTCGGCCCCGCGCGCGGCTCCTTCAAGCTCGACCTCGACCGGGTGCTCGTCGTGCACGACGAGATCGACCTGCCGTTCGGCGACATCCGCGTGCGGCTCGGCGGCGGGCTGGCCGGCCACAACGGCCTCAAGTCGCTCAAGCGCGAGCTCGGCTCGGCGGACTTCAACCGCGTGCGGATCGGCGTCGGCCGGCCGGACTCGACCGATCCCGAGCTCGTGTCGGCGCACGTGCTCGGGAAGTGGCGCCAGAGCGCCGGCGAGGTGCGCGAGCTCGTCGAGCGGGCCCGCGACGAGGCCGAGGCGCTCATCCTCCGTACGTGATAACGTACGGACGTATGCCACCGCGCGACTGGGACGCCGCGACCTACGAGCGGATCGCCGCTCCGCTCACCGCGATGGGCAGCGACGTGCTCGACCGGCTCGTCCTCGCCGGCGACGAGACCGTGCTCGACGCGGGCTGCGGGACCGGCAACGTGACGCGGCTGCTGCTCGAGCGGCTGCCGCGCGGCCGCGTGATCGCCGTCGACGCCGCGCCGTCGATGGTCGAGCAGGCGCGCGAGCTGCTGCCCGCCGGGACCGACGTGCGCCAGGCCGACCTGCTCGAGCTCGATCTCGGCGAGCAGGTCGACGCCGTGCTCTCGACGGCGACCTTCCACTGGGTGCCGGACCACGACCTGCTGTTCCGCAACCTCCACGACGTCCTCGTGCCGGGCGGGCGGCTCGTGGCCCAGTGCGGCGGCTTCGGCAACGTCGCCGAGGTCAAGGCCGCGGGGATCGGCGTCGCGCGCCGAGGCGCCCTACGCCGAGCACTTCGCCGGCTGGGAGACCGACTGGACGTTCGCCACGCCCGAGGACACGCGAGCGGCGGCTGGAGCTCGCCGGCTTCAGCGACGTGTGGTGCTGGCTGACGCGGGTCGACGTCGACCCCGGCGACCCCGCCGCCTACCTGGGCGCGATCTGCCTCGGCTCGTTCCTCGCCCGGCTGCCGGAGGCGCTGCGCGAGCCGTTCGTGGCCGCCGCGCTGGAGCGGCTGCCCGACCCGCTGCAGATCCACTACGTGCGCCTGAACATCCTGGCGCGCGCGTAGAGCGCCGGCGCGCGCCGGGTTCTAGACTCGGAGGCGCAGAGCCGCGCGATCGCATCGGGCGGCCGTTCGCCATGTCGCTGCGCCCCTTCCTCAGCCATCTCGAGCGTCATCCCGACGCGGACCGGCTCGCCGAGCCGGGCACGTCCGCGTTCGTCTCGCAGGCGCTCCGGCCGTACCTGATCGCGGCCGTCGCCGACCGCGACGCGCGGCGTCCCGCGGTCGTCGTCGCCGGCGACGACCGCGCCGCGCGCGACCTCGCCGCCGACCTGCGCGCGTGGCTGCGCCCGCGCGCCGTCCGCTTCTACCCGAGCCGCGGCGTCGCGTACGAGTCGCACCTCACGCCGCCCGCCCACCTCGTCGGCCTGCGGGTCGCCGCGCTCGACGCGCTGCTCGACCGCAGCCCGGGCGCCGAGGCCCCGGTCGTGGTGATCTCCGCCGTGGCGCTGAGCGAGAAGGTCCCCGACCCCGCGCTGCGCCCGCACGGCTTCACGCTCCGCGTCGGCGACCTGCTCGACCTCGACGAGACCGCGAGCGACCTCGTGGCCGCGGGCTACGACCGCGTCGACCAGGTCGAGGACCGCGGCCAGTTCGCCGTCCGCGGCGGCCTGCTCGACGTCTACCCCGCGACGGAGGAGCGCGCGATCCGCGTCGACCTGTTCGACGACGAGATCGAGTCGCTGCGCTGGTTCTCCACGTTCACCCAGCGCTCGCTCGGCGACACCGAGCTCGTCGAGATCGCGCCCGCCGCCGAGCTCGCCCCCGAGCATCGCGAGCTCGCCGAGATCGCCGCGCTCGAGCAACCCGACGAGCGGCCGGACATCGCCGAGCTGCTCCCGCTCGACCGCTTCCGCGACGTGCTCGACCTGATCCCGGACGAGGCCGAGCTGATCATCGCCGCCGACGAGGACACCGAGCCGGCGCTGCGCGACAACTGGGACGACGTCTGCGCCGCCTTCCACGACGCCGACGCGCGCTCGCTCTACGTCAAGCCGGACGGCATCCTCGCGCAGCTCGAGGCGCGCCGGCCGCTGCGGCTGTCGTCGATCTCCGGCTCGCAGCCGCTCGAGTTCCGCGCCCAGGCCGCCGAGTTCGCCGCCCGCAGCCTGCGCGAGGCCGAGCCGGAGCTGGAGAAGCTCGTCCGCTCGAGCTACACCGCGCTCGTCACGTGGCCGAACCGCGGCGGCGGCGAGCGCGCCGCCTACAACCTGCAGCGCGATCAAGGCGCGCTGGGACGGGATCGACGAGGGCCTCGTCTTCCAGGAGGCCAACCTGCGCGACGGCTTCGTCGCGCCCGGCATCCGGCTCGCGGTCATCCCGGAGCACCGGCTGCTGCACCGCCGCCGCGCCTCGACCCGCCCGACCCGCCGCGGCCGCGGGCTGCTGCGCAGCTTCACCGACCTCCGGACGGGCGACTTCATCGTCCACGAGGACCACGGCGTCGCGCGCTTCGCGGGCTTCGACACGAAGACCGTCGGCGGCATCACGCGCGACTACCTGAACCTCGAGTTCCAGGGCGACGACAAGGTCTTCATGCCGGTCGACCAGCTGGCGAAGATCAGCCGCTACGTCGGCGCCGACGGCAACGCGCCGTCGCTCTCCAAGCTCGGCGGCAAGCGCTGGGACACGATCAAGGCCCGCGCCCGGCGCGCCGCGCAGGAGCTCGCCGGCGAGCTGCTCAACCTGTACGCCGAGCGCAAGCGCCGCCGCGGCTACGCGTTCGAGCCGGACTCGGACTGGCTGCGCGAGTTCGAGGCGGCGTTCCCGTACCGCGAGACGCCCGACCAGCGCGAGGCGATCGAGGCGGTCAAGGCCGACATGGAGTCCGAGCGCCCGATGGACCGGCTGATCTGCGGCGACGTCGGCTACGGCAAGACCGAGGTCGCGCTGCGCGCCGCGTTCAAGTCGGCGAACGCCGGCAAGCAGGTGCTGATGCTCGTCCCGACGACGATCCTCGCCCAGCAGCACTACGGCACGTTCGTCGAGCGGCTGCGCGACTACCCGTTCACGATCGAGCAGGTCAGCCGCTTCCGCCCCGCCGCCGAGCAGCGCGCCGCGGTCAAGCGCTTCGCCGAGGGCCAGGTCGACATCCTGATCGGCACCCACCGCGTGCTCTCGCGCGACGTGCGCGCGAAGGACCTCGGGCTGATCATCGTCGACGAGGAGCAGCGCTTCGGCGTCAAGCAGAAGGAGCTGCTGCGCCAGCTCAAGCTCAAGGTCGACGTGATCAGCATGAGCGCGACGCCGATCCCGCGGACGCTGCAGATGAGCCTCGCCGGCCTGCGCGACATCACGGTCATCGAGACGCCGCCCGAGGGCCGGCGCCCGGTCAAGACCTACGTCGGCGAGTACGACGAGGACCTCGTCAAGCAGGCGCTCGAGCGCGAGCACGCGCGCTCCGGCCAGGCCTTCTTCCTCCACAACCGCGTCGAGGACATCGACGAGACCGCGGAGCGGCTGCGCGCGCTCTGCCCGCAGCTGCGCTTCACGGTCGCGCACGGGCAGATGGAGGAGAAGCAGCTCGAGGAGCGGATGATCGCGTTCCTGCGCGGCGAGGCCGACGTGCTCGTCTCGACCAGCATCATCGAGTCGGGCATCGACATCCCGCAGGCGAACACGCTGATCGTCGACCGCGCCGACCTCTTCGGCCTCAGCCAGCTCTACCAGATCCGCGGCCGGGTGGGCCGGAGCCGCGAGCGCGCCTACGCCTACCTGCTCTACCCGAGCGCCGCGGCGCTGACCCAGGAGGCGGCCGACCGGCTCTCCGCGCTGTCCGACTACACCGAGCTCGGCGCCGGCTTCAAGGTCGCGATGCGCGACCTCGAGCTGCGCGGCGCCGGCGCGCTGCTCGGCGACGAGCAGTCCGGCCACGTCGCCGCGCTCGGCTTCGAGCTCTACATGCAGATGCTCGACGAGGCGGTCGGCGCGATGGACGAGGACGGCGGGGAGGAGCTGCCGGAGCCCGTCCGGCTCGACGTCAACGTCGACGCCTACATCCCCGTGGACTACATCCCCTACGAGCAGGCGAAGGTCGAGGTCCACCGCCGGATCGCGGGCGCGCGCGACGTCGGCGAGCTGGAGGAGCTGCGCGCCGAGCTGGCCGACCGGTTCGGCGATCCGCCCGAGCCGCTCGAGAACCTGATCACGCTCCAGCAGGCGCGGATCAAGCTCGGCGAGGCCGGCGCGCGCGCGGTCACCTTCCGCCAGGGCCGGCTCGCCGTGACCCCGATCGAGCTCGACTCCGTGCGCGCGAAGCGGATCCGCGCGGAGATCCCGGGCGCGCTGTACGAGTCAGGGAAGTCACAGCTCTCCGTGCGCGTGCCCGAGGATCCCGCGCAGCGCTTCCCCGCCGTCGTGCGCGCGGCCGACGTGCTGCTCGAGGTCCAGCGCGCCGCCTGAGCGTTCACATGGGCTTTAAGACACGGCCGCTACCCTCGACCGCGATCATGAGACGAAAGCTGACCCTGCTGGCGCTCGGCGCCTTTTTTGTGCCCGCGGCCATCCTCGCCGGATGCGGAGACAGCATCCCGGGCGACTCGGTCGCCACGGTCGACGGCACCAACATCGAGAAGTCCGACTACGAGCACTGGCTCGGCATCGCCGCGAAGGCGGGCGGTCCGGACGCCACCGTGCCGGATCCGCCGGACTTCACGAACTGCATCGCCGCCGCCAAGAAGGCCGCCGGCAAGCCCCAGGAGGGCCAGCCGAAGCAGACCGACGCGGACTACAAGAAGCAGTGCCAGCAGCAGTACGACCAGCTGCGCGACCAGGTCGTGGGGCTCCTGATCAACTACCAGTGGCTCCAGAAGGAGGCCGACGAGCAGGGCGTCAAGGTCTCCGACGACGAGGTCCAGAAGTCGTTCGACCAGCAGAAGAAGCAGGCCTTCCCGAAGGCCGCCGACTACGAGAAGTTCCTCAAGGACTCCGGGCAGACGAACGAGGACGTGCTCCTGCGCGTGAAGATGGAGCTGATCTCGAACAAGATCCGCGACAAGGTCACGAAGGGCAAGGACACCGTGACCGACGCGCAGATCAAGGAGTACTACGACAAGAACAAGGCCCAGTTCGCCCAGCCCGAGCGGCGCGACCTGAGCATCGTCCTGACCAAGACGAAGGCGCAGGCCGAGAAGGCCAAGGCGGCGCTCGAGTCCGGCCAGCCGTTCGCGAAGGTCGCCAAGCAGTACTCGATCGACGACGCCTCCAAGGCGCAGGGCGGCAAGCTGCCGGCGGTCTCCAAGGGCCAGCAGGAGAAGGCGTTCGACGACGCGATCTTCAAGGCCAAGAAGGGCGAGCTGGAGGGTCCGGTCAAGACCCAGTTCGGCTACTACGTCTTCGAGGTCGACAAGATCAACAAGGCCTCGCAGCAGTCGCTCGAGGAGGCGACGCCGACGATCAAGCAGCTGCTGACGTCGCAGAACCAGCAGAAGGCGCTGGACTCGTTCGTCAAGGACTTCCGCAAGCGCTGGAAGGACAAGACCGACTGCCGCGACGACTTCGCGACGCAGGACTGCAAGAACGCGCCGAAGGCGACGCCGACGCCCACCGCCGGCGCGGTCCAGCCCGGCGCGACCCCGACGCCGACCCCCACGCCCGGCACCTAGGCTCCCGCGGGTGAGCTCGCCCGAGGAATCCGCCGCTGCGGTCGCGGCCCTCGACGCGCTCACCCGCCGCCTGCGGGTCGAGTGCCCGTGGGACCGCGAGCAGGACGAGCGCTCGATCGTCCCGCACACGGTCGAGGAGGCCTACGAGCTGGCCGCGGCCGCCCAGACGGGCGACGACGGCAAGCTGCTCGACGAGCTGGGCGACGTCCTCTTCCAGGTCCACTTCCTGTCGCTGCTGCTCGAGGAGCGCGACGGCGGGTCGCTGGCCGAGGTCGCCGAGCACTGCCGGCAGAAGCTCATCCGCCGGCACCCGCACATCTTCGGCGACGTCGAGGTCGAGCACGCGGGCGAGGTCCTGCGCAACTGGGACGCGATCAAGCAGACCGAGGCCGGGCGCGAGCCGGGCATCTTCGGCGAGGTGCCGGAGAACCTGCCGGGGCCGCTGTACGCGCGCAAGGTCCAGCGCCGCGCGGCGTCGACCGGCTTCGACTTCGACCACGTGCCCTACGACGCGGTGCGCGGCGAGCTCGACGAGCTCGAGGCCGCGGGCACGCGCGAGGAGCGCTTCCACGAGATCGGCGACGTGCTGTTCGCCGCGGTCAACCTCGCACGCAAGCTCAAGGTCGATCCCGAGCTGGCGCTCCGCGCGGCGTCGGACCGCTTCCGCGACCGCGTCGAGGCCGCGGAGCACCTCGCCGCATCGGACGGCCGGGACTGGAACGATCTCGGTCCCGAGGACCAGCTCGCGTACTACGCGCGCCACCGCCTCTCCGAGTAAGCAGCCCCCAGGAGCCGTGAAGCCGTGAGCCAGATCGAGACCGTCCACGCCCGCCAGATCCTCGACTCGCGCGGGAACCCGACCGTCGAGGTGGAGCTCGCGCTCCGCTCGGGCGCGCAGGGCCGCGCCGCGGTGCCGTCCGGCGCCTCGACCGGCGAGTTCGAGGCGACCGAGCTGCGCGACGGCGGCGACGCCTACCTCGGCAAGGGGGTGCTGCAGGCGGTCGGGAACGTCAACGGCGAGATCGCGCAGGCGATCGCCGGCCGCGACGCGCTCGACCAGGCCGGCCTCGACGCCGCGCTGGTCGAGCTCGACGGCACGCCGAACAAGAGCCGCCTGGGCGCGAACGCGATCCTCGGCGTCTCGCTGGCCGCGGCACGGGCCGCCGCGGCGGAGGAGGGCCAGCCGCTCTGGCGCTACCTCGGCGGCGAGGCGGCGCGGATCCTGCCGGTGCCGATGATGAACGTGCTCAACGGCGGCGCGCACGCCGACAACTCCGTCGACTTCCAGGAGTTCATGGTCGTCCCGGTCGGCGCGACCCGGTTCAGCGACGCGCTGCGGATGGGCGCCGAGACGTTCCACCACCTCAAGCGGCACCTGCACGACCGCGGGCTCGGCGGCGGCGTCGGCGACGAGGGCGGCTTCGCGCCCAACCTCGAGTCCAACGAGGCCGCGCTCGAGGCGCTCGTGGCGGGCATCGAGGCCGCGGGCTACGTGCCCGGCGACGACCTCGCGATCGCGCTCGACCCGGCGACGAGCGAGATCTTCTCCGGCGGCGCCTACGTGCTCGAGCACGAGGGCCGCACGCTCTCGGCCGACGAGATGGCCGGCTACTGGGCCGATCTCGCCGGCCGCTACCCGATCCTCTCGATCGAGGACGGGATGGACGAGGAGGACTGGGCCGGCTGGAAGACGCTGACCGACCGGATCGGCGACACGGTGCAGCTCGTCGGCGACGACCTGTTCGTCACGAACACCGAGCGCCTGGAGCGCGGGATCGACGGCGGGATCGCGAACTCGATCCTGATCAAGGTCAACCAGATCGGCACGCTCAGCGAGACGCTCGCGGCGATCGACATGGCGCGCGGGGCCGGCTACACCGCGGTCATGTCGCACCGCTCGGGCGAGACCGAGGACACGACGATCGCCGACCTGGCCGTGGCGACCGGCTGCGGGCAGATCAAGACCGGCGCGCCGTCGCGCTCGGACCGCGTGGCGAAGTACAACCAGCTGCTGCGGATCGAGGAGGCGCTCGGCGACGACGCCGAGTACCCCGGCCGCAGCGTGTTCCGCGGGTAACTCCGGCGCGGAGGCGGGAGGCGGCCCGGCGCTCCGCCGGTAGACCGCGACGTGAGCCGGTTCGCCGAGCACCGGGACGGATATTGCAGAGGAAGGGGACCTGCGGCGTCGAACGAAGCCGTCAGGATGGCTGCGTCTCGCATCCGCTGGGACCGCGTCGGGCGCTGGGCGCTGATCTGCGTCTTCGCCTTCGTCGTCTATCTCTACATCGGGCCCGCGCGCACGTGGGTCTCGACCTACGCCGAGGCCAAGCGCAAGCGCGACGACGTCGCGTCCGTGCGGGCCGAGAACGCGCGGCTGAAGGCGCGCAAGGCCACGCTCGAGCAGGGCGGGGCGCTCGAGCTCGAGGCGCGGCGCCTCGGCATGGTCAAGGCGGGCGAGAAGCTCTACGTCGTCAAGTGAGCGGGCCCGTCAGGTAGCGCTGCAGCGTCGGGCCGACCGCCGCCGCCAGCGTGTCCGGGTCCACCTGCGCGAGCGGGCGGACGCCGATCACCCGCCGCGCCAGCACGATCCCCACGAGCTGTGAGCCGCACAGCGCCGCGCGGAGCTCGGGCCGGTCCGCGTCGATCGCCGCCGCCAGCGGCGCCAGCACCTCGCGCTCGACGAAGCCGCGCAGCAGCTCGGCGGCGCGCTCGTTCGTCGCCGCGGAGCGCACGAGCGCGACGAAGCCGTCGCCCGCGCGCTGGTCGAGCAGCGCCACGAGCCGCCGCACCAGCCGCTCGCCGAGCCCGTCGACGCCGCCGCCGGCGAGCTCCGCGACGAGCTGCGCCGGGTTGACCGGGAGCGACAGCGCCGCGGCGAACAGCCCGTCCTTGCTGCCGAAGTGGTAGCTGACGAGCGCCACGTCGACGCCGGCGTCGGCCGCCACGTCGCGGAGCCGCGTCGCCTCGTAGCCATGGGCCGCGAACCGCGCGCGGGCCGCCGTGAGCACGGCGCCGCGCGTGTCGGCCCCGGCCCCGCGCGGGCCGCGCCGGGTGGCTGGGCGCTCGGCCATCGGCCGGAGGCTACCCTCGGAGGGCATGGCGTTCGAGACGGATCTGGAGCAGTGGCAGGCGGGCCTCCGGCGGCTGGAGGCCGCCCCGTTCGACGAGCGGCCCGTGCTCGAGCAGGTGGTGCGCGAGGTCCACGCCGAGCTGCGGCGCCGGCTCGGCTCCGCGTTCACCAGCGCGGAGCTGGCCGCGCTCTACGACACGGGCACCGGCTGGGTGCTCGGCCTGGCGATGGCGGTGGCGCCCGACGCGCCGTTCGCGTGGGACCTGCGGATCGTCGGCGACGCCGCGTTCGCCCGCTACCTGCGCGAGGCGAGCGACTACGCCGGCGGCCGGCGGCTCGCGTAGCCACCCCGAGCAGCAAGGAATCGGTACACCACCCAGGCGCGGCGGAACCCCAGCCGCGCGTAGAGGTGCTGCGCGGCACCGTGGGCGTCGGTGAACAGGAAGGTCAGGCTGCCCGCCGCCTCGGCGGCGGCGCGGGCCACGACGCTGTAGGCCAGCCCCCGCCCGCGGTGCGCCGGCGACGTGTAGACGCGCTCGATCTCGTCCGCCTCCGGCGTCGCGAGCAGCAGGCACATCGAGACCGGGGCGCCGTCCTCGAACGCGCAGAACGCCCGCGCGGCGGTCAGCCTGGCCCGCGCGCGCTCCCATTCCAGCATCGCGGTCACCGCCGCCGCGGTTCCCCACGGCTCGGCCCGCATCCACTCCGCCCGCAGCGGCCAGATCAGCTCGGGATCGACCTCCTCGACGGCGTGCGACGGCTCCGGCGCGGCCACCTCGAGCGCCATCAGCAGGTGGCGGCTGACCTGCCAGCCCGCGGCGGCGAAGGCGGGCGCGACGTCGGCGCCGATCGGCTCGTGCAGCACCTCGACCGCCGGCGCCTCCGGCAGCCGCGACTCGGCCGCGAACGCGATGTCGCCCGGGCGCACCGCGTGGGTCGCCTCGACCCGCACCACGTTGACCTCGCGCACCCACGGCACGCCGCGGTGGAACACGGCGGTGCCCCAGGGCAGGGGCTCCGTCCACTCCGCGACCGCGTCCTCGACCGCGCACAGGTGCGCGACGATGCGGTCGAGGTCAGTCGTCGTCGTCCTCGTCGCCGCCGGCACGGCGGATCACGATCTGGTCCTCCTCGATCGTGATCTCGACGGGACGGTGGCCGGCCCAGTGCTCGGCGTAGACGGGGTCGTCCTGGACCGCGGGGTCGAGCCAGAGCCCGTAGCCCTCCTCGCCGTGGTCGAACGTCCCCTCGAGCGGGCCGGTGCGCTTCCGCGTCCGCCCGCGCGAGCGCGCGCGCGTCCGCTTCGGCTTCGCCTCGGGCTCCTCGGCCTCGGGCTCCTCGGCTTCCTCCTCGGCCGCCTTGCGCGCGGCCTCCTCGGCGGCCTTGGCCTCCTCCTCGGCGCGGCGCGTCTCCTCCGCCTCGAGCTCGGCGGCGATCGCCGCGTCGTCCTCGGCGCGCAGGTCGACGTCGTCGGCGGTGGTCTCGGCGGCGCCGTCGGCGTCCGGCTCGAGGCCGTGCTCGCGCTTGAAGGCGTTGATCTGCTGGACGGTGACCTCCAGCTGGTGCGCGATCCACGCGTCGGTGCGGCCTTGTCGCACCCACCCTCGGATCTGGTTAAGCTGCGGACGCAGCGACCGGCGGCTCATGAGCAGGCCGGGAGACTAGCGAAAAGACCTCGGGTGCCGGCCCGATGGTGTGCGGGATGGCGTGCCGGTAGTCTGACCCGTAGGCACAGTTTGGAGCGACAGGCTCGGGGTACCCGGGCAGCGACCGCGTACCGACGGCAGGGAGGCACAGTGCTCGTCCTGACACGCAAGTCCAATCAGTCGATCATGATCGGGGACGACATCGAGGTCTCGGTGCTGTCGATCATGGGCGAGAAGGTCCGCATCGGCATCCAGGCGCCGCGCGACATCCCCGTGTTCCGGCGCGAGGTGTATCTCGAGATCCAGCAGGAGAACGCGGCCGCGGGCGCGTCGGCTCGGGCTGAGGTCGATGATGCGCTGAAGCGGCTGAGCGCGAACCGCTAGCCGGCTCAGCCCATCACGTAGTAGAGCGTCTGGAACATCGCGATCGTCACCACGACGGCGGTGGCGATCAGCACCATGCACGAGCATGAAGAAGCGGAGGGTGCCGCGCCGGTTGTTCTTCTCGACGTGGCGGCGGTGGGTGCGCATCTGCGCGCGGCGGCCGAGCCGCTCGCGCCGCTCCCGGTCCTCCTCGATCTCCTCGGCGAACGCCGATTCGATCTCCGCCAATGACTGCCGCATCCGCATGAGATCTTGCATCTTATGACCTGCCGGAACCCGGGGCGACGGCGGCGCCGCCGCCCCGGACCGATGTCCTAGACCCGCGCGGACGTCTCCGCGTCGTCGTAGACCTTGACGAAGCGCAGGTAGTTGTCGGCGATCTTGGACGCCGCGTCCTCGCGCGTGAGGCTCTCGTCGAGGAAGCCCTTCAGCGCGTCCCACCAGATCGAGCGGCCGATCGCGAAGCCGACGAAGCCCTCGACGGGAGCCGCCTGGCGCAGCCAGTGGTCGACCTTGTCGTCGGACGCGCCGCGGCCGAGGAGGACGCAGACGACGCCCTCGCGGCCCTCGCCGGCGCGCGACTGCTGGGCGAGCATCTCCGCGTCCTCGCGCGCGTCGACGCCCTCGATCTTCCAGACGTCGACCTCGATGCCGTAGTCCTGGCAGTTCTTGATCGCCTGCTTCATCAGCTTCGGGCGCAGCTCGGCGTCGTAGCGGTCGGTGTCGCCGCCGACCGACTCGAGCTGGGCGTCCTCCGCGGGCACGAGCAGCTCGAAGAGGAACTTGCCGTCGTTGGCGTGCAGCCAGTCGGCGAGCTCCTTGAGCCGGCCGAGCTGGCGCTCGTTCATCTCGGCGTCGCCCTCGGGGTTGTAGCGGACGAGGACCTTCGCGAAGTCCACGTTGTGGGAGGCGATGTGCTCGCCGAAGTCCGCGCCGTACTGGAAGTCGAACTCGTTCTGGCCGGACTTCTCGACCGGCATGGAGAGGACGAGGCCCTCCTCCTTCGCGCGCTTCGGGATGTCCGAGCCGAACTGCTCGTCGACGAGCACGCCGGTCGCGGCGGCGTCGACGCCGCGCTGCACGGCGAGCTCCATCCCCTCGAAGATCAGCCGCTTCGCGTCGGAGATCCGCTCCGTCTCCTCCGCGGTGGGATCGCCCTCGATCCCGAACATCTTCTTCTGGAACGACCCGCGGTGGTCGAAGGCCAGGATGTACAGCTTTCCGTCATAGCCGAGCGCCATCGGATCGATCTCCTCGGGTTCGCTTTTCGCTCTCGGAGGAGTATGCCCGCCCGGCTCGCGAAGTGGTCCTCCGGGCGACCTCGCGCGACGCGTAGAATCATTGGGCCCATGGCGAGCGGACCCGATCTCTTCGTCGTCTGCAAGAGCTGCGGCTCCGAGGTGTCCCCGTACATCACGGAGTGCCCCTATTGCGGCACGCGGCTGCGCAAGCGCGCGCCGAAGCTCGAACGGGGCGGGACGCCGAAGGCGCCGAAGCGCTCGCGCCCGCGGCTCGCGCCGCTCCGCCGCGGCGAGATCCCGGGCATCCGGCCCGACCGCCGGCCGTACGTCACGATCCTGATCGTCCTCGCGTCGGTCGTCGTGACGCTCGTCGGCTGGATCGGGCTCAACCTGATCGCCGACGAGACGCTCAACGGGCTCGGGCTCTCGACCGTCGCCGCCTGGGGCGAGCTCGCGCTCGGCGGCCCGTTCGACGGGGAGTGGTGGAAGCTCTGGACGACCCAGCTCGTCTACGGCTCGACCGGCTACGAGGTCGCCGCGCTGTCCGCCATCGCCCTGTTCGGCACGCTGCTCGAGCGGCGCCACGGCTGGTGGGCGCCGCTGATGGTCTTCGTGATCGGCGGCGGGGCGGGCATGGCGCTCGTCGTTGCGGCCGACGAGGGTGCGATCGCCGTCGGCGGCAACGCGGCCGCGCTGGCGATGCTCGCGGCCTGGTCGATGCGCGACATCCTCGGCCGCCGCGCCGGCCGCGAGGACGACTCCGACCTGCTCGGCGTGCTCGCGATCGCCGTCCTGCTCGTGCTGCTCCCGCTGGTGACGGACGGCGCCAGCTCGCTCGCCGGGCTCGGCGGCGGACTGGTCGGCATCGTGCTGGGCCTCGGCCTCGCGCGCGCCCGCTGAGCATGGCGCGCTACACCGACGAGCAGGTGGAGGCGGCGATCGAGCTGCTGTCCGACCCCGCGCGCCTGGAGGAGGCGCAGCGGATGGTCGGCGCGAACGCCCCGGGGATCCAGCGGATCCTCAACGAGGCGCTGGAGGCCGCCGACTGGTTCGGCTCCGCCCATCAGGCGGCGGTGCTCGAGGCGGCCGGGAAGCCCGACGTGGACGACCGGCTCGCCGCCGTCCGGACGCTGATCGCGGAGGAGACCGGCGTCTCGATGCTGATCGGGGTCGCCGTGGGGTACGAGTTGGCTCACGAGCTCATGCGACAGGAGGACTGACCAGATGGAGATCCGCTTCCTCGCCCAGTCGGCGGTGATGATCACGGACGGCGACGCCCGGATCCTCGTCGACCCGTTCATCACCGGGAACCCGAAGGCGACGATCCAGGCCGACGAGCTGGACCCGACGCACATCCTGCTCACCCACGGCCATCAGGACCACTACGGCGACGTCGAGGCGATCGCCAAGCGGACCGGCGCGCCGATCCTGGCCATGGTCGAGATCGCCGACGAGCTGGCCGAGAAGGGCTTCGACGTCTTCGACCCCAACTTCGGCGGGACGGTGGCGTTCGACTGGGGCTGGGTGAAGATGGTGCCCGCGTGGCACTCGTCGACCACGCCGGGCGGGACCGTGAGCCCGCCGGCCGGGCTGCTGATCATGGTCGGCGACCGGCTCGTCTACCACCTCGGCGACACGGCGCTGTTCTCCGACCTGAAGCTGATCGCCCAGCGGGGCAACCACGTCAACCTGGCGCTCGTCCCGATCGGCGGCCACTACACCATGGACCGCTTCGACGCCGTGACCGCGTGCGAGTGGATCGGCGCCGACGAGGTGATCCCGATCCACTACGACACGTTCCCGCCGATCGAGACCGACGCCGCAGGCGTTCAAGTCCGACGTCGAGAACGCGACGGAGACGAAGGTCGTGATCCTGGCCCCCGGCGAGACCCACACCGTCCGGTGACCCACGCGATCGTCCTCATCGAGGCCGAGCGGGGCGCGATGAGCGACCTCGGCGGCGCCCTCGCGGACGTCGAGGGCGTCGCGGAGGCCTGGTCGGTGACGGGCGAGTGGGACTTCGTGGCGATGCTGCGCGTCCGCAGCGCCGAGGAGATCGCCGAGGTCGTGACGGGCCGGATGGCGAAGCTGCCGGGGATCCGGCGGACGAGCACGATGGTCGCGTTCGAGGTCTTCTCGCGCCACGATCTCGAGGCGCTGTTCTCGATCGGGAGCTGGTGCACCCAACCGACTTCGTCGGCGGGCACAGGCAGCACGCCTACCACGCGGATCCCCTCTACTACGAGGGGCGCGCGGACGGGCTGCTCGCCTCGGCCTCCGACGGCACCCCCGGCGCCGTCGCCGCCTTCGAGCGCGCCGGCGCGCCGCTGACCGCGGCGGGCGCCCGCGCGGTCGTCGCGGCCGAGCACGGCTACGACGGCTGGGCCGACCTGCTCGAGCACGTCGCGGCGCTGGGGTCCTCGGACGACCCGTTCCTGGTCGCCCACCGGGCGGTCGAGGCGCACGACGTCGAGGGGCTGGCGGCCGCGCTCGACGCGGCCCCGGACGTGGTGCGGGAGGTCGGGACGAACGGCAACGACCTGCTCGGGATGGCGGCGTACACGTGCGACGAGCGCACCGTGGGACTGCTGCTCGAGCGCGGCGCGGACGTCGCGCACGCCAACGCCCACGGCTGGACGGCGCTGCACCAGGCCGCGTCCGCCGGGCTGGTGCCGCTCACGCGGCTGCTGCTCGACGCGGGCGCGCCGGTGGCGGTCGAAGCGCGGGGCACCGGCGGGACGCCGCTCGTCGTCGCGCTGTTCTGGGGCCAGGCCGGGACGGCCGAGCTGCTGGCCGCGCGGTCGCTCGCGCCGGGCAACCTGCGCGTGGCGGCGGGGCTCGGCGATCTCGCTCTGCTCGACACGCTGCTCCCGGCGGGCGGTCCGCCTGCGCCCGCCGCCGGCGCCGCGCGCGGGTTCTACCGGCCGCACGGCGGCTTCCCGGCCTGGACGCCGGGCGACGACCCGGCCGAGATCGTCGACGAGGCGCTGACCTGGGCGGCGCGCAACGACCGCGCCGACGCGCTGCGCGTGCTGGTCGAGCGCGGCGCACGGGTCGACGCCGACGTCTACCGCGGGACGGCGCTGGCGTGGGCGGCGGCGACGGGCCGCGTGGCGGCGATCGAGGCGCTGGTCGCGCTCGGCGCCGACGTCGACGCGCGCGGGACGTTCGGCGGGCCGCAGCACGGCGAGGCGGTCACGGCGCTCCACCTCGCCGCGCAGAGCGGGGCGACGGAGGCGGTCCGGGCGCTGCTCGCCGCCGGCGCGGACCGAGGGCTGCGCGACGCGCTCTACGACGGCACGCCGGCCGACTGGGCCGCGCACGCCGGCGCGGACGAGGCGGCGGCGCTGCTGCGCGGGTAGGCTGCCGCGCCGTGAGCGCGGAGATCGACTTCGACCAGTTCCTCGCCGTCGACATGCGCGTCGGCCGCGTGACCGCGGTCGACGAGTTCCCCGAGGCGCGCAAGCCGGCCTGGAAGCTGACGATCGACTTCGGCCCGGAGATCGGCGTCAAGCGCTCCTCGGCGCAGATCACGAACTACGCGCGCGACGAGCTGGAGGGCCGGCTCGTGGTCGCGGTGGTCAACTTCCCGCCGCGCCAGATCGGGCCGTTCATGTCGCAGGTGCTGTGCCTGGGGGCGAGCGACGAGGCGGGGAACATCATCCTGCTCGAGCCGCGCTCTGATGTGCCGGTGGGGTCGCGGATCCATTAGCCGCGCCGGCACGAACTTCGGGCATTGAGGGAGGCACGGACCGTGCGGTCGCGACATCAACGCAGCAAGGGCGCGGATTCCGGCTGTGCGTGCTGCGTTGGCGTCGTCATGACGACGTCAACGCAGCACGAACAGCCGGCATCCGGGCCGCTTGCTGCGTTGAGGTCGCGACCGCCCCGCCCGTGCTCCCTTCAATGCCGCCGTTGACGTTCGCCGGCGGAGACCGCTACGGCACAGGCGTCGGGACCGGCGTCACCACGGGCGGCGGCGTCGGGACCGGCGTGGGCACCGGGGTCGCCGTCGGCGGCAGCGGCGTGACGCGCGGGCGGCGGCGACGGCACGGGCGTCGGCGTCGTGGCCGGCGGCTGCGGGCCCGAGCCGACCGGGGTCGGCGCCTCGCCGGCGGCGGGGGCGTCGGGCAGGGTGACCGTGTCGCCCTCGTGCTGCTCGACGTTCGGCGGCGTGCCCGCGGCCGGCGTCGGCGTGGTCGTGGGGGCGGGGGTCGGCGCCGGCAGGCGCCGGGGTCGGCGTCGCCGTCGCGGCGGCGCGCGGCTTCTCGGCCGGCTTCGCGTCCGCCTTCGTCTTGGCCGGCGCCTTCTCCGCGGCCGTCGCCGGGGACTCGGTGACCGGCTGCGGCGCCGAGGCGACCGCGACCGGCTCGGAGCTCTGCGCGACCGGCACCGGCGGCGGCGCCTGGGCGGTCTGGACGGCGTCGGCCTTCGTCGCCGGGCGGTCCTTGACGTGCTTGACCTCGACGGCGCCGGCGGTGACGATCGCGGCGGCGGCGAGGCCGGCGACGGCCTTCGAGGCCAGCGCGCCCGCGCCGGCGCTCATCGCGCCGCCCGCGGCGGCGCCGGCTGCGCCCGCGGCACCGGCTGCGGCGGCGCTGCCACCCGCGGCGGCGGCACCGCCCGACGAGGCGGCCGCCCCGCCCGCGTGCGCGAGCAGGACCTTCTTGAGCAGCAGCAGCGGCCCGACCGGGAAGACGGCGGCCAGCGCGCGGTTCGTCTGGCGCAGCTGGCGCTTGAAGAGCTGGCAGCGGTCGCAGGTCCGCAGGTGGCGGCGGACCGGCGGGCTCGTCCGGCGCAGGCCCTCGGCGACCTCGCCGAGCTCGTCGCGGACCTCGTCGCAGGTCAGCAGCCGCGCCTCGGCCGCCTCGGCGAGCCCGACGCGGGCGCGCACGAGCAGCGACTTGACCGACGGGACCGTGGTCTCCATCGCCTCGGCGATCTGGTCGTAGGAGAGCGCGTCGATCTCGCGCAGCAGGAGCGCGGTGCGCTGCGTCTCCGGCAGGTCCTGCACGTCCGCCATCAGCTGGCGGAACTCCTCGCGCTTGTGGACCTTGTCCGCCGTCGTCAGGCCGTGCTCGGAGAGATGCACGTCCATCGAGTCGACGCCGATCGCCTGGGTCTTGCGCAGGTGGTTGAGCGAGCGGTTGCGCGCGATCCGGTACAGCCACGGGCGCACGTTGATCTCGCGGTCGTCGGCGTTGATCGCGTTGAACGCGGCGGCGAAGACCTCCTGCAGCACGTCCTCGGCGTCCTCGCGGCTCGAGAGCATGTGGCGGCAGAAGGCCAGCAGCCGCGACTGGTAGCGCGAGACCAGCGCCTCGAAGGCGTGGTGGTTGCCGCGCCGGATGAGCGTGATCAGGCGCTCGTCCGACTGCAGCCGCAGCAGCGGAGAACGGGCATGGCCGGCAACGCCGGCGTGGGTGAGAGCCGAGACTTCCAAAGGGGACGCGAGCCAGGTTCCGCCTCTTGAGAACCCAGAAGCAGGCGGAGAAGTTGCTCGTATCCAGGGTAGCCACTCGCTACGGAACCGCCGGTCCCCAGGTTGCGCGGCCGTCGCCGCCGGTCGGCGGTCTCCCATACGATCCGGTCCGCGCCCGGGTGGCGGAACTGGTCAGACGCGGTCGGCTTAAACCCGACTGTCCGCAAGGGCGTGTGGGTTCGACTCCCACCCCGGGCACTCAGCCGAGCAGCGCCTCGAGCCGGTCGACGAACGCGGCCTGCGCCGGATTGAGCTTCACGCGCGCGGCGTCGAGGCCGAACCAGCCCGCCCGGTCGACCTCCGGGAACGCCTGCCGCCGGCCGGAGCGCGGCGGCCACTCGAGCTCGAAGGTGTTGCTGACGATCGCCGCCGCGTCGAGGTCGCCCTCGGCCGCGAAGCCGACCACGGTCTTGCCGCTCTTGAGCCGCACCTCGCCCAGGTCGGCGAGCTCGCCGGGCGGGAGGGTCGTGCCCGTCTCCTCGGCGAACTCGCGCAGCGCGCACGCGCGCGGGTCCTCGCCCGGGTCCAGCTCGCCCTTCGGGATCGACCAGGCGCCGTCGTCCTTCTTCGCCCAGAACGGGCCGCCCGGATGGACGAGCAGCACCTCGCGCCCCGTCGTTTCCCGCCCGGTGCAGGAGGATCCCTGCGCTGCTGCCCCTGGCCGCCATCCCGCCCGGTCTTCTACCGGACGAATCGTTCCCACGCACCCCCGCCGGCGTGGAACAATGGGCCGACCCCCTCGAAGGAGCAGTCGAGTTCAATGGAAGCAGTGCGCTGCACGGAATGCGGTGAGACGCGGTGGAGCCTGTTCCCCGGCTCCCTCGAGCACGCGCTCGAGGCACCGTGCGAGATCTGCGGCGGCGAGACCGTCGTGGAGCGGCGGCGCCCCGGCGCCGGGCCTCCGCAGCTGGGCGTCGAGCGGCGGCGCCGCGAGATGGCCGACCGGATCGCGGGCGGCGCGGGCGAACCGCACGGCCTCGCGGCGCGCTGAGTGGAGCTGACGACGCGGCGCCTGCGGCTGCGCCCGTTCACGCTCGCCGACCACGACGAGATCCACGCGATCTACGCCGACCCGGAGGTCATGCGCTACGTCGGCGCCGGCCCGCACGCGACGCTCGCCGAGACGGCGGCGGCGCTCCGCACGTACGGCGACGTGCTCGCCAAGCGCGGCTACTCGTTCCTCGCCGTGACCGAGCGCGACGGCGGCGCGATCGTCGGCGACGCCGGGCTGCACCCGTTCGCGGGCACCGGCCCGGACGTCGAGCTCGGGTACACGCTCGCGCGCAGCGCCTGGGGCAAGGGCTACGCGACCGAGGCCGCGGAGGCGCTCGTCGACCACGCGTTCGGCCCGCTCGGCCTGCCGCGGGTGCTCGCCCAGGTGGAGCCGGCCAACACCGGCTCGCGCCACGTGCTCGACAAGCTCGGCATGGAGGAGCGCGGGCGAGCGGCTCGCCTACGGCCGCCCGCATCTCCTCTACGTGCTCGACGCTACGCGGCGCGCGTCGCCGCGCGCGTCGCCGCCGCGGTGAAGCCCGCCAGCAGCGTCCGCGCCAGCGCGGCCCGGCCGCTGATGTCCAGCGCCGCGGTCGAGCCGTCCGGCCCCAGCGCGGCGATCCAGGCCTCCTCGTCGCCGGTGACCACCGCGTCGGCGTCGCCCTCGGGGCGCTCGGTGATCGTCACGTCGCCGCTCTTCGCGAGGAGCCGGAAGACGCGGTCGGTGTCACCCACCAGCACGAGGTCGACGGAGCCGCTCGCGTCACCGGCGTCGATCAGCCCGGGCGCGAGCCGGAAGACCGCGCCGACGTTGACGTCCTCGCCCTGGCGCGGGGCGCTCCAGGCCCAGTCGTAGCCCCAGCGCGCGAGCGCGCCGAGCACCGGCATCAGCTCGCGCGAGCGCTCGGTCAGCTCGTAGTCCACGCGCGGCGGCACCTCGCGGTAGCGCTGGCGCGTCAGCAGGCCGTCCGCGACCATCCGGTTGAGCCGCGACCGCAGCTGCTCGGTCGAGATCCCGGGCAGCACGCGCTGCAGCTCGACGAAGCGCCGCGGCCCGGCGGCGAGGTCGCGGATGATGAGCAGCGTCCACTTGTCGCCGACCAGGTCGAGCGCGCGTGCGTCAGGTGACCACTGGTCGTATGGGTGGCGCTTGGGCGGGGGGACGGGGGGGATGGTGGAACCTCCGCAGATCCGGCGGTTTCAGCGGCAACGGCGAGAATAGACCTCCAGACGGCGTAACGGTAGGGCTGGTGATCCGCTTGCGCCATGGGGTGCGAACACCACCCTGGACGTTCATCCGGGCCGGACACCGGCGGTGCAAGTTTCTCCGGCCCGCGTCGTTCCTTGAACACAGGGCTGGATGGCGGGATGCCCTGTCAGAAAACAGGCAGATCGGAACCATGGGCGAACTCATCGATCTCGCCGCGCGCAGGGAAGCGCGGCGGCTCCGCTCCGGGCAGCGGCCGGAGCGGACACGCGCGCAGTTCTTCTTCGACCTGGCGTGTCCGTTCTCGTACCTCGCGGCCGAGCGGATCGAGCGGGCGTTCGACGACGTCGTCTGGACGCCGGCGACCGCGCCCGGGCTGCACCGCGGCCACGCGGCGGCCGTCCGGCACGCGGCGGAGGAGCGCGCCGCGGAGCTGCGGCTCCCGCTGATCTGGCCCGAGCGGTTCCCCGCCGGGGTGTCCGCCGCCATGCGCGTCGCCGTCCTGGCGGCCGAGCGCGGGCGCGGCGCGGCGTACGTGCTCGCGGCCACGCGGCTCGCGTTCTGCGGCGGCTTCGACCTCGACGACCCCGAGATCCTGGCCGAGGCGGCCACGGCGTCGGGGCTGACCTACGAGGAGTGCATGCTCGCCGCGGACGACGGCGGCCGCGACGGTGAGATCGAGCGCGTGGGTCAGGGCCTCGTCGACGCGGGCGCCGACCGGCTGCCGGCGCTGCGGATCGGCCGCGCGCTGTACTGGGGCGAGCGTCGCCTCGGCGACGGCATCGCCGCCGCGCGCTACGCGCGCGTCGCCCAGCTCTAGGGCGAGACGAGCCCGGCCAGGATCTGCGCGTTGAACGCGTCGACGGTCTCGGGCTCACGCACGTCCCCGACCTCGAGCGCGGGCAGCACGACGGCGTCCTGCTCCTCCTCGGCGAGGAGGAGGTCGAGCTCGGCGAAGGGCGTGTACACGTTCCGTGTGACCTGAGTGGCGTCCATGGAGGCAACCTAGGCGCGCGGCGTTCCCACGCGCGAGGGCGGATCGGGTCGCACCCCCGGATCGGGGGGGTATGTTCCCCCGCCATGACCACGGATCCGGAGGAAGCACCGGCGTTCCACGGCGGGCGCCTCGTCGCCCGCCGTCTCAAGGCGCATGGCGTCCGCAAGCTGTTCACGCTCTCCGGCGGGCACCTGTTCTCGATCTACGACGGCTGCCGGACCGAGGGGATCGACCTCGTCGACGTCCGCCACGAGTCCGCCGCCGCCTTCGCGGCCGAGGGCTGGGCGAAGGTCACGCGCGAGCCGGGCGTCTGCGCCCTCACCGCCGGGCCGGGGGTCACGAACGGGATGAGCGCGCTCGGCTCCGCCCAGCAGAACCACTCGCCGATGCTCGTGCTCGGCGGCCGCGCGCCGGCGATGCGCTGGGGCCAGGGCTCGCTGCAGGAGATCGACCACGTGCCGTTCGTGCGCCCGCTGGTCAAGCTCGCCGCGACGGCGGCCACGACCGCCGAGATCCCGGGCCTGGTCGACGAGGCGCTCGACGTCGCGCAGCGCCCGCATCCGGGGCCGACGTTCCTCGACTTCCCGCTCGACCAGGTCTTCATGGAGGCGCCCGAGCCCGAGCCGCCCGAGCCCTACGACCCGCCGCGCCCGGCGCCCGACGGGCGGGCGCTCGACCGTGCCGTCGCCCTGCTGCGCGACGCCGAGCGCCCGGTGATCATGGCCGGCACGAACCTCTACTGGGGCCACGGCGAGGACGCGCTGCGCGAGCTCGCCGAGGCGTGCGGGATCCCCGTGTTCCTCAACGGGCTCGCGCGCGGGTGCCTGGCCGCCGACCACCCGCTGTTCTTCTCGCGCGCGCGCAGCGCGGGGCTCAAGGGCGCCGACGTGGCGATCGTCGCGGGCGTCCCGATGGACTTCCGGCTGGGCTTCGGCCAGGCCTTCGGGCCCGACTGCGAGCTGATCGTCGCCGACCTGGCCGAGCCCGAGCGCGAGCACCCGCGCCCGGTCGCCGCCGAGCTCTACGGCGACGTCGCGGAGACGCTGCGGACGCTCGCCGGCGCCGCGGGCGGCGCCGACACGTCCGCCTGGACCGCGCAGCTCCGCTCGGTCGAGGAGGAGAAGCGGGCGGCCGAGGCCGAGCAGCTGGGCGATCCGCGGGCGCCGCTGCACCCGCTGCGCGTCTACAAGGAGCTCGGCGAGGTGCTGGACCGCGACGCGATCGTGATCTGCGACGGCGGCGACTTCGCCTCGTACGCCGGCCGCGCGATCGAGTCCTACGAGCCCGGCTGCTGGCTCGACCCCGGCCCGTTCGGCTGCCTCGGCTGCGGTCCCGGCTACGCGCTCGCGGCCAAGCTGGCGCGCCCCGAGCGCCAGGTCGTCCTGCTGCTCGGCGACGGCGCGTTCGGGTTCTCCGGGATGGAGTGGGACACGCTCGCCCGCCATGGCGTCGGCGTCGTCGGCGTGATGGGCAACAACGGCATCTGGGGGCTCGAGAAGCATCCGATGGAGTTCCTCTACGGCTACTCGGTGGTCGCGGAGCTGCGGCCGGAGACGCGCTACGACGAGGTCGTGGCCGCGCTCGGCGGTCAGGGGTCGCTCGTGCGCGAGCCGACGGAGCTCAAGCCGGCGCTCGAGCGGGCGCTCGCGGCGGACGGCCCGGCGCTCGTGAACGTGCTGACCGACCCCTCGGTGGCCTATCCGCGGAGCGCGAACCTGGCTTGAAAACGAGAAGCCGCCTCGCGGCGGGGCGAGACGGCTTCAAGTTGGCCCCTTCAGGACGGGCAGGGGTACGTGCCTTGGGGGCCTTTGTGCGACCCAGACGGCGGGAGGCGCCGTTTTGATGCGGCAAATCGCCCGGGTCTATGCGTCGGAGGACGACGGCGGGAGGCACATCGCCCTGACCGACACTGCGAGTATCCCGCGGGTGTCAAGGAAGGGCCATCGTACGAACGTCCAGTTTTCGGCAATCCGTGCTGGAATCAGGCTTTGCCGGCCAGATCGAGGGCCACGCCCCAGAGGATGTCCCGGTCAGAGACCTCGACCATTCCGAGACCGAAGGCGGTGAGCGCGCACCCCAGGATCACGACGCCGGCGACGATCGTCGGGGCCCGCTCGGGGTCCAGTCCGCGGACCTCGCGGCGCTCTCGAGCGGCAGTGCCGCGAGCCGGTCCCGCAGGCCGGCGAGCGTGGCGCGCGACAGCACGTGGCCCTCGACCCGCGCGGCGTCGTAGGGATCGAGGGCGAGGTCGATCGAGGCGCACGACGTGGCGGTGCCGGCGACCGCGATCGCCGCGCCCGGCGCTCGCGCGGACGTCGGCCGGCACGGCGGCCTCGATGCCGCGCGCCGCCTCGGCGGCCAGCGCGTCGAGCTCGGCGGCCTGCGGCGGGTCGTCGGCGATGAACCGCTCCGAGAAGCGGACGACGCCGATCTGGGTCGAGACGTGGAAGCCCGGCTCGTGCCCGGCGCCGCAGACGAGCTCCGTGGAGCCGCCGCCGATGTCGATCACCACGCGCGTGGTGGCGTCGTCCGCCGGGCGCGCGGCGGTCGCGCCGCCGAACGTGTAGCGCGCCTCCTCGTCGCCGGAGAGCGTGCGGCCCGCGAGCCCGAACCGCTCGGCCACGGTCGCGCGGAACGCGTCGCCGTTGTCCGCGTCGCGCACCGCGGAGGTCATCACCGCGGTGCTCGCCTCGCAGTCGTGTGCGGCGATCTGCGCCGCGTAGCGCTCCAGCACGGCGAACACGCGCTCCTGGGGCGCATCGCCCAGCCGCCCCGTCGCGTCCACGCCCTCGCCCAGCCGGGTGACCGTCGACTCGCGGGCGAGCTCCGACACGCCGTCGTCCCCGGCGTCCGCGATCAGCAGCCGGGTCGAGTTGGTTCCGATGTCGACGACCGCCACGCGCACGGGTGCCCGCGCACGCTATAGGGTCGGCCGACCATGCGCAGAACGCTCCCCCTGGCCGCGCTCGCGGCGCTCCTCCTGCTCGCCGCGCCGGCCGGCGCGGTCACCAAGAACGGCATCACCCCGGTCACGCCGAAGGCCGGCGACACGATCCCGTCCGGTCGCGCGTTCGTCTTCAAGCTCAACGTGCAAGGGCCCGAGCGCCGGGACCTTCGTGCAGGTCTGCAAGTCGAGGCGCAGGGACGCCGACGGCGTCATCTGCTCGAAGGCCGCGATCGGGAAGGCGAAGCACAAGCAGGGCTCGCGCTACGAGTACAAGGCGAAGTTCTACGACTTCCCGGGCTTCTGGCTGAACTCGCCGGGGACGTACTACTGGCAGGCCTACCGCACGCACTGCGACGCGGGCATCTCGGACTGCAAGGCCGAGGGGCCGATCGTGAAGTTCAAGGTCGGGTGAGATGGCGGACCGGCCCGTCCGGGTCGGCTGCTCGGGCTGGAACTACCAGGACTGGCGCGGGCGGCTGTATCCGGAGGGGCTGGCCCAGCGCCGCTGGCTGGCCCACTACGCGACGCGCTTCGACACCGTCGAGGTGAACTCGACCTTCTACCGGCTCGCGCGGCCGGCGGCGGTGGCGCGCTGGGTCGAGGAGACGCCGGACGACTTCCGCTTCACGGTCAAGGCGAGCCGCTACCTGACGCACGTCCGCCGGCTGCAGGACACCGGCCGCGGGATCGAGCGCCTCTACGCGGGGATCGCGCCGCTCGCGGAGTCGCCCAAGCTCGGACCGCTGCTGTGGCAGCTGCCGGAGAACTTCCACCGCGACGACGACCGCCTGGCCGCCGCGCTGGAGGCGCTGCCCGCCAGGCCGCCACGCCTTCGAGTTCCGGCACGCGAGCTGGTTCTGCAGCGCGGTGTTCGGGCTGCTGCACACGCACGGCGCGGCGCTGGTGATCGGCGACGACAAGCGGCGCCCGCTGCCCGCGTCGCCGCTGACCGCGGACTGGACGCTGATCCGCTTCCACTACGGCACGCGCGGGCGCCGTGGCAACTACAGCGAGCGCGAGCTGCGGGGGTGGGCGGACCGGATCGCGCGGGCTCCGGAAGGAGGCCGAGGTGCTCGCCTACTTCAACAACGACTGGGAGGGATTCGCGGTCCGGAACGGGCTCCGTCTGAAGGCGCTCCTGGGGGCTTGAAGCCACGCATGATGGTGCTAGTGTCAATTGCCCAAGCGACGCGGGGTGGAGCAGTCAGGTAGCTCGTCGGGCTCATAACCCGAAGGTCGCGGGTTCGAATCCCGCCCCCGCTATCCGCCGACGACGGTGGTGACAGCCTGCCGCCGACGGCCAAAGCCCCGCTCACGCGGGGCTTTCTGGTTAAGGCGAGCGGATCGCAAGCGCTCGACGTGCCGGGGTCCCCGGATCAGGCGGCTGAGGTGGGACGGTAGGCGTGGACGACGGCGCCGGTGGCGAAGGTCTTGGTGTCGAGGAGCTCGACGGTGCCGGTGCTGGCGAGGCGAAACAGGGGCTCGCCGCCTCCCTTGATGACCGGGGAGGTGCAGATCCGGTACTCGTCGAGCAGGCCGGCCGCGGCGAGGGCGTCGGTCAGCTGGCCGGTGCCCCAGATGAGGATGTCGCCGCCTCCGGCCTGCTTCAGTCGGCTGACCTCGTCGAGCAGGTCGGGGCCGGCGATGACCACGGTCGGATCCCACGCCGTCGTGTCGACCGGTTGGGAGGCGACGACGTACTTGGTGATCGAGTTGACGTGGTCGGCGAAGGGGTTACCGCCCCTGGTGGGCCAGGCTTGTGCCATGCCTTCGTAGGTGATGCGGCCGAGCAGCAGTGCGTCGGCGCGGAGCGTCATCTTCATCCCGTAGTCCTGCAACTCCTCGTCGGAGTACTGGAACGCCCACTTGTGCGGCTCGTCGATGTAGCCGTCGAGGGTGGCGTGGGTGAAAGTGATGATCTTGCGCACGGCAAGGTTCTCCTGGTCGGTGGCGTGCTGCCTCAGACGGTGGGGGGTCGCCATGGCTCGCGCTCGTGCGTGAGCCAGACGAGCTCGGGGTCGAGCGCAAGGACCCGCTGCCGGCCTTCGGTGGGCGGCTCGTCGAACTCGCCGAACCACACCGCCACGTCGCCGCCGACGATGACCGGGCGCCCGCCGGTCTCGACGACGACCATCTGCATGCCGCGTGTGTGGCCCGGCGCCGGGACGAGTCGGAGCCCGGGCAGCAGCTCGTGCTCGCCGTCGACCGGCACGTACCGCACGCCGGGCGCCTCGACCCACTCGCGAATCGTGTAGTCGTCCCTGCTGCGCGCGTCGTCGAGCTCCCGACGCTGGACGTAGATCGGCTTGCCGGCGAAGAGGTGGTTGCCGCCGCAGTGGTCGGCGTGCAGGTGCGTGTTGACGACGATGTCGATGCCGGCGAGATCGAAGTCCTGCTCGCTCAGCGGCCGGAGGCGGGGATCCATGTCGGCCAAGGCCGGGTGCAGCTCCGTCATGCCGGTGTCGACCAGCACGCGCGCATCGGGATGGTCGATGACGTGCACGTAGACCGGCATCCGCTCGCCCTCGACGGAAAGGTCGGCAACGAAGACCGGCGTGATGGTGATCGAGGTAGGGGCGCTCATCGTGTACCGACCGCCGTGGTGGTGGTTGATTATGGGGACAGTCAACCGGTATGACCCGGAGAGCCCCCGATACTCATCGGAGCAACCGTGCCCAGGTGATCAAAGCCAGCTCCAGCCGACTCAGCTGCTCCTGATCTTGGTCGGAGGCGGGCGCTCCCTCGGGAGCCCTACTTGATCGTCGGCAGCAGGAGCTGTCCGAGGTTCGCCTTCTTGCCCGGGTTGCTCACCTGGGCGTTCCACGCCGCCGCGGCCGCCTTGAAGTCGGCGGACGGCGCCGCCTTGTAGCCGACCGCATCGGTGGTCACGCGGCCGCCGGCCTTCGTCATCCCCCAGGTCATCGAGCCGTACGCCTTGCCCTCGTCGTCCCCCGACATCTGCACCGGGGCCGCCTCGGCCTCGAAGCGCCCGTCCGCGGTGATGCCCGGGGTGTCGCGCATGAAGCAGGGGATCGTCGGCGCGCTCCGGTACCAGGGGTGCGTGATCGCGGTCGTGCTGAGGCCCTTCATCCCGTAGAAGCCGGAGATGTCCGCCTCGTACGCGTCGATGTGCCAGCCGCTGGGCGTCGTGCGATCGGCGGAGTAGGCCTGCTCGTTGTCCCGGTCGACGCTGCCGTCGGCCTTCAGCCGGCGCACGATCTGGACGAACGCGATCTCGGACGCGTCCACCTTGGCCGGGTCGGGCAGGTAGTAGAGCTCGATCTGCATCCCGGCGTCGTTGGAGCCCTTGATCGCGCTCCCGAGCTTGCCGGTCGGGACCTTGCCCGCGGCGGCGAAGGTCACGAACGTCCGCCCCTTGCGGTGCGCGTAGATCAGCTCCCGGATGCGGGCGTTGGTCTTCGGGTCCCACACCGTCTCGCCGGCCCCGTCGGTGCCCCAGTCGCGCGTGCCTCCGAGCAGGGCGCCGAGCTGGCCGACGTTGAGCTGTCGCAGCCGCTCGTCGACGTCCTTGTCCTTCAGGTCGCCGAGCGCCTTCGCGGCCTCCAGCCACTTGTCGTACTTGACGGCCTCGGACCAGGCGTCGCGGGCGAGGATGCGCCGGACGGCGCGGTTGCCCACCGAGCGCTGGAGCGAGATCAGCGTCCTGGCGAGGTCCGGCGCCCCGGCGCGCGCCGGGGCGGCGGCGGTCGCCTCGACGTCCTCCTTGACGGCGTCGCGCTCGCGCATCGGCCGACGCTATCCGACTGGGTCGGCGCTGCCGTCAGCGGTCCAGCGAGGCCTCGGGCCGCAGCGGCTGGAACAGCTCGACCGGGTTGCCCGCCGGATCCTCGACGAGGATCTGGCGGACGCCGACGCCCTCGACGATCTCGTTGCGGAACGTCGCGCCGGCGTCGCGCAACGCCGCCACCGTCGCGTCGAGGTCGTCGACCTCGTGCTGGATCCGGTTCCAGCCGCCCGGAGCGGGGACGGTGCCGTCGGGCGTCGCCCGGCCGCCGCCGCCCGGGCCGCCGCCCGGCGCGCTCAAGGCGAGCCGCAGCTCCCCACGCGAGAGCATCGCGAACGTCGGTGCCGGGTGCATGACCTCGCGGAAGCCGAGCCGGTCGCGGTAGAACGCGATCGCCGCGTCCACGTCGTCGACGATGTAGCGGACGCCCACGCTGGGCATGGTGCGAACGGTACGCCTCCGACGCTCCGTCGGGCAATGCACCAAGTCTACGAACTTGATGTACATTGCCAGCTCCGACGGCTCGGCAAGGGGGCGACATGGCGCAGCGCGACATCACCGACGAACGCGAGTACCTCGAGGACCGCCGCGCATGGCGCGAGCGCGGGCTGTCGCGGCGCGACCTGCTGCGGGCGGGCGCGGCCGGAGCGCTGCTGCTCGGCGCCGGCGGCGCGCGCCTCCCGGGCGCGTTCGCGCAGGCGCCGGCCCCGCCGATCGTCAAGCCGCTCCCGCCGGAGTGGTTCATCCCGATCGGGACGAACGCCGAGATGCGCTGGGAGGCGATGGCCGGGCAGGGCTACCTGACCCCCGCCGCGCGCTTCTTCGTCCGCAACCACACGGCGACGCCGCGGATCGACCCGCGCACCTGGCGGCTGCAGGTGTTCGGGTCGGGCCTGCGGCGGCCGGGCGGCGTCGCGCTGAGCCTGCGCGACCTGCGCGCGCTGCCGTCGGAGCGGCGGGTCGCGTTCATCGAGTGCGCCGGCAACGGGCGCAGCTTCTTCGCGAGCCAGCAGGGCACGCCCGCGGCCGGCTCGCAGTGGGGACTGGGCGCGGTCGGCGTCGCCGAGTGGCGCGGCGTGCCGCTCGGCGCGGTGCTCGAGCGGGCGGGGATCTCGCGCCGCGCCGTCGACGTGCTGCCCGAGGGGCTCGACGCGACCGTGGTGAGCAACGGCGTGGATCAGGGCCACGTCCGCCGGCCGCTCCCCGTCGGCAAGGCGCTCGACGACGTGCTGGTCGCGTACGAGATGAACGGCGTGCCGCTGCCGCCGGACCACGGCGCGCCGGCGCGGCTCGTCGTCCCCGGCTGGGTCGGGATCGCCAGCATCAAGTGGCTGGGGCGGATCGAGGTCGCGGACCGGCCGCTGTTCTCGCCCTGGAACACGACGCAGTACCGCATGACCGGCGGCGACTACCCGGCGGACTCCCCGCCGCTGACGGCGCAGCAGGTCAAGAGCGCGTTCGAGCTGCCGCTCGGCGCGACGCTCCCCGCCGGGCGGCGGCTCGTGCTCCACGGCCGCTCCTGGTCGGGTGAGACCGCGATCCGGCGGGTCGACGTCCGGATCGAGGGCGACCCGCGCGGCGGCACGCGCCGCGCCCGCCTCCACGGGCCGAACGTCCCGCGCGCGTGGGTGCGCTGGACCGTCGACTGGCGGCCGCCCGGCCCCGGTGCCTACGCGCTGCTGGCGCGCGCGACCGACCGGGCCGGGACGACGCAGCCCGACGCGGTGCCGTTCAACACCAACGGCTACCAGTTCTGGGCCGTCGTCCGCCATCCGGTGACGGTCGCCTAGGCGCGGCGGCGCACGCCGCCGGCGCACTATGGTGCGCGGCGCAATCCGCCGAACGGAGGACCCGCCGTGTTCAAGGCCGTGCTGATCGAGGAGACGGACGAGGGGCCGCGCGCGCGGCTCGCGGAGCTCGACGACGCGGACCTGCCCGCCGGCGCGGTGTCCGTCGACGTCGCCTACTCCTCGCTCAACTACAAGGACGCGCTCGGCATCACCGGCAGCGCCCCGATCGCGCGCTCGTTCCCGATGGTGGCGGGGATCGACCTCGCCGGCACGGTGAGCGCGTCGGACGACCCGGCCTTCGCGCCCGGCGACGCGGTGCTCGCGACCGGGTTCGGCATCGGCGAGCGCCACTGGGGCGGGCTCGCGCAGCGCGCGCGGCTGGAGCCGGGCTGGGTCGTCGCGGTGCCCGCGCCGTTCGACGCGCGTCAGGCGATGGCGATCGGGACCGCCGGCTTCACGGCGATGCTCTGCGTGCTCGCGCTGGAGGACCGCGGCGTCGCCCCCGGCGACGGCCCGGTGCTCGTCACCGGCGCGGCCGGCGGCGTCGGCAGCGTCGCCGTCGCCCTGCTCGGCGCGTTCGGCCACGAGGTGATCGCCTCGACCGGGCGGCCGGAGGAGGCGGACTACCTGCGCGGGCTGGGCGCGGCCGACATCCTCGACCGCGCCGAGCTCTCCGAGCCGGGCAAGGCGCTCGCGAAGGAGCGCTGGACCGCCGCGGTCGACACCGTCGGCGGGCAGACGCTCGCGAACGTGTGCGCCGGCACGCGCTACGGCGGCACCGTCGCCGCGTGCGGCAACGCCGGCGGGATGAAGCTCCCCGCGACGGTCGCGCCGTTCATCCTCCGCGCGGTCGCGCTGATCGGCGTCGACAGCGTCCAGTGCCCGATGCCGCGCCGGCTCGAGGCCTGGCGCCGGCTCGGCGAGCAGCTCGATCCCGCCCGGCTCGGCGAGATGACCGCGGAGATCGGGCTGAGCGAGGTGCTCGACACCGCGCCGCGGCTGCTGGCCGGCGCGGTCCGCGGCCGGCTGGTCGTCGACGTCAGCCGCTGAGCTCGCGCAGCCGCGCGCGCAGCCGGCGCCGCTTGTCGACGAGCTCGCCCTCGAGCTTGTCGAGCTCCTTGCGGCGCGCGCGCAGCAGGTCGAGCTGCGCGCCGACGTGGCCGAGCGCCGCCTCGAGGATCTCGCGCCGGTCGTCGGCGTCCTCGGTGTGCGCCCAGCGCTCGCGCAGCGCGGCGCGCGCCTCCTCCGCCTCGAGCAGGCTCCGGAGCTCGTCGAGCGGGACGCCGAGCCCGTCGCGCAGGCGGACGATCTCCTGCAGCCGGTGCACGTCCGACTCCGTGTAGAGCCGGTGACGGCCCTTGGCGTGGCTCTCCGGCGCGGGGAGCAGCCCGATCTCCTCGTAGTAGCGGATCGTGCGCGCGGTCGTGCCGACGAGCTCGGCCACCTCGCCGATCCGGTACCGCGCCTCTGTCGCCGCTCCACCCATGCCAGGTTCGTTTCTTACGTTTACGTCAAGATCAAGTTGGGCTA
Source organism: uncultured Solirubrobacteraceae bacterium (assembly GCA_963724145.1). Classification (GTDB taxonomy): domain Bacteria; phylum Actinomycetota; class Thermoleophilia; order Solirubrobacterales; family Solirubrobacteraceae; genus DASQMT01. The sequence continues at coordinate 141,145 of CAVRTO010000039.1, forward strand.
GAGTACCAACGGTGACGGCATCCGCAACGACGACACGGCGCCGGCGGCCGGGGGTCGATCGGACCACGAGCACTACAAGTGGTGGGCACTCTCGTGCACCAGTCTGGGGATGCTGCTCGCCACGATCAACTCGGGCACGCTGATCATCGCCCTACCCGATCTCGAGCGCGCGCTCGAACACCAGCATCCTCGGGCTCGTGTGGGTGATCCTCGCCTACATGATCGCCTCGACCGTGCTGGTCCTCACCGCGGGCCGGCTGTCCGACCTGTTCGGGCGCAAGCAGGCCTACGTCGGCGGCTTCGTGGTCTTCGGGCTCGCGTCGCTGGGCGCGGGCTTCTCGCCCGACGGGACGACCCTGATCGTCTGGCGGATCCTGCAGGGGATCGGCGGCGCGTTCCTGTTCGCGAACGCGGCCGCGGTCGTCACGGACGCGTTCCCGCGCGAGCAGCTCGGCCTCGCGATGGGGACGAACACGATGGTCGCGGCGGTCGGGCTCGTGCTCGGGCCGGTGCTCGGCGGCGCGCTCGTCGCGATCTCCTGGCACTGGGTGTTCTGGTTCAACGTCCCGTTCACGGCGCTCGGCTCGATCTGGGCCGCGCTCGTGCTGCGCGAGCTCGTCAAGCCGGAGCGCACCCCCGGCTACGACCTCCTGGGCACCGCGGTGTTCGTCGTCGGGCTCACGGGGCTCGTGCTCGGCGTCTCGCGCGGCGGCATCTCGGGCTGGAGCGACCCGCTGACGCTCGGCTCGCTGATCGCCGGCGCGATCCTGCTCCCGCTGTTCGTGCTGATCGAGAGCCGTGTCCCGGCCCCGATGCTCGACCTGACGATCTTCCGCAACCGGATGTTCTCCGCCGCGACCGCGGCCGCGTTCATCAACGGGCTCTCGCGCTTCGCGCTGATGTTCCTGTTCGTCTTCTACTTCCAGGGCGTGAAGGGCGACGACCCGATCAAGGCGGGGATCGAGCTCGCGCCGCTCGCCATCGGCATGCTGATCGCCTCGCCGCTGGCCGGCGTCTGGGCCGACCGCCACGGGTCGCGGGTGCTGGCCGCGCTCGGGATGGTGGTGAGCGCGCTCGGCCTCGCCGGGATGACGATGCTCGGGATCGACAGCTCGCGCTGGTGGGCGGCGCTGTGGCTGTTCGTGGTCGGCGTCGGCTCGGGCATGTTCAACAGCCCGAACACCGCGGCCATGATGGGCACCGTCCCGGCCCACCGGCGCGGGATCGCGGCCGGCGTGAGGACGATGCTGCAGAACACCGGCGCGGTCCTCTCGATCGCCTTCGTGCTGGCGATCGTCACCTCGGCGGTGCCGAAGGACGTGCTGTTCAAGATCTTCTCGGGCGTCACCACCGGGCTCTCCGACGCGACGCTCGCGCCGTTCGTGCAGAACATGCACACCGCGCTCTGGGTGCTCGCGGCGACCTCGCTGGCCGGCGCCGGGGTCTGCCTGCTGCGGCCGCCGCACCAGCGCGACGCGGTGCCGGCGGGCGCCGCCGCCGCCGGGGCCTAGACCCGCGCGGCGAGCGCGACGCGGACGCCCTCGACGAACGCGTCCAGGCCGACCTGGTAGCCCTCGTCGAGCGCGGGGTCGGCGGCGGCCTCCGCGACGATCGTGCGCAGCAGCGGGAGCTCCGCGAGATCGCCGGCGGGCGGCGTGAAGTCGGGTGCGCCCGCCTCGAGCGCGGCGCTGAGCATCAGGTTCTCGGCGGCGAGGAAGACGCGCCACGCGAAGTCGAGCGGCCAGCCCGCCGTGGTCAGGCGCTCGAGGACCGACTCGTAGCCGGTCAGCGTCCGGCGGGTGGAGATCGGGGTGAGCGCCATGAACGCGACCGCGTTCGGGTGGCGCGCCATGCCGTCGAGCGCGCCCTCGACGTACCCGCGCAGGACGCCCTCCCAGTCACCCGGGCCGACGTCGGCGAGCCGCCGCTCCACGCCGCTCCAGAGCTCGCCGGAGAGCAGCTCGCGCACCCCGGTCAGCAGCGCGTCCTTGCCCTCGAAGTAGTGGTAGAGCGAGGGGCCGCGGATGCCCAGGTCGCTCGCCAGCCGGCGCGTGGAGAGCGCGTCCATGCCCTCGGCGTCGATCAGCCGGAGCGCCGCCCGGATGATCGCCTCGCGCGTCTGATCGGAGCGATTCGGTCTGGCCACGGGGTGTACTATGCCGCGCGGACGTTCTTCTAGCGGCGTTAGGGTAATCCCGGGTGGACGGCGAGCTGCCGAGCCACGTCGCCCGGAAGCGCTATGGCCGGGTGGCGATCGCGAACGCGGACTCCGCCCCGCGCGCCTACGTGGACTCGGCGATCGACATGGCCTACCGGGCGGTCCGCGACCTCGCCGGCAAGCCGAGCCGGTCGGTGTCGCGCGGGGTGGACGGCGTCCGGCCGTGAGCCGGAGCGCGGCCTCAGTCGTCGTCGCCGGAGCGCCCGTGACCGCTGTTGTCGTCGCCCCCGGAGTCGTCCGAGCCGTGGCCCGAGTTGTCGTCGTCGAGCCGCCGTCGTCGCCCGACGACGGGATGACGGGCGCCGCCGTCGGGACCGCGGTCGGCACCGCCGTCGGTTCCGCGGTCGGGGTCGCGGTCGGCTTCGGCCTGCGCCGCTTCTTGGCTTCGGCTTCGGCTGCGGCGTCGCGGTGGCGTCCGGCGTGGAGGTGGCGGTCGGGGCGAGCGCCTCGTCGGCCGAGACCGGCTCGGCGGTCAGGCCGACCGGCGCCTCGGTGAGGCGGCTGGTGGCGAGGCCGAGCGCCGCCGCCAGCAGCAGGCTCAGCACGCCGATCGCGATCCAGAGCATCCGTTCACGCATCGCGACCACCGTAGGAGGCGGGCGGCAAAGAGCCGGCAAAGCGCGGGGCGGTGAGCGTCGCGCGGGCACCGCCCTCCGGCCGGTTGGCGAGCGTGGCGTCGCCGCCCCAGGCGCGCATCAGCTCGCGCGCGATCGGCAGGCCGAGGCCGGTCCCGCTCGCGCCGCGCGCGGCCCGCCCGCCCGCGGTGGAAGCGGCCGAACACCTCGTCCTCCTCACCGGGCGCGAGGCCGGGGCCGTCGTCGAGCACCTCGATCGTCGCGCCGTCGGCGCGCACCAGCACGTGGCCGCCGCGCGGGGTGTAGTGGATCGCGTTCTCGAGGACGGCGTCGACGGCGCGGTCGAGGTCGGCGCGCGAGGCGAGGACGCTGCCGGCGCCGTCGTGCGTCGCGGTCCAGCGCGATCTCGCGGGCGCCGGCGGCGCGCTCCCAGCGGCGGCGGGCGTCGGCGGCGGCCTCCGCGAGGTCGACCTCCTCGCCCCTGCCCTCGCGCTCGCCGGTGCGACTGAGCACGAGCAGATCGTCGATCGTCCCCGACATGCGGTCGAGCTCGTCCAGGCCGGCGTCGAGATGGTGGCGGCGCTGCTCCGGGTCCGTGCTCGCGCGCGCCTCCTCGATCCGCAGCCGCAGGCCGGTGAGCGGCGTGCGCAGCTGGTGGGACGCGTCGGCGACGAACTCCGCCTGTGCGCGGACCGCGCGGGCGAGCCGCTCGGTCATCACGTTGAACGAGCGCGCGAGCGAGCGCTGCTCGCGGCTGCCCTCGACCGGCGCGCGCGCGTCGAGGTCGCCGGAGGCGATCGTGTCCGCCGCCGCGCCGAGGCGCTCGATCGGGCGCGTGACCGCGCGGGCGAGCAGGTAGGCGGCGAGCAGCGCGGCGAGCAGGACGACCAGCCCGACGGCCGCGATCCCGACCGCGGTGCGGCGGACGGCGTCGTCGACCGCCTCGACGCTCTGCGTCAGCCGGACCGCGCCGACGACGCGACCGTCGTCGAACACCGGGACCGCGGTGGCGAGGATGTCGCGGCCCAGCGTGTCGGAGAAGCGCTGGTCCTGGAAGCGGTCGCCGCCCAGCGCCGCGGTCAGCTCGGGGCGGTTGGAGAAGTCGGCGCCGACCGCCTCGGGGATCCGGCGGTGTCGGTGAGGATCCGGCCGTTCCGCCCGACGACCACCACGCGGGCGCGGGCGGCGCCGGACACGCTCTCGGCGAGGTCGGCGAGCTGATCGCGGTCGCGACCCGCGACGAGCCGGCCGGCGCCGGCGGCGAGCACGTTCGCCTGGGTGCGGGCGTCGGCACGGACCTCGTCGGCGACGCGGTCGCGGAGGTTGAGCCCGAGCGGCACCGCGAAGGCGACGATCACGAGGGCGACGAGGTAGCCGAGCGCGATCAGCAGGCGCGCCCGGAGGCTCACGTGCCGTCCGCGCCCGTGAAGCGGAATCCGACGCCGCGCACCGTGTGGACGAAGCGCGGCTGCGCGGCGTCGTCGTCGAGCTTGCGGCGCAGGAACCCGATGTGGACGTCGAGCGTCTTCGTCGAGCCGAACCAGTTCTCGTCCCAGACGTCGGACATCAGGTCCTCGCGGGTCACCACGCGACCGGCGTCGCGCATGAGCCGCGCGAGCAGGTCGAACTCCTTGCGCGAGAGCTCGAGCGGCGCGCCGTCGAGCGACACGCTGCGGGCGCCCGGGTCGAGCCGGAGCCCGTCGATCTCGACCGGCGGGTCGGGCGTCGCCGCCGCGTCGCGGCCGCTGCGCCGGAGCACGGCGCGGATCCGCGCGATCACCTCGGCCGAGCTGAACGGCTTGACGACGTAGTCGTCGGCGCCGAGCTCGAGCCCGACGACCCGGTCGGTCTCGGTCCCGCGCGCGGTGAGCATGATGATCGGGACGCCCGATTCGCGCCGCAGCTCGCGGGCGATGTCGCGCCCGTCGCCGTCGGGCAGGGCGATGTCGAGCAGGACGAGGTGCGGGTCGACGCGGTGGAACGCCTCGAGCGCCGACTGCGCGGTGGCGGCGATGACCGGACGGAAGCCCTCGCGCTCGAGCGCGCCGGCGAACGGCTCGGCGATCGAGCGCTCGTCCTCGACGAGCAGGATGGTCGGGCCGTCGGCCATGGCGGCAACGGTAACGACCGCGGGTGGCGCCGACGCAGATTTGGCCGAACCTTTGCCCGTGGTTGCCGGGTGCTTGGGCGGCTGCTCGCGATCGTGGCTCCCGACCGTTCCCCAGGAAGGAGACCCAGATGCCCAGGATCGCCACCCTCATCGCCACGGCCGGGATCGCCGCCGTGCTCGGCGGCGCCGGCGCGTTCGCGCTCGGCGCGAGCGATGCCGCCCCGCAGCCGGAGTCGACCGTGGTCACGCAGGCCTCGGACGAGAACGGCGTGCGCGACGACGACGGCACCGCGGACCAGGGCCGCGGCGACGCGCCGGGCACGGCCGGCGCGGCGACGACGACGACGGCACCGCCGACCAGGGCCGCGGCGACGCGCCGGGCACGGCGGGCGCCGGCGACGACGACGGCACCGCCGACCAGGGCCCCGGCGACGCGCCGGGCACCGCGGGCGCCGGCGACGACGACGGCACCGCCGACCAGGGCCCCGGCGACGCGCCGGGCACCGCCGGCGCCGGTGACCGCGACGACGACCACGGGCGCCACCGCGGCGGCGACGACCGCGGCGACGACGATCACGGCCACCACCGCGGCAGCGGGTCCGGCGACTCGGGGTCCGGCAGTCTCCGGCTCCGGCGTCTCCGGCTCCGGGCAGCTCCGGGTCGGGCAGCTCCGGCGACGACGGCTTCGACGACCACGGCGGCGACGACGACTTCGGCGGCGACGACAGCAGCGGCCACGGCGGCGGCGACGACGACTCCGGCGGCGACGACAGCAGCGGCCACGGCGGCGGCAACAGCGGCCACGGCGGCGGCGACGACTGAGCCGTCGGCTCAGACCGGCGGCGCGGCGGCGTACTCCGCGTCGCTGACCTGGTCGCCCCAGGTGGCGGCGTCGGGGTGGTCCGCATCGACCTCGTTGAGCGCGAGGTGGACCATGAAGCGGGTCGCCGCGGCGCCGTGCCAGTGGTCCTCGCCCGGGGCGAAGAAGACGCGGTCGCCCGGGCGGATCACCTCGACCGGCCCGCCGCGCCGCTGGCAGACGCCCACGCCCTCGGTCACGTAGATGGTCTGGCCGAGCGCGTGGGTGTGCCACGCGGTGCGGGCGCCCGGGGTGAAGTGGACGAGGTTGGCCTGCGCGCGGGCCGGCGCGACCGGCGTCGCCACCGCGTCGATGTAGACGTCGCCGGTGAACCAGGCCGCCGGGCCCTTGGCGGTGTCGATGCTGCTCCTCGTGATCTCCACGGTGGTCCTCCGTCGCGAATGGCGAGCGACCATTATCGGGACCGGCGGCTACGCGGGCGTCAGCCGCTTGGCGAGCCGGGCGCCGGCGACGTGCGCGGGATCGGCGAGCGCCTCCAGCGCGGTCTCGGGGTCGGGCAGCGCGTAGACCGACCCGTCGTGCGCGAGCAGCAGGAAGCGGTCGAGCCGGCGCAGGAACGCCCGGTCGTGGGAGACCGCGACGACCGTGCCCTCGAAGCCGTCGAGCGCGTTCTCGAGCGCCTCGGAGGAGTCGATGTCGAGGTTGTCGGTCGGCTCGTCGAGCAGCAGCAGGTTGTGGCCCTCGAGCTCCAGCGTGAGGATCTCGAGCCGCGCCTTCTGGCCGCCGGAGAGCGTGTCGGTCGAGCGGTTGGCGGCCTCCTGCAGGCGGTAGCGGGCGAGCGCGCGCATCGACGGCTCGAGCGCCCCCAGCCGCTCGAAGACCACGTCGAGGACGTCGCGGTGGGCGAGATCGGCGCGCGCGTTGAGCTGGGTGAACAGGCCGGCGGAGACGCGGTTGCCGATCCGCAGCGTCCCCTCGTGCGGGATCTCCTCGCCGGCGAGCAGCCGCATCAGGTGCGTCTTGCCCGAGCCGTTCGGGCCCGATCAGGCCGATCCGCTCGCCGAAGTGGATCTCCTCCTCGAACGGGCGCACGAGCCCGTCGATGCCCAGATCGCGCAGCGCGACGACGATCCGCGCCGAGTCGCCGCCGCGGATCCGGACGTTGATCTGCTGGTCGACGACCGGCGCGGGCGGCGGGCCGGCGTCGACGAACCGCTGCCAGCGGGACTCGGCCGCGTCGGCCTTCCTGGCGAACCCGTCGGAGATCGCGGCCCGCTGCTTCATGATCTTGTAGAAGCGGAACAGCCGGCGCTCCTCGCGCTTCCACTGCTCGAGCCGGTCGCCCAGCCGCTCCTGGCGCGCCTCGCGCGCCTCGGGGTACGTCGTGTAGGAGCCGCCGTGCAGCCAGGTCCCGTTCGCCTCCAGCGTGAGGATCGCGTTGCACGCCGCGCCGAGCAGGTCGCGGTCGTGGCTGATCAGCAGCACGGTCTTGCGCGACGCGGCGATCCGCGCCTCGAGCTCGAGCTTGGCGGGGACGTCGAGGAAGTTGTCCGGCTCGTCGAGCAGCAGCACCTGCGCCTCGCCCTCGAACAGGACGTCGAGCACGAGCCGCTTGCGCTCGCCGCCCGAGAGCTGCGTCGTCTCGCGCCCGCCGACCTCGTCGAGCGGAGCGCGGACGATCCGCCGGCACGAGGCGTCCCACTGGCCCTCGAGCTCGTAGCCGCCGAGCTCGGACCAGTCGCCGATCGCCTCGCCGAGCCGCATGCCCGCGCCGGCCGGGTCGGCGCCGTCGGCCAGCTCGCGCTCGGCGGCGAGCATCCGCGTGCCGGCGTCGCGGAGCCGCGCCGGGGCCGCCTCGAGCAGCAGCTCGCGCACCGTCCGCCCGGAGTCCGGGCCGACGCCGACGTCCTGCGGCATGTAGGCGAAGGCGCCGATGTCGACGTCGCCCTCGGCCGCCGGGAGCTGGCCGGCGAGGACGCGGAACAGCGTCGACTTGCCGACGCCGTTGGCGCCCACCAGCCCGACGTGCTGCCCGGGGGAGACCTTGAACGAGACCTCGCCGAACAGCTGGTCGCCGCCCGGGTGGGCGTACGCGAGGTTGGAGACGGTGACGTGCGACACGGCTCAGCCCCGATCGGCGCCGACGGCGTCCCCGACGGATTCGAACCCGTCGCGCTCGAGCAGCGCGGGCAGGCCGCGCAGGATCTCGCGGACCACGCCCGGGCCGCGGTAGATCAGGCCGGTGTAGAGCTGGACGACGCCGGCGCCGAGGCGCAGCTTGCGGTAGGCGTCCTCGGCGCTCGTGACGCCGCCGGCGGCCATCAGCGCGTAGCGGCTCTCCGGCCCCGTGATCCCGGCGAGCGTGCCGAGGATCGCGTTGACGTAGCTCTCGACCGGCTTGCCGCCGACCGCGCCGGGCATCCCGTCGAGCGTCGCGCGCGGCGCGCTCAGCTCGAGCTCGCGCGGCTTGCCCGCCGGCAGGTTGATCGCGAACCCGGCCACGAACGGGTGGCCGTCGGCGATCGCCACGATCTCGCGCAGGACGCCCGCGTCGAGCGTGGGCTTGAGCTTGAGGATCACCGGCACGCGCGGGTCGCACCCGGCGAGCCTGGTCAGCAGCGCGTCGATCCGCGGCAGGTCGTCGAAGAAGTCCCGGTCGGCGGCCGAGTTCGGGCACGAGAGGTTGAGCGCGACGTAGTGCGCGCGGTCCTGCAGCGCGGCGAACGAGCGCGCGTAGTCCTCGTAGACGTCGGGCTCGACGGCGGGCCGCGCGGGGTCGTTCGTCTTGACGAGGTTGATCCCGAGCGCGACCGCGGGCCGGCACGGCGTCGAGGCGTGCGCGGATCGCGTCGGCGCCCTCGTTGGGGACGCCGTAGCTGACGACGATGCCGCCGTCCTGCGGGATCCGGAACAGGCGCGGCCGCGGGTTGCCGTCCGACGGCCAGGCCGAGACCGAGCCGATCTCCACGTGGCCGAAGCCCAGCGCCCCGAGCAGCCCGACCGCGCGGCCGTTCTTGTCGAAGCCGGCGGCGAGCCCGAGCGGGTTGGCGAGCTCGAGCCCCGCGAAGCGTCGTGCGCAGCCGCGGGTCGTCCACCGCCAGCGCGCGCCGCGCGGCGCGGCGCGCCAGGGCCGAGCGGCCCGACAGCTCCGACGCGCGCACGGTCAGGTCGTGGGCGCGCTCGGGGTCGAGCCGGAACAGCAGCGGGCGGACGGCGGTCTCGTAGAAGGCCACGGCGCAAGGCTATGCGATGCTCAGACGGTGACCCCGCCACAGCAGCGCACGGTCTCGGAGTCGCCGGTGGTCCGCGGGTTCGCCTTCGTCGGGGCGATGGCGGCGCTGATGTGGGTCGTCGAGGTGATCGACCAGATCGCCGGCGGCCGGCTCGACCGGCTCGGGATCGAGCCGCGCGAGGTCGACGGGCTCGACGGGGTCCTGTTCGCCCCGTTCCTGCACGCCGGCTGGGACCACCTGATCGGCAACACGATCCCGTTCCTGCTGCTCGGCTTCGCGATCGCGGTCGGCGGGCTCGGGCGCGTCGTCGCGGTGACCGCGATCGTGATGCTCGTCGGCGGGCTCGGGACGTGGCTGATCGCGCCGTCGCACACCGTCCACATCGGGGCGAGCGGCATCGTCTTCGGGTACGCGGCCTACCTCGTCGCGCGCGGCGTCTACAGCCGCAGCCTCGGCCAGATCGCGATCGGGCTCGTCGTGCTGGTGATCTGGGGGACGACGCTGCTGCAGGGGCTCGTCCCCGAGGACGGGATCTCGTGGCAGGGCCACCTGTTCGGCGCGCTCGGCGGGATCCTCGCCGCGCGCGTGCTGCACCGCCGCGCGGTCCGCGCCGGCACGGAGTCCCCGGCCGCCCTCACGCCGTCCTGATGGTCCCGCTCGGCGCCGCGGCGACGCTGGAGGAGCTCGAGACCGACCCGCACCCGCTGCTCGCGCGACTGCGGGCGGAGGAGCCCGTCGCGTGGGTCCCCGCGCTCGGCGGCTGGCTCGTCACCCGCCGCGACCTCGCGCTGCAGGTCATGCGCGACCCGGACACGTTCACGGTCGACGACGAGCGCTTCTCGACCGGCCGGGTCGTCGGCCCGAGCATGCTCTCGCTCGACGGCGAGGCCCACCGCCGCCACCGCGCGCCGTTCGCGCGCCCGTTCCGGCTCGACGCCGTGCGCGAGCGCTTCCGCGCGCCGGTGACCGACGAGGTCGGCCGGCTGCTCGACGCGATCGCCCCCGCCGGCGAGGCCGAGCTGCGGCGCGAGCTGGCCGGCCCGCTCGCCGCCGCGGCCGTGACCTACGCGCTCGGGCTCGAGGAGGCGGGGACCGGCGAGGTCCTCGGCTGGTACGACGCGATCGTCGGCTCGGTCACCGAGATCAGCGCCGGGCGCGCGCCGACCGAGGCCGGCGCGCGCGGCTACGCGGCGCTGCGCGAGGCGATGGCGCCGGCGCTCGGGCGCGCGCCGGAGTCGTCGCTGCTGGCGGCCGCCGCGGGCGACGCCGGCGGCCTCGACCGCGACGAGGTGATGTCGAACGCCGCCGTGATGCTGTTCGGCGGCATCGAGACGACCGAGGGCATGATCGCCAACGCGATCGCGCACCTGCTGCTCCATCCCGGAGCAGCTCGCGGCGGTGCGGGCCGAGCCCGCGCTGCTCGCGAACGCGATCGAGGAGTCGCTGCGGCTGGAGCCCGCCGCCGCGGTGATCGACCGCTACAGCACGCGCGCGACGACGCTCGGCGGCGCGGAGATCGGGGAGCGCGAGCTGGTGATCGTCTCGATCGCGGGGGCCAACCGCGACCCCGCGGTGTTCCCCGACCCCGACCGCTTCGACGTCCGGCGCGAGAACGCGAAGCTGCACGCCGCGTTCGCGGGCGGGCCGCACGTCTGCATCGGGATGCACCTCGCGCGGCTCGAGGCGCAGGAGGCCGTGGCCGGGACGCTCGCGCGGCTGCCGGGGCTGGAGCTCGCGGGCGACCCCGCCGCGCGCGGGCTCGTGTTCCGCAAGCCGGACGCGCTGCGGGTGCGCTGGACGCCCGCGGCGGTCGGCTAGGCTCCGCGCGTGCTCATCCTCGGGATCGTCCTCATCGCCGTCGGCGTCGTCGAGCTGGTCATCGTCAGCCTGCTCACCCGCCGTCAGACCGCGGCCGCCGGGCTGGGCGACGAGGCGCCGCGGCCGCCCGCGAGCATCGCGCTGCGCCGCACCGCGCTGTTCGAGATCGTGGCGGGCGTGATCTTCCTCGTCATCGGCCTGCTGAGCTAGCCGGCGGCGGCCGGCGCGGGCGCCGGCGTCCCGGCGCGCAGCGCGTGCTGCGGCCGGGTCGAAGCGCCGCGTGCGGCGGCGGAAGCGCCACGTCCAGTCCGGCCACAGGATCGGGTTGCGGCCGGTCGCGTCCTGGTACCAGCTCGAGCAGCCCGTGCTCCACACCGTGTGCTCCATCCGCGCGTCGATCTCGCGGTTGTAGGCGGCCTGGACCTCGGGCCGGACCTCGGCGACCGCGGCGCCGCGCTCGCGCATGACCCGCAGCGCGTCGGTCACGTAGGCGATCTGCGACTCGATCATGTAGACCATCGAGCTGTGCCCGAGCCCGGTGTTCGGGCCGAGCAGCAGGAACAGGTTGGGGAAGCCGGCGATCGTGCTGCCGAGGTGCGCGCGCGGGCTGCCGGCCCAGGCGTCGGACAGCAGCTCGCCCGCCGCGGCCGCGGATCCAGTGGCCGACCGGGATCTCGGCGACGCGGAAGCCGGTGCCGAAGATGATCGTGTCGACCGCACGCTCGGTCCCGTCGGCGGTGACGATCGCGCCGGCCGTCACCTCCCGGATCGCGTCGGTGACGAGCTCGACGTTCGGCTCCGTGAGCGCCGGATACCAGCGGTTGGAGGGCAGGATCCGCTTGCAGCCGATCGCGTAGTCGGGCGTGACCCGGGCGCGCAGCTCCGGGTCGGCGACCTGGTCGCGCAGGTGGCGGCGCGAGAGCTGCTCGGCGACCTTGAGCAGCCCCGGGCGCCGGGTGAACCCGGGCACGAGCAGCTCGCGGCCGGCGTAGACGCCGGCGCGGACCGCGCGCTGGGCGGCCGGGACGCGGCGGTAGAAGCTGCGCTCGCGCGACCGGATCGCGCGCGCGGTGTGCGGCATCACCCACGGCGCGGTGCGCTGGAAGACGTGCAGCTGCGGCGACGTCGGGCTGGATCGCCGGGACGAGCTGGATCGCCGACGCGCCGGTGCCGATCACCGCCACGCGCTCGCCGCGCAGGTCGTGGCCGTGGTCCCAGCGCGCCGAGTGGAACGTCGTGCCCGCGAACGACCCCAGGCCGGGCAGGTCGGGGAGGCTCGGCTCGGTCAGCGTCCCGGGCGCCGCGACCAGCACGCGGGCGGAGACCGGCCCGGCCGACGTCGCGAGCGTCCAGCGGCCGGCCGCGTCGTCCCAGTCCGCGCCGGTCACGCTCGTGCCGAACCGGATCGACCGGTAGAGGTCGCGCTCGCGCGCCACGCGCTCGAGGTAGGCGCGGATCTCGGGCTGCGGCGAGTAGGTCCGGCTCCAGTCCGGGTTCGGGGCGAACGAGAACGAGTACAGGTGCGACGGGACGTCGCACGCGCAGCCCGGGTACGTGTTCGCCCACCAGGTCCCGCCGACGTCGGCGTTGCGCTCGAGGATCACGAAGTCCTCGACGCCCTGCTCGCGCAGCCGCACGGCGAGGCCCAGGCCGGAGAACCCGGCGCCGATGATCGCGATGTCGACGGTCTCGCTCATGTCGTCACCTTACGTCTCGGCCGAGCGCGTCGCGCCGGCGCCCCAGCGCGCGACCACCCAGCGGACGAAGACGGGCGCCAGCGCGATCATGACGATCAGCCGCAGCCCCTGGGCGGCGAGGATGAACCCGGCGTCCGCGTTGCTGCCGACCGCGACCGCGAGCACCGCGTAGAGGCCGCCCGGCGTCGTCGCGAGGTAGGCGTCGCGCATCGACACCGACGTCGTCAGCGCCAGCACGGCGGCGAGCAGCGCGCAGGCGGCGAGCACGCCGAACACCGCGAGCAGCACCGGCCCGAACAGCCGCCCGAGCAGCCTGATCGTCGCGACCGTGAACTTGAGCCCGACCTGGAGCCCGATCAGCGCGAAGGCGACCTCGCTGATCGCGGGCGGGACGGTGAACTCGCCGCCGGGCACGGCGAGCGTCAGGACGGCGGCGACGCCCATCGGCACGAGCAGCGCGCCGCCGGGGATCCGCAGCCGGTGCCCCGCCAGCCCGCCGCCGCCCGCGACGGCGAGCGTGATCAGCCAGCCGCGCAGGTCGCCGAGCGCGGGTGCCGCCTCGGCCGCGCCGCCGGCGTCCGCGCCGGGGAACACGAGCGCGGCGAGGAACGGCGTCAGCGCGACGATGACGAGCACGCGCAGGTACTGCATGAACGCGACGAGCCGGTCGTCCGCGCCGAGCTCGTCGGAGATGCCGACGATGCCGGAGGCCCCGCCGGCCACCATCCCGAGCGCGGCCGTCGGCAGGTCGAGCCCGGTCACGCGCGCGAGCAGCATGCCGGCCGCGAGCGAGATCGCCAGGGTCGCCGCGGTCACCAGCGCGAGCGGCAGCCAGCCGGCCTCCAGCGCGTCGAGCGACTGACGGTCGAGGAACGTGCCCAGCACGACGCCGGCGACGGCCTGCGCCGCGGTGAACAGCGACGGCGGCACGCCGAGCCGGTCCGGCGCGAGCAGCGCGGCCCCGACGCCGACGAGCAGCGCGCCGAACAGGGCCGAGCTCGGCAGGCCCACCTGCGCGACCAGCCAGGCGACGAGCGCGGTCGCGGCCGCGAGCGCCGCCCAGCGCACCGCCGTCGCCCGCGCGTCCATCGCGACCATGTTGTCAGGGAGGGAGCGAATTCATCCCCAGGGGCTGTGCGATCCCGGGGCCTGAACCTAGAATGCGGTGCGACCGAGCGGCACGGACGCCCCATGGAGACCATCACCCCACCTGCGCGCGACCAGCGCGACCTGCTCCGCACGATCGCCGAGGGAACGGCGGGCACGGTCGGCGCGCCGTTCCTGCGCTCGCTCTCGCGCTGCCTCGCCGCCGCGTTCGCGGCCGACGTGGCCTACGTCGCCGAGCTCAGCGCCGACCACCCGCCGACGAGCGGCACGGATCCTCGCGTGCTGGCCGGGCGGCGACGTGCTGCCCGAGGGCTACGAGTACGAGCTCGCCGACACGCCGTGCGAGCGGATCGCCGACGCCGACGTCATCAGCCACCCGACCGGCAGCGTCGGGCGCTTCCCGCGCGACGGCTTCCTCGCCCGGCACGGGCTCGAGGGCTACCTCGCGGTGCCGATGCGCGACACGTCCGGCGCGCTCGTCGGGTACGTCTGCGTGCTCTCCCGCGCCCGCCTCGACGCGGGCGACGAGGAGCGCGCCGTGCTCCGCATCTTCGCCGCCCGCGCGGCGGCCGAGCTCGAGCGCCGGCGCCACGAGGCGATCCTGCACGCGCGCGAGATCGAGGTCACCGCCTCGCGCGCCCGGCTGCTGCACGCCGCCGACGAGGAGCGCCGCCGGATCGGCCGCGACCTCCACGACGGCGCCCAGCAGCGCCTGGTCATGCTCGGCCAGTGCCTCGACCTCGCGCTCCGCCAGGCCGAGCGCGACCCGCGCGAGAGCGCGCGGCTGATGGGGCTCGCCCGCGAGCAGGCGCGGATCGCCGGCTCGGAGCTGCGCGACCTCGCGCGCGGGCTGCACCCCGCCGGGCTGAGCGCCAACGGGCTCGGCCCGTCGCTGCGCGCGCTCGCCGTCGGCGCGCCGATCCGGCTGCGGCTCGCCGCGCTGCCCGCGGGCCGGCTCCCCGACCCGGTCGAGGTCACCGTCTACTACCTCGTCGCCGAGTCGCTGACGAACGCCGCCAAGCACGGCGGCGCGACCGAGCTGCGCGTCGCCGTCGAGCGGCGCGGCCCGTTCCTCCACGCCGAGGTCGCCGACGACGGCGCCGGCGGGGCGGAGGCGGGCGCGGGCGGCGGCCTCGTCGGCCTCGGCGACCGCGTCGAGGCGCTCGGCGGCAAGCTCGAGATCGAGAGCGCCCCCGGCGCCGGCACGCGGCTGCACGCGACGATCCCGCTCGCGCCGTGGCGCGACGGCCGCGAGCCGTTCATCGAGTTCGGGTTCGAGGGCGACGACGGCGCCGGCGAGCGCCAGATCGCGCAGATCATCGAGGGCGCCAAGACGGTCTCGGTCTCGCTCGCCCGCGAGTGGGACCTCGACGGCGGCCCGCCGCGGATCGGCCAGCAGCTCCCGATCACCGACCACCACGGCGCGCGCCGCTGCACGGTCGAGGTCACGCGCGTGGCGGTCCTCCCGTTCGGCCAGATCGACGGCGCCGCGGTCAGCGCCGAGAGCGCCGGCACGGCGACGCTCGAGGAGTGGATGGAGAGCCACCGCGCGTTCTACGAGGGCTGCCGCGACGAGGTCGCGCTGCTGCTCGGCGAGCCCGGCTGGCGCCTGACCGACGCCGAGCCGATGGTGCTCACGTCGTTCCGGCTCGTCGCCGTCTAGGCGCGGTCCGCGAGCACCTGGTAGACGGACGTGAAGCCCGTCTCGAAGCCGCGCCGCGCGCCGCGCAGGTAGACCTCCCAGACGCGCATCCGCTCCGGGCCGGCGATCCGCACCGCCTCGTCGTGGTGCTCCTCGAGCCGCCGCAGCCACTCGCGCAGGGTCTGCGCGTAGTCCATCCGGAAGCCCTCGACGTGGCGCGTCTCGAAGCCGCACTTCTCGAGCGAGGACTGGACGCGCGACAGGTGCAGCGGCGCGGCGTCGGGGAACACGTAGCGCTCGGAGAACGGGCCCGCCTCGGCCTCGCCGTAGCGGAGCCGCGCGATGCCGTGGTTCAGCAGCCGCCCGCCGGGCTTGAGCAGCCGCGCGAGCGTCGCCGAGTAGGCGTCGATGTTGACCGCGCCGACGTGCTCGACCATGCCGATCGAGGCGATCGCGTCGAACTGCTCGCCGGGCAGCTCGCGGTAGTCCATGACGCGGAACTCGCAGCGGTCGGCGACGCCGGCGGCCTCCGCGCGCTTGCGGGCGCCCTCGGCCTGCGGCCCCGAGAGCGTGATCCCGGTGACGTGGACGCCGTAGTGCTCGGCCGCGTGGACCGCGAACGAGCCCCAGCCGCAGCCGACGTCGAGCACCCGCTCGCCCTCCTTCAGGGCGAGCTTCGTGCAGACGAGGTCGCGCTTGGTGTACTGCGCCTCCTCGAGCGTCTTCGCCCCGCGCGACCAGATCGCGCACGAGTAGGTCATCGACTCGTCGAGGAACAGCGCGAAGAAGTCGTTCGAGACGTCGTAGTGGTACGTCACGGCGCGCTTGTCGCGGGCGATCGAGTGCCGCCGGCCCTCGGGCCGCAGCTCGACCGCGGGCGTGCGCGGGACCTGCTTGAGCGCGCCGGCCTGGACCGCCGCGCGCGCCAGCCGCAGCTTCGCCTTCGCGTCGATCGGGGGCGCGCTGAAGCCGTCGAGCAGCGCCAGCGTCTTGTCGATGTCGTCGACCTCGAGCGCGCCGGTCACGTAGGCGCGGCCCAGCCCGAGCTGGCCGGGGGCGCGCAGCATGTGGCTCAGCGCGACCGGCGAGCGGACGGTGAACGTCGGGCCGTCAGGGGTGGTCGACGGGACCTCGGTCCCGTCCCACAGGACGATCCGGAAGGGCCGGTCCGGCAGGACCTCGGCGAGTTGCGTGCGGAGTGGTTCGGTGCTCAACCCGCGGCAGCGTACTTGGTGGCCTGCCGCTCCGGCGTCACGCGGACGACGTCCCAGGCCAGGCCGACCTTCTCCATCCCGTCGATGACGAGGGCGGAGGGGTCGAACTCCCAGCGGCGCAGCCCGTGCGCGGCCGAGGTCGGGAACGCGTGGTGGTTGTTGTGCCACGCCTCGCCCGAACGTGAGCGGGGCGAGCCAGAGCAGGTTGCGCGACTCGTCCTTCGTCGCGAAGCGGCGGCTGCCGAAGAAGTGGCAGAGCGAGTTGATCGAGTAGGTCGCGTGGTGGAGGACCAGCACGCGCACGGCGCCGCCCCACAGCAGGCCGGTGAAGCCGTCGCGCAGCGTCCCGCCGAACAGCCACCCGAGGCAGAACGGCGCGATCAGGCCGAGCGCGACGCAGGGCACGAAGAGCTTGTCGACGCGGCTGACCACCGGATCGGCGATCAGATCCGGCGCGTAGCGCGACCGGCGGCCGCGGTGGGTGTGCAGGAACAGCCAGCCGACGTGCGCGTGGACCAGGCCCTTGATCGCGCCGCGCCAGCCCGAGCCGTGGTCGACGTGCGGGCTGTGCGGGTCGCCGGGCTGGTCCGAGAACGCGTGGTGCTTGCGGTGGTCGGCCACCCACGAGATGACGGGTCCCTCGATCGCCATCGAACCGCAGACGGCGAAGACGCCGCGCATGAACGGCGAGGTCTTGAACGCGCGGTGCGTGAACAGGCGGTGGAACCCGACCGTGATGCCCAGGCCCGTCAGGACGTACATGATCAGGAAGACGAAGATGTCGTTCCAGCCCAGCCAGGCGCCCCAGACCTGCCAGGCGACGAAGAACAGGCACAGCACCGGCAGCACCGTGATGGTGCCGGTGATCACCCGGTCGCGGGTCTCGTTGTGGCACGGCTCGACGTCGTCGGCGTGCGGGGGTGCGGGATCGGTGACTGCGGTCATCTGCTGCGTCATCGTATTGCGTCATACCCCGGTCGCGTCGGGAAGTTAGGCAAACCTGATGCAGACACGCTGCTAGCGTAGGTGTCCGGGTGTCATCCGACATCCGTGAGGTTCATCGCTTTTCCTGGACGGCGCTCCGACGGCGCGGATGGGTATCGCTCGAATCTCCCCACCCGCAAGTCCGCGGCTCCCCGGCCGCGAGAAGGAGCTCCTCCAATGTCTTCAACCTTCGCCGATCTCGGCGTGACCGAGGCCGTCGCCGGCGCACTCGCGCGGCGCGGCTTCGACAGTCCGTTCGCGGTCCAGTCGCTCGTCATCCCCGACGTGCTCGACGGCCGCGACGTGCTGGTCAAGTCCCCCACGGGCTCGGGCAAGACGCTCGCCTTCGGCGTGCCGCTGGCCGACCTCGTCGACCCGGACGCCGCCTGGCCGTCCGCCCTCATCCTCGCCCCGACCCGCGAGCTCGCCGCCCAGATCGTCGACGAGCTCGCCGGCGTCATGAAGGCGAGCGACCTCCGCATCACCGCCGTCTACGGCGGCGTCGGCATCCACTCGCAGGCCAAGCAGGCCGGGCGCTCGCACGTGCTCGTCGCCACGCCGGGCCGGCTGCTCGACCTGATCGAGCGCGGCGCCGTCTCGCTCGACGCGATCGAGTTCCTCGTCCTCGACGAGGCCGACCGGATGCTCGACATGGGCTTCAAGCCCGTCGTCGACCGGATCGTCCGGATGACGCCGGACGACCGCCAGACGCTGCTGTTCTCCGCGACGCTCGACGGCGAGGTCGGCCGGATCGCCGCCGCCTACACGACCGACGCCGTCCGGCGCGAGCACAAGCCGGCCCCGGAGCGGATCGGCACCGTCGACCACCGCTTCCACCGCGTCGCGCACGAGGCCAAGGTCTCCGCGCTCGTCCACGAGCTGGGCGACCCGCAGCGCGGGCTGACGCTCGTCTTCGTCCGGACCAAGCGCGGCGCCGACCGGCTCGTCAAGCGGCTCGCCAAGCAGAACGTGCACGCGGTCGCGATGCACGGCGACAAGTCGCAGTCACAGCGCGAGAAGGCGCTCGCCCGCTTCGAGTCCGGCCGCGTGGACACGCTCGTGGCGACCGACGTCGCGGCGCGCGGCATCGACGTCCGCGGCATCACCCACGTGATCAACTACGACGCCCCGGCCGCGCGCGAGGACTACGTCCACCGCGTCGGGCGGACCGCCCGCGCGGGCGCCAGCGGCGTCGGCATCACGTTCGTGCTCGACGACCAGGCGCGCGAGGTCGCGAAGTTCGCCGGCGAGCTCGGGCTCGACCACGGCCTCGGCGTCGAGGCGCCGCGCAACGGCAGCCGGCAACGGCAACGGCAACGGCGGCGGCCGCCGCCGCAACCGGCGCCGCTAGCCGCCGAGCCCCGCGGCGACCTCGCCGCCCCGCGTCTCGCCGCGCAGCTGCTTCGGCGGCTTGCGCGGCGGGTCGTCGTCCTCCGCCGCGAGCCGGCGCGGCTGCGGCTTCGGCAGCACGACCCGCACGCGCCGGTCGGCGAAGCCGACCTTGCCCTCCGGCCCGCGCGCGGAGACGCGCACGCGGAAGCGCCCGCGCGTCGGCGGCGTGAACGACAGCTCGTGGCCGCCGCGCCCGAGCTCGAGGTCGCGCGCCATCACGAGGCCGCGCGGGCCGTAGACCCGGACCGCGACCGCCGAGCCCTTCGACAGCGAGAGCCGCAGCGGCACCGCGTGCCTGGCCCGCAGGCGCTCGAGCCGCCCGATCCCGATCCGCGGCGGCTCGTGCTCGTAGCGCGTGAAGCGGCGCGCCGCGTCGCAGTACGTGCGCTCGCCGGTCCTCCGGCACGAGGCGGCGAGGAAGCCGGTCGTGAGCTGGTGGTAGGAGAGCGTCGTCTCCGCGCCCGCGGCCGAGTAGAGCGACCACGCGCCGGTGTCGAACCCGGCGACGACGCGGCGGACCGCCGTGTCGCCCGCGCGGGCGAGCCGCGTGGCGCGGGGGCTGCCGGTCAGCGACGCCGCCGTGCGCAGCCCGTTGACCGCCTGCAGCTCGCCGTTGAGGATCTGCATCGTCGGCGCGAACGAGTACATGACGTAGCGCTCGCCGCCCGCGGCGGCCGGCACGGCGACGCCGGTCGGCGGGGCGGTCTCGAACGCGCCGAGCGCCTGGCGCGCGAGCTTCGCGTAGCGCGGGGCGCGGAACGCCCGCGCCGCGCGGGCCAGCGCCTGGACGGCGGTCGCCTGCGCCATGCCGCTGATCCACGGCGGCGTGCCCTGGGCGTAGCGGTAGAGGTACTCCCACGTGCGGAAGCCGCCGCGCTCGGAGGCGAGCCGCGCGGCGCCGTCGACCTGGCGCCGCAGCGCGCGGCTGCCGCAGCCGGCGCCGGCCCGGTCGAGGCAGCGGTGCAGGCCGGCGTTGATCCGGCCCCAGGTCGCGAGCGGGTGCAGCTGCATGCCCTGCCCCGGCACGTACTGGAACACCGCCGGTCCGCGGCCGAACGTGCGCCGCTCGCCGGCGGCCGGGAACGGCGCCTCGGTCCAGGTCCGGGTGTTGCGGCGCAGGTTGAGGAACACGGCGGGGAGCCGGCTCGGGGTCAGGGCGAGCCCGTCGGCGAGCGCCTCGACGCCGCCGAGCACCGCACGCTGCTCGACGCCGCGCGCGCCGGGGAGCCGCGCGGCGGCGGCGCGGGCGCCGTCGTAGGCGGCGCGGTAGCCGCGGTAGGCGCCGCGGCCGATCGCGCCGGAGAGCCGCGCGCGGCGGAGCGCGGCGCCGACGCTGGGGACGCCGCGCAGGCGGACCAGCTCGGCGTGCCGGCGGGCGGCGGCGGCGACGATCGCCCGCGCGGCCTTGGAGCGGTCGAGCTCGCCGGAGTGCCACGGGACCGGCTCGCTCGTGTCGACGGCGACGACCCGCTTCGGCCCGGGTCCCCGCTCCCGCCGCACCCCGCGATCAGCAGCAGGGCGAGCCCTGCGACCAGCACCGCGCACCGTCGCGCACCTGCTCCCATCGTCCGGAACGGTAGTCGCTGCGCGGCCGTCCGTCGTCCCGCGAACGGATAGGGTCGGCCGATGCGGCTCCGGACGGCGATCGTCCTGCTCATCGTGATGTTCATCGGCACGGCACCCGCCGCGGCCGAGCCGCGCGCGGCGAAGCGGATCCACACGTTCGGCTCCTGCTCCGCGCTGATCGGCTACGCCCGGGCGCACGTCCCCCGCGTCGTGCCGCGTCCGGTGCCGATGCCGCAGCGGACCGACCTGCCGAGCGCCGAGGCGGCGCCGGGCGCAGGCGCCGTGCCGGACGACACCTCGCAGACCAACGTGCAGGAGGCCGGGGTCGACGAGCCCGACATCGTCAAGACCGACGGGCGCGTGATCTGGGCGCTCGAGGGCGGGCGGCTGAACGCCGTCGACGCCCGCGCGGCGCGGCCGCGGCTGCTGTCGTCGCTCGACCTGTCGTCGCACGCGCCCGACGCGCTGCTCCGCTCCGGCGACCGCATGCTCGTGCTCGGGAGCGGGTTCCGCGGGGCGCACCTGACCCAGGTCGACGTCTCCGACCCGGCGAAGCCGGTCGTGATGCGGACCGAGATGCTCGAGGGCGACCTCGTCGACGCGCGGCTCACGGGCCGCACGGCGCGGATCGTGGTCGAGTCGTCGCCGGACGCGCTCTCCGCGCTGCGGCTGCGCTCGCGCGCGTCCGGCTGGGTCCCGCAGCGGCGGGTCGTCAACGCCCGCACGCGCAGCGTCACGAAGCGCCGGCTGAGCTGCCGGACGGTCCGGCGGCCCGCCGTGTACTCGGGCGCCGGCGTCGTCACCGTCTACACCGTCGACCTCGCGCGCGGCCTGCCGTCGGTCGACGCCGACGCGATCCTCGCGAGCGCCGAGACCGTCTACGCGTCGGCGTCGAGCCTCTTCGTCGCGACCCGGCGCTGGGACGCCGGGGGCGGGGCGACCTCGATCCACCGCTTCGACACGTCCGACCCCGGCCGGACCGCGTACAGCGCGACGGGCACGGTGCCCGGCGAGCTGCTGAGCCAGTTCGCGCTCTCCGAGGACCGCGGCGTGCTGCGCGCCGCGAGCACGAAGGGGCTTCGGCGACGACGCGGAGAGCCTGGTCACCACGCTCGCCGACCGCGACGGCCGGCTCGTCCGGCTCGGCGCCGTCGGCGGCCTGGGACGCGGCGAGCGGATCTACGCCGTGCGCTTCCTCGGCGACACCGGCTACGTGGTCACGTTCCGCCAGGTCGATCCGCTGTACACGCTCGACCTCGCCGATCCGGCGCGCCCGGTCGTCCGCGGGGAGCTCAAGATCCCCGGCTACTCGGCCTACCTGCACCCGGTCGGCGACGACCTGCTGCTGGGCGTCGGGCAGAACGCGACCGCGGGCGGGCGAGGTCACCGGGCTGCAGCTGTCGCTGTTCGACGTCTCCGACCTCGCGCGCCCGGCGCGGCTCGCGCAGGTCGACCTCGGGTCGCGCTACTCGGGCTCGGAGGCCGAATGGGACCACCACGCGTTCCTGTTCTGGCCGCGCGACGGGCCTGGCGGTGCTGCCGATCGACAGCGAGGACTTCAGCGGCGCGGCCGGGTTCACCGTCTCGCGCGCCGGCGGGATCGCGGCGCTCGGGCAGATCGCGCACGCGCCCGGCGGCCGCGACGCCTTCGCCCCGCCGGTCCGGCGCGCGGTCGTGGTCGGCGACCGGCTGTTCACGATCTCCGAGCTCGGCGCGAAGGCGAGCACGCTCGCCGGGCTGGCCGACGCCGGCTGGGTCGCGTTCCCCGAGGGCGCCCGGCCGCCGGACGGGCCGATCGCGCTCGCGCGCTAGACCCGCTTGCGCAGCATCCCGAAGATGCCGCGCACGATGTCGCGCTGGAGCGTCTTGCCCTGGCGCGAGTTGAGGAAGTCGCCGATCGCGTCCGCGCCGCCGCCCTTCGGCGCGGGGGCGCGCTTCGGCTCCGGCGCGCGGCGCGGGAGCGGGACGTGCTCCATCGGCGCGTCGACCGGGTCCGGCGCGGGCGCGGGCGGCGCCAGCCGGCCGGCGAGGATCTCGCGCGCGCTCTGGGCGTCGGTCGCGCGTGCCGTACTTCGCCCACATCGGCGACGCCTTCGCCGCGGCGTCGAGCCCGGGGAACGGGTCCATGCTCGACGACGGGCCGAGCATCCGGGTGTGGACGACCGGCGTCGGCACGCCCTTCTCCGACAGCAGCGTGACCGCCGCCTCGCCGGTGCCGACCGAGGTCAGCAGCGTCTCGACGTCGTACAGGTCCGAGCGCGGGTAGGTCGACACCGTCGCGCGGAGCTTCTTCGCGTCGCTCGGCGTGAACGCGCGCAGCGCGTGCTGGATCCGCAGGCCGAGCTGGGCGAGGACCTCCTCGGACACGTCGGTCGGCTGCTGGGTGACGAAGAAGACGCCGACGCCCTTCGAGCGGATCAGCCGCACGGTGCGCGCGAGCGCGTCGAGGAACGCGTCGGTGGCGTCGTCGAACAGCAGGTGCGCCTCGTCGAGGAAGACGACGAGCTTCGGCTTCGGCAGGTCGCCCGCCTCGGGCAGCGCCTCGAACAGCTCGGCGACGAGCCACATCAGCGCGGTCGACCACAGCGCCGGCTTCTCCTGGACGGCGGCGAGCTCGACGCAGGAGACGACCCCGCGGCCGTCGGCCCCGACGCGGAGCAGGTCGGCGACGTCGAGCTGCGGCTCGCCGAAGAACTCGGTCCCGCCGCCGGTCTCGAGCCCGACGAGCGAGCGCAGCAGCACGCCGACCGTCGCCGACGACAGCCCGCCGATCCCCTCGAGCTCCGGCTTGCCCGCGTCGGAGTCGAGGAAGGTCAGCAGCGCGCGCAGGTCGCTCAGGTCGAGCAGCGGCAGGCCCTTCTCGTCCGCGTAGTGGAAGACGAGCGTGAGGCTCGACTCCTGCGTCTCGTTCGCCTTGAGCACCTTGGCGAGCAGCTGCGGGCCGAAGTCGCTCACGGTCGCGCGGATCGGGCACGCCGGGGCCGAGCCCGCCGAGCGAGAGGAACTCGACCGGGAACGCCTCGGGCGCGAACGGCAGGCCGAGGTCGGCCATGCGGCTCTCGCCCGGGCCGCCCGGCGGCGCGGGCGCGGCGAGGCCCGACACGTCGCCCTTCACGTCGGCGACGAGCACCGGGACGCCGGCGCGCGAGAGCTGCTCGGCCAGCAGCTGCAGCGACTTGGTCTTGCCGGTGCCGGTCGCGCCGGCGACCAGCCCGTGGCGGTTCATCGTCGCGAGCGGCACGCGCACCGCCGCGTCGCGGAACAGCTCGCCCTCGTGGACGCCGCGCCCGAGGTCGACGGCTTCGCCCTCGGTCGCGTACGCGTCGCTGATCGTCTTGGCGAAGTCGGTCACTCGTAGAGCGTGAAGACGGCCAGGATCACGTAGGTGGCGATCAGCGCCGCCCCCTCGAAGTAGCGCGCCTCCCCGTCCCCGGTCACCTGCCAGACCGAGATGATGGTCAGCGCGAGCGCCGCGACGTAGACCGGCGCGATCGCGTACGTGAGGTGCTCGGAGAACAGCAGCGAGACGAGCACGAGCGCGGGGGCGAGGAACGCCGCGACCTGCGAGATCGAGTTCTTGACGACCGAGATCGCGAGGTCGGCCTGGCCCTTGGCCGCGAGCACGACGCCGACGGCGTGCTCGACCGCGTTGCCGGCGATCGCGACGATCACGAGGCCCGCGAACTGCGCCGAGATCCCGAGCTGGTCGATCGTCGGCCGCAGCGCGTCGACGAACCACTCCGACACGAACGCCGCCCCCAGCCCGCCGAGCGCGAGCAGGATGATCGACGTGCGCAGGTTGCTCTTCGCCGGCGGGCGGTCCTCGGGCGTCTCGCTGCGCAGGTAGTCGAACGCCCAGAGCCCGTAGACGATCAGCACCGCGACGGACGTGATCGCCGAGATCGTGACGATGTTGTCGCTCGCCTTGTCGTGCGTGTTCGACGAGATCCCGACGAGCACGATGATGAAGCCCGACAGCAGCAGCAGCGTGGTCGTGTCGTTCGGCAGCCGCGCCGAGAACCGCATGACGCCGTCCTCGGACTGGCGCGCGCCGACGACGATCACGAAGCCCAGCACGAGCAGCGCGTTGGCGAAGATCGAGCCGATGATCGAGAACTGGGCGACGACGATCTCGCCCTTCGACAGCGCGAAGATGACGACGAAGAACTCGGGCAGGTTGCCGAGCGTCGACTGGAGGACGCCGGTCACGGCCGGGCCGAAGTGCTCGCCGACCTGCTCCGTGGTGAACGAGATCACCCACGCGATGCCCGCCAGCGCGAAGCCGGCGACGGCGAAGGCGACCAGGTCGGGCACGCCCGCGTAGTGCAGCGCCCCCGCGACGAGGCTGAGCGCCAGCACGCCCCACAGCAGGGCCCGCGTGCGCCTGCTCACGCCTCGTTGCCGGCCTTCAGCCGGCGCGCGGCCTTCACGCGCGCCACCTTCTCGAGATCGACCTTGCGCAGCCGGACGGACTCCGGCGTGACCTCGACGCACTCGTCCGCGCGCAGGAACTCGAGCGCCTGGTCGAGCGACAGGTTGCGGTGCGGCACGAGCCGCACGAGCACCTCCGAGGTGGAGGAGCGGATGTTGGTGAGGTGCTTCTCCTTGACGGCGTTCACGTCGAGATCATCCGCACGGGCGTTCTCCCCGACGATCATGCCCTCGTACACCTCCTCGCCCGGGCCGACGAACATCGTCCCGCGCTCCTGGAGGTTCATCAGCGCGAACTGGGCGGTCGTCCCGCGCCGGTCGGCGACGAGCGATCCGGTCGGCCGCGTGCGCAGCTCGCCCGCCCACGGCTCCCAGCGGTCGAAGACGTGGTGCAGCAGCCCGGTGCCGCGCGTCTCGGTCAGGAACTCGGTCCGGAAGCCGATCAGCCCGCGCGCCGGGACGAGGTACTCCATCCGCACCCAGCCGGTCCCGTGGTTGACCATCTGCTCGAGCCGGCCCTTGCGCAGCGCGAGCAGCTGGGTGATCACGCCGACGTAGTCCTCGGGGATGTCGATCGCGAGCCGCTCGACCGGCTCGTGCAGGACGCCGTCGACGTCGCGGGTCAGCACCTGCGGCTGCCCGACGGTGAGCTCGAAGCCCTCGCGCCGCATCAGCTCGACGAGCACGGCGAGCTGCAGCTCGCCGCGGCCCTGGACCTCCCATGCGTCCGGCCGCTCGGTCGGGTTGATGCGCAGCGAGACGTTGCCGACCAGCTCGGCGTCGAGCCGGTCGAGCACCTGGCGGGCGGTGAGCCGGCTCCCCTCGCGGCCGGCGAGCGGCGAGGTGTTGATCCCGATCGTGACCGACAGCGACGGCTCGTCGACGGTGATCACCGGCAGCGGCCGCGGGTCGTCGCGGTCGGCGAGCGTCTCGCCGATCGTGACCTCGGGGATGCCCGCGACGGCGATGATCTCGCCGGGGCCGGCCTCGGCGGCGTCGACGCGATCGAGCGACTCGGTCACGTAGAGCTCGCCGACCGTCGCGTTCGCGATCGTCCCGTCGTGGCGGCACCAGGCGATCTGCTGCCCCTTGGCGATCGTCCCGTTGCGGACGCGGCAGAGCGCGAGCCGGCCGACGTACGGGGAGGCGTCGAGGTTCGTGACGTGGGCCTGGAGCGGGTGGTCCGGGTCGTAGCGCGGCGCCGGGATGTGCGCGACGAGCAGGTCCATCAGCGGCGCGAGGTCCGCGGCGAGCGCGTCGGCCTCCAGCCCGGCCTGTCCGGCCCGCGCGTTGCAGTAGACGATCGGGAACTCGATCTGCTCGTCGTCGGCGTCGAGGTCGAGGAACAGGTCGTAGACCTCGTCGACCACCTCGACCGCGCGCGCGTCGGGCCGGTCGATCTTGTTGATGACGAGGATCACCGGCAGCCGCGCCTCGAGCGCCTTGCGCAGCACGAACCGCGTCTGCGGCAGCGGCCCCTCGGACGCGTCGACCAGCAGCAGCACGCCGTCGACCATCGTCAGCCCGCGCTCGACCTCGCCGCCGAAGTCCGCGTGGCCGGGCGTGTCGACGATGTTGAGCTTGACGTCGCCGTAGCGCACCGCGGTGTTCTTGGCGAGGATCGTGATGCCCTTCTCGCGCTCGAGGTCCATCGAGTCCATCACGCGCTCGTTGACGTCCTGGTTGGCGCGGAACGCGCCGGACTGCCACAGCATCGCGTCGACCAGGGTCGTCTTCCCGTGGTCGACATGGGCCACGATGGCCACGTTGCGGATATCGGCGCGTTCGACGAGCATCGCGCCGCAGGCTAGCTACTGGATGCGCCGCTCCACCTTGCCGGTCGCGTCGCCCTGCACGTAGACGCCGTTCTTGAAGTAGGCCACCCAGTGGTGCGCGCGGGGGTTCGTCGAAGTCCGGCGAGGCGATCAGGTAGTCGATCCCCTCCGGGCGCACCTTGAAGCGCGCCGCGCTGCGGCGGACGAGCCGCGCGGGCGCTCGCACGTCGATGTCGCGCAGGTCGACGCGGCGCCGCTCGCCGGTGATCGGCTGCGGGTCCGACCGGAAGACCGAGCCGTCGGCGGAGACCTGGACGAGCCGCCCGCGCCCGCCCTGGAACAGCTCGGCGGCGACCCGGTCGGGCCACACGGTGAGCTGTCCGGCGGAGCGGCCGCCGAGCTCGCCGAGCACGCGCTCCAGGTTGGCCGGCGCGATCAGCGAGTCGCCGCCGATCCCGGACGGCGGCTCCGGGGACGGGGTCGGCGTCTGGAGCTCGGGCAGCGACGGCGCGTCGATCGTGTCGGTGACGTCGTCGATGGCGTCCTTCGCGGCGCCCCAGATCCCGACGACGGCGAGCGCGATCCCGCCGAACACGACGCCGAGCACGATCAGCGAGAACAGGCAGCCGACCGACCGCGGGATCGCGCGGGTCCGCGTGACCTGCGCGGGCGGCGCGTCGCCCGGTGTCGAACACGCTCGGCCGCGGGGTCGCGGCCCGCTCGGCGGCGTCGGTCGCGTCCTGCGCGGCCTGCTCCTGCGCGCGGCCTGCGCACGCACCGCCTCGGCGGACGCCTCCGAGCCCGCCGTCTCCGACGGCGGCGGGGCGCTCCGCGAGTCGCCGCCGAGCCCCTCGAGCGTGTTCTCGCCGATCTCGCGGCCGAAGGCGTCGTACTCGGGCACCGCGCCATCCCACCGGATGCCGATCGCCTGGTCAACACCGCTACGCTCGTAGGGATGTCCGACATCGAGCCACGCCGCCGCGGCGGCCTGTCCCGCAACAAGCGCGCCGACCGCGCCTACAAGCTCACGCTCGCGACCGGCGCGTTCGGGTTCGCGACGGTCGTCCTGGTGCTGCTCGCCGTCTTCACCTCGGTCGGGCTGGGCTGGGCGGTCATCGCCGCGATCGCCACCGCGCTCTCGAGCATCCTGCTGCGGCGGACGCTCAACCCCTAGCGCCCACCCGCGCGACCGCGCGGGAGGCCAGCGCGCAGCCGGCGCGGAGCGCGTCCGCCGGTCCGGCGCCCGCCGCGCGCGCGCCCAGCAGGCCCGCGGCGAACGCGTCGCCGGCGCCGGTGCTGTCCGCGCCCGGCACCGGGAAGGCGGGCACGTGCAGGACCGCGTCGCCGTCGGTCCAGAGCGCGCCGTCCGCGCCGAGCGTGACGACCACCTCGCCCACCTCCGCGCACAGCGCCCGCGCGGCGCCGTCCGGCTCGGCGATGCCGGTCAGCACCGCCGCCTCGTCGCGGTTCGGCAGCAGCAGGTCGACGCCCGCCACCCAGTCGAGGAACCGCGGCGCGGCGGCGAGCGGCGCCGCGCTCGACGGGTCGACCGACACGGTCGCCCCGGCGTCGCGGGCCGCCGCGATCAGCGCCCGCGCCGCGGCGCGCGAGCCCGGCCGCAGCAGCGCGTAGCCGGCGACGTGCAGGTGGGTCGCGTCCGGCGGCAGCGGCTCGGCGACCAGCGCGGCGTTCGCGCCGGGGTCGGGCAGCATCGTCCGCTCGCCGCCCGGCTCGACGAGCACGAGGCAGGTCCCCGTCGGCCGCTCGGGGTCGACCGACAGCCGCAGGTCGACCCCCTCCGCGCGCAACGCGTCGGCGGCGGCGCGGCCCGCGGGGTCGTCGCCGACGCGGCCGATCAGCGTCACCGCCGCGCCGGCCGCGCGCGAGCCACGCGGCGACGTTGGCCCCGGCGCCGCCGCCGCGCTCGGCGATCGCGGCCGGCGCGTCGCTGCCGCGCGCGATCGGCGCGGCGAGCGTCGCCACGACGTCGCGCATGACGTCGCCGGCGACGACGATCCGGCTCATCCGGCGGCGGCGCGCGCGATCTGCGCGGCGAGCGCGGCGTTGCGGCGCACGAGCGCGACGTTCGCCGTGAGCGTCGCGCCGCCGGTCCGGCGGTGGAAGCGGTCGAGCAGGAACGGCGTCGTCGCCCCGCCGCGGATCCCCTCCGCCGCGGCCTCGGCGAGCGACTCGGTCAGCACGCGGTCGTGCAGCGCCGGGTCGACCTGCTCGGCGGCGGGCAGCGGGTTCGCCACCACGATCGCGCGGTCGGCGAGCCCGACGTCCGCCTGCGCGCGCATCACGCCCGCGACCTCGTCGGGCGTGTCGACCCGCCAGGCGACGGCGAAGCCGGAGTCGGCGAGGTAGAAGCCGGGGAAGCGGTCGGTGCCGTAGCCGAGCACGCAGACGTTGAGCGTCTCGAGCCGCTCGAGCGTCGCGCCCACGTCGAGGATCGACTTCACGCCCGAGCAGACGATCGTCACGCCGGTGCGCGCGAGCGTGGTCAGGTCGGCCGACTCGTCCCAGCTCTCGCGCGCCTCGCGGTGGACGCCCCCGAGCCCGCCGGTGGCGAAGACGCGGATGCCGGCCCGCGCGGCGAGGTGGGAGGTCGAGGCGACGGTCGTCGCCGCCGAGCCCCCGCCGGCGATCACCGGGGCGAGGTCGCGCAGCCCCGCCTTCGCGAAGCCGGGGCCGAGCGCCAGCGCCTCGAGCGCCGCGTCGTCGAGCCCGATCCGGACCTCGCCGGAGACGACCGCGATCGTGGCCGGGACGGCGCCCTCGGCGCGCACCACGTCCTCCAGCTCGCGGGCCACCTCGAGGTTCCGGCCGCGCGGCAATCCGTGCGCGATCAGGGTGCTCTCGAGCGCCACGACGGCCTCGCCGGCAGCGAGCGCGCGGGCGACCTCCGGGGCGATCCGCGGCGAGGTTGGCATCCGCGTGCCCATCCTACGCGCCCAACCATCCGTCTAGCAGGGCATTGAGCGACCGCGGAGTACCTACTAGGCTCAATGGCGTTGCGGTCGCAGCGAGTTGAAGAGGTCCCCTCCGGATCGGGGGTTCGCCGGCGGGACAGCGTTGTCGCCGCCGGTCAGTCCGTGCTCCTAGCGGCCGCGGTCGTCGCCGCCGTGCTCGGAACCACCGCGGCGGACTGGAAGCCCGCCGGATTGCTCGCAGCCCTGCTGGGCCTTGCGTTGGTCGGCCAGGTCGTCGCGCTCCGCGCCGGCAGCGGCCACATCGGCCCGCCGCTGGTCGCCACGGCGGTCGCCATGGCCCTGCTCGGGCCGGCGCCGGCGGCGATCGTCGCCCTCTCCGCGCTCGCCGTCCACGCGCTCGCGACCCGCACGCCGTTCCCGCTCGTGTACGGCAATGTCGTTGCGCTGACCGTTTACCCCGTCGCGGGCGCGCTCGCGCTGAAGGCGCTCGGCGACCCCGGGGCGGACCCGTCCGCCTCGTTCTCCGGCGCCGCGATCATCGTCGCCGTCTACCTCGCCACGAGCCTGCTCAACTTCGTGCTCGTCGTCGGCGTGCTCTGCCTGCGCGACGGCGCGAGCCTCTCCGCCGCGACGCGCCGGCTCTACCTGCCCGTGCTGCCGTGGGAGCTCGTCGGCGCCCTGCTCGCCGCGGGTGCGGTGGCGGCCTACCAGGAGATCGGGCTGATCGCGGTCGCGCTCCTCGCCGGCGCGCTGGCCGCGCTGCGGATGCTGTCGCTGTTCGTCGCGCACACGCAGCGCGAGCGCGACGAGCTGCGCGTCCAGGTCGCCGAGCTCGAGGCGCTGCACCAGGGCGTGATCGGCGTGATGGTCGAGACGCTCGGGATGCGCGACCGGATGACCGCGCGCCACTCGGCCGCCGTCGCCCGCTTCGCCAAGGCGACCGCCGCCGCCGCCGGCATGTCCGTCCGCGAGCAGGAGCTGGTCCACACCGCCGGCCTGCTGCACGACGTCGGCAAGTTCACCTTCCCGGACCACACGCTGACCGGCACCCGCCTGACCGAGGAGGACTGGGAGCTGATCCGGTCGCACCCGCAGCGCGGCGCCGACATCGTCGGCCGTGTGCACGGCTACCGCGAGGTCGCGGAGATCGTCCTCTGCCACCACGAGCGGATCGACGGCCGCGGCTACCCGCGCCGCCTGCGCGGCAACGAGATCCCGGCGCTCGCCCGGGTCCTCGCCGTCGCGGACTGCTTCGACGTGATGACCGCGCGCGACTCCTACCGGACCGCGATGTCGTTCGACGCGGCGATCGAGGAGCTGCGGCGCGTCGCGGGCACCCAGCTGGACCCGGAGTACGTCGAGGTCTTCGTCGGCATCGTCCGCGGCTCGGGCGTCGAGCTCGAGCAGGAGGGCGACGCCGCCGAGGAGCTGCGCCGCGCCTGGACCGCCGAGCGGGCCTGATCCTCCTCGACAGCGGGTAGGGGCGATCCCGGATCGTCCCTACGGGAGGGGAGAA
This sequence comes from uncultured Solirubrobacteraceae bacterium, assembly GCA_963724145.1. GTDB lineage: Bacteria > Actinomycetota > Thermoleophilia > Solirubrobacterales > Solirubrobacteraceae > DASQMT01. The sequence goes on from CAVRTO010000039.1 coordinate 172,176, forward strand.
GACCGATGCTGCGCCCCCGCGCCGCCGTCCTGTCCATCTGCGTGCTCGCCGTGTGCCTGCTCGCCGTGCCCGCGCAGGGGGCGGTGAGTCCGCATTCGCTGCGCAAGCCGGTCACCGACGAGAACTTCTACTTCGTCATGGCCGACCGGTTCGAGAACGGCGACGCGGCGAACGACCACGGCGGCGTCGACGGCGGCAGGCCGCAGGTCACGGGCTTCGACCCGACCGCCAAGGGCTTCTACCACGGCGGCGACCTGAAGGGGCTGCTGGAGCGGATCGACTACATCAAGGGCCTGGGCACCGACTCGATCTGGCTCACGCCGAGCTTCAAGAACAAGGCCGTCCAGCTCGAGGACGGGCCGAGCGCCGGCTACCACGGCTACTGGATCACCGACTTCACGCAGATCGACCCGCACCTGGGCACGAACGCGGACCTGCGGGCGCTCGTCGACGCCGCCCACGCCCGCGGGATGAAGGTCTACTTCGACATCATCACCAACCACACCGCCGACGTCATCGGCTACGAGGAGGGCGCCCGCCGGCCCTACGTGTCGAAGGACGCGGTGCCGTACAAGGACGCCGCCGGGCGCGTGTTCGACGACCGCGACTACGCCGGCACCGGCAGCTTCCCGTCGCTCGACGCGAACTCGAGCTTCCCCTACACGCCGGTGCTCGATCCCGCCGAGCGCGACCTCAAGGTCCCCGGCTGGCTCAACGACGTCACGCTCTACCACAACCGCGGCGACACGACGTTCACCGGCGAGGACTCGCTCTACGGCGACTTCTTCGGGCTCGACGACCTGTTCACCGAGAACCCGCGCGTGGTCCGCGGCATGATCGGCATCTACCGGACCTGGATCCGCGAGATGGGCATCGACGGCTTCCGGATCGACACGATGAAGCACGTCGACGACGCGTTCTGGCAGCGGTTCGGGCCGGCGATCCTGCGCTACGCCCGCCAGCCAGGGCAAGCCGCGACTTCTTCATGTTCGGCGAGGTCTTCGACACCTCGAAGCCGTACCAGTCGCGCTTCACGACGACCGACAAGGTCCAGGCCGTGCTCGACTTCCCGTTCCAGGCCGCCGCGCAGGGCTTCGCGGCGAGCTCGAAGCCGACCGACGCGCTGAAGACGTTCTTCGAGGACGACGACTGGTACACGGACGCCGACTCGAACGTCTACGCGATGCCGACGTTCCTGGGCAACCACGACATGGGCCGGATCGGGAGCTTCATCGCCGCCGCGAACCCGGGCGCCGGCGACGCCGAGTGGCTCGCCCGCGACAAGCTGGCGCACGCGTTGATGTACCTGTCGCGCGGCAACCCGGTCGTCTACTACGGCGACGAGCAGGGCTTCACCGGGAGCGGCGGCGACCAGCTCGCCCGCCAGGACATGTTCGCGAGCCGGACGCCCGACTACCTCGACGACGACCTGATCGGCACGACGGCGACGCACGCGACCGAGAACTTCGTCCCCGGCCATCCGCTGTACCGCTCGATCGCGGACCTCGCCGCGCTCACGCAGCGCTACGGCGCGCTGCGCGACGGCGCCCAGCAGCACCGGCTCGCGAGCGACGCCGCCGGGGTCTACGCGTTCTCGCGGATCGACCGCACGCGCCAGCGCGAGTACGTCGTCGCGCTCAACAACGCGGAGACGCCGCAGACCGCGGCGATCCCGACGTGGGCGCCGCGCGGGCTGTTCGACCGCCTCTACGGCGACGGCCCCGCGACGCTGCGCAGCGACGCGCAGCGGCGCCTGCACGTGACCGTGCCGCCGCTCTCCGCGGTGGTCTACGCGCTGGCCGGCCGGATCCCGCGCTCGGAGCGCGCGCCGTCGATCGCGCTGGCGGAGCCGGAGCCCGCCGCCGCGTCGAACGGCCGGATGCAGGTGCGCGCGGACGTCGGCGGCGACTCGTTCTACGAGGTCGCGTTCGAGGCCCGCAGCGGGCGCGGCGGCTGGCAGCCGATCGGCACCGACGACAACGCGCCCTACCGCGTGTTCCACGACGTGTCGGGGCTGCACGCGGGCACGACCGTCCACTACCGCGCGACCGTGCTCGACAACGCGCGCCACACGCGCCGCAGCGCGCCGCGCACGGTGGACGTGCCGGCGCCCGTGCTGACCTGGGACGCGCCGCGCCAGGACTCGAACCACCGCGGCAGCGTGCTGCTGCGGCTGTTCGCCGACCCGGAGCGCGCGACGCACGAGGTCGCGTTCGAGCGCAGCGTGGCCGGCGGCGACTGGGAGGCGATCGGCACCGACAGCTCGTCGCCCGCGTACTCGATCACCGACGACCTGGCCGGGCTCGCGCCCGGGACCGCGGTCGCCTACCGGGCGACGCTGTCCGAGCCGGACGGCACGACCGTGACGAGCGCGGTGCGGACGATCGAGGTCGCTCCGCCGCCGCTCGCCAAGGCGGTCGTGCACTACCTCCGGCCCGCCGGGGACTACACGGGCTGGGGCCTGCACCTGTGGGGCGACGCGGTCGACCCGGCCGTGCTGGCCGGCATCGCGTGGGACAACCCGCTCGATCCCGTGGCGGTCGCGGACGGCTGGGCGCGCTACGAGATCGCGCCTGAAGGACGACACGAAGCCGGTCAACTTCATCCTGCACCTCCCGAGCGGCGACACCGTGCCGACGAGCCGGGAGCCGGGCGGCGACCGGTCGTTCGTGCCGATCGACAGCCCCGAGATCTGGCTGGTGCAGGGCGACCCGGTCGTCTACACGAGTCAGCCGCCGACCGGATAGGGGCAGGCCTCGAGGGCGCCGTCCGCCGCGCGCAGGTGGGCGGCGTCCCCGTCGACGACGACGTGCTCGGCGCCGGAGCCGAGCGCGATCCCGGCGAGGTAGACGGCCGCGATCCGGTGCACGTCGCGGACGTGGCCGAGCCGCTCGAGCGAGCGCACCTCGCCGCCGGTGGCGTGGCTGCCCGCGCGCAGGACGATCCGCAGCCCCGGCGCCTCGCCGGACGAGACGAGCGCGATGCGCACGTTCTCGAGATCCTCGGACGTCACCGCGGCGAGCGCGCGCGCCCGGTCGACCGACAGCCGGCGCAGCAGCGACGGGTCGCCGCCGCGCCCGATCACGACCGGCAGCTTGAGCTGGCGGGCGAGGCCGACGTGCTCGCCGTCCGGCTGGTCGTCGATCGCGACGACCGCGACGCCCGCCTCGCGCAGCAGCATGCACAGCCGCAGCCCGACCTGGCCGAGGCCGGCGACGATGACGTGGTCGGAGCGCGGGACCGCGCGGCGGCCGAGCAGCCCGGTGAGGTTGCGGCCGACGAGCCGCTCGACGAGCCCGCCGGTGAACGCCGCCGCGAACACGAGCGCGACGATCATCGAGACCGAGACGACGACCTTGTAGGACTTCGGCCCGTCCTGGACCTCCGGGTTCGGGTCGACGGTGACGAGCGTCTTGACGGCGCCGTAGAACGCGTCGACCGGCGACTGCTCGAGCACGATCGCCGCCGACACCGTCTCGGCGACGAGGATGAGCGCGAGCCCGATCGCGCCGAAGAACACGAGCCCGGCGCTGCGGTCGAACGGCTGCACGATCGCGGTGGCGGTCGCACGGGCGCGGCGGGCGCGGACGGCCGGCAGCGGCACCTCCTCGACGCCGTCCCCGTCCCAGCGCACCCCGGTGAGCCCGTCGCCGTCGAGCACCGCGGCGAGCTCGTCGTCGAGGCACGGCCCGGCGAGCACGGGGGCGACGATGTCGGCGAGCGACGTGATCGTGCAGTTGCCGATCTGCTGCTCGAGCTCGCGGCCGGCCACCGGGTCGAAGATCGTGGCGACGATCGGCACGTCGGCGTCGAGGTGGCGCACGAGCAGCGCCGCGCGCAGCGGCCACGCGTCGTCGCGCGAGACGACCGCGACGGCGTCCGTGCCGGCGGCCAGCGCCTCGCGCAGCGAGTCGACGTCGGGATCGTCGAGCCGGCGGACCTCCGCGTCCGCCGCGGCCAGCGCCTCGGCGGTCTCGTCGGTGAGGTCCCCCGCCCCGAGCAGGAGCACGCGGCGCGCCGCCATGGTGGCGCCCATCATGCCCGAACCGGGCGCGGCGTACCCGGCCGGACGCGGACGCTCAGCCGACGGGGGCCAGCGGCCCGCAGGCGATGATGTCGCGGACCAGCTCGGCGGCCCGCTCCTCGGTCCAGCGGCCGCTGGCGACGAGCCGCTCGCCCAGCGCCTCGACCTCGCGGCCGGTGTCGCGCGCCTCCTCGGCGGTCTCGGTGAAGATCAGCGTGTCCGCGAACTCGCGGATCGCGATCTGCTCGTCCTTGTGCAGCTTGGTGGCGCCGACGTCGTCGAGCGTGCGGACGACGCGGCCATATGCCTGGGTGCGCTCACTGGTCATGGCTTCCTTCGCAGCATACGACCCCGGAGGACGGAGCCCCGCACTCGGCCATGCGGGCTGGACCGGTGGTCCCGCGGTCCGTCCCTAAGGGTCGCCTCGGGGTGATTCCCGATGGTGCACGGGCCGGATGCGCGCCAGAGTGACGATCCTCCCCAGTACCGAGAGGACTCCCATGCCAGACGAACCCGACACCCAGCCGCTGCCCGGCGACGGCGAAGAGCCGCGGCCGACCGAGCCGCAGCCGCAGCCGGACGAGCCGGCGCAGCCGCCGCGGCCGCGCCTGACGCGGTCGTCGACCGACTCGCTGATCGGCGGCGTCGCCGGCGGCATCGGCAAGCACCTCGGCGTCGACCCGCTCGCGATCCGGATCACGTTCGTGATCCTCACCTTCGCCGGCGGCCTCGGCCTGCTCGCGTACCTCGCCTGCCTCGTCCTGCTCCCCAGCGACGACCCCGACGCCGAGCCGCTCCAGTGGGGCCTCTGGCGCACGCTCGGCGCCGGCCTGCTCGCCGTCGCCGCGATCGCCATCCTCGTCCCGAACTGGCTCTGGGGTCCGGAGCTGGGGATCCTGCTGATCGCCGGCGTGATCCTCTACGTGCTGATCCGCGTCGTCCGCGACGACGGCGCGAGCCACGTCTCCGGGATCGCGGCGCGGATCGCGATCGGCATCGTCCTGCTGGCGCTCTCCGTCGGCGGCTTCGCGGCCGCCGCGGCGGGCAGCGCGCTCGGCGGCGGGATCGCGGTCGCCGGCCTCGTGATCGCCTGCGGCGTCGGCCTGGTCGGCGGCGCGTTCCGCGGCGGCGCCCGCTGGCTGATCGGACCGGCGCTCGTGCTCTCGCTGCCGCTGGCGGCGGTGGCCGCCACCGACCTCGACCTGCGCGGCACGTGGGGCGACCGCACCTTCACGCCGACGACGCTCCAGGAGGTCGAGCGCGGCTACGACATGGGCGCCGGGTCGATGCGGGTCGACCTCCGCGACGTCGAGTTCCCGCCCGGGCGCACGACGCTCCCGCTCGAGCTCGGCGCGGGCGAGATCCAGGTGCTCGTGCCCGACGACCTCTGCGTCCTCACCGACGCCAAGGTCCGGATGGGCGCCGTCGACGGCGGCAACGACGAGCAGGGCGGCGTCGACCTCGACATCGTCGACCGGCGCGCGGTCGTGCCGGGCACGCCCACGGTGCGGCTCGACGTCGACCTCGGCCTCGGCGCGGTCCGCGTCGGCGACTACTTCACCGATCGCCACGGGCCCGGCGAGTGGCACCTCGACGACACGACCGGCTACGACCCGGCCGTCGCCTGCGCGGGGACGCCATGAGCGCGCGCCCCGGCTTCGACCCCGCCTCGCTGGTCAGCGGGGTGATCGTGATCCTCCTCGGCCTGGTCCTGCTCCTGGACCAGGCCGACGTGATCGACGTGCGCTGGGACTACATGCTCCCCGCCGTGCTCGGCGCGGCCGGGGGCATCCTGCTCGCCTGCGGGCTGACCGGCCCGCGGCGGCGCGGGTGAGAACATCCGCGTCGATGGCCGCGCCCGAGGCACAGCCGGCGCCGCTCCGCCGTCGCCGCGACGGCTCGCTGCTCGGCGGCGTCTGCGCGGGGCTCGGCCCGCGGATGGGGATCGACCCGCTGATCCTGCGGGTCGGCTTCGTGATCGCGACCGTCGCCGGCGGCGTCGGGATCGCGCTCTACCTCGCGTGCTGGATCCTGATCCCCGCGGATCCCGCGCCCGCCGACCGCCGGTTCGCGCGCGTCCTCGGGCGGCGCGAGAGCTGGCAGGTGGCCGGCGGGATCGTGCTGCTCACGCTCGCCGCGCTGCTGCTGTTCCGCGCGTGGGGGATCTGGCTGGGCGACGCCGTCGTCTGGCCGCTCGTGCTCGCCAGCGGCGGCGGCGCGCTGATCTGGCGCCAGTCGCAGCGGACCTCGGTCGTCGAGCCGCCGGCGCGCGCGCAGGCCAAGCCGGGCGGCGGCGCCGGGCGGCCGCGGCGGCTGCGGCTCTCGCGCCCGTCGGCCGGCTACGTCGCGCTCGGCGCGTGCCTGATCGTCGGCGCGGCGCTCGTCTTCCTCTGGCTCAACGGCGCGCTCGTCCCGGACCGCGACGTCACGCTCGCCGTCTTCGTCGTCGTGGTCGCGCTCGGGCTGCTGCTCGCGCCGTGGTGGCTGCGGCTGACGCGCGGCCTGACCGAGGAGCGCGCGGAGCGGATCCGCACCCAGGAGCGCGCCGAGGTCGCGGCGCACCTGCACGACTCCGTGCTGCAGACGCTCGCGCTGATGCAGAAGCGCGCCGACGACCCGCGCGAGGTCGCCACGCTCGCGCGCCGCCAGGAGCGCGAGCTGCGCGCCTGGCTCAACGGCTCCGAGCGGTCGCCCGACGCGACGCTGGCCGCCGCGCTCGAGGCGGCCGTGGCGGAGCTCGAGGACGCGCACGGCGTCCCGGTGGACGTCGTCGCGGTCGGCGACCGCCCGCTCGACGACGCCGGCGAGGCGCTCGTCGCCGCGGCGCGCGAGGCGGTCCTGAACGCGGTCAAGTTCGCGCCCGACGCCGCGATCAGCGTGTTCGCGGAGGTCAGCGGCGACCGCGCCGAGGTGTTCGTCCGCGACCGCGGGCCGGGCTTCGACCTCGCCGCGGTGCCGCACGACCGGCGCGGCCTGCGCGAGTCGGTGCTCGGGCGGATGGAGCGCCACGGCGGCCGCGCCGAGATCCACACGAGCCCCGGCGCGGGGACGGAGGTCGAGCTGGTGATGGGCGGATGACCCGCGTCGTGCTGGTCGACGACCACGGCCTGTTCCGGGCCGGCGTGCGCGCCGAGCTCGACGGGCTCGTCGACATCGTCGGCGACGCCGGCTCGGTCGGCGAGGCGATCGAGTGCATCGTCGAGCTCGAGCCCGAGGTCGTCCTGCTCGACGTCCAGATGCCCGACGGCGGCGGCGCCGAGGTGATCCGCGGCGTCGCCCCGAAGCGGCCCACGGTGCAGTTCCTCGCCCTCAGCGTGTCGGACGCGCCGGAGGACGTGATCAGCATCATCCGCGCCGGCGCCCGCGGCTACGTGACCAAGACGATCTCGGGCCCCGAGCTGGCCGACGCCGTGAACCGCGTCGCGAGCGGCGACGCGGTCTTCTCCCCGCGGCTCGCCGGCTTCGTGCTCGACGCGTTCGCCGGTCACGAGGCCGACGCCCCGCCGGTCACCGACCCGGAGCTCGACCTGCTGACCGCGCGCGAGCGCGAGGTGCTGCGCCACATCGCCCGCGGCTACCTCTACAAGGAGATCGCCCAGCGGCTCGGGATCTCGGCCAAGACGGTCGAGGCCCACGTCTCCGCGGTCCTGCGCAAGCTCCAGCTCTCCAACCGGCACGAGCTGAGCCGCTGGGCGGTGCAGCGGGGCTGGCTCGAGTAGCTGCCCGACCTGCACGATGTCGTAGCGTGGCGGCGAGCATGGGTCCTCCCCTGTCGTTGGACGCTCTCCACTCCGAGATACGTACCCACCGCGGCTGTGGTTTTGCCATCTGCGCGTCGGCGACGCACCTCGTGCCGGGCGAGGGCGACCCCGACGCGGACGTGCTGCTGATCGGCGAGGCCCCGGGCGCCAGCGAGGACCTCGAGGGGCGGCCGTTCGTCGGCCGGTCGGGGAAGCTGCTCGACGAGCTGCTGGGGGAGGCCGGGCTCGCGCGCGCCGACGTGTTCATCACCAACGTCGTCAAGGCGCGGCCGCCGGGCAACCGCGACCCCACCGCCGCCGAGGTCCGGCACCACCTGCCGTGGCTCGAGCAGCAGCTCGCGCTGATCCGGCCGCGCGTGATCGTCCCGGTCGGCCGCCACGCGCTCGCGCACTTCGCGCCGGGCCACAAGATCACCGAGGTCCACGGCGCGCCGCTCGAGCGCGACGGCCGCCGGCTCGTGCCGTGGCTGCACCCGGCGGCGGCGCTGCGCAGCCCGAGGCTGCGCGAGACGCTGGTGGCGGACGCCCGCGCGCTGCCCGGCCTGCTGGCTAGCCCGTAGCGCCGGCGGTCCGGAACATGCCCACGAGCGTGTCGCGCGGCCCGAGCGCGTACTGCGCGGGCAGCGGCGCGCCGCCGCGCAGGGCGGCGGCGACGGCCTCGGCGAGCGCCGGCCCGTGCTTGAAGCCGTGGCCGGAGCCGCCGCCGAGCAGCCACACCGACGCCTGCCCGGGCAGCGGGGCGGCGACGAAGTGGGCGTCGGGCGTGAGCTCGTAGCGACACGTCTTGGAGCCGGCGAGCGGCGCGTCCGCGAGCGCGGGGAAGCGCTCGCGGAGGAAGGCGCGGGAGAGCCGCTCGGACGCATCCGTGGCGGGCGGCAGCTCGGCGTCCGGCGCGAGCGGCGGGCCGTCGAAGTCCGGCGCGGCCTTCACGCCGAGCCCGTCGAGGTCGCGCGTGCCGTAGATCGCGTGGTCGAAGTCGACGAACGCGGGCACGTCGTCCGCCGCCCACGCGGGCCCGCCGTCGAAGAAGAACAGCTCCTGGCGGGTCGAGCGGATCGCGACCTGCGCGGGGAACAGCGCGCCGAGCCACGCGCCGCACGCCCAGACGACGACGTCCGCCTCGAGCGTGCGCCCGTCGTCCAGCCGGACGCGGTCGCCGTCCGGGGTCGCCTGCGCGCGGACCACGGTCGCGCCGTGCGCGGCGGCGCGGCGCGCCAGCGCCTGGGTCGCGCGCTGGGCGCGCAGCACGCCGGCCTCGGGCTCGTGCAGCAGGAAGGCGAGCCCCTCCGCGCCGAAGCTGGGGAACATCCGGTCGCCGGCGGCAGGGTCGAGCCGCTCGCACGGGATCCCCTGCGCCTCCATCGTCGCGGCGCTCGCGGCCTCGAACCCGTCCTCGGCGTGGGCCATCCAGACGAGGCCGCACTCGACCATCAGCGCCTCGCCGCACTCGGCCTCGAGCTCGCGCCAGAGCACCCGCGCGCGCCGCGCCGAGGCGGTGTAGACCGCGTCCGGGCCGTGGCCGCAGCGGATCAGCCGCGACTCCCCGCCGGAGGTCGCGCGCGGGTCGCCCGGCTCGAACCGGTCGACGAGCGTCACCGCGACCCCGTCGCGGGCCAGCCGCCAGGCGAGCGACGCCCCGAACACGCCCGCTCCCACGATCACCGCGCTGTCCATCGGCGCGAAGCCTAGTTCAGCCGCCGTGGCCGTCCGGTTGCCCTTCCGGACCTTGCATTCGCGCGGCGGGTTTGGGAGTGTCGGCGCCATGCAGGCAGTCCGCACCGAGCAGCCCGGCGCCGCCAGATCCGCGGCGCCGCGGGTCGCCCGGATGCCCGCCCCCGCGGCCCTCGGCCCGGGCGCCGGGGCCGACGCGGTGCTCGCGCTCCAGCGCAGCGCCGGCAACGCCGCCACCGGTGCCTCGCTGCGCATGCTCGCCCGCTGCGGCGCCGGCGGCTGCACCTGCGGCGGCAAGTGCGGCGGTCACGGCAAGCAGGAGCCCGAGGAGCTCGAGCTGCAGCGGATGGCCGATCAGTCGGGCCGCCAGGCGCTCGCCCGCGCGGTCCACGCGCGGCGCGCCCTCGCCTAGCCCGCCCGAGCGCCGTCGTCACCGCGCCGCGTCGGCGGCGCCTGCTAGACGTGGAGCCCGATGCGCGCCGTCCTCGCCGCCGTCCTGGCCGTCCTGCTGCTCCCCGCCGCCGCGCACGCGGAGCGCTACGGCACCTCCGCGGACGGCCGCGCGCTCACCGTCGAGCGCGTCGGCGACCCGGCCGCGCCGGCCGCGGTGCTCGTGATCGGCTCGATCCACGGCAACGAGACCGCCGGCCACGCGGTGATCGCGCGGTTGCGCGCGGCGACGCCGCCCGCGGGCGTCCGGCTGCTGCTCGTGCGCACCGCCAACCCCGACGGCGTCGCCGCCGGCACGCGCCAGAACGCGCGCGGCGTCGACCTCAACCGCAACTTCCCGCGCAACTGGCGCGCGGGCGGGCGCGCCTTCGACACCTACTTCCCCGGCCGCCGGCCCGCCTCGGAGCCGGAGACGCGCGCGCTGCAGCGGCTCGTCCGGCGCGAGCGGCCGGCGCTGACGATCTCCTACCACCAGGCGCTCACGCTGGTCGACCTGCCGGGCGCCGGCGACCGCTCGCTGGCGCGCGCCTACGCGCGCCGGGTCGGCCTGCCCGCGCGCCGGCTCGACGCCCTGCCGGGCACCGCGACCGCGTGGCTGAACACGACGTTCCCGGGGACGACCGCGTTCGTCGTCGAGCTGCCGCCGGGCGCCCTGTCCGACCGCGCCGCCGCGCGCCATGCCCGCGCGGTGCTCGCGCTCGCCGCCACCCGCGCGCAGGCGGCGCAGACGCCGCCGAAGCCGCGGATCGTCCGGAGCCCGATCCCGTTCGGGCAGGACCGGATCCGCCAGATGCGGCGCTACTCGACCCGCCACTACGGCGACGGCAAGGCCAAGCTCGTCGACCCGCACGTGATCGTCGAGCACTTCACGGCCACGTCCAGCTACAGCTCCGCGTGGAACACGTTCGCGTCCAACGCGCCGGACGTCGAGTTCCACGAGCGGCCCGGCGTCTGCGCGCACTTCATCGTCGACCGCGACGGCACGATCCACCAGCTCGTCTCGCTCAAGTGGCGCTGCCGGCACACCGTCGGCCTCAACCAGACCGCGATCGGGATCGAGCACGTCGGGGTCTCCGACGCCGACGTCATGGGCCGCCCGGCGCAGCTCGCCGCCTCGCTCGCGCTCACCCGCTGGCTGCAGGCGCGCTACGGGATCCGGACGCGCGACGTGATCGGCCACGCCGAGAGCCTCTCGAGCCCGTACCACGAGGAGCTGGTGCCGGCGATGCGCAACCGCACCCACGGCGACTTCGCGGGCCCGACCATGAAGCGCTACCGGCGCAAGCTCTAGTCGCGCGCGAGCCGCGCGAGCGGCGGGAACAGCACCCGCTGGACCAGCGGCGGCGGCATCGGCGGGAACAGCAGCGTGACCATGTCGCGGTGGCGCTGGGCGATCGCGGCCGCGCGCACGAGCGCGCTCGGCCGGCGCGGCAGCCCGCTGCGCGAGATCAGCCCGGCCTGGGACAGCTCCGCGACCTCCTCGAGGAACGCCTGCAGCGACGACGGCGGGCGGACGTCGGCGCGCATGTGCGCCGGCGCGTCGGTCGTCGTTGCGGTAGGCGTGGCGGAGCCCGGCGGGGACGACGATCTCGTCGCCCGGCGCGTACCGCGCCCACTCGCGGCCCGCGAGCAGGCTCGGGTTGCCCGCCAGGACGTGGAAGCGCTCCTCCATCGCGGGGTGGACGTGCGGCGTCACGCCGCCGCCCGGATCGACCCAGGTCTCGACGTGGAGCACCGCGCCGCCGTCGGGGTCGACGCTGTGCGAGAACCGGTAGCGCTGCTTGAGGGCGGGATCCTCGACGATCTGGCCTTCCATCCGGCCACCTCCTAACCTAGGGCTCGTTAGGAAGTTACCTAGGGAGCGTTAGGTTGTCAACGCCACGCAAGCGGATGCCGGCCGCGGAGCGCCGGGAGCTGATCGCCTCGGTCGCGACCGGGGTCTTCGCCGAGCGCGGCTACGACGGCGCCTCGATCGACGAGATCGCCCGCCGCGCCGGCGTCTCCGCGCCGGTCGTCTACGACCACTTCGCCTCGAAGCAGGACCTCTACGAGCAGATCGTCGAGCGCACGCGCGACGCGCTGCTCGGGGTCTGGCGCGAGCACCTCGCCTCGGACGAGCCGGCCGCGGTGCGGATCCCGCGCGCGATCGCGGCCTGGGCCGGGTGGGTGGAGGAGCACCGCGACGCGAGCCGGATGTACTTCCGCGACGCGACCGCGCTGCCGGAGCCCGTGCGCTCGTTCCACCTCGGCATCCACGCCCAGGGCCGCGTCGCGCTCGGCGCGATCCTCGGCCGCGAGCAGGGCGCGGCGAACATCGCCGGCCCGGGCGCCGAGGCGCTCGAGATGGCCGCCGAGATCATGCGCGCCGGGCTCGGCGGGCTCGCGATCTGGTGGGCGGAGCATCCGGACGTCCCGCGCGAGCAGGTCGTCGCGAGCGCCGTCAACGTGCTCTGGGTCGGGTTCGAGCGGGTCAGTTCTCGTCCCGCTCCACCCGCGTCGCCGTGACGCCGGCGCGGACCGCCTCGAGCTGCGCCGCGAACGCGAGGCCGAGCAGGAGCGCGACGGCGGAGGCGAACGTCCACAGCAGCACCGCGATCGTCCCCGCGAGCGGGCCGTAGGTCGCGCCGAAGTTCGGGCTCACGCCGACGAACACCGCCAGCACGCCCAGGAAGATCAGCCACAGCACGGCCGAGACGGACGAGCCGACCGCGAGCCACGACGCCTCGGGCTGCCGGCGCCGCGGCGCGACCTCGAACAGCAGGGCGAGCGCGGTGACCACGAGGCCGAGCGCGACCGGCCAGCGCAGCACCTTGAAGGCGATCCCCCAGCCGGCGGCGTCGGCGAGCGTCGAGCCGGCCACGAGCAGGATGGCGGCGAGCACGGTGGCGACGCCGGCCGTCAGCATCAGCGCGGCGGCGGTGGCGTACTTGCGCGCCGGCGGGCGGTCGCGCTCGACGCCGTAGATGCGGTTCGCGCCGCGCTCGAGCTGCCCGAACGCGGTCGTGCCGGCGACGAGCGTCGCCGCGCCGCCCAGCAGCAGCGCGAGCGTGCCGTCCGCCGACGCGCTGCCCTGCTGCAGCGCCTCGGTGATCAGGTCGCCGGCGGCGCCCGGGGCCAGGTCGGCGAGCACGTCGCGCACGACCCGCGTGAACGTGTCCTGGTCGAGCGCGGTGGCGAGCCCGATGATCGTGATCAGCGCCGGGACGATCGTCAGCGCGAACTGGAACGCGAGCGCGCGGGCGTGGCTGAAGCCGTCGGCGGCGCGGAAGCGGTCGAACGCGTCGAGGGCGAGCTGCCGCCGCCCGGTCTCCCGCAGCGTGGCCAGCGCGTCGTCGCCCTCGAGGCCGAACGTCGAGGGGACCGAGGTCGCGGTGCTCATCCGCCGGGAACGTACCCGCGCCGGTCCACCTCTAGGGTCTGACGATGCCTGTCCGCCCTGCGCCCGTTCCCGACCTCGCCTGGACCCCCGAGCAGGCCGACGACCTCGCGACCCGCGTGCTCGCGGTCTGGCGCGACCTGCTCGAGCAGCTCCCCGACCTGCCGGTGACGAAGGGCAGCACGCCGGCCGAGGCCGCGCCCGGCCGTCGCCCTGCCCGTGCCGGAGCACCCGATGCCCCCGGCCGACCTCGTCGCGCACCTGCGCGAGCTCGCGTTCGAGCACACGACGCAGGTCGGCCATCCCGCGTTCTTCGCCTACGTCGTCGGCGCCGGCACCGTGCCCGGGGCGGCGGCCGAGCTGCTCACCGCGGGGTTGAACGCGAACCTCGGCGGCTACCGGCTCGCGCCCGGGCCGGCCGAGATCGAGCTCCACCTCACGCGCTGGCTCGCCGGCCGGTTCGGCCTCCCGGAGGGCGCCGGCGGGATGGTCATGACGGGCGGGGCGATGGCGAACTTCGTCGGGCTCAAGTGCGCGCGCGACCAGCGCCTGGGGCTGGAGGTGCGCGAGGCCGGCGTGCGCGAGGCCGGGCCGGTCGCGCTCTACGCCACCGAGGAGGCGCACGTCGTGATCCGCCGCGCGGCGGACATGCTCGGCCTCGGCGCCGGCTCGGTCCGCGCGATCGAGATGGACGACGAGCTGCGCATGCGCCCGGCCGCGCTGCGCGCCGCGATCGCCGCCGACCGCGCGAGCGGCGTCACCCCGCTCGCGCTCTGCGCCACCGCCGGGACGACCACGTCCGGCGCGATCGACCCGCTGCCCGAGCTCGCCGCGATCGCCGCCGAGGAGGAGCTCTGGCTGCACGTCGACGCGGCCTACGGCGGCGCGGTCGTGCTGTCCGACGAGCTGCGCCCGCTGCTGGCCGGGATCGAGCACGCCGACTCGATCGCCGTCGACCCGCACAAGTGGCTCTACACGGCGCAGTCCGCCGGCATCGTGGTGCTGCGCGACTTCGGCCACCTGAGCCGCTCGTTCCATGCCGACGCCTCCTACATCTGGCTCGACGAGGCCGCGCGCCACGGCGTCGACTACGCGATGCACGGCCCGCAGTTCTCGCGCGGCTTCGCGGCGCTCAAGGTCTGGGTCTCGCTGCTCGCCCACGGGCGCGCGGCGTACGGGAAGCGGATCGCCCACGACGCCGCGCTCGCCCGCTACCTCGGCGCGCTCGTCGAGGAGCACCCGGACTTCGCCCTGATGGCCGAGCCGTCGCTCTCGATCTGCTGCTTCCGCTACACGCCGCGCGACTGGGACGCCGGCGAGGACGCGCTCGACCGGCTCAACGAGCGGCTGATGACCGCGATCCACGCCGACGGCCGCGTCTACTGCTCGAACGCGATCATCGGCGGGCGCTTCGGCCTGCGCGCCTGCATCGTCAACTTCCGCACCGAGGCGGAGGACGTCGAGCGCCTGCTCGCCGTCGCCGCCGAGCTAGGCGAGGTCGAGCAGCAGCGGCGCGTGGTCTGACGGCTTCGGGCCGTCGACCAGCTTCACGAGGGGCGGCCCGGCACGGAGACCCCGGACTCGTAGGCGAGCACCACGGCCTGGACGCGGTCGCGCAGCCCGAGCTTCATCAGCACCCGGGCGACGTGCGTCTTGACGGTCGTCTCGCTCACGATCAGCTCGGCGGCGATCTCCGCGTTCGACAGTCCGCGGGCGACGAGCTTGAACACCTCGTGCTCGCGCGCGGTCAGCTCGTCGAGCCCCTTCGGCGGCGCCGAGGTCACCGGGGCCGCGGTGGCGAACTCCTGGATCAGGCGCTTGGTGATCGACGGCGCCAGCAGCGCCTCGCCCTGCGCGACCACGCGGATCCCGGCGGCGAGCTGCTCCGGCGGCACGTCCTTGAGCAGGAAGCCGCTCGCGCCCGCCCGCAGCGCCTCGTAGACGTACTCGTTGAGGTCGAACGTGGTGAGCATCAGGACCCGGATCGGCTCCGGCGTCCCGAGCGCCACGACCTGGCGCGTCGCCTCGATCCCGTCGAGCGCCGGCATGCGGATGTCCATCAGCACCACGTCCGGCTTGAGCCGGCGCGCGAGCTCGACCGCCTCGGCGCCGTCGGACGCCTCCCCGACGACGTCGAGGTCGTCCTCGGCGTCGAGGATCATCTTGAAGCCGGCGCGCACCAGCGCCTGGTCGTCGGCGATCAGGACGCGCACCACGCTCACGCCCGCGCCCCGGCGGTCAGCGCCGCCTCCGCCTCGCCCTCGAGCGGGAGCCGGACCGCGACGGCGAAGCCGCCGTCCGCCCGCGCGCCCGCCTCGAGCTCACCGCCGAACATCCGCACGCGCTCGTGCATCCCGACCAGCCCCTGGCCGGAGCCGTCGCAGCCGCGCGTCCACCGCGCCGTCGCCCTCATCGGTCACGAGCACCTCCACTGCGTCGGGACGGTAGTGCACGCGCACCTCGGTGGGCGCGCTGCCGCCATGCTTGATCACGTTCGTGAGCGCCTCCTGCAGCACCCGGTACGCGGCGAGGTCGAGCCCGGCGGGGAGCTCCGGCCGCTCGCCCGTGACCGCGAGCGTGACCGGCAGGCCCGCCGCCCGGGCGCGCTCGACGAGCCCGTCGAGCTTGGCGAGCGTCGGCTGCGGCGCGTAGCCCGCCGGCTGGTCGCCGTGCAGCACGCCGAGCAGGTGGCGCATCTCGGCGAGCGCCTCGCGCCCGGTGCGCTCGATCAGCTCGGCGGCGGCGATCGCGCGCTCGGGGTCGCGGTCGAGGATCCGCCGCGCGCCGCCCGCCTGGACGACCATCATCGAGACGGAGTGCGCGACGACGTCGTGCATCTCGCGCGCGATCCGGCGGCGCTCGTCGGCGACCGCGCGGGTCGCGTCGAGCTCGAGCTCCTCGCCGGCGCGGAGTGCCGCCTCGTGCAGCTCGGCGGTCAGGTGCGAACGACTCGCGATCGTCCGCCCGACGAGCCAGAACAGGGTCCCGAAGACGCCGGGGAAGACGAGGTCGCCCCACACCACCGACGGGTCCGTGAGCGCGGCGGCCGCGGCCGTGACCCAGATCGCCGGGAGCGCCGCGAAGCCGCGCCGGCCCGGCGCCCGGAGCCCCGCGTTGTAGGGGAAGATGAACAGCCCGAGGATCGGGCCGATGAAGTTGTCGGCCGCCTCGAGGCCCCAGCCGAGGACGGCGGTCGCGATCGTCCACGCGTAGATCGTCGCCAGCGGCGCGCGGCGGCGCACGAGCGGGAGCAGCGAGATCACGCAGGACGCAGGCGAAGCACGGCACGAACGCGGTGCCGTCGAACGACCCGCTCGACGACGTCGCCGACGAGGAAGAACAGCAGCACCGCCGAGAGCGCGAAGTCCCACACGCGGTCGGGGAGCGAGCGCAGGCGCGCGATCATGCCGCCACCTCGGCGGGCAGCCGCGCGGTCACGCGCCAGCCGCCGCCCGCGAGCGGCGCGCTCGCCAGCTCGCCGCCGTAGACGGCGACGCGCTCGCGCGTGCCGAGCAGCCGGCGCCCCTCGGCGGCGCCGTCGTCGCGCACGTCGAGCGAGATGTGCTCCTCGCCGTAGCCGATCTCGACGGTCGCGCGACCGGCGAAGCCGGCGTCGCGGGCGTGGTTGAGCGCCTCCTGCACGACCCGGTACGCGGTCAGGTCGACGCCGGCGGGGAGCGGGCGGGCGGCGCCGTGGACGGTGAGCTCGACCGGCAGTCCCGATGCCGTCGCGCGGCGGGCGAGGCCGTCGACGTTGGCGAGGCTCGGCTGCGGCGCGAGCGCGAGCTCCTCGTCCTCCTTGCGCAGGACGCCGAGCAGCCGGCGCAGCTCGGTCAGCGCCTCGCGGCCTGTCCCCTCGACGGCGGCGAAGGCGTCCGCCGCACGCTCGGGGTCGCGGCCGCTGAGCCGGCGCGCCGCCCCCGCCTGCACGGTCATCGCCGACAGGGCGTGCGCGACGACGTCGTGGAGCTCGCTCGCGATCCGCGTCCGCTCCTCCTGCGCCGCCGCCTCGGCCTCGGCGGCGCGGCCGCGCTCGTCGCGCCACGCCCGCTCGCGCAGGGCGAGGTTGAGCCGGGTCCGGTTCCGCAGCAGCTGGCCGAACAGCATCGGCGCCCCGATCGTGAACACCGGCGCGAAGAGGAACGCGCCGTCCTGGTTCTGGGCCGGGTCGGCGAGCACGCCGGCCGCGGCCAGCACGGCGCCGATCGCGAACGCCAGCGCCAGTCGCCGGCCCTCGAGCTGCACCCCGGCGGAGAACGCGATGACGATCACCACGAGGATCGGGGCGATGGCGTGGTCCGTGATGTCGCGGCCGACCAGCGACCCGGCGACGACGCCCGCGCCGCTGAGCGCGATCGCGGCGATCGGCGCGCGCCGGCGCAGGGCGAGGCCGAGCCCGAAGGCCAGCGCCCGCGGCCGCCATGGACCCCACGAGCCGCGCGCCCTCGAGCGGCGTCACCAGCACCAGCTCGCAGCAGATCTCGATCCAGACGGCGAATCCGATCAGCGCGTCGAGCCGGAACGGCGGGATCGCGCGCAGGCGCGTGAGGAGATCGGCCATGCGCAACGCATGGTGACGCGCGCGCGGCCGGGCTTCGTCCTCCGGCCTGAGGATCGGCGCGTCATCCGCAAGGAGGACCCAGGTTCATTCCTCCGCCACCCGGTGAATCGGCAGTCAGGCCGACGACACGCGACGTCCGCGCCGGGATCGTCCCGGTACATGAGGACCTGGACCGAACAGCGCCATGTCGCCGCCGACCCCGAGGCCGTGCTCGACATGCTCACCGACCCCGACGCCTGCCGGCGCTGGTCGCCGGTCCCCTTCGACCTCGACGGCGCCCACGCGGGGCGGCTCGCGGCCGGCTCGCAGATGCGGGTCTCCGGCTCGCTCGCCGGCAAGCGGGTCGGCTTCGAGGTGCACGTGCACGAGGCCGATGCGGGGCGCCTCGCGCTGTCCGCGCACGGCCCGGTCGCCTTCGACGTGGCCTACGAGGCACGTGCCGCCCGCGGTGGCAGCGACGTCCGCGCCTCCGTCTCCGTCCGCTCCGCCGGCGGGCTGTTCGGCCGCGTGGCCGAGTCCGCCACCGCCGCCCTGCTCAAGGCCGGCGCCCTCGGCGTCGCCGTCGACCGGATCGCCGCCTCGGCGACCGCCTGAACCCCCACCCAAGGAACCCATGACCGCACTGATCGCACCGTCCCCCGCCGCGACCGCCGCCGTCGCGGCGACCGCCGTGACCCGCCGCTACGGCGACGGCGACTCCGCCGTCGACGCCCTGCGCGGCGTCTCGCTCGAGGTCCCCGCCGGCCAGTTCACGGCCGTCATGGGCCCGTCCGGCTCCGGCAAGTCCACGCTCATGCACCTGCTCGCCGGGCTCGACCGCCCGACCTCCGGGTCGGTCCGGATCGGCGGCGAGGAGATCTCGTCGATGGCCGACCGCGCGCTGACGCGGCTGCGGCGCAAGCACATCGGGTTCGTGTTCCAGTCGTTCAACCTGCTGCCGACGCTGACGGCGGAGGAGAACGTCACGCTGCCGCTCGCGATCGCCCGGATGAAGCCGGCGCGGGCCGAGGTCGACGCGCTGCTGGAGCGGGTCGGCCTGACCGACCGGCGCAGCCACAAGCCGGCGGAGCTGTCCGGCGGCCAGCAGCAGCGCGTCGCGATCGCGCGTGCGCTGATCGCCAAGCCGACCGTGCTGTTCGCCGACGAGCCGACCGGCAACCTCGACTCGGGCGCCGGCGCGCGCCGTGCTCGCGCTGCTGCGCGAGGCGGTCGACACGCGACGGCCAGACGACCGTGATGGTCACGCACGACCCGCGCGCGGCGGCGACCGCCGACCGCGTCCTGTTCATCGCCGACGGCCGGATCGTCGGCGACCTGGCGTCGCCCGGCGAGGACCAGATCATCGACGTGATGCGCGGCGAGGCCCTCCGGTGATCCGCCTCGCCCTCCGCTCGCTCGCGGCGCGCCCGCTGCGCACCGCGCTGACGGCGCTCGCCGTCGTGCTCGGCGTGGCCATGGTCAGCGCCGCCTTCACGATCACCGACACGATGCGCGGCGCGGCGGACTCGCTGTCGCGCGCGGCGTATGACGGCACGGACGCCGTCGTCGGCGCCCGCACGGCCTTCGAGGTCGACGCCGGCGACTGGACGGCGAAGCGGCCGACCGTCGACGCCGGGCTCCTCGACCGCGTCCGCGCGGTCCCCGGCGTGGCGGTCGCCGCCGCCGACATCACCGACGAGGCCAAGGTCATCGGCCGCGACGGGAAGCCGATCGGCGACGGTCCCTACTTCGGCGTCGGGCTCGACGCCAGGACGCCGGGCGCCGACGCGCTGACGCCGTTCCGCCTCTCCGCCGGTCGCTGGGCCGGCGGGCCGGGCGAGGTCGTCATCGACACCGGCATGGCGGCCGACGAGGACCGCCCGGTCGGCAGCACGGTCACGATCACCACGCTCGGCGAGCCGCACGACTTCAAGGTCGTCGGGACCGCGAACTTCGGCAGCGTCAAGTCGATGGGCACGGCGACGTTCGCGGTCTTCGACCTCGGCGCGGCCAAGGCGCTGTTCGGCCGCGGGGACCGCGTCGACGGGATCCTCGTCGCCGGCCGCGACGGCGTCGCGCCCGCGCAGCTGCGGGCGGACCTGGCGCGGGCGCTCCCGCAGGCGAGCGTCACCACGGCCGCCGGGCAGGACCGCTTCACGCTCGACGGGCTCGAGCAGTTCATCTCGATCATCCGGATCGCGCTGCTGGTGTTCGGCGGCGTCGCGGTGCTCGTGGGCGCGTTCACGATCTTCAACACGCTCTCGATCACCGTCGCGCAGCGGACGCGCGAGCTCGGCCTGCTGCGGATGGCGGGCGCCGAGCGGCGTCAGGTGCTCGGCTCCGTGCTCGCCGAGGCGCTGGCGCTCGGCGTGCTCGCGTCGGTCGTGGGCCTCCTCGCCGGCCTCGGGCTGGCGAAGGCGCTCGACGCGTTCTTCGACTCGATCGGGCTCGCGCTGCCGGAGGCCGGGACCGTGTTCGGCACGCGGACGATCGTCGTCTCGCTGCTGCTCGGGACGCTCGTCACGCTGATCGCCGGGCTCGTGCCCGCGTGGCGGGCGACGCGCGTCCCGCCGGTCGCGGCGCTCCGCGCCGCCGAGCCGGGCGCCGGCCGCGTGCGGCTCCCGGCGCGCGCCGCGCGCGGGCTCGCCTCGCTGCTGGGCCGGCCGGCGCAGGCGGTCGGCGGCGTGGCCGGCGGGCTCGCGCGGCGCAACGCGATGCGCCAGCCGGGCCGCACGATGGCGACCGCCGCCGCGCTGACGATCGGCGTCGCGCTCGTGACGCTCGTCACCGTCGTGGCCGCGGGCCTGAAGGACACGACGCGCGGCGCGCTCGAGCACCGGCTCGATGCCGCCTACGTGGTCACCGGCGCGGACGGCTGGTCGCCGACCGACCCGGCCGTCGAGCGCGCGGCCGCCGCCACCGGGCCGGTGACCGGCATCCGCCAGGACCGCGGGCTCGCGTTCGGCGACAAGGAGACGGTCAACTCGCTCGACGGCGACCAGTTCCGGTTCGACTGGGTCGAGGGCGACGACGGCGTGCCGGCGACGCTGGGCGACGACGGCGCGATCGTCGACGAGGGCTGGGCGCAGGAGCACGGCCTCGCCGTCGGGGACCGCTTCACGCTCACCTCGGCGAAGGGCGTCGAGCTGCCGTTGACCGTCCGCGGGATCGAGGGCTCGCCGCTGATCGACGCCACGGGCCTCGGCCCGGTGACGATCGGCAAGCCGGCCTACGACCGCGCGTTCGAGAACGACCGCAACCTGCTGCTGCTCACGGCGGCAGGACCCGGCGCGGGCGCTCGCGGGGCTGCCCGACGCGCAGGTCCGCACGAAGGCCGGCTACGTCGACGAGCAGGTGAAGTCGGTCGACCAGCTGCTGGCCGTGTTCTACGTCCTGCTCGCGCTGGCCGTGATCGTGTCGCTGTTCGGGATCGTCAACACGCTCGTGCTGGCGACCTTCGAGCGCACCCGCGAGCTCGGCACGCTGCGCGCGGTCGGGATGTCGCGCCGCCAGGTGCGGCGGATGGTCCGCCACGAGTCGATCATCACCGCGCTGCTCGGCGCGGTGACGGGGATCGCGGCCGGCCTCGCGCTCGCGGCGGTCGTCACGTCGGTGTTCGGCGACGAGGGCCTGACCTTCGTCGTGCCCGCCGGGTCGCTGATCGGCTTCGCCGTGGTCGCGGTCGTCGCGGGCGTGCTCGCCGCCGTGCTGCCCGCGCGGCGGGCGGCGCGGACGAACGTGCTCGTGGCGCTCGCGTACGAGTAGGGACGAACTTCGGCATTGAGGAGAAGGACGCAGTGCAGCGGCGGGTCGCGAGGCGCGCCGATGCGTTGCGTTGCGGCTCAGGTGCGCATAGCGCCAGTTAGCCGCAACGCAACACAGCGCGCGGGGCGCGGCGCTTCGTCCTCTCCTCGATGCTGCAGTTGTCGTTCGTCAGGCGATGCTCGGCGCCTCCGGGAGATCGGCGAGGGCGGCCTGCATGTCGTCCTCGCTGAACTCCGGGTCCTCGAGCTCCCCGGCCAGGTACGCGTCGTAGGCGGCGAGGTCGAAGTGGCCGTGCCCGCAGAGGCCGAAGAGGATCGTCCCGTCCTGCCCGCGCTCGACCTCCTCGATCACCGCGCGGATCGCGTGCGCGGGCTCGGGCGCCGGGATGATCCCCTCCGACCGGGCGAACCGCACGGCCGCCTCGAACGTCTCGTTCTGCTTGTAGGCGCGCGCCTCGACCCGGCCCGCGCGGACCAGCGCGCAGACCATCGGCGCGTCGCCGTGGTAGCGCAGGCCGCCCGCGTGGACCGGCGGCGGGACGAAGCCGTGGCCGAGCGTGTACATCGGCATCAGCGGCGTCATCCCGACGGTGTCGCCGTAGTCGTACGAGTAGACGCCGCGGGTCAGCGTCGGGCAGGCGGCCGGCTCCGCGGCGACGATCCGCGTGTCGGCGCCCGCGCGCAGGAACGGGAACACGAGCCCGGCGAAGTTCGAGCCGCCGCCGACGCAGCCCACGATCACGTCGGGCATCCCCGCGCCGGCGAGCTCGAGCTGCGCGATCGCCTCCTGCCCGATCACCGTCTGGTGCAGCAGGACGTGGTTGAGCACCGAGCCGAGCGCGTAGTTGCAGTCCGGGTCCTGCGCGGCGACCTCGACCGCCTCGGAGATCGCGATCCCGAGCGAGCCGGTCGGGTGCGACGCCTGCGAGCGCCCGGCCCCGGTCAGCTCGGACGGCGAGCGGTGCACGGTCGCGCCCCACGTCTGCATCATCGAGCGCCGGTACGGCTTCTGGTCGTAGCTCGAGCCGACCATGAACACCTCGCACTCGAGCCCGAACAGCGAGCACGCGAACGCGAGCGAGGAGCCCCACTGGCCTGCGCCGGTCTCCGTCGAGAGCTTGCGGATGCCGGCCTGCGCGTTCTCGTACGCCTGCGGGACCGCGGTGTTCGGCTTGTGCGAGCCGGCCGGGGAGACGCCCTCGTACTTGTAGAAGATCCGCGCCTTCGTGCCGAGCGCCTGCTCGAGCCGCCGCGCGCGGAAGAGCGGGGTCGGGCGCCACAGCTTGTACGCCTCGCGCACGGCCTCGGGGATCGCGATCATGCGGCTCCGCCGAGACCTCCTGCGCGATCAGGCCCATGCGGGAAGATCGGGGTCAGGTCGTCCGGCCCGGCCGGCTGCCCCGTCTGCGGGCTCAGCGGCGGCAGCGGCTCGCCCGGCAGGTCCGGGAGCAGGTTGACCCAGTGGGTCGGGATGGCGTCCTCGGGCAGGAGGAACTTCGTCGCGGGCTCGCTCATGGACCGATCCTATGCTGGGCGTCAGGAATAGGTGGGCGCGTCCGCGCGTCACCCTTGCTGACGGACCGCCCTCGATGTCTCCGCCTGAACCCTTCGACGACCGCCTGATGGCGGAGATCGCGGCTGCCGCCGACGGCACGCTGGAGCCCGCGCGCATGCGCGAGCTCGAGACGCTCGCGGCGCACGACCCGGCGATCGCCGATGCGCTCGACCGCCAGCGCCGCGCCCGCGCGCTGATCCACGGCGCCGCCGACGAGGTCCGCGCGCCGCTCGGCCTGCGCGAGTCGCTGGAGCGCGAGCGGGAGCGCCACGCGCGCGGCCTGCACCGGCGCCGCGGCCGCTGGCTCTCGCTTCGCGGTCGCCGGCGCGGCGGTCGCCGTGCTCGCGGCCGTGCTGGTCGCGTCCGGCGGCCCGACCGTCGAGGACGCGGCCGCGTTCTCCGCCCGCCCGGCCTCGGCCGCCGCGCCCGCGGCGGCGGGCGACGACCTCCGGATCGCGCAGGACGGGGTCGCGTTCCCGGACTGGTCGGCGGAGGGCTGGCGCGCCACCGGCAGCCACCGCGGCGAGGTCGGAGGCCGCTCCGCCACGACCGTGTACTACGTCAAGGACGGGCGCGAGATCGCCTACACGATCATCGGCGGCGAGCCGCTCGACCTCCCGCCGCCGCGGCGTCGACGTCGACGCCGCGGGCACGTCCGTCCGGCTGTTCGACATGCAGGGCCGCACGGTCGCCACGTGGCGCAAGGGCGGGCACACCTGCGTGCTCGCCGGCGACGGCGCGGAGGGCGAGCAGCTCGCCGCGCTGGCCGGCTCCACGAGCGCCTACTGAGCCGCCCGATCGCGGCGGAGGGAACTCCGACCGCGTTGGTAGGCTTTACGGCGCATGATCTTCACGACGAAGGCGGAGTACGGGGTGCGGCTGCTGGTGCAGCTGGGGGTCCAGGGCGGGGAGCTCCCCGTCTCGCTCAAGGCGATCGCGGAGGCCGAGTCGCTGCCGCTCGCCTACCTCGAGCGGATCGCCGCGCTGCTCAAGAAGGCCGGCATCGTCGCCGCCACGCGCGGCGCGCACGGCGGCTACACGCTCGCCCGCCCGCCGGCGGAGATCACGATGGACGAGGTGGTCCTCGCGCTCGAGGGCCACATCGCGCCGATGGACTGCTTCGTCGACGACCGGAGCGGGCGCGTGCTGTGCTCGCACCAGACCGACGAGCAGCTCTGCGCCACCAAGCTGCTCTGGACCCGCGTGCAGATGGGCGTCATCCGCTCGCTGCAGCACACGACCCTCGCGGAGCTCATCGACTTCTCGGCGGGCAAGACCCCGCTGCCGTCGGAGCCGCACCGCGGGCAAGACCTCGCCACCCACTGAAAGAGACCATGGCCGATCTCGAGATCAAGAACCTGCACGTCTCAGCCGGCGACAAGCAGATCCTCAAGGGCGTGGATCTGCATGTCCGCTCGGGTGAGTTCCACGCGCTGATGGGGCCCAACGGGTCCGGCAAGTCGACCCTCGCCAACGCGCTGATGGGGCACCCGAACCTCGAGATCACCGACGGCGCGATCATCTTCGACGGCGAGGACATCACCGAGGCCGATCCGGACGAGCGGGCGCGCTCCGGGCTGTTCATGGCGTTCCAGTACCCGGTCGCCATCCCGGGCGTGACCGTGACGAAGTACCTGCGCATGGTCATGAACGCCCACCGCGAGGCGCGCGGCGAGGAGCCGATCTCGCTGAAGGACTTCCGCAAGACCGTCGAGGCCGCGATGGCGCTGACCAAGGTGCCGAAGGAGTTCTCGACCCGCTACCTGAACGAGGGCTTCTCGGGCGGCGAGAAGAAGCGCATGGAGATCCTCCAGCTCGCGCTGCTCGCGCCGAGGCTCGCGGTGCTCGACGAGACCGACTCCGGCCTCGACATCGACGCCCTCAACACGGTCGCCCAGGGCGTCAACGCCGTCGCCGGCGAGACCGGCATGGGCACGCTGGTCATCACCCACTACCAGCGCATCCTCCACATCGTCCAGCCCCAGTTCGTCCACATCATGTTCGAGGGCCGGATCGTCAAGGAGGGCGGGCCCGGAGCTGGTCACGGCGCTCGAGGAGCGCGGGTACGGCTGGATCCGCGACGAGGTGGCCGCCGCGGCATGAGCCTGCTCGCTCCGTCGGCGACCGACTTCCCGACGCTCCCGCACACCGGCGTCGCCTACCTCGACTCCGGCGCGACCTCGCAGACCCCGATCCCGGTGATCGAGGCGATGGACGCCTACTACCGGGAGTACCGGGCGAGCGTCCACCGCGGCGTCTACCCGATCGCCGCCCTGGCCACGGACGCCTACGAGGGCGCGCGGGCCAGGGTCGCCGCCTTCGCCGGGTCGACGCCCGAGGGCACCATCTTCACCCGCAACGCGACCGAGGCGATCAACCTCGTCGCGTACGCGTGGGGCGCCGCCAACGTCCGCGCCGGCGACCTGCTGGTCATCACGGAGATGGAGCACCACTCGAACCTGGTCCCGTGGCACATGCTGGCCGAGCGGACCGGGGCGGAGCTGGCCTACGTCGGCATCGACGACGAGGGCCTGATCGTCGAGGAGGAGCTGGCCGCGCAGCTCGCGCGCGGGCCGAAGCTGCTCGCCTTCCCGCACGTCTCGAACGTCCTCGGCACGATCAACCCGGTCGCCGAGCTGGTCGAGCGCGGCCACGCGGCCGGCGCCACCGTGCTCGTCGACGGGGCGCAGGCCGTCCCGCACATGCCGGTCGACGTCGGCGCGCTCGGCGCCGACTTCTACGCCTGGACGGCGCACAAGGCCTACGGCCCGACCGGGATCGGCGTCCTCCACGGGCGCCGCGAGCTGCTCGAGGCGATGCCGCCGTTCATCGGCGGCGGGCACATGATCGCCAAGGTGGCGAAGGACGGCATCCGCTACGCCGACACCCCGACGAAGTTCGAGGCCGGGACGTCGCCGATCGCCGAGGCCGTCGGCCTGGGCGCCGCCGTCGACTACCTCGAGCGCTTCGGGATGGACGCCGTCTGGGAGCACTCCCGCGACGTCGTCGGCTACGCCGTCGGGCGCCTGCGCGAGATCGACGGCCTGACCATCCACGGCCCGTCGGACCTCGCGAAGCGCGGCTCGGTGATCTCGTTCGCGCTCGACGGCATCCATCCGCACGACGTGGCGGAGATCCTCGGCCGCGAGGGCGTCTGCGTCCGCGCGGGGCACCACTGCGCGCAGGTGCTGATGAGCCGGCTCGGCGTCGCCGCGACGACGCGCGCGTCGTTCGCGATCCACTCGACCCACGACGACGTCGACCGGCTGGTCGCCGGGATCGCGACGGTCCAGGACGTGTTCGCCTGATGGACGACCTCTACCGCGAGAACATCCTCGAGCACTACAAGCAGCCGCGGAACTTCGGCGAGCTGGAGTCGCCGGACCTCGAGTTCGAGGACAACAACCCGCTCTGCGGCGACGAGCTGAAGGTCCAGCTCGCGGTCGGCGAGGACGGGCGCATCACCGACGTCCGCTTCTCCGGCCACGGGTGCGCGATCTCGCAGGCGTCGGCGTCGATGGCCTCCGAGGAGGTCGTCGGGATGCCGGTCGACGACCTGATCCGGCTCGAGCGCGACTTCGTGCTCGACCTGCTCGGGATCGACATCTCCGCGACGCGGATGAAGTGCGCGCTGCTGACGCTCAAGGTGCTCAAGTCGGCCGGGCTCGGCCACGCGGTCGCGTGGGAGCCGGAGACGCCGCCGAGCACCGCCGAGGTCAGCCGCGAGGGCTGAGCGCCGGGTAGCGCGCCCGCAGCCCGTCGATCCAGTCCGCCATCCGGTCGGCGAGCGCCGCGTCGGCGATCTCGAGCACGTTCTCGGCGTTCTCCTCGCCGGAGCGCGAGAGGTTGAACGAGCCGACGAACACCGTGTCGTCGGCGACCGTGACCTTGGCGTGCATGTAGTCGTGGACGGCGCCCGGCGCGTAGGGCGTCGAGCGCTTCCCGTGGAACACGACGAGGCAGCGGTCGAGCAGCGGCGCCTTCCAGCGGCTCGCCGGGTTCTGCGCCCACTGGCCGAACACCTGGCGCACCTGGGTGGCGTCGCAGACGCCGGCCACGTCGGCGCGGCGCTCGCCGATCACCTCGGCGAGCGTGCCGAGGATCGGGCCGGCGGTCAGCAGCGGCGAGGCGATCCGGACCCGGCGCCGCGCCTCGCCGATCCGCTTCGCGATCCGGTGCGAGAGCTCCGGCCCGCGGCCGGGGCAGAACCAGGGGCGGATCCCGTCGACCGGCCCGATGTCGAAGTCGCCCGAGTTGCCGATCGTGCCGCGCGACCAGAGCTGCTCGAAGTTCCGCGCGAACGCCTGCGCCACCGGCGGCGAATCGAGCGTCAGCACGGCGTTCTCCTGGCGCGTGAACGAGTCCAGCGTCCAGTTCATCGAGCCGCTCCAGACCGCGCTGCCGTCGCGCACGACGTACTTGTGGTGCATCAGGTCGCGCCAGCCCGGGATCGGCTTGACGGGCACGCCGAGCGTCTCGAGCACGTGCGGCTCGGTCGCCGGCGGCGCGGGGAAGAACGGCCGCGGCCCGTCGTCCGGCGGCCGCTCGTCCTGGTTGAACGCGATCCGCACGCGGACGCCGCGGGCGTGCGCGGCGCGGATCGCATCGGCCACCGCGTCCCCGGGCGCGCCGGGCAGTCGCACGTCATAGAGTGCGAGATCGAGCGACTCCCGCGCGCCGGCGAGCCAGCTCACGACGCGGGCCGCCATGGCGTCGACGGTCTGGCCCCCGTCGGTGAGCGTGTGCACGTCGAGCACGGAGCGGACCGTACCCGGCATGCCGACCGATCACGTCATCGACCCCGCCGCGATCCACCATGCGTGGGACCGCGACCTCGCGCCCGCGCTCACGATCGCCTCGGGCGACAGCGTGGCCGTCGACGTCCCGATGGCCGGCCACGGCCAGGTCCCGCGCGAGGGCGCGTACGCGGACTGCGCGTTCGACTTCGACGTGCTCTACCACCTCGCCGGGCCGATCGCGATCGAGGGCGCGGAGCCGGGCCACACGCTGCAGGTCGAGCTGCTGGAGCTGATCCCCGGCGACTGGGGCTGGACGGTGATCATGCCCGACCTCGGGCTGCTCCCCGACCGCTTCCCCGCGGGCTACCTGCGCACGTTCGACCTGACCGGCGACGCGATCGCGGTGGCGCCCGGCGTCGCCGTGCCGTTCAGCCCGTTCTTCGGGACGCTCGGCACCGCGCCGGACCGGCCGGGCCCGCTGTCGCCGTTCCCGCCGCACGAGGGCGGCGGGAACATGGACAACCGCCACCTGACCGCCGGATCGACGCTGTGGCTGCCCGTCCACGTGCCCGGCGCGCTGTTCTCGGTCGGCGACCCGCACGCCGCCCAGGGCGACGGCGAGGTCTGCGTCTCGGCCTGCGAGTGCCCCATGCGCGCCACGTTGCGCTTCACGCTGCTGGAGACGCCGATCTCCGCCCCGAGCTTCCGGACCGCGCCCGCGGCGGCCCGCGGTCCGCGGAGCACGCCACGATGGGGATCGCGCCGGACCTGATGGAGGGCGCCAGGATCGCGGTCTCGGCCATGATCGACTGGCTCGTCGCCGAGCACGGCCTCACGCCCGAGGACGCGTACGTGCTGTGCTCGCTCGCGGGCGACCTGAAGATCCACGAGCTCGTCGACGCGGGGGTCTTCAACGTCGGCATGGCGATGCCGCTCGACGTCCTCCCATCGCTAGACTGAAAGTCCGACCTGAGCGGTCGGACTTATGGCCGAACTGATCGACATCTGCCCAGCCGATTCCCTCCCTCCGGGCGCCGTGCGCCTGGTCGCGTGGGAGGACCTGGAGATCGGCGTGTTCAACTGCGCCGGCGAGTACCTGGCGATCGAGGATCGCTGCTCGCACGACGACGGCGAGCTCGCCTACGGGGAGCTCGACGAGGCGACCTGCACGATCGAATGCCCGCGCCACGGGTCGAAGTTCGACCTGCGCTCGGGCAAGCCCGTGAACCTGCCTGCCTATGAGCCCGTGGACACGTTCCCCGTGACGGTCCAGGACGGCATGATCAAGATCGAGGTGGACTGAATGGCGACCCCCGAGGTCATCGCCGAGCAGCAGGCGCTGGTCGGCATCAATGCGGATTACAAGGAGAAGTTCGGGTTCCACGACTCGGAGACCGGCTACGCCTTCAAGGCCCCCAAGGGCCTGACGCGCGGGCTGGTCGAGCAGATCTCCGAGTTCAAGGACGAGCCGGCGTGGATGCGCGAGTTCCGGCTCAAGTCGCTCGATCACTTCCTCAGCCGCCCGCAGCCCACCTGGGGCTCGCCGCTGCTGGCCGAGGTCGACTACGACAACATCCACTACTTCGTCCGCGCGTCCGAGAAGTCGTCGCGCACGTGGGACGACGTCCCCGACGACATCAAGAACACGTTCGACCGCCTCGGCATCCCCGAGGCGGAGCGCAAGTTCCTCGCCGGCGTCGGCGCGCAGTACGAGTCCGAGGTCGTCTACCACCAGGTGCGCGAGGACCTCGAGAAGCAGGGCGTCGTGTTCATGGACATGGACTCCGGCCTGCGCGAGCACGAGGACCTCGTGCGCGAGTACTTCGCGACGGTCATCCCGTCCAACGACAACAAGCTCGCCGCGCTCAACAGCGCCGTCTGGTCGGGCGGATCGTTCGTCTACGTCCCGCCGGGCGTGCACGTCGAGATGCCGCTGCAGGCCTACTTCCGGATCAACACCGAGAACATGGGCCAGTTCGAGCGGACGCTGATCATCGCCGACGAGGGCTCCTACGTGCACTACGTCGAGGGCTGCACCGCGCCGGTGTGGACGTCGGACTCGCTGCACTCGGCCGTCGTCGAGCTGATCGCCAAGCCGGGCGCGCGGATCCGCTACACGACCGTGCAGAACTGGTCGCAGAACGTCTACAACCTCGTCACGAAGCGCGCGATCGCCGAGCGCGACGCGACCGTCGAGTGGGTCGACTGCAACCTCGGGTCGAAGCTCACGATGAAGTACCCGAGCGTCTACCTGATGGGCGAGCGCGCCCACGGCGAGATCCTCTCGATCGCGTTCGCCGGCAACGGCCAGCACCAGGACGCGGGCGGCAAGATCGTCCACGCCGCGCCGAACACGACCTCGAACATCTTCGCCAAGTCGATCTCGAAGGACGGCGGGCGCTCCTCCTACCGCGGCCTGCTCGAGGTCGCCAAGGGCGCGCACGGCGTCGAAGTCCACCGTCGTCTGCGACGCGCTGCTGCTCGACGAGACGAGCCGCTCGGACACCTACCCGACGATCCGGATCGGCAACGACGACGTCGACGTCGGCCACGAGGCGTCGGTCTCGAAGATCGGCGAGGAGCAGCTCTTCTACCTGATGAGCCGCGGCATCGCCGAGGAGGAGGCCGCGAAGCTGATCGTCAACGGCTTCATCGAGCCGATCGTCAAGGAGCTCCCGATGGAGTACGCCGTCGAGATGAACCGGCTGATCGAGCTGCAGATGGAGGGCTCCATTGGCTGAGACCGCGATGCTCGAGCTGCCGTCCTTCAAGGGGCGCGCAGGCTGGGAGTTCACCGAGCTCGGCGACTTCACGCTCGACGCGTGGGAGCCGGCGCCGGCCAACGGCACCGCCTTCGAGGCCTCGCACCTGCTCGAGCCGCCCGCCGGCTCGGTCGAGCTCGTGCAGGTCGACGGGTCCAGCACCGACGGGTCGTCCGCCGGCGGCGTGCTCGTGCTGCCGCTGGGCGTGGCGCGCGAGCGCCATCCCGAGCTGGTCGAGCCGCACCTCGGCACGATCGTCCGCGACGTCGACGCGTTCACCGCGTCCAACGACGCCGCCTGGGAGGGCGGCGCGTTCGTGCACGTCCCGCGCGGGGTCGTCGTCGACGCGCCGATCCTGCTGACCGCCGTCACCGCGACGCCGGGCACGATCCTCAACCGGCGCGTGCTGATCGTGCTGGAGGAGGAGGCCGAGGCCGAGGTCTGGGAGCAGTACGTCTCCGGCTCGGACGAGGCGACGGTGTTCAACACCGTGGTCGAGCTGCGGGTGGGCCAGAACGCGAAGCTGCGCTACGTCTGCGGCCAGGAGCTCAACGAGCGCTCGTGGATCTTCGGCTCCCAGCGCGCCGAGGTGGCGCGCGACGGGGCGCTGGACTGGGTCGCGCTGGGCTTCGGCTCGGCGAAGGGCAAGGTGCGGATGGAGACGCTGCTCGCCGGCCCGGGCGCCGACGCCAAGGTCACCGGCGCGTACGCCCCGCACGCCCGCCAGCACGTCGACTTCGACACCACGCAGGAGCACGGCGCGCCGAACACGACGTCCGACCTGGCCTTCCGCGGCATCCTCGCGGACCGGTCGAGCGCGGTCTGGCGCGGGATGATCAAGGTCGATCCGGGCGCGCAGCAGACCGACGCGTTCCAGGTCTGCCGCAACCTGCTGCTCTCCAAGCGGGCGCACGCGGACGCGATCCCCGGCCTGGAGATCCTCGCCAACGACGTCCGCTGCACCCATGCGGCGGCCGTCGCGCAGATCGACAAGGAGCAGCTCTTCTACCTGCGCTCGCGCGGCCTCGACCACGCGACCTCGACGCGGCTCGTGATCGAGGGCTTCATGGCGGAGCTCGTCGAGCGCTTCGAGGAGGGCCCGATGCGCGAGGCGCTCGGCGGCGGCGCTCGAGCAGCGCCTCCACACCCTGCTGGACTGATGTTCGAGGGCCCCGGAACCGCGCTGCAGCGCGGTTTCCGGGTGTTCCGGCCGCCGATTTCCGCTCTCTGAGGAAATCGCTAAAGGAAATCCCGAGCGCGCCGATAGGGCGGGGGATGACCCGCTCGATCATGCGTCCGCTGCTCGCCCTGTTCCTCATGCTCGGCGTGCTCGGCGCCGGATCCGCGGGGGCGCAGGCAGCGCCCCGCGTGACCGTCGTCGTCGGCGCCCAGCCCGGCTCGGAGCGCGCGGCGGCACGGCTCGTCCAGCGGCTCGGCGGCGACGTCGGGAGCCGGATCGCGATCATCCACGGCTTCGCCGCCCGGGTGCCCGCCGCCGCGCTGCCGCGGCTGCGCCGGTCGGCCGCGGTCCGCAGCGTCGCCCGTGACACGGCGCTCACGCTGTCGAGCACGGCGCCGGTCGACGCCGACGCGACCGCGATCGCCCCGCCGCCGGCGGACATCCCCACCGACGCGCCGGCCGACGAGGTCGCCCACGAGGCGATCACCGACGCCGCGCAGGACGCCGCCGGCGCGCCGCTCGTGCCCGACCCGGTCGCGTCGGGCGAGGACACCGTCGGCGTCGTGCAGGACGCGGTCGCCGACCCGGTCGCCCCGGTCGTCCCCGAGGCCGACGACGGCCCGGCCCGCGCCCGCGCCTCGATGGACCTGATCCGCGCCGCGACCGGGGCCGAGCAGTCCGGGCTGACCGGCGCCGGCGTCGACGTCGCGCTGATCGACTCCGGCGTGATCGGGGTCGGCGCGCTCGGCGGCGCGGGCAAGCTCGTCCGCGGCCCCGACTTCTCCGACGACGCCTGGGATCCCGACCGGCGCGGGCTCGACGCGTTCGGCCACGGCTCGCACATGGCCGGCGTGATCGCGGGCTCCGACGCCGGCAGCGGCTACCGCGGGATCGCCCCGGGCGCGCGGCTCGTCAGCGTCAAGGTCGCCGACGCCGACGGCGTGACCAGCCTCGTCCGCGTGCTCATGGCGCTCGACTGGGTCCGCCACCACCGCGACCGCGACGGGCTCCACATCCGCGTCGTCAACCTCTCCTTCGGCGTCGACTCGCGCCGCTCCTACGTGCGCGAGCCGCTCGCCTACGCGGCCGAGCAGCTGTGGCAGCGCGGCGTCACGGTCGTCGCCGCCGCCGGCAACCAGGCCGACGGCACCGGGCGCCTCGACCTGCCGGCCGCCGACCCGTTCCTGATCGCGGTCGGCGCGTCGGACACCGGCGGCACGGCCGAGACCGGCGACGACACCGTCGCCGACTTCTCCTCGCGCGACGCGAACCGGCCGCCCGACGTGGTGGCGCCCGGGACCGGCGTGATCTCGCTGCGCGTGCCGGGCTCGACGCTCGACAGCGAGTTCCCCGCCGCGCGGATCGGCGAGGGCTTCTTCCGCGGCAGCGGGACGTCGCAGGCGACCGCGGTCGTCTCCGGGCTCGTCGCGCTGCTGCTGCAGGCGCGGCCGGGGCTGTCGCCGGATCAGGTCAAGGTGCTGCTGCGCGGTGGCGCGACGGGGCTGGACGCGGACGTGTCCGCCGCCGGCGCCGGCGCGGTCGACGTGCAGCGGTCGCTGGCGCTGGAGACGCCGGCGCAGCGGACGCGGCGCAGCCGTACGCGCCGGCCGTGCTCGACCTGGTCGCGCTGTGGGCCGACCTGCGCGCGGAGTCGTCCGGGGACGCGCCGGGCGTGGGGACGGGGGAGAACGGATGGACGGGGCGCCGGTGGAGTGGCCGGCGGTGGAGCGGGCGTCGCTGGTCGGGACGCCGGTGGTCAGGGAACGACTGGAGCGCAGATGCACAGTGAGGGGAACGTCCAGGCGCGCGTGCGGGCCATCTGGCTGCTCGCGGCGCTGGTGGCCTGCGCGGCGATCGCGCTCTACGTGGGGGTCGTGCGCGACCTGCCGGCGTACACCGGCGGGTGGCAGATCCCGTGGTGGGGGCTCGCGCTCGCGTTCGCGGCGACCGAGGTCTTCGTCATCCACGCGCACATCCGCGGCAGCGCGCAGACGCTGTCGCTCTCCGAGATCCCGCTCGTCATCGGGCTGCTGCTCGCGACGCCGCAGGATCTGGTGCTGGCGCAGATCCTCGGGCCGCTGGTCGTCCTGCTGTTCACGCGTGGGACGGCGCCGGTCAAGATCGCCTTCAACGTCGCGCAGTTCGCGCTGACCGCGACGCTCAGCGTCGCCGTCCTGCACGCGGTGATGCCGGCGCCGGCGGAGATCGGCCCGGGCGTGTGGAGCGCGACGTTCATCGCCGTCGGCGCGGGCTCGCTCGTCGCGGGCGCGCTCGTCGTCATGCGTGATCGCGCTGGCCGAGGGCGCGCTCCCGTCGGGCGAGATGCTGCGGATGTTCGGCGCCGACCTCATGGTGTCGCTGACGAACACGAGCATCGGGCTCGTGGGCGCGACGCTGATGGCGCAGAGCTGGTCGGCCGGCTGGCTGATCATCCCGCCCGCGGCGGTCCTGATCCTCGCCTACCGCGCCTATCTGAGCGAGCACACGAAGCATCAGTCGCTGGACTTCCTCTACGGCGTCGCGCGGTCGCTCAGCCGCGCGCCCGACATCGAGAGCGCGCTGGTCGAACCTGCTGCAGCAGACGCGCGAGGCGTTCCGGGTGCGCAGCGCGGAGATCATCCTGTTCGGCGGAGCGGGCGACGTGCCGCTGCGGACGTCGCTGGACGCCGCCGGCGCCACGCAGTCGATGCAGTCGGTGCCGCACGAGCTCGCGACCGCGCTGCGCGCCTGCCTCGGCGACGAGCACGCGACCGTGGTGACGCGGGTGAGCGCGCCGCCCGCGCTGGCCGAGTACCTCGAGCAGCACCGGATGAGCAGCGCGGCGATCGCGCCGGTGCCGGGGGAGACGCGGCTGGTCGGCGTCATGCTCCTCGGCGAGCGGCTCGGCGCGAGCGCCGGGTTCAGCGCCTCCGACCTGCGGCTGTTCGAGACGCTCGCGGGCCACGCGGGCATGTCGCTGGAGTTCGACCGGCTCGAGCAGGCGATCCGCCGGATGCGCGAGCTGCAGGGCGCGCTGGAGCGCCAGGCGTACCGCGACACGCTGACCGACCTCGCCAACCGCGCGCTGTTCATGCGCCGCGTGCACGAGTCGCTCTCGCGCCCGAGCGGGACGAGCACCGTGCTGTTCCTCGACCTCGACGACTTCAAGCGGATCAACGACGACGCGGGCCACGCGGCGGGCGACGCCGTGCTGATGGCCGCGGCCGAGCGGATCCGCACCTGCGTCCGGCCCACCGACCTCGCGGCGCGGCTCGGCGGCGACGAGTTCGCCGTGCTGCTCGAGGACGCCGACGCCTCGCACGGCGAGGAGATCGCGCACCGGATCATGAGCCTGCTCTCCGAGGCCGTGCCGGTCGCCGGCCAGCCGTGCTGGGTCCGCGCCTCGATCGGGATCGCCTCCGCGGGCGCGCGGTCCGGGCTCGACGCCGACGCCCTGATGCGCCACGCCGACATCGCCATGTACCGGGCGAAGGAGGCGGGCAAGGGCCAGGTCCGCTCGTTCACCCCGGACATGCAGCCGAACGCGCTGACCAAGGCGCCGTCGCGGAGCGAGATCCTCGCCGCGCTGGCGCGGGACGAGTTCATCGCGCACTACCAGCCGATCGTGCACGTCGGGACCGGCGAGGTCGTCGCCGCCGAGGCGCTCGTGCGCTGGAACCATCCGCGCCACGGCCTGCTGTCGCCGGCGGCGTTCGTCCCGGCCGCCGAGGCCACGGGCACGATCCCCGCGATCGACCACGCCGTGCTCGAGCAGGCGTGCGCCGCCGCCGCGCGCTGGACGGTCGAGGACGGCTATGCGCCGGAGGCCTCCGTCCACGTGAACCTGAGCGGCGAGGGGCTGCGGACCTCGGAGCTCGTGCGCGTCGTGCGCGACGTGCTGGGCCGGACGGGGCTCGCGCCGCGGCGGCTCGTGCTCGAGCTGACCGAGAGCGTGCTGATCGCGGAGATGCCGACGGCGCAGCCCGTGCTGTCCTCGCTGCGCGCGCTGGGGGTGCGGATCGCGCTCGACGACTTCGGCACCGGCTACTCGTCGCTGTCCTGCCTGCGCTCCCTGCCGGTGGACATCCTCAAGGTGGCCAAGCCGTTCGTCGACGGCGCCGGCCGGACGCCCCACGACCACGCCCTGCTCGCGATGATCATCGAGCTCGGCTCGCTGTTCGGGGTGAGCGTCGTCGCCGAGGGGATCGAGCGCCAGGACCAGCTCGACGCGCTCGCCGACCTGAGCTGCGACATGGGCCAGGGCTTCTTCCTGGGCCGGCCGCTGGCGGGGGAGGCGCGCCGCTTCGAGCGCCGCGATTCGCTCGTCACCGCGGCCTGAGCGCGTTGACGACATCAACGCCGCCCGCCGTGGTCGATCCGCGCCCGCTGTCGGCGTTGTGGTCGCTGGACGACATCAACGCCGCACACCTCTTCCGGTCCGGACCACCCTTGTCGCGTTGAGGTCGTTCCGCGGAGCGCGTCGTCGCTCGCGGCCGGCGCGTCAGCGCACCCGGACGAACATCAGCCCGTCGGCGCTGATCGTCATCGCCATGTCGACGCGCTCGTCGTCGTGGATCCGCTGGTTGAGCTCGTCGATCACGCGCGCGTTCTCGCTCTCGTGGGTCAGCACCCGGCCGCCCTGCAGCATGTTGTCGAGCAGGATCAGCCCGCCCGGTCGCATCCGCTGGAGCACCAGCTCGTAGTACTCGGGATAGCCGGTCTTGTCGGCGTCGATGAACGCGAAGTCGAACGAGGCGACCGCGGCCATCGCCTCCAGCGACTCCCCGGCGGGTCCGACGAGGATCTCGACGCGTTCGCCCACTTGTGCCTCGTCGAGGTTGGCGCGCGCGATCGCGGCCCGCTCGGGATCGAGCTCGAGGCAGGTCAGCCTGCCGTTCTCGCCGAGCCCGCGGGCGATGCAGATCGCGCTGTAGCCGGTGAACGTCCCGACCTCCAGCGCGTCCTTGGCCCCGACCAGCTTCACGAGCAGCTCGATCAGCGCGCCCTGGTCGGCGGTGACCTGCATCTGCGCGGCCGGCATCTCCGCCGTCTCGGCGCGCACGCGGTCGAGCACGTCGTCGGTGCGCGCCCCGTACCTCCCGAGGTACGCGAGCAGGTCAGGTGTCGCTGCAAGGCCCCCGCGCGGCATGGCCTGATCGTACCCAGCCTGGGTCAAAGTCCGACGACCTCCACCCGCACCGCGCGCGATGTCCCGGCGTCGTACGGGAAGCCCGCCTCGCGGGGGATGCGGACGCGGAATCGGTAGCGGGTGACGCCTCGGGTCGCCGTGAACCGGTAGTCGTGCTGCCAGCGGCCGCGTGCATCGGTCCGCGGTGTCGCGAAGGTCAGCCAGCTACCGCGTGAGAACACCTGGAGTTGCAGCAGCTTGCCGCCGGACGGGACGGCCTCACCCCGGATGCGGCCGGTGAACGCGACGGCCTCGCCGTTGACGACCCGCTTGCGGTCCACGTCCATGCTGCTGGTGGCACGCACTCGCAGGTGCACGCCGGCGGTCGCACCGCGGATCGTCGCGGTGCCGGGATAGCGGAAGCGGAGCCTGCGGCTCGGTCCCGCCGGTGCCTTGAACGCGAAGCGGCCCGCCTTGCCGGTGCGCACCGTGCCGGCCGGCCGCCACGTCGCCCCGGGTGCGCTCCGCAGTTCGGAAATGTCGATGTCGCGATCGGCGAGCGGGTTCCCGCCCGGCGAGATCAGGCGTCCTGACAGCGTCGTCGAGCGGCCGAACCGGACGCGCGGCCGTCGCTGGAGCACGACCCGCTTGTGCACGCGCTTCGCCTTCCCGACCCGTAGCGTGGTCGAGAGGCGGATCGGCAGCGCGATCGCCGCTCCGTCGACGGAACGCACGTTGCCCGCTCGGTCGGTCGCCCGCGCGCGGACCGCGTAGGTCCCACGCTTGAGCCGCTCGTCGTCCACCATCGCGCTGAAGCCGCGGGCATCGGCGGATACGGCGAGCGAATGCCACGTCTCCTCGCCGTTGCGGCGCACTTCGATCTCACGCTTCTCGATGCCGGACGTGGCGTCGGATGCGATCGCCCGGATCCGGGCGGGGTCGCCCGCATCGCGGTCGGCCAACCGCAGGACGGGCGGGTCAGGATCCCACCGCACGACCGTATCCCGAGACGTCTGGATGTTCTCATTGCCGGCCTGGTCGACGAGCCACAGCTTCACGCGCCAGGCACCGGCGGCAGGCGCCCTGAGATCGTCGATCTTCTCCCCGGCCGCGCGCGCCGTGGCCGTGCACCCGCGCTTGGCCGCGTTCGACTCGGGACAGAGTTGGTACAGCGCGCCGCTGATCGGAGAGCCGGCGCTCGACGGCTTCTCCCACGCTATGGAGAACGAGTTCTGCGCAACCCAACCGGGTTCGATCGCGGTGAGCTGCTCTGGCGGATCCGGCGCCCGATTGTCGACATAGATCGTGCGCGCGGCACTCGCGACGTTGTTGCCGGAATCGATGGCGTGCACGTCGAGTCGGTGGGGTCCTTCCGCGAGTCGACTCACGTCGACGCCCAACGACGTCACCGGACTCGCGGGGCAGGGCTTCAGGTACCGATCGTCGCAAGCGAGACCGCGCTCGGAGGACAACACCCCGTCCACGAATGCCCGGACCCGCCGGATGCCAGTGTTGTCATTGGCGGCTACGGCGACCGACTGCACGCCTCGTTTCCACCCCGCTGTCGACAACGTCCCTCCAGCGATCCCAACCGCGGGATTCCGTACATCCTGCACCCTCAACGTGACATCCTGCATGGCCATCTCGGCTGCGAGCTTGCCCGTCCCAGGGCACTGGCTGGCGGCACAGATCACCATCGAGCGAAGCGACGTCGATGCGAATCCACCAAGGTGGACCGCGTACCAGGTGAAACTGGACGTGCAGTTGGGCCCGCACCACACCCATCGTCCGCCTTGGCTGTCGAAAATGCCGGCGTCCCAAGGCTCGTTCGCGAGCAATCGGCCAACGAAGTGCAGCTCGTCGAAGTACGTGCCCGGAGGGGCGGACACTGTCATTCCTGCGTTGCTAAAGCCTCCGACTGGGCTGGTACCAAAGACGTTCCGCGCGTAGAGGCCCACCGCGGTCCCGGCGCCAGCTGGACATTGGGCGTACGCAGTGGTGCCTGACGTCGCTGACGCGGTCCACATGGAGTTCAGCCCGTCTGCGTGGCAGGCGCGGGCGTAGTAC
The DNA here is from genome assembly GCA_963724145.1 of uncultured Solirubrobacteraceae bacterium. Classification (GTDB taxonomy): domain Bacteria; phylum Actinomycetota; class Thermoleophilia; order Solirubrobacterales; family Solirubrobacteraceae; genus DASQMT01. The sequence continues at coordinate 211,172 of CAVRTO010000039.1, forward strand.
GAGCCCGCATCTGCGGATGGGACAGGGACGACGAGGCCCAAGAAGATGGTCGAGGTCACGAGTGCGAGAGTTCTCACGGTGTGAATTCACCTCCGCCGGTTGCCGGCGCTGGAGCGGGAGGGGGTTGTGCGGCCGGGGCGGCCTGTTCGAATGCGAAATCCTGCGTCGCCGTGGCTGGTGCGGCGGCGGGCGGGGCCTGCTCGTGTGACGTAGGCGTGGTTGATCGCGATGGCGGCTTTGTTGCCGCTGCGGCGATCGCGGACCTTGGCCTTGGGTCGCGCCTTGGGTTTGGGCGTCGGTGTCGGCTGCGGCGTTGCGACCACGGTCGTGGCGGCGGGCGGCGGCGTTGCGCGAGGCATGGCGTGGCGCTGGGCCGTGTGTCGCGCGTCGGACTCGGCCCGCTCAGGCGTCGCGGTGGAGAAGGGGTTGTGCACCACTCCGCTCACGACGCAGGCGGTCCCTGCGCCGACGCCGCTGAGGCAGAGGCCGATGATCGCGCCGATCGTCGCGATACGGCCGCCGCCGCTGTTCGCGGCGGCGACCTGAGCGGTGGTCGCGACGTCGCTGCCCTGAAGGCGATGCCACCACTGGAAGAGGTGGGCCTTCAGGTCGAAGAGTCGTTCGTGCCGGACGAGCTCGGACGGGTCCGGCAGCTCGATGCGGCGAACCGCTTCGGGCAGATCCGGGATGCCTTCCACCGGCGACAGCACGATCCGGTCCTCGTCCTCGGTGGCTCGCTCGAGTTGCGGCGCCACGGTCGTCGGGTCGGCGGATGCGCCGAGACGGCCCTGGACCCAACGGAGCGGCGCGAGCACTGCGGGAATCGGCCAGAGCGCCGCCAGGCGACCGAGGCGGGACTCGTGGAGGCTGCGGACGGTCGCGCGGCAGGTCGTGCAGTGCTGGAGGTGCGGCCGGAGCTCCAACAGGGCGTCAGCGGTTGCGGTGCCGCCGACCAGGGCGGCGAGGGTCGGTGCGACGCGCTCGCACTCGGCGCCGGCCTCGATCGCGGCGAAGGCCTTCAGGAAGCGCGCACGACCCTCGGTGATTGCCCTGTTCGTCTTCGTGTAGGTCCAGCCGAGTTGCTCGCTGATCTCCTTGTAGGAGTGGCCCTCGGCCTTGAGCATCAGCGCCTTCGCCTCGTCCGGCTTCAGGCGGCGCAGCGCCTCGGCGCCGCGGCTCACGCGCTCGCGGGCGGCGAGCAGCTCGTCCACCGGCCGCTGAGCCTCCGGCGCGTGGCCGTCGAGGTCGACGTCCTCGGCGGTCACGGACTCCGCTCGCATGCGGCGGACGGCCAGCGCTTCATGCTTGACGACGACGCGCAGCCAACTGATCTCCGTGACCGGGTCGACCGCGTCGATCCGGCGCACGTAGATCTCGAGTGCGCGCTGGTAGGCGTCGAGCGCGTCGTCGTGGCAGAGCGACCACTGCCGCGCGACCCGCATCAGCGAGCGCTCGTGGCGGGCGACGACGTTCGCGACGCGCGCGTCGACCATCGCCGCCTGCCTCCCCGCCCGTCGATGCGAAACCCTTGTCGCCAGCGGGCGACCCTCCTTCTCAGCCATCCCGGTGACCCGGGCGTCGCCTCCCGGCGGGCGACGTCGCACTGTCTAGGGGACGCGCGCGGAAATCACGCCCCCAGCGGTGACGAAAGATGCGCAAAGTGCGGGATGTTCCGTGCGGATCCTCACCTGACATGGATGGGGATCGGACGGGCGGTGCCGCGCTCGAACGGGTAGGCGGCCTCGGGGCGGATGCGCAGGCGGACCCAGTAGGTCTGGCCGGCGGACGCGGCGCCGAAGCGGTGGACGTGGCGGAAGTCGCCGCGGCGGTCGGCGCGGACGGTCGCGAAGGTCCGCCAGCCGGCGCCGACGCGGGCCTGGAGCTCGACGACCTTGCCCGCGACGGGGATGTGGCCGCCGAAGAGGTGACCGGCGAAGCGGACGAGCCCGCCGGCGGGGACGGAGCTCGGGTGGGCGTGGACCCAGCCGCTCGCCGGCGTGCGGATGCGCGTCCCGCGGTGCGCGGGCAGGAGGAGCGGGTCGCCCGCGAAGGCGAGCCGGACCGTGCGCGACGGGCCAGCGGCCAGCCGGATCCGGACCCGGCCGGAGCCGTCCGTGCGGAGCGGGCAGCGCGATGAGGGCGTGGCGGGAGTCGGGCTCGAAGCGCCGCCGGACGTGCGGGCGACGATGACCGTGCGGCGGCCGCAGACCGGATGCCAGCCGCGGCGGCCGCGCAGGCGCTGCGTCAGGGACAGCTCGCGGCCGGCCAGCGGCTTGCCGCCCGCGGTGAGGCGACCGCGCAGCGACCGGCCGCGGCGGACCAGCGTCACCATCGTCGGGCGGCGGAGCGGGAGGGTGACCGTGGCGGGCGCCCCGTCCGCCCGGGTCGTGCCGACCGACTCGTTGCCGGCGACGTCGGACACGACCGCGCGCAGCTCGTAGGCGCCCGCGCGGAGCGTCGCGTCGTCCACCCGCGCGACGATCCGCCCGCGATCGAGCGACGAGGGCAGCCGCGACCACGTCGCCGCGCCCGTGCGGCGGAGCTCGACCCGCCCGCCCGCGACGCCCGAGGTGGCGTCGGACGCGACGACCGACACGCGCGTCGGGTCGGCGGGGTCCGGCGCCTCGAAGGCGACCGTCTCGGGCGGCGTGCGGTCGACCTTGATCGTCGCCGCGCCGCGCGCCGATGCGTTGCCGGCGCGATCGGTCGCCCACCACGTCACCGCGTGGCGGCCGTCCGCGTCGACCGCGACCGCGGCCTCGTCCCCGCGGCCGCGTGCGAGGCGTCGTCGATCGTCCAGTGCAGGCCGTCGACGCCCGACAGCGCCGCCTGGTCGCGCGCCCGGAGCCCGACGACGACCGGCTCGCGCGACCAGCCCTCGCCGCCCGGCACGCCCGACGCGGTCACGACCGGCGCCGTGCGGTCCAGCCGGAGCAGCGTGCGCACCGCGGTCGACTCGACGCCCGCGCCGGAGACGGTGCGGACCTCCACCGGCGTCCCGCCCTCGGGCAGATCGCCCAGCGGGATCGCCGTCGCCACGATCGCGTCGCGGCCGCCGATCCGCACCCGGTAGCCGCGCACGCCCGACACCGGCGGCGCGCCCTCGGCGGCCAGCGGCAGGTCGCCGCCGCGCTGCCAGCGGTCGGCGGCGGAGACGTCGGGCGCGCCCGGCGGCGCGTCGTCGAAGCGCAGCGTCACCGGCGGGCGCGAACGGGCCGACGTTCCCCGCGGCGTCCTCGAGCGCCACCCGCAGCGCGTACTCGCCCGGCCCGTCGAACGCGGCGACCGAGGCGGCGACGGACGCGCCGCGCGCGGCGAGCCCGGGCGCGACCTCGGCGCAGCGCCCGCCCACCCGGCACGCCTTCACGCGCGCGCGCACGAGCGGCGCGACCTGCCCGGGCGGCACCGGCAGCACGAGCGTCCGCGCCGCGCCGGGCTCCACCCGGCACCGCCCTCCAGCACCGGCACCGGCTCCGCCGGCGCCGTGTTGTCCACCCGCACCGTCCGCGACAGCGACGCCCAGTTCCCCGCCGCGTCCTGCGCCGACAGCCCCAGCGCATGCACGCCGTCGGCCCAGCTCCGCGTGTCGAACGACCCGCTCGTCGGCCCGTTCGGGCACGGCACCGGCCGCGTGAAGTCGCACCCGCGCCCGTGGTCGCGCACGATCCGCCCGTCGAGCGCGATCCGGCCGAGCCGGATCCCCGCGTTGTCGGTCGCGTCGAACGCCACGTCCTGCACACCGCGCAGCCAGCCGCCCCCCACGAGCCGGCCGCGGACGCCGCCCAGCGCCGGCGCGGAGCCGTCCGCGAGGTACACCCGCACGGCACGCAGCGACACCCACGCCCGCCGCACGTCGCGCTCGCACCGCGCCGCCGCACAGCGGACCAGCGCCTCGACCCGGCGGCTCGACAGCCCGCGCAGCTCCTGGTGGATCCAGGCGCCGTTCGTCGTCTCGCAGCCGCGCCCGCACCACAGCCAGCGCACGCCCGACGCGTCCCACACCCCCGCCTGCCATCCGGGCGTCGCGGTGACGGACCCGTCGAAGTCCAGCCCGGTGATCACGGTCCCGGCCGGGGCGTCGAAGCGCATCGACGCCGTCGTCCCGCGCGCGGCGCGCCCCGGTCCGCCGACGTTGCGCGCGATCAGCCCGTCCCCGACGTGCGGCCGCGCGGGGTCGACCACGCCGCCCGGGCAGTTCCAGTACGCGGTCGCGCCCGGCGTCGGGCGCCACGCGGTCCAGGAGGCGTTCTCCATCCCGAAGCAGGCGCTCACCGAGTAGCCGCCGGCGGACGCCGGCGCGGGCAGGACGAGCAGCAGGAGGAGGGAGGCGAGGAGGGGGCGCATGCCTCCCGATAGGGGAGAGGGCCGCCGAACTCGCCCCCCGTACACTCGGCGCCATGTCCGACCCCGACATCCGGGACTCGATCCTCGACACGATCGGCGACACGCCGCTCGTCCGGCTCAGCCGCATCGGCGCCGGCCTGACGCCGCAGCTCGTCGCCAAGCTCGAGGTGTTCAACCCCGGCGGCTCGATCAAGGACCGGATCGCGGTCAACCTGATCGACGCCGCCGAGCGCGACGGCAGCCTCCGCGCCGGCGGGACGATCGTCGAGCCGACCTCCGGCAACACCGGCACCGGCCTCGCGATCGCCGCCCGGCTGAAGGGCTACCGCGTCATCGCGGTCATGCCCGACAAGATGTCGCGCGAGAAGATCGACCTGCTGCGCGCGCTGGGCGCCGAGGTCGTGATCGCGCCGACCGACGTCGACCCCGAGTCCCCGCAGTCCTACTACCGCGTCGCCGACCGCCTGACCGAGGAGATCCCCGGCGCCTTCCAGCCCAACCAGTACCGCAACCCGGCCAACCCGCAGACCCACTACGACACCACCGGCCCGGAGATCTGGCGCCAGACCGCGGGCCGGATCACCCACCTCGTCGCCGGCGTCGGCACCGGCGGGACGATCACCGGCGTCGGCCGCTACCTGAAGGAGCAGAACCCGGACGTCGAGATCATCGGCGCCGACCCCGAGGGCTCGATCTACTCCGGGGCGGAGGTGCACCCGTACCTGGTCGAGGGCGTCGGCGAGGACTTCTGGCCGACCACCTACGACCCGAGCGTCGTCGACCGCTACGTCCGCGTCTCCGACCGCGACAGCTTCCTCACCACGCGCCGGCTCGCCGAGACCGAGGGGATGCTCCTCGGCGGCTCGTGCGGGCTCGCCGTCCACGCCGCGCTCGCGGTCGCCGAGGGCATCGACGATCCGGACGCGCTCGTCGTCGTGATCCTCCCCGACGGCGGCCGCGCCTACCTCAGCAAGATCTTCAACGACACCTGGATGGCCTCGCACGGGATGCTCGAGCGGACGAGCGACCGCAGCGTCGGCGACGTCCTGCGCGCCAAGCAGGCCGCGGGCGAGATCCCGCCGCTCGTCGTCGTCGAGTCGCGCCAGCAGGTCAAGGACGCCGTCGCGCTGCTGCACGAGCACCGGGTCAGCCAGCTCCCGGTCGTCTCCCACACCGACCCGGACACGATGGTCGGCTCGATCGGCGAGCGCGGCCTGCTGCTCCACGCGGCCGACAACCCCGGGATCATGGGCACCCCGATCGTCGACGTGATGGAGCCGCCGTTCCCCGCCGTGGCGGCGATCGACCCGGTCCGCGAGGCCGTCGAGCTGCTCTCGGGCGACCGCCAGGCGCTGCTCGTGACCGAGCGCGGCCGGCCGACCGGCATCCTCACCCGCGCCGACCTGCTCGAGGCGCTCGTCTCGTGACCGAGTTCGCCACCCGGGCGGTGCACGCGGGGCTGACGCCCGACCCGACGTACGGCAGCGTCGTCCCCGCGATCCACCAGAGCTCGACCTACCGCCAGCCGGCCCCGGGCGAGTTCGTCGAGGACTACGACTACAGCCGCGCCGCCAACCCGACCCGGCGCGCGCTCGAGAACGCGCTCGGCGAGCTGGAGGGCGGGCACGCGAGCGCGTTCGCGTCCGGGATGGCGGCCACCCACGCGCTGATCACCGCGACCTGCAGCGCCGGCGACCACATCCTGATCCCGGACGACCTCTACGGCGGGACGTTCCGGCTCGCCGACAAGATCATGGAGCGCTTCGGCGTCGTCCACGACATGGTCGACCAGCGCGACCTGGACGCGGTCAAGCGCGCGCTGCGCCCCGAGACGAAGCTCGTGTGGGTCGAGACGCCGACGAACCCGACGCTGAACGTGATCGACCTGCCCGCGCTGATCGCGGCGGTCGGCCCGGACGTCCTCGTCGCGGTCGACAACACGTTCGCCACGCCGGTCAGCCAGCGCCCGCTCGAGCTCGGCGCCGGCGCGGTCGTCCACAGCACGACGAAGTACCTGGGCGGGCACTCGGACGCGATCGGCGGCGCCGTGGTCGTGCGCGACCGGGACGTCCACGAGGCGGTGCGCTTCGTGCAGCTGAGCGTCGGCGCGGTGCCCGGCCCGCTCGACTGCTTCCTCGTCCATCGCGGCCTGCGCACCCTGCACCTGCGGATGGCCGCCCACGCCGAGAACGCCGCCGCCGTGTGCGACTTCCTGTGCGGGCAGCCGGGCGTGTCCGACGTCCGCTGGCCGGGCTTCTCGGGCATGGTCTGCTTCCGCCACCCGCGCGCGACCGCGATCGTCGCCAACACGCGCATCTTCACGCTGGCGGAGTCGCTCGGCGGCGTCGAGTCGCTGATCGAGGTCCCGCAGGCGATGACCCACCAGTCGGTCGAGGGCTCGTCCGCCGCGGTGCCGTCCGACCTCGTGCGGCTGAGCTGCGGCGTGGAGGCCGCGAACGACCTGGTGGAGGACCTGCGCCAGGCGATTCAAGCCTCCGCCGCAACCGCCGATGCCTGAAGTGTGTCCATACTGGACGTGATGCGAAGGACGGCGCTGATCGGCGCGGTCGCGGCATGCCTCGCCGCGGCCGGATGCGCCAGCGACGAGCAGGCCGCGCCCCAGCGCGCCACGGTGGCGGCCGCGCCGGCGCCCGCGACCGAGCTCCCGCCGCTGCCCGAGGACCACGAGGCCAAGGTGGTCGAGCCGGTCGCCGGCGACGCGACGCCCGAGCCCAAGGCGGCCAAGCCGGAGCAGGCGCCCGCCAAGACCACGCCGAAGCCGGAGCGGACGAACGGCGCCGCCGCCCCGTCCGTCGACGTCCCGCGCCCGGTCACGGCCGGCGACGGCGTGCACAAGGCGACCGCGCTCCCGAACGGGATCGCGCTGCCGCCGCTCGACGCGCCCGAGGCCGTCCGCCAGATGATCGACGCCGGCAACGTGATCGCCCGCACGCCGTACCTGTGGGGCGGCGGCCACGGCAAGTGGGTCGACACGGGCTACGACTGCAGCGGCTCGGTGTCGTTCGTGCTCGCCGCCGCGGGCTACCTGAACTCGCCGCTCGCCTCCGGCCCGCTGATGTCCTGGGGCGAGCCCGGACCCGGCAAGTGGGTCACGATCTACGCCCACCAGGGCCACGTCTGGATGACCGTGGCCGGGATCCGCTTCGACACCTCGGGCGCGCGCGAGACCGGCTCGCGCTGGCAGAACGAGATGCGCTCCACCGCGGGCTTCACGCTCCGCCACCCGCCGGGCCTCTAGTCGCCGAGGAAGCGCCCCTCCTCGAGGTCGAGCTCGTGCTCGACGCGGTGCATGACGTCGTCCGAGATGACGCCGTCGGCGCGCAGCTCGTCGAGCGCCTCGCGCTGCGCCTCCAGCACCGCCGCCACGATCCGCAGGTAGTCGCTCGTGCGCGACTCGATCGCGTCGCCGTCGGCCTCGGCGTCGAACCGCGCCGCGAAGCGGTTGTAGCGGTAGCGGTACATGCGCGCATCCGCTCGAGCGTGTCCTCGCGCGGCCAGTCCTCCTCCGCGAGCCGGTCGATCCGGTCGAGCGCGGCGCGCGCGGCGTGCTTGCGCGCCTTGTTCTCCTCGACCTCCGCGCCGTCGTCGGGCTCGACGCGGAGCAGCGCGGATCACGAGCGGCAGGCTCAGCCCCTGGACCACGAGCGTGACCAGGATCACGACGAACGTGATGAAGAGGATCAGCGGGCGCTCGGTGAACGGCGTGCCGGAGTCGGTCGTGGTCGGGCAGCGCGAGCGCGGCCGCGAGCGAGACCGCGCCGCGCATCCCCATCCAGGCCACGAGCGCGACGTTGCGCTGGCGAGCGGGTCCCGCGCATGCCGCAGGACGCCAGGTCAGGGCGAAGACCCAGCACGATCCGCACCACGATCACCGCCGCGCTGGCGAGCAGGCCGTAGCCGATCACGGTCGGGACGTCGAAGTCGGCCGCCTGCAGCTCGTCCAGCAGCGCGGGCAGCTGGAGCCCGATCAGCACGAACAGGAACGAGTTGAGCAGGAAGATCAGGATCTGCCAGACCGGGACGGTCTGCATCCGCAGCGTGGCGTTGGTGACGCGGCTCGTCTGCGAGCCCATGTACAGCCCGACCGTGACCGCCGCGACGACGCCCGAGAGCTCCAGCTGCTCGGCCGGCAGGTAGGCGAGGTAGCCGGTGAGGAGCGAGATCGTGATCTCCACCGGCGGGTCGTCGAGCCGCGAGCGGACGAACGCGACGACGTACCCGACCGCGAGCCCGATCACGACGCCGCCCGCGGCGGCGATCACGAAGCGGCCGCCGGCGTCGCTCAGGCTGAAGGTCCCCGCGGTGACCGCGACGACCGCGACGCGGTAGGCGGTGATCGCGGTCGCGTCGTTGATCAGCGACTCGCCCTCGACCACGACGACGACCCGGCGCGGGAGGCCCGAGCCGCGCCGCGATCGCCGTCGCCGCGACCGGGTCGGTGGGGGAGACGATCGCGCCGAGCACGAACGCCGCCGCCCACGACATGCCGGGGACGACGGCGTGGATGACGACGGCGACCGTGCACGCAGGTGGCCAGCACGAGGCCGACCGCGAGCGCCGAGATCGGGCCGACGTTGCGCCGCAGGTCGCGCAGCGAGGCGAAGAACGCGGCGCCGTAGAGCAGCGGCGGGAGGAAGATCAGCAGCACCAGCTCGGGGTCGAGCTGGATGTCCGGCATCCCCGGGATCGCGCCGAGCGCGAGGCCGCCGAGGACGAGGAAGATCGGGTACGGAACGTTGAGGACGCGCGCGAGCGTGACGAGCGCCGCGACCGCCAGCAGCAGCCCCGCGATGATGATCTCGGTGTGCTCCCCGCCGTCCATCTGCGCGGTGTGTAGCAGCTTGGGGTAGCGACCCCATCGCGCCGGGCGCGGCGGCGTCCGATCCTCTTCTCAGCGGTACTCCTGAAAGGAACCCCCCGAATGCCCCGCCCCTTCACGACCATCATCGACCTGCCCGCCGGACCGCCGCCTGAGGTCCTGGAGCAGATCGACGTCGCGTGGGGCAGGGCACGCGAGCTGTTCGCCGCAGACCTCGAGCTCCGCTTCGAGGTCGACGCGGCGCTCGGCACTGTCTGGGCCGAGCTGCGCAGTGCCGACGGATCGGTCGCCGAGAGACTCTCGGCGCCCGAGGCGCTTGCGCTCGCATGCGGTGACGCGGCGCCACCTGTGGCGCTCGCGGCCTGAGGACCCCCGGACGGCCTCGGACGCGCGGCCGGCGCCCTCGTGGCGCCGGCCGCGCCGCCGTCGCTCTTTACCGCGCGGCGTGTCCGCGGATACGGTGGGCCGATGCGTCCCATCCCCGCCTCACGCCTCGGCGACGCCCACGGGCTCCTGCGCGCGATCAACGACCGCGAGCGACTCCGCGTCGACGAGTTCGTCACCGAGTTCAGCGTCGACGAGCTCTTCCCGCCCGGGCTCGAGAACGCGCTCGGACGGACGCGCCAGTTCGTCTCCTACGCGCGCGCGGCGGGGCTGCTGAACGAGGACCGCGGCACGGTCCAGCTGACCGACATGGGCAAGCGCTACGTGCGCGCGGGGGACGACGAGCGCCCGCTACGAGGTCGTGCCCGCGCAGGCGGAGTGGCTGCGGCGGCTGCTGCGCGAGCGGCACATGACCGACTCGATCTACCACGGCGCGGCGGTGGCGCTGAGCCTCTTCGCGTCGAACCCGCCGGACTTCCGGCCGTCGCGGATGGACGTCGGCCGCGCGATCTCGCACCTCGGCCGCGCGGGCTGGGACAGCGACAGCACGTTCGAGTCGCAGGGCGAGCGCTACACGACGTTCCTGATCGACCTCGAGCTGATCCAGCCGGACCGCGCGCTGACCGACCACGGCCGGGAGATGCGCGACGACCTGACGCTGCCGATCCACGCGTCGCTGAAGGACCTCGCGGCGCAGCTGAACCCCGACGGGCTCGAGGGGGCGATCCGCGACGGCGAGGCGGAGGCGGCCGCGGAAGTCGCGGCGGCCGCGCCGGAGCCGCAGCCGGAGCCGGAGACCGCCGGAGCCGGAACCCGTGGCGGCGGCGGACGCGCCCGGCGAGGAGTTCGAGTACGAGGACGTCGGCCCGGGTGCGGGCCCGTCGAGCGCGGCCGCGCCGCCGGAGTCCGCGCGACGCCGCCGGAGGCCGCGACGTCGCGGCGGCGGAGTCCGCGCCGGCCGGGGCGACGACGCAGGAGGTCGCGGCGCCGAGCGCACCGGCCCCGGCCGCCGCGCCGGTGGCGGAGCCGCCGGCCGTCGCGCCCGCGGCGGCGGCGCCACCCCCGCCCCCGCCGGCCGCCGCGCCGGCGAGCCCGCCGCCGCCCGTCGACGACTGGCACACGACCGCGCTGCCGACCGTCGCCTCGCCGAAGCCGCCGGAGCCGGAGCCCGCGCCGGCCGCGCCGCAGCCGGCAGCCGCCCGCGCCGGCCGCCGCCCCCGCGCCCGCGGCCCGGCCGATCACCGCGGACGCGATCCGGATCGCCGCCGAGGCGGCCGGCCTGCGGCTGCCCGGCGGGCTCTTCGCCGTCCTGGCCGCCGCGCTCGCGGCCGGCCACGTCGTGCTCGTCGGCCCGCCCGCCAGCGGCAAGACGACGCTCGCGCTCGCGATCGCGCAGGCCGCCGTGCAGGCCGGCCAGGCCGACGGCGCCGCGCTGGTCAACCGCCGCGCCGGACTGGACGACGGAGGACACCGACCGGGCCTCGTCACCGGCGCCGCCCAGCGCGGCCGCTGGCTGATCGCCGACGAGCTCGACCGCGCGCCGCTCGACGAGGCGCTGGGCGCGCTCTCCTCCTACCTCGCCGGGCTGCCCGTCACGCTGGCGGACGGCGAGGCGACCGCGCCGGCGCGCTGGCGGGTCGTGGCCACCGCCGGGCAGACGCTCAGCGGCTCGCCCGCGCTGGTCGGCCGCTTCGCCCACGTCCGCATCCCGTCGCCGGGCGACACCGGCATGGCCGCCCAGATCGACGCCGCGGCCGGCGGGGACGCGACCGCCGCGGCCGCCGTCAAGCGGCTGCTGCCGGTGCGCGAGCTCGGGACCCGTCGGCGCGGGCGCGTTCCTCGCCGCCACGCGGCTCGCGGTCGCGCGCAACGCCGCCGGCCCGGCCGACGAGCGCACCCTCGCCCGCGAGGCGCTGGCCGCCCACATCACGCCGCTGCTCGGCCCGCTCGACGAGGAGGCGCGGCGGCGGCTCGCCGCGCTGACGGGGTGAGCGAGGGGTTCGGGCTCCTGGGCCGGCGCGGCCGCGGGCCGGCGGAGCTCGCGGCGATCGACCGGGCCGCGCGCGCGGCTGTCGCGGCTCGCGCTCTACCCGCGGCCGCTCGACACCGGCAAGGTCCGGATCCTCAACCCGCGCTGGCTCTTCACCCTGCCGTGGTTCAAGCGCTTCCACGGCTACAACATGGGCCACCTGATCCTGCTGCGCGAACCGCTCGCCGAGGTCTCCGACGACCTCGTCACCCACGAGCTGACGCACGTCTGGCAGGACCAGGACCACCGCCTGCGGATGTGGACCTCCTACCTCCGCCAGGGCTACGCGAACAACCCGCACGAGCTCGAGGCCCGCGCCGCGGTCAGCCGGACCCGCTAGGCCACGGCCGGCGCCGCCAGCCCGGCGCTGAAGTCGGTCGCCAGCGCGGAGACCAGGCCGCCGAGCCCGGGCCCGATCGTCGTCGCCCTGCGCGACGCCGGCCAGCAGCCGCTGGCGGTGGTAGCCGGGCTCGGCGGCGAGCGCGGGCACCGCGGCCAGCTCGGACTCCGAGCCGAGCGCCGCGGCGTGCGGCCCGAGCGCGGCGAGCAGCTCCTCGAGGATCTCCGCCGCCGGCCGGCGGCCGGCGCGCTCCGGGTCGAGGAACTCGGCCTGCATCCCGTCGCGGGTGGCCAGGAAGCGGTTCTCGTCGAGCACCTCCGGGCGGCAGGCGATCTCCTCGTCGGCGAAGCCCTCGAGCGCCTCGAGCCGGACGATCGACTGCACCAGCGCGGCGAGCGCCGCGTTGTCGGCGGCGCGCGTCTGGGCGTCCATGATCCGGACCTCGATCGTCCCGAGCTTCGGCTGCAGCCGCACGTCCCACCACAGGAACGTCGGCTCCGGGAAGGCGCCGCAGCGCAGCAGCACGTCGATCGCCTCGACGTACTCCGGGTAGGCGTTGAACGGCCGCGGGATGCCGACGCGCGGGAACGTCCCGAAGACGGGCACCCGCGCCGACGCGAGGCCGGTGTCGCGGCCCTGCCAGAACGGCGAGTTCGCGGCGAGCGCGAGCAGCAGCGGCACGTGGACGCGCAGCCCGCGCAGCGCGCGGATCGCCGCCTCGGGGTCGGGCACCGCGACGTGGACGTGGAGCGCGAACGTCGGCTCACGCCGCGCGAGCTCGCGCATCGAGTCGTAGATCGACTGGTAGCGCGCGCCCGGCGACACCTCGACGTCGCTCCACTGCGCGAACGGATGCGTGCCGGCGACCGCCGCCCGCAGCCCGAGCGGCGCGAGGTCCGCCGCGAGCCCGGCGCGCAGCCGGGCGAGCTCCTCCGCCGCGCCGCGCGCGGTCGGATGCGGTCCGCTGAACAGCTCGAGCGCGGAGCCGTGCGTCTCGGCCGCCGCATGGTCGGCGACGTCGCGGGAGAGCACGGGCAGCACGTCGTCGATCCGCGACGCGAGCGCCCAGCCGTCCGGGTCGAGGAGCATGACCTCCTCCTCGATCCCGACGGTCCACGGCGACCCGGCGCCGTGCTCGTTCCACTCGGCCCAGGCCGGCAGCGCGGTCACGGCATCACCCACGTGTCCTTGGCGCCGCCGTTCTGCGACGAGTTGACGACGAGCGCGCCGGCGTCGAGCGCCACGCGCGTCATCCCGCCGGGCAGCACCCGCAGGTCGTCGGGGTCGACCATGAACACGAACGGTCGCAGGTCGACGTGGCGGGGCTCGAGCGCGCCGTCGAACTCGGTCGGGTGCGTCGAGAGGTCGACCAGCCGCTGCGCGATGTAGTCGCCGGGCGCCGCGCGGACCTTCTCGCGCAGCGCCTCGACGTCGCCGGGCTCCGCGTGCGGGCAGATCATCACGCCGATCCCGCCGTAGGAGCCGCGGTCCTTGATCACCAGCTCGCCGAAGATGTCGAGCGCGCGCTCGAGGTTCGACGGGTCGCCGAGGTCGAACGTCTCGACCTGCGCGAGCTCCGGCTCCTCCCCGAGGTAGAAGCGGACCATGTCCTCGACGTAGGCGTGGGCGAGCTTGTCGTCGGCGACGCCGGTCCCGAAGCGGTTGACCAGCTTCAGCGCGCCGGACGCGACCGCCGGGTAGAGCAGCCGGCCGACCTCGGAGTCGACCTCGTCGGCGTTCGTGCGGCGGTAGATCGCGTCGAGCTTCGCGCCGAGGTGGTGGATCTCTCCGTCACGCACCTCGAGGTCCGCCGGGACGGCGAGCGGGAGCCCCAGGTGCTCGGCGATCCAGCGGTGCTCCCAGAAGGCCGAGTTGTCGTCCCCGTCGGTCAGGACGACCGCGTTGCCGGGGCCGATCACCTGCCGCAGCGCGTCGCTCAGGCCGTCGATCGAGCGCGGCCGCAGCTCCGGCGGCGGATCGAGCCGGGCGAGCGTCGCCGCGCGCGCGGTCGGCCAGTAGCCGAGCCCGCTCGGCGTGCGCAGGTTGTCCTCCAGCACGAGCCAGCGCCCGTCGCCGTCGCGGACGATGTCGAGCCCGGCGATCCCGATCCAGACGCCGTTCGCCGGGGCCAGGCCGTGCATGGCGGGCTCGAACGCCTCCGCGCTGTCCAGCACCCGCTGGGGGACGACGCCCTCGGCCACGATCCGCCGCTCGCCGTAGACGTCGGCGACGAACGCGTTGAGCGCGCGGACCCGCTGGATCAGCCCGGCCTCGAGCATCGCCCAGTCCTCGCCGGCGATCACCCGCGGCACCGGGTCGACGTGCCAGAGGTCGTCGCCGTCGACCGAGGCGAAGCGGATGCCGAGGTTCGTGATGTCCTCGCGCAGCGCGGCGCCGAGCGCCGCGAGGTCATGCGTGAGCAGCGCCTCCATGACGGCGCGGGCCTCGGGCCGCACCGACCCGTCGGGCGCCACGGCGTCGTCGTAGAAGTCCGAGTGGTAGCCCTCGAGGGCGTTGCCGGTGGCTGGCGCGGTCATGGGTGCGGAGGCCCTACCCAGTTGCAGAGTGCCGCAGCCGCGCGGACACTCTGCACCCAATGTCGCAGTTCAGCGTCCCGCTCGCCACCATCGACGACTTCGCCGACCGTACCGGAGCCGAACGCGTCGTCGCCCTGCTCGACCGCGGCGACGCCGCGCCGCCCGTGCTGCTCGAGCGGCTCGAGGACGGCTCGCTGCAGGTGACGGAGGATGCCGACCCGGTCGCTGTCGCGCGCGATCCCGCCGCGCTGCCGGTCGCGCTCGGCGACCTGCGCGCGGTGCCCGCGTCCGCGCTGAGCGCCGATCCCGAGGCGGGCGAGCTGGCCGCGCCGATCGGGAGCGTCCAGCTGCTCGCCGACTCGGTCCTCGCGCTCGCCCGCGCGCTCGGCGGCCGCTCGGTGGCGACCGCGACGTTCGCGACGCGCGACGCGGACATGCCGCTCACCGTCGCGGCCCGCGAGGGCGAGCCGGTCGTGCTCGACATCGGCGGGCGCCAGTTCTCCATGCCGGTCTAGGCCGGCCGGATCCGCACGACGAAGCCGCCGTCGCGCGCGTACGGGACGGCGAGCGTGCTCGCCGAGGTGACCGCCTGGGTGCTGCCCGCCAGGGCGTCGCCGGCGGCGTCGGCCACGATCTCGGCCACGTAGGCGCGGCCGGGGTCGAGGAACGAGAGCGGGACCTGCTGCGTCCCGGCCGCGCCGGCGTGGATCGAGCCGACGTACCAGCGGTCGCCCGACCGGCGCGCGAGCGTCGCGGCGGCCCCCGGCCGGCCCGCGATCAGCCGCGTGTCGTCCCACGCCGCGGGGACGCTCGGCGAGCCAGCGCGGCCGCGAGCGGCCGTGCCGCGTAGGCGGCGGGGCTGTCGGCGAAGTGCTGCAGCCCGGAGGCGAAGACGACCGAGAGCGCCAGCTCGTGCCCGGCGCTCGTGGCCCGGCCCGGGGCCGAGAACGTCACCGGCGTGTAGTCCATCGCGCCGATCGCGTTGCGGGTGAAGGGGAGGACGGTGTTCTGCGCGGGCGTCGGCGGCGTCGTGCCCTTGTAGCCCTCGGCGCCGCGGACGGCCTCGCTCGTCAGCACGTTCGGCCACGTCCGCTCCAGCCCCCGCGGAGCGGTCGCGCCGTGGAAGTCGACGACCATCCGCCGCTCCGCCGCGGCCCGGGCGACGGCGCGGTACCAGGCCATCCGGGCGGGCGAGTCGGACTCCATGAAGTCGAGCTTCACGCCGGCCACGCCCCAGTCGGCCCACTGCGAGAGCAGCGCCTCGCGCTGCGCGGGCGTCCGCAGCGCGTCCCAGCGCGACCAGAGCAGGACGCCGACCCCGCGTGCGCGGGCGTACTCGACGAGCGCCGGCATCCAGGCCGGGTCCCAGCCCTCGTCGGCCAGCACGTACTCCCAGCCCTGGCGGGCGGCGAAGTCGACGTGCGCCTCCTGCGCGGCCAGGCTCGCCGGGCTGCCGCTGTCGGCCCACCACGACCAGGCGACGCGCCCCGGCCGCACCCAGGACCAGTCCACGCCCGCCGCCGGCGCCGCGAGGTCGTCGACGAGGTCGGACCCGGCGATCGTGGCCGGCGAGCCGACGACCGCGACGCGCCAGGGCGTGGCCCGGCGCTGGACGGGCCGCTCGACCCGCAGCACGCCGGGCGCGCCGCGCCGGATCCGCAGCCGGGCCGCCGGCTGGCCGGCGCCGAGCCCGCTCTCGGCGAGCAGCGCCCAGTGGTCGCCCGCGCCGATCAGCGCCGGGAAGCCGATCGCGCCCGGCGCCGCGGCCCGCAGCGCGCTCTCCTCGTACGGCCGCTCGTAGCTCGTGCCGTAGCGCTGGAGCCAGGCGCCCGCGCCGGCCGGTGCGGCGGCGGTGCTGCACTCGGCGGTCACGTCCGCGCCGTGCACGGTCGTGCGCCAGGCGACGCCGTCGTCGGACGCCTGCAGCCGGACCTCGGCGCGCGTGCGGCCGGTGCGGAAGGCGAGGACCAGACGGCGCGCGACGTAGCGGTGATCGCGGCGCTTGCCCGCAGGGGTGGTGTAGCGCTCGTCGACCCGGGCGCGCGCCGCGCCGCGATAGCGGAGCCCCTGCGGAAGGCAGCGGCCGCCGGCGCGCAGGCCGATCCGCAGGTCGAGCACGCGCGCACCGGCGTGGCGGACGGTCGCGCTGAGCGGGGCGTCGCCGGCGCCGTGCACCGCGACCGTGACCTGCCCGCCCGGGGAGCTCAGGCGCCACGAGCGCGCGTCGGCCTGCGCGGGCAGGCCGACCGCGAGCACGGCGAGGATCGACACGGCGAGACGGCGCATCAGGGTTCCCAACAGGGCCCCGGGGGCGAAGTTGTGGCCCGCGCGCGATCATGCACGCCGTGGAGGAGCTCCCGCCCGGGCCCGCGGCACCCGCCGCGGCGCAGACCGTGGAGTGGATCGCGCGGCCGACCGACCTGCTGCGCCGCAGCGCCGCGCGCTACGGCGAGCCGTTCACGCTGCGCACGCTGTGGGCCGACGCGCCGATGGTGCTCGTCTCGGACCCGGAGACGATCCGCCGCGTCTACGCCGCCCCCGGCGACGTTCTGCGCGGCGGCGCCAGCTCGACCGTGCTGGAGCCGTTCGCCGGGTCCAGCTCGATCCTCGTCACGAGCGGGGAGGCGCACCTGCGCCGCCGGCGCCAGATGCTGCCGCCGTTCCACGGCGCGCGGATGGAGGCGCATCGCGCGGAGATCGCGGCGCTGGCCGAGGCCGAGCTCGCCCGCTGGCGCCCGGGGACGCCGCTGCAGACGCTGCCGCGGATGCAGAGTCTGACCCTCGACATCATCCTTAGAGTCGTCCTCGGCGGCTCGGATCCGCCGCTCCGCGCGGCGATCCGCGAGACGCTCGACATGACGACGTCGATGGCGCGGCTGATCGCGCTCTCGCTCGCGCCGCGCGGCACCGCCTCCGTGGCGGCCGTTCACCGCGGCCATCGCCCGGGTCGACGCGCTCCTGCGCGCCGCGATCGCCGCGCGCCGGGCCGCGCCGGGCGAGGCGGTGCTCGACGAGCTGATCGCGACCGGCGCGGACGACGACGAGCTGCGCGACCAGGTCGTCACGCTGCTCGCGGCCGGCCACGAGACGACGGCGGGCTCGCTCGCCTGGGCCTGCGAGCGGCTGGCGCGCCACCCGGCGGTCGTCGCGCGCCTGCGCGACGGCGAGCCGGAGTACCTCGACGCCACGGTCAAGGAGGTGCTGCGGACGCGGCCCGTGCTCTCGGTCACGCCGCGCAAGGTGGTCGCGCCGTTCGACGGCGGGCGGCTGGACGCTGCCGCCCGGCGTCCACGTGACGCCGTGCCCGTACCTCGCCCACCGCCGCCCGGAGCTGTGGGACGACCCGACCGCGTTCCGGCCGGAGCGCTTCCTCGCCGGCGCGCCCGAGCCGTACACGTGGCTGCCGTTCGGCGGGGGCGTGCGCCGCTGCGTCGGCGCGGCCTTCGCGACGATGGAGCTGCACGAGGTGCTGCGCGCCGTCGTCCGCCGCTTCGACCTGCGGCCGGACCGGCCCGCCGGCGAGCGGATGCGCCGGCGCGGCGTCACGCTGACGCCGTCGCGCGGCGGTCGTGTCGTGCCGGTCGCCATCCTCTAGCGTCACGGTGCCCCGATGACCTCGCTGTTCTGCCGCCACAACCGCATGACCGCGAACTGCCCGATCTGCTCGAAGGAGCTGGAGGCGGAGCTGCGCGCGAAGGCCCCGCCGCGACCCGGCGGGACGCGCCGCGCGGCCGCGCCCGGCACGCGCCGGCGCGCCTCGGCCCAGCGCGGCAGCGGCTCGCTCGTGACGCGCCGGCTCGCCCGCGCCGCCGACGACGGGTATCGCAACCGGCTCGTCCCCGGCCTGCGCGCGACCGCCGACGCGGAGCGGCTCGCCGCGGCGATGATGATCGGCGCGGAGCGGCTCGAGCCGCCCGGCCCGTACGAGGAGGTCGCGACCGAGCCCGACGTCGAGCGGGCCGCGTGGCTCGCGTTCCTGCTCGCGCTCGCCGGCCCGGGCGACCCCGAGCGCCAGGCCGCGGTGCTCGCCGGCGCCGCCCGGCCCTCGGCGCCGTCCCCGACGCCCTGGCGGAGCACGCGCGCACGATCTCCGCCTACGCGACCTGGGCGGAGCGCGCCGGCTCGCAGGAGACGGGCCTGACCGGCGAGCCCGACTGGTCGCCGCAGCGCCGCTTCGCCCGCGTCTACGAGCGCCTCGCCCTGCCCGGCTTCACGCGCGCGGCGCGCTTCGAGCTGCTCGTGACGCTCGGCGCCTCCGGCCGCTTCGCGCTCGTCCCCGACCAGCTCGAGCTCGGCGCCGAGGGCGACCCCGCGACGACCGCCGCCAAGCGGATCCTGCAGTCGGGCGACCGGATGCTGCTCGAGCGCCGCGCGCGCGACCTCGCCGCCGCGTGCGAGGTGCCGCTCGCCGCGCTCGACCGCGCGCTGGGGCTGTGGGGCGACCCGGAGGCGGAGATCGACGCGGCCGAGGAGCTCCCGGCCGCCATGCGCTCCGCCCTGGCGCTGCGGTGAGCGGCGCCCTGCGGCCGCGGGCTTCCCGCGGCCGCGGCATCACCTGGCTGGTGCTCGGCTGCCTTGCGCTGGCCGCGCTCGCGCATCTGCTCCCCACCGCCCCGACCTACGACCCCTGGGCGTGGATCATCTGGGGCCGCGAGATCACCGAGGGCGCGCTCGACACGCGGACCGGGCCGTCGTGGAAGCCGCTGCCGGTGCTGTTCACGACCCCGTTCGCGCTGACCGGCGACCGCTGGGCGCCCGAGCTGTGGCTGGTGATCGCCCAGGCGGGCGGGCTGCTCGCCTTCGCGTTCACGTTCCGGCTCGCGCAGCGGCTCGCCGGCTGGGTCGCGGGCGTCGTCGCGGTGGCGGGGCTCGTCGTGGCGGAGGAGTTCATCCGCAACTTCGCGCGCGGCAACTCGGAGGGGCTGCTCGTCGGCCTCTGCCTGTGGGCGATCGAGCGCCACCTCGACGGCCACCGCCGCCAGGCCTTCCTGCTCGGCGTCGGGGCCGGGCTCCTGCGGCCGGAGCTGTGGCCGTTCCTGCTCGCGTACGGGCTCTGGCTGATGTGGGTCGACCGCGGCACGTGGGCGCTGGTGATCGGCTGCGGGATCCTCACCGGGCTGCTGTGGTTCGTGCCGGAGTACCTCGGCTCCGGGGACTTCCTGCGCGCCGCGGCGCGGGCGCGCGACCCGAATCCGAACAGCGCCGCGTTCGCCTCGTTCCCGTTCGCGGAGACGTTCCGGCGCTCCGCCTCCGTGCTGATGCTGCCGATGCTGGCGGGCGCGGCGATCGCGCTCGTGCGCGCCTGGATCGATCGCGACCGGCTGCGGCTCGGGCTCGGGGCGATCGCGCTCGCGCTGATGGTCGCCGTCGCGCTGATGACCCAGGCGGGCTTCGCCGGCAACCTGCGCTACGTCGCGCTGCCGGCCGCCCTCGTCTGCGTCCTCGCGGGCGCCGGCTGGGTCGAGCTGGTGCGCGACGCCGCGCGCCGGTTCGGCACCGCGGCGGGCGTCGCGCTGACGCTGCTGATCTGCGCCGCCTCGGCGCCGTTCGTCGCCACGACGCTCGACCACTTCACCCACGACATGGACGTCGTGCGGGCCGAGTCCGAGCTCTACGACCGGCTCCCGCCGATCGTCGCGAAGGCCGGCGGGTCCGACGGCGCTGCTGCGCTGCGGGCGGGTCTACGCGCCGCCGTTCGAGGTCCAGGCCGTGGCCTGGGCGATGCACGTCCACAGCGAGGAGGTCGGCATCTTCGCCTCGCCGCCGGGGACGACGATCGCGGGGTACTTCTCAGCGCTCGGGCGCGATCCGCGGTTCGCGGAGGTGACCAAGAACCGCCGCTGGGTCGTGGCGTCCAACTGCAACGGGCGGAGCCCCTAACCTCATGCGCATGGCCACCTACGCCTCCCGGCCGGCGTGGGAGCTGCGGGCACGCGCGGTCAGCAGCGCTCGCGTCGCCGTGCCGCTCGGCCTCGGCCTGCTCGTGGCCGGGTCCGTCCTGCTGCGCACGCGCCAGCTGGACGTCGGCTTCTGGATCGACGAGGGGCTCTCGGTCGGGATCGCGGACCGGCCGCTCGGCGACATCCCGGGCGTGCTGCGCCAGGACGGCTCGCCGCCGCTCTACTACGTCCTGCTGCAACCTCTGGATGCAGGTCTTCGGGCGCTCCGAGGCGAGCGTCCACGGGCTCTCGGTCGTGTTCGCGGCGATCATGGTGCCGGTCGCCTTCTGGGCGGGCTGGTCGCTGTTCGGCCGCCGCACGGCGTGGATCGCCGCGCTGCTCGCGGCGGTCAACCCGTTCCTGACCGACTACGCGCAGGAGGGGCGGATGTACGCCCTCGTCGCGCTGCTCGCGATGGTCGCGCTCGGGCTGCTGGCTGCAGGCGTTCACGACGGACGGCGACGGGGTCCGGCGCGCGCCGGCGATCGGGTTCGCGGTCGCCCTCGCGGCGATGCTCTACACGCACAACTGGGCGTACTTCTTCGGCGCGGCGACCGGGATCGCGTGGCTGTGGCTGCTGTGGCGCGCGGAGCCTGCCGAGCGGCGGCGGCTGTTCCGCACCGGGCTCGTCGCCTACGGCGGCGCGATCCTGCTCTACCTGCCGTGGCTGCCCACCGCGCTCTACCAGGCGACCCACACCGGCGCGCCGTGGTCGCTCGCGCCGTCGCTCGCGACGCTCGCCTCGGTCCCGGCGCGGATCCTCGGCGACGTCGCCGAGGTCGCCGTCCTGCTCGCCGCCGGGGCCGGCGTCGTCGCGCTGCTGCGGACCCGTCCCGGGCCGCTCTACCGCGCGACCGTCGCGCTGCTGGTGATCGCGGTGCTGACGATCGTCCTCGCCTGGCTCGCGTCGCAGATCGCGCCCGCCTGGGCGGCGCGCTACCTCGCCGCCGGCGTGCCCGCGTTCGTGCTGCTCGGCGCGGCCGGGTTCGCGCACGCCGGGCGCCTCGGCCTCGCCGGCCTGGCGATCGTCGCCGTCCTGTGGGCGGTCCACGGCGCGCCGGACGAGAAGAGCAACGTGCGCGACGTCGCCGAGGCGATCGCGCCGTCGCTGCACCCCGGCGACCTCGTGGTGGCGACCCAGCCCGAGCAGGTCTCCGTGCTCGACTACTACCTGCCGGACGGCCTGCGCTTCGGGACGCTCACCGGGCCGGTCGCGCGACCCGGGCGTGACGGACTGGCGCGACGGCGTCGAGCGGCTGGAGGCGACGTCGGCGCCGCGCGACCTGCAGCCGCTGGTCGACGCGATGAAGCCCGGCCAGCGGCTCGCGCTCGTCGTGCCCGAGATCACCTCGGTCAACCGCTGGCGCGCGCCGTGGACGTCGCTCGTGCGGCTGCGGACCGAGGAGTGGCTGCAGACGCTCTCCAACGATCCGAGCCTGTCGCTCGTCTCGGTCGAGCCGGTCGACCCGTTCCCGCTGAGCCCGTATCCCGTCCGGGCCCAGGTCTACCTCAAACGCTGACCCGGTCCTGGCCGGAGCGCGGCGGCTCGGCGGGCGAGCGCGTGCTGCGCAGCGTGAGCGCGAAGCGGGTGCCGTCGCCGCCGGTGTCGTCGACGTCGAGCTCGCCGCCCATGCGCCGCGCGAGCTCGCGGCCGATCGCGAGCCCGAGCCCGAAGCCGCCGGAGGACCCGCCCGCGCTGCCGCGGTGGAAGCGCTCGAAGATCCGGTCGCGCTCCTCGGGCGGGATCCCGCCGCCGCGGTCGGCGACCGTGATCCGCGCCTCGCCGCCCGCGGCGCCGACGCCGACGACCACCGGCTCGCCGCGCGGGCCGTGGCGGAGCGCGTTGTCGAGCAGGATCCGCACGACGCGGGCGACCGCGTCCGGGTCGCCGCGGCCCCAGCACGCGGCGTCCGGCAGCACGACGTCGATCGCGGTCGAGCGCTCCCGCGCGCGCAGCTCGAACTCGGCCGCGACCGCGCGGACGATCTCGCCGAGCTCGACCTGCTCGGACCGCAGCGGGACCGCGGCGTCGAGCCGCGAGAGGTCGAGCAGCTCGCCCGACAGCGCGGAGAGGCGGTCGAGCTCGCGGCGCGCGTTGGAGACCTGCCGCAGCGCGTCGAGCTCGTCGATCTGGCCCGAGCGGATGTCCTCCTCGAGCAGCTCCATCGTCCCCTGGAGCATCGTCAGCGGCGTGCGCAGCTCGTGCGACGCGGTGGCCACGAACGCGCGCCGCGCCGCCTCCTGGCGGCGCAGCTCCTCCTGCATGCGGGCGAGCGCGCGGCCGAGGTCGCCGACCTCGTCGCGGCGGTCGTCGCGCGGCATCTGCGTCTCCGGGCCCTCCTCGGAGATGCGCAGCGCCGCCGACGCGCAGCCGGGCGAGCCGGCGCAGCAGGGTCGACGACAGCGCGATCGCGATCAGGGCGGCGAGGCCGAGCGCGATCGCGGCGCCGGCCGCGAAGCGCGTCCGCACCTGGCCCACGAGCTGGGTCGCCTCCGTCAGCGCCCGCTCCGCGACCAGCGCGCCGGCCACGTCGCCGCCCGTGCCGTAGAGCGGCGCGGCCACCAGGACGCTGTCGCCGTCGAACTCGGTCAGCGACTCCTGCAGCCGCATCGCCCGCAGCGCCATGAACTGGGCGCGCGGCGGCTCGGAGATGAAGGACTCGCTGTCGTAGAGCCAGCCGGGCGGCGCCTCGACGCCGTCGCCCGACAGCGTCGAGCGGTCCATGACCATGACCCGCGCGTCGGTCTTGTCGTTGAGGTCCGTCGACGCCGTCGGGAGCTGCACCTGGCGCTGGTTGAGCGAGTCGGTCCCGTTGAAGATCGTCTGGAAGTCCCCGGTCCCGTCGCGGACGGCGTCCTCGAGGCTCTCCGCGCTCTGCTCGCGCAGCCGGTCCTGCATCGGGGGCAGCACCATCAGCGCGACGGCGCCGAGCGTGACCGCGCTCGTGGCGAGCAGGGCGAGCAGCAGCCGCCAGCGCAGGCCGGCCGGCAGCCGCCCTCTCATGGCTCCCGGAAGCGGTAGCCGGTGCCGGGCACGGTGAGGATCAGGTTCGGCTCCTCGGGCACGGGCTCCAGCTTCTCACGCAGGTGGCGGATGTGGACGTCGATCGCCCGCGGGTCGCGGTAGGCGCTGTCGCCCCAGATCGCGCGCAGCAGCTCCTGGCGGTTGAACGCGTAGCCGGGCCGGCTCATCAGGCAGCCGAGCAGCTCGAACTCCGAGAACGTGAGCTTGACCTGGCCGCCGTCGACGGTCACGCGGCGCAGGTCGCGGTCGATCGCGACCGGGCCGACCGTGAGGTTGCCCTCGACGACGCGGCCCTGGGCGCGGCGCAGCACCGCGCGGATCCGGCTGCGCAGCTCGGCGAGCCCGAACGGCTTGGTGATGTAGTCGTCGGCGCCGGACTCCAGGCCCTGGACCGCGTCCGCCTCGCTGTCGAGCGCGGTCAGCATGATGATCGGGACGACGTCGCGGCGGGAGCGCAGCATCCGCGCGACGTCGTGGCCGGTCGGGCCCGCGCCGAGGGCGACGTCGAGCAGGACGATGTCGAACGGGCGCTCGGCGGCGGCGTCGAGCGCGGCCTGGCCGTCCGCGACCGCGGTCACCTTGTGGCCCTCCCGCTCGAAGCTGCGCGAGAGCATGTCGCGGAGCGGATCGTCGTCGTCCACGAGCAGGATGTCCAGCGCCGCCGTCGTCAGCACGTGGGCCAGGGTATCGCCCCGATTAAGGCCTGTTAGCGGTGATTAGAAGGTGAAGGACGCGCGCGGGGAAGCGGGCATGGTGATGGACATGTCGACCGTTGAATTCGATCCGCCCCGGCACGCCGCCCACGACGAGGGTGGCGACCGCCGGCCCGTCGCGGTGCTCGGCGGCGGCCCTGCGGGCCTGACCGCCGGCTACCTGCTCGCGCAGCGTGGCGTGCCCGTGATCGTGTTCGAGGCGGAGGACCAGGTCGGCGGCATCGCCAAGACCGAGGTCCGCGACGGCTACCGGTTCGATCTCGGCGGCCACCGCTTCTTCACCAAGAGCCACGAGGTCAACGAGCTCTGGCAGGAGGTCATGAAGGAGGAGTTCCTGAAGCGCCCGCGCCAGTCGCGGATCTTCTGGAACGGCAAGTTCCTCAAGTACCCGCTCGACGGCATGGACGTCGTGCGCCAGCTCGGCCCGGTCGAGCTCGTCCGCTCCGGCCTCTCCTACCTGTGGGCCGCGCTCAAGCCCAAGGGCAAGGAGGAGAACCTCGAGCAGTGGGTCTCCAACCGCTTCGGCAAGCGGCTCTACCAGCACTTCTTCAAGACCTACACCGAGAAGGTGTGGGGCGTGCCCACGACCGAGCTGCGCGCCGAGTGGGCCGCCCAGCGGATCAAGGGCCTCTCGTTCATGTCCGCCGCCAAGGCCGCGTTCTTCGGCAACAAGGGCAACAAGATCAAGTCGCTGATCGAGGAGTTCCACTACCCGCGCTTCGGCCCGGGCCAGATGTGGGAGACGATGGCCGACGAGATCATCGCCAACGGCGGCGAGGTGCGGCTGCAGACGCCGGTCGACAAGCTCGAGGTCCGCGACGGCGAGATCGTCGCCATCGAGGCCGCCGGCGAGCGCATCGAGCCCCGCTTCGTGATCTCCTCGCTGCCGCTGCGCGCGACCGTCGGCATGGCCGGCGCCGCCGCGCCCGGCGAGGTCCAGGCCGCCGCCAGCGGCCTCCGCTACCGCGACTTCCTCACCACCGCGCTGATCATCGACGACGAGGACCCGTTCCCCGACACGTGGATCTACATCCACGACCCGTCGGTGCGCGTCGGCCGGATCCAGAACTTCCGCGCCTGGAGCCCGTGGATGATCCCGGACGCGACGAAGGCCTGCGTCGGCATGGAGTACTTCTGCTTCCAGGGCGACGACCTCTGGGAGATGGACGACGAGGCGCTCGTCGAGCTCGGCCGCCAGGAGCTCGCGCAGCTCGGCCTGGCCGACCCGACCAAGGTCATCAAGGGCTACGTCACGCGCGTCCCGCTCGCCTACCCGATGTACGACCCGGAGTACGGCGAGCGCGTCGACGCGGTCAAGGGCTGGCTCGAGGGGATCGGCAACCTGCAGCAGGTCGGCCGCAACGGGCTGCACCGCTACAACAACTCCGACCACTCGATGCTGACCGCGATGCGCGCCGTCGAGAACCTGCTCGACGGCACCGACCACGACATCTGGGCCGTCAACGCCGAGTCGGTCTACCACGAGACCGACGCGCAGGACGAGCACCCCTACCGCAACGCGCCCGAGACGAAGGCGATGCGGGAGCCGCTCGCGGCCTCCCGCGGCGCCTGATCCACCCGACAGACCGGAAATCTGGTGTCTGGACGTTTGTCCGATGGAACGGACGGATGTCGAGTGCCAGTCTTATGAACCGTCTGGAGGGCGTCCAGGACCGGGCCTGAGGGTCCGAACCCAAGGAAGGGGCGCGGAAGGATTCGCTGAGAGGCGGTGGGGCGACGAGGAGGGTCGCGCCACCGCCTCTCGCCGTTAACGGACGCGCGCCCGGACCCGCTGGACCCCGCGGTCGCCGGCCGCGTCGCGGGTGCGGACGCGGATCCGCACGCGCTTGACCCGGTCGCCCCGCTCGAGCCGGCGCAGCCGCTTGCGGGTCGGGGTGATCCGCACGATCCGCGCCCGGCCGGCCCGGAGCGTGACGCGCCGCGACGCGGAAGCCGCGCGCCCGCAGCGTCACGCGTGCACGCCCGGCGGGCGCGGAGCCGCAGCTTCACGCGCCCGGCGGGCTGGATCCGCGGCACGCGGACCCGCAGCCCGCAGCCGCGCGCGCCGGTGCCACCCGGCGCGGCCGGCGCGACCGGCGCGACCGCCGGCCCGCCCGCGCAGGGCGCACCTGGGACGTCGTCGATCCGTGACACCGCGCCGCCGCCCTGCGCCACGTAGACGTGCCCGCAGGCGTCCTCGCCGAGCGACGTCGGCGCGCCCACCGGCAGCGAGCCCTCGACGCGCGGGATGGTGTCGCTGCCCAGCGCCGCGGAGAGCAGCGTGCCCTTCGACTGGTCACCGAACAGGTAGCGGCCGAGGAGCGTCGGCAGACCGGGGTCCCGGACCACGAACCCACCGATCACGGCCGAGTAGCCGTCCGTGTGCGGCAGGTTCAGCACCGGCGCGATCGCGCCGGCGAGCGGGCACGGCGTCGGGCTCGTGCCCTCGCACGTGCTCCAGCCGAAGTTGCCGCCGGTCGACGGCGCGACGTCGATCTCCTCGTTGGTGCCCTCGCCCACGTCGCCGATCACCATCCTGCCCGTCCCGCGGTCGAACGAGAAGCGCCACGGATTGCGCAGGCCGAGCGCCCAGATCTCGGGCGTGGTCGTCACCCGGGGATCGAGCCGCAGGACCTTGCCGAGCCGGCTGCCGAGGTCCTGGGCGTTCGACGACGTCGCGCCGTCGCCGGTGCTGACGTAGAGCCGGCCGTCGGGGCCGAACGCGAGCTGGCCGCCGTTGTGGTTGGTGGCCGGGTGCGGGATCGTGAACAGCGTGCGGCCGAGCGTGCCGCGCTGCGGATCGGCGCTGCGCTGCCCCTCGCGCACGGTGAGCGTCCCGTCGTTCGCGGTGTAGAAGACGTAGAACAGGCCGCTCGTCGCGTAGTCGGGCGCGAAGGCGATCGAGAGCAGGCCGCGCTCGCCCGTGTCGTCGATGCTCGCGTCGAGGTCGAGGAACGGCGCCGCCGCGCGCACGCCTGCCACCAGCACCTGCACCCGGCCCGCCTTCTCGACGACGAACAGCCGCGACGGGTCGCCCGGGCGGTCCGGCGACGTGGACCGGGGACGCGAAGTCGCCGACCTTCGTCAGCCGCGGCGCGGCCTGCGCCGCCGCCGGGATCAGGGCCAGGACCAGCGCGGCGGCGAGCGCGGCGCGCATGTCAGTGCTCCGCGACCGTGCCGTCCTCGGGCTCGAGCGGGAGCTCCCGCCGGTCCCACTCGGTCAGGCCGCCGTCGAGCGAGTAGGCGTCGTAGCCGGCCCGCCGGAACGCGTTCGCCGCCATGCCCGAGCGGGCGCCGAGGCGGCAGTAGAAGAGGACGGGCGTCTCGCGGTCGATCGACCCGGCCTCGGAGGCGAGGCGCTCGAGCTCGATGTGGCGGGCGCCGGCGATCCGCCCGGCGTCCCACTCGTGCGGCTCGCGCACGTCGACGAGCTGGACCTCGCCGGCGTCGATCAGCTCCTTGGCCTTGTCGGCGTCGACGTCGACGTCGTCCGCGTGGAAGGGATGCGTCATGGGGGGTGGACGGTACCGCGTCGCGCGCGGTGTGTAGGATGCCCGACCGCGGATGACATAACGCCGAGTCCCCGGGGATCAGATCGCCGGGGAGCGGGGGAACCAACGGCCTTCACCGGCCCGGGGCGAATCGCCGCCTGCAAGAACGGTGGCGTAGCGCGAACTTTTCCGCGCGAGCCCGACAGCTAACCCCGTAGGCGCTCGAAAAGGAAATGGAGAAGCGCTTGTCACGCTGTCGCACGTTCGCCGTGGCCCTGGTGGCCATGTGCGCCGCAGTACCGATCGCCCAGGCCGACGCCGCGCGGAGCTTCGGCACACGCCCGCTCGCCAAGCCGATGCGCGGCGCCGACGTCAAGCAGCTGCAGCGGCTCCTCACCGAGTACGGCGTCCCGACGAGCGCCGACGGCCAGTTCGGGCGTCAGACGAAGCGCGCCGTCAAGACCTGGGAGCGCAGCGGCGCGCGCCGCGCGAACGGGCGCGCGAGCGTCTCCGAGCAGGTCGCGCTGCAGGCGGCGGTCGAGCGCGGCGAGACGCTCGACGGCACGACCGAGGCGAGCGCGCCGACCGTGCCGGGCGAGCAGGCGACGCTCGGGGCCGACGGCCTCGCCGTGGCGCCGGACTCCGCCCCGCAGCAGGTCAAGGACATCATCGCGGCGGGCAACGAGATCGCGAGCAAGCCGTACAAGTACGGCGGCGGCCACGGCCGCTGGAAGGACACGGGCTACGACTGCTCGGGCTCGATGTCCTACGCGTTCCACGGGGCCGGGATGCTCGACACCGCGCTGGACTCGACCGGCTTCATGAGCTGGGGCGACGCGGGCAAGGGCACGTGGGTCACGACCTACGCGAACGCCGGCCACTCCTACATGGTCGTCGCCGGCCTGCGCTTCGACACGAGCGGCGCCACCGCCGACGGCTCGCGCTGGCACACCAGCATGCGCTCGGGACGCGGCTACACCGTCCGCCACCCCGAGGGCCTGTAACGCGCGACCGGCGGGGCGGCGCCACCGGCCGCCCCGCCGCGTCGACTACGCTTTCCTGGTGCTCGCCAACTGGCCCACCGGCCGCCGGGTCGTCGTCTCCGCCGCGCTGTCGCTCTGCGTCGCGATCGTCATCGTCACGCTCTTCCGCGGGATCGCCGACAACTTCATCGTCCGCGGCGTCCAGACGATCGCGATCGCCGTCGGGGCGATCGTCGTGATCGGGCTGGTCGTCTCCGCGATCACCGGCCGGCTGGCCGACTACACGGACCCCGAGGACGAGGACGAGTTCGAGGAGCTCGTCCGGCGCTCCGAGCGGCTCGCGCAGCGAGAACCTCGCCGCCGAGCCCGACGAGTCGGAGTTCCTCGAGCTCGACCCGCGCAATCCCGCGGACTTCGAGGAGCTGGTGCGCGAGGCCCTGGACGACCTGCCCGACCTGCTGATCCGGGCGCTCGACCACGTGGCCGTGGTCATCTCGGACAAGGGCCGCAAGCACCGGGCCTACGGGCTCTACCAGGGCGACGGCGTGGCGCGCGACGACCACCCCGACCGCATCGTGATCTTCCGCGACACCCTGCTGCGCGACTTCGGGGACGACCCCGACGAGCTGCGCGCGCAGGTCACGCGGACCGTGCGCCACGAGCTGGCGCACCACCTGGGGGCCGACGAGCTCGGCGTCCGGGAACTCGGCCTGTGATGGTCGTGATGACACCCGAGGCCGGCGAGGCGGAGATCGCCGCCGTCCGGGCCCGGCTGGAGACGACCGGCGTGCACGTGCTCGTGCTCCCGGGCGAGCTGACCACCGCGATCGGCGCGATCGGCGACCCGGAGCGCGTCGCCGAGCTCGGCCTCGAGGGGATGGCCGGCGTCGACCGCGTCGTCCCGATCTCGCGCCCCTACAAGCTCGCCTCGTCGGAGTTCGCCCATCACGAGCCGACCGTGTTCGCCGTCGACGGGCACGCGATCGGGGCGCCGACCACGTTCGCGCTGATCGCCGGCCCGTGCACCGTCGAGTCGCGCGACCAGACGCTGCGCGTCGCGCGGACGGTCGCCGCGGCCGGCGCGTGCATGCTGCGCGGCGGCGCGTTCAAGCCGCGCACGTCGCCGTTCGCGTTCAAGGGCCTCGGCCCGCCCGGGCTGGAGATCCTGTCCGAGGCGCGCGCGGAGACCGGGCTGCCGGTCGTCACCGAGCTGCTCGACGCCGCCCACGCCCCGCTCGTGGCCGAGCACGCCGACGTGATCCAGATCGGCGCGCGCAACATGCAGAACTACGCGCTGCTGGAGGTCGCCGGCAAGCTCGGCAAGCCGGTGCTGCTCAAGCGCGGGCTGTCGTCGTCGCTCGACGAGCTGCTGATGGCGGCGGACTACGTGCTCAAGGAGGGCAACGAGCGCGTGATCCTGTGCGAGCGCGGGATCCGCACGTTCGAGACCGCGACGCGCTTCACGCTCGACCTGAGCGCCGTCCCGTGGCTCAAGCTGCACTCGCACCTGCCGGTCATCGTCGACCCGAGCCACGCCTCGGGCGACCGCCGCCTGGTCGAGCCGCTCGCGCGCGCCGCCGCGGCCGTGGGCGCCGACGGCATCATCGTCGAGGTCCACGAGGACCCCGAGCACGCGCTCTGCGACGGGCCCCAGGCGCTCTACGCGAGCGACTTCGCCGGCTTCGCAGAGCGCGTCGCCGCGCACGCGGCGCTCGACGGCCGCGCGCTGTCCTAGCTAGCGGTGGATCCAGAGCGGCGTCCCGACCGGCATCAGCCGGTCGAGCGCGAGGATCTTGTCGTTGCGGACGCGGATGCAGCCGTGCGACGGCCGGCCGGGGATCAACCCGGGCGCGTTCGTGCCGTGGAGCCCGACGACCCCGCCGCCGGGCCACTCCGACAGCCGCGAGTAGGCGGCGGTCCCGAACGCGAGCGGCCCGTAGGCGGCGCTGCCGCCGAGGTTGGGCAGCCGCTCGCGGATCCAGTAGCGGCCGTTCGGCGTCGGCGTGGACGGCCCGCCGACCCCGACGCTCGCCGTCCAGACCTCGCGGCCCTCGTCGAACAGCCGCGCCTTGAGCGCGCGCTGGTCGACCTCGAGCGACGTGGTGCGGATCCGCAGCCGGCCGAGCGCGTCGCGCGACACCCAGCCCTTCGAGCCGTTGGGCCGGCGCGGGACGCGGATCTGCAGCCACAGATGGCCCTTGGCGTCGCGGGTCGAGCGCAGCACGAGGTAGATCTCGGGCGCGCGGTCCTCGGTGAAGAAGCTCAGCCGGCCGACGGAGCGGTAGCGCTTCCCGGGCCCGAGCGGATCGGGCGGATGCGGGCGGGGTAGGCGACGCGGGTGAGCGTGCGCTCATTCGAGAGGCGCTCGTGGCCGAGCTTCCCCTTCGCGTCGGCGGGGCGCAGCGGGCCAGGGCTCTCGGCCGCCGCGGGGGCGGCGAGGACGAGCAGGACCAGCGGCGCGATCAGGAACGGTCGCGTCATGGCGCAGAATTCTGGCAGAACGACATGCGGCATCCTGTTCGACCGTGATCCGCCTGCTCTTCGTCTGTATGGGGAACATCTGCCGCTCGCCGACCGCGGAGGGCGTGATGCGCGGCCTGCTGCGCGAGCAGGGGCTCGAGGACGCCGTCGCGGTCGACAGCGCCGGGACCGGCGCCTGGCACGTCGGCGACCCGCCGGACGCGCGCGCCACGGCGGCCGCCGGCGCGCGCGGCGTCGCGCTGGACGGCGCGGCGCGCCAGGTGACGCCGGCCGACTTCGCGGACCACGACCTGATCCTCGCCGCCGACCGGTCCAACCTGCGCGACCTGCGGGCGGTCGCGCCGCCGGAGGCACGCGACCGGATCCAGCTGCTGCGCGCGTACGACCCGGACTCGGCCGGGGCGCCCGACCTCGACGTCCCGGACCCCTACTACGGCGGCGACGACGGCTTCGAGCACGTGCTCGACCTCGTCGAGGCGGCCTGCCGCGGGCTGCTCGACGCGCTGCGCGCCGACGGCCGGCTGTGACGGTCGCGGAGGCGGCGGCCGCGGCCGCGGGCGCGCGGGTGGCGCAGGCGCGCCGCGTGCCGGGCGGCGACATCAACGACGCATGGGCGGTCGAGCTGGAGGGCGGCGGGCGGCTGTTCGTCAAGACGCGGGCGGACGCGCTCCCCGGCGAGTACGCCACCGAGGCCGCGGGCCTGGCCTGGCTCGCCGGCGCCGGCGGGGTGCGCGTCCCGGAGGTGGTGGCGATCGGCGACGCGTTCCTCGCCCTGCGCTGGATCGACGCCGGCCGGCTGGACGCCGCGGGCGAGGAGGAGCTCGGCCGCGGGCTCGCGGCCATCCACGCGGCCGGCGCGCCGGCGCTTCGGCGCGCCGCCGCCGGGCGCGCCGTACGAGGGGCTCCGGCTCGGCCCGCTCGAGCTCCCGCCCGCGATCGCGGACGACTGGCCCGCGCTGTACGGCGAGCACCGGCTCGCGCCGCTGCTGCGGATGGCCGCCGAGCGCGGCGCGATCGACGCCGGCGGGCGTGCGGCGGTCGAGCGCGTCATCGGCCGGCTGCCCGAGCTCGCCGGCCCGCCGGAGCCGCCCGCGCGCCTGCACGGCGACCTGTGGAGCGGCAACGTGCTCGCGGACGGCGGACGGGCGCCCGGTCCTGATCGACCCCGGCGCCTACGGCGGCCACCGCGAGATCGACCTGGCGATGCTGCGGCTGTTCGGCGCGCCGTCGCCGCGGACGCTCGCCGCCTACGCCGAGGCGCATCCGCTCGCCGCCGGGCACGAGCGCCGCGTCCCGCTCTACCAGCTGCTGCCGCTGCTCGTCCACGCGATCCTCTTCGGCGGCTCCTACGGCGCCGCGGCGCGCGCGGCCGCCGAGCGCGCTGCGCCATGATGCGCGCGCATGGAGCTCGACATCGAGGGACGCATCGCGGTCGTGACCGGCGCCACCCGCGGGATCGGCGCGGCGGTCGCCGCGCGGCTGGCCGCCGAGGGCGTCACCGGTCGTCCCCGTCTCGCGCTCGGAGGGGCTCGACGTCACCGCGCCCGACGCCGCCGAGCGGATCGCCGAGCGCGCCGGCGGGCCGGTCGACATCCTCGTCAACAACGCCGGCACGTCGGAGATCAAGCCGCTCGACGAGCTCGTCGACGCCGACTGGTACGCCGCCTTCGAGCTCAACGTGATGGCCCCGCTGCGGCTGATGCGCCACTTCGCGCCGGGGATGGCGGAGCGCGGCTGGGGCCGGATCGTCAACGTCACCTCGACCGCCGGGAAGCGGCCGTCGCAGACCTGGCCGGCCTACTCGGTCGCGAAGGCCGCGCAGCTCTCGCTCTCGCGCCTGCACGCCGACTTCTGGGCCGCGCGGGGCGTGCTCGATCAACGCGGTCGCGCCCGGCCCGACCGGCACGCCGCTGTGGAAGGGCGAGGGCGGGCTCGCCGAGCAGGTCGCCGCGCGCAGCGGCGGCACGGCCGAGGACGCGATCGCGAGCCATGCGCAGAAGGTCCCGCTCGGCCGCTTCGGCGAGCCCGACGAGGTCGCCGCGGTCGTCGTCTTCCTGTGCTCCGAGCGGGCGTCCTGGGTCACCGGCTCGGCCTGGTCGGCCGACGGCGGGACGTTCCAGTCGATGCTCTAGGGGCCGATGACGGCGTAGTTGAACGTGTAGGTCGCCTCGGCCACGGTCGGCGCCGGCGTCGCCAGGCCGCGTGCGGCGGTTGCAGACCTGGACCTTGAACTCGCTCGACGAGTTCGTGCCGTTGACCGTGTAGACGAGGTTCTGCGGCCACGCCGTGATCGGCGAGATCAGCACGAAGCTGCCGGCCAGGTCGATCCGCCGACCCGCACCCACTTCGCCTCGCATTCGTCCGCGGCCGAGCGCGGCCGACCGGCCAGCTGAAGCGTCCCGACCTGGCGCGCGACGTCGCGCACCGAGAGCCCGCCGTCGACGATCTCGCGGCCGTCGATCGAGCCGTCCGCGATCTCCGAGGCGGCGACGCCGTTCGGCCGGATCTGCGCCTGCCCGACGGCGTTGTCGGCGATCTCGTCCCGCCCGACCGCGTTGATCCCGAGGTCCGCGGCGGTCAGCGTGCCGTCGGCGACGTTGCCGGTCAGCACGCTGTTCGGGGCGAGGGCGTCGGTCGTCACCGCGTTGGTGCGCAGCTGCAGCGGGCCGATCGAGTCGGCCGGCGTCGCGGTGAGCCGGTCGATCGCGCCGGGCGCCAGGTCGCGCGCCTTCACGCCGCCGTCCGCGAGCTGCTTCGAGCCGACCGTGCCCTTCTTGATCTTCGCGCCGTTGATCAGCTTCGCCGCCTCGGCGGGACCGCCGAGCGCGACGAAGAGGGCGAGCAGCGCGACGATCATCGGCGCCGACGGGCGCCGGAGACGGGGGGCCGTCGACGGCATGTCGGAGCACGATAGGCCGGTGAGCAGCGGATTCCTGCCGAACTGGCCGGACGTACGAGGGGCGCCCGGACCCCGGCTAGACCGGGATCGGCGCGTTGTCGCGCGTCACCATGGCGGCGTAGCGGCCGCCGCGCGCCATCAGCTCGTCGTGCGTCCCGCGCTCTTCGACGCGGCCGTCGGCGAGGACGACGATCTGGTCCGCGTGGCGGACCGTGCTGAGCCGGTGCGCGATGACGATCGTGGTGCGCCCCTCGGCGAGCCGCTCGAGCGCCTCCTCGACCGCGCGCTCCGTCTGCACGTCGAGCGCGCTGGTCGCCTCGTCGAGCACGAGCACCGGCGGGTTGCGCAGCACCGTCCGCGCGATCGCGATCCGCTGCTTCTCGCCGCCCGAGAAGCGGAAGCCGCGCTCGCCCACGACGGTGTCGTAGCCCTCGGGCAGCGACGCGATCAGGTCGTGGACCTGGGCGGCGCGGGCCGCCTCCTCGATCTCCGCGTCGGAGGCGTCCGGCCGCGCGAAGCGCAGGTTCTCGCGGATCGAGGCGTGGAACAGGTAGGTCTCCTGCGACACCACGCCGACCGTGTCCGCCAGCGTGTCGAAGCGCAGGTCGCGCACGTCGGCGCCGTCGATCGTGATCGCGCCCTCGGCGACGTCGTAGAGCCGCGCGACGAGGTAGCCGAGCGTGGTCTTGCCGGAGCCGGTCTCGCCGACGATCGCGGTCCGCGTGCCGGCGGGCACGTCGAGGTCGATCCCGGCGAGCGTCCAGTCGTCGTCGCCGGCGTAGCGGAACCAGACGTCGCGGGCCTGCACGTCGCCCTGCGGGATGCTCGAGCGTCCGGTCGCCCGGGTGGATGTCGACCGGCATGTCGAGGTACTCGAACACGCGCTCGAACAGCGCGCTGGAGCTCTGGATGTCGACGCCGACGCTGAGCAGCGACTGGATCGGCATGAAGATGCGGGTCTGCAGGGTGGTGAAGGCGACCACGGTGCCGATCGAGACCGCGCCGCCGTCGAGCCCGGCGAACAGGTAGACGAGCGCGGGCATGACCGCGAACGACGTCTGGATCGTCGCCATCATCCAGCGCCCGGCCATGCGCGACCGGACCTCGAGCTCGGCGAGGCTCTCGGACTCGCGCGCGAAGCGGTCGGCGAGGGCGTCGCTGCGGCCCATCGACTTGCCGAGCAGGATGCCGGAGACGCTGAGCGACTCCTGGACGAGCGACGAGATGTCGGCCATCACGCCCTGCTTGGTGGCGGTGATGCGCTTGCGCTGGCGGCCGACGCGGCGCGCGATCAGCACGAAGAACGGGGTCAGCGCGAGCGAGAAGACCGCGAGCCGCCAGTCGAGCAGGAACATCGCCACGACGGTCGCGACGACCGTGGTGACGTTGGAGACGATCGACGTCGCCGTGTTGGTCACGACGGTCTGGACGCCGCCGATGTCGTTCGCGATGCGCGACTGGATCTCGCCGGTGCGCGTGCGCGTGAAGAAGGCGAGCGAGAGGCGCTGCAGATGCGAGTAGACCTGCGCGCGCAGGTCGTGCATGACGCGCTGGCCGACGACGTTCGACAGCCACGTCTGGAGGACGCTGAGCACGCCGGTGGCGATGGCGATGCCGATCATCCCCGCGACGAGCGCGATCAGCAGCCCGTCCTTGTTCTCGGGGATCGCGACGTCGAGGATGTCGCGCAGCAGGAACGGCGAGACGACGCCGAGGCCGGCGGAGACGACGATCAGCACGAGGACCGTCGTCAGCCGGGCCCGGTACGGCCGGAAGAGGCGTGTCACACGTCGCCACGACACCGGAGCCTGCGGAGGTGCGAGTGGCGAAACCGTTTTCAAGCAGTCACTCCCGCGCCGCGGTCCAGGATGTCCTGGGCGCGCTCATAGGCGTCCCGCATGCGCTGGATGATCGTGCGCTCGTCGACGAGCCCCGCGAGCGGCAGGGCGCCGAGGATGAAGCGGCCGAAGCGGAACTCCGTCGTGCCGAAGCGGCCGCGGCGCTTGGTGACCCCCTCCCAGGAGGTCACCTCGCGCTCGATGTTCTCTGCGAATCCCATCACGCCACGTTCGCCGGAGCGGGCTCCAGCGCCTGCTCGAGGACCTCGCCGATGCTCATCACCGGGTGGAAGGTCATCGCCTCGCGCACGTCGGCCGGGACGTCGTCCAGGTCGCCGCGGTTGCGCTCGGGGAGGATGACCTCGGTCAGCCCGGCGGCGTGCGCCGCGAGGACCTTCTGCTTCAGCCCGCCGATCGGGAGCACGCGGCCCTGCAGCGTGATCTCGCCGGTCATGCCGACCGTGTGCTTGATCGGGCGGTCGCTCAGGAGCGAGGCCAGGGCGGTCGTCATCGTGATGCCGGCGCTCGGCCCGTCCTTCGGGATCGCGCCCGCGGGCACGTGGACGTGGAACTCGCGGTCGTCGAAGGCGTCCTCGTCGATGCCCAGCTCGGCCGCGTGGCCGCGGACGTAGGAGAGCGCGATCCGCGCCGACTCCTTCATCACGTCGCCCAGCTGGCCCGTGAGCACGAGGTTCTCCTTGCCCTTCATCGAGGTCGCCTCGATGAACAGGACGTCGCCGCCCGCGCCGGTGACGCTCAGCCCGGTGGCCACGCCCGGCACCGCGGTGCGCAGCGCCGTGTCGTGGAACACCTTCTGGCGCCCGAGCGCCTCGCGCACGGCCTCCAGGTCGATGACCACGGGCGCCTCCACCTTGCCGGAGGCGAGCTTGGTCGCGGTCTTGCGCAGCACGGTCCCGAGCTCGCGCTCGAGGTTGCGGACGCCCGCCTCGCGGGTGTACTCGCTGACGATCGTCGTCAGCAGGTCGTCGGTGGATCGCGACCTCGTCCTCGCGCAGGCCGTTGCGCTCGCGCTGGCGCGGCCACAGGTAGTCGCGCGCGATCGCGGTCTTCTCCGCCACGGTGTAGCCGTCGAACCTGATGACCTCCATACGGTCCAGGAGCGGGCCGGGGATCGTCTCGGCGACGTTCGCGGTGGCGATGAACAGGACCTGGGAGAGGTCGAGCTCGACGTCGAGGTAGTGGTCGCGGAACGAGTGGTTCTGGGCCGGGTCGAGCACCTCGAGCAGGGCCGCGCTGGGGTCGCCGCGCCAGTCGGCGCCGACCTTGTCGACCTCGTCGAGCATGATCACCGGGTTCATCGTCTCCGCGTCGCGCAGCGCGCGCACCAGGCGGCCCGGGAGGGCGCCGATGTACGTGCGGCGGTGGCCGCGGATCTCGGCCTCGTCGCGGACGCCGCCGAGCGACATGCGGACGAACTCGCGTCCGGTCGCACGCGCGATCGACTCGCCGATCGAGGTCTTGCCGGTGCCGGGCGGGCCGATCAGCGTGAGGATCGCGCCGGAGCGCCGGTCCTCGCTGATGCCGCGCTCGACGCGCAGCTTCTTGACCGCCAGGTACTCGACGATGCGGTCCTTGACGTCCTCGAGGCCGGCGTGGTCGGCGTCGAGCACCTCGCGGGCGTGCACCGGGTCGAGCTTCTCGTCGGAGGTCTTCGACCACGGCACGGCGATCAGCCAGTCCAGGTAGGACCGGATCATGCCGGCCTCGGCCGACTGCTCGCCCATCCGCTCGAGCCGCCCGAGCTCCTTGTCCGCCTGCTCGGCGACGGCCTCGGGCATGCCGGCCTCGGCGATCTTCGTGCGGTACTCCTCCACGATCGACGCGGAGTCCTCGCCCAGCTCGCGCTGGATCGACTCCATCTGCTTGCGCAGGAAGTACTCGCGCTGCTGCTGGTCGGCGCCCTCGCGGACGTCCTCGCGGATCTTCCGGCGCAGCTGCAGCTCGACGAGCCGCTCGCGCTGGATCTTCACGGCGAGCTCGAGCCGCTCGGTGACGTCGAGCGTCTCGAGGACCTCGACCTTCTGCTCGAAGGTGACGTCGGGGGCGTAGCCGATCGTGTCGGCCAGCGGGCCGGGCTCGACGATCGCGCGCAGGAACTGCGCCACGCGCTCGTCGGCGCCGCGGAGCTCGAGGATCTCCTCGACCACGGCGCGGTACTCGCGCTCGGCGTTGCGGGTGCGGCCGTCGACGGGGACGTCGTCGGCGATCTCGGTCACCTCGATGCGGAGGCGGCCGGACGGATCGGTGTGCGCCGCGCCTGCGACGCCGCGGGCGACGCCGGAGAGCTGGACGGCGCGCGCGCCGCCGGGGAGGCGGACCGTGTCCGTGACCTCGGCGATCGTGCCGACCTTCGCGAACTCACCCTCGTGACGAGGGATCAGCAGCACGCGCTCCTCGTCGCCCGCGTCGACGGGGAGGGTCACATCCATGGTGGGGAAGACGACGGTGTCGTCGAGGGGGAGGAGCAGGAGAGAATTCATACGAGAGGCTTTCTCCGCAATAGCTGCTTACGAATCGTGCGTAAAGGTAGCAGCCGGAGCCTCCCGTCGCAAGGGTTCGGCAGCAAGGATCTTATATGGCGCGACTGAGATCAGCTACCGGTCGCCGACTCAGCGCGCATCGTCGCCGACCGGCGCGTCCGCGTTGCGTCACCGCGGCGGCATGCGGAGCGCGCCGTCGAGCCGGACGACCTCGCCGTTGAGCATCGGGTTGGCGACGATGTGCGCGGCGAGCGCGGCGTACTCCTCCGGCAGGCCGAGGCGCGCGGGATGCGGGACCTGCGCGCCGAGCGCGGCGCGCGCCTCGTCGGGCAGCCCGGCGAGCAGCGGCGTGTCGAACAGCCCCGGCGCGATCGTGCAGACGCGGACGCGCGCGCTCGCGAGGTCGCGCGCCGCCGGCAGGGTCATGCCGACGACGCCGCCCTTCGAGGCGGAGTAGGCGATCTGGCCGATCTGCCCGTCGTAGGCGGCGATCGAGGCGGTCATGACGATCACGCCGGCCTCGTCGCCCTCGGGCGCCTCGGCGACCATCGCCGCGGCGGCGGCGCGCAGCAGGTGGAAGGAGCCGAGGAGGTTGACCGCGATCACCCGGTGGAACGGCTCGACGGCGTGCGCGCCGCGCCGGCCGGCGGTCTTCTCCGCCCAGCCGATCCCCGCGCACGTCACGGCGATCCGCAGGCCCGGGCCCGGCGGCGGCGACCGCGGCCTCGACCTGGGCGGGGTCGGTGACGTCGCAGGCGGCGAAGCCCCCGTCGAGCTCGGCCGCGAGCGCCGCGCCGCGCTCGGCGTCGATGTCGGCGATCGTGACCTGCGCGCCGTCGGCGCGCAGCCGCCGCGCGGTCGCCGCGCCGAGCCCGGACGCGCCGCCGCACACGAGTGCCTTCGCTCCCTCGATCCGCATGCGCGGCAGGCTAGTCAGCCGACGGCGACGGCGCGCCACGCGCCGGCGATCGCGGCGGCGGAGCGGTCGGCGTCGTCCGCCGTCGTGCGCCAGCCCGAGACCGAGATCCGCATCGCGGCGCGGCCCTGCCAGCGCGTGCCGCCCAGCCAGCACGTCCCCTCGTCCTGGACGCGCGCGACCACGGCGTCGGTCGCCGCGTCGTCGTCGCCGAAGCGGACGAGGACCTGGTTGAGCACGACGTCGTTGAGGATCGCCGCGCCGGGCTCGCGCGCGAGCCGCTCCGCGATCCGCGCCGCGAGCACGCAGTGGCCCTCGACGAGCTCGGCGACGCCGCGGCGGCCGAGCTGCCGCAGCGCGGCCCAGAGCGGGAACGCGCGGGCGCGGCGCGACGCCTCTGGCGCCCAGTCCGCGCCGTTGCGCTCGTCCGCCGCCGCCGTCGTGAGGTAGGCGGCGGTGAGCGCACATCGCCGCGGCGAGCGGCGCCGGGTCGGCGACGAACGCGAGCGCGGCGTCGTAGGGGACGTTGAGCCACTTGTGCGCGTCGACCGCCCACGAGTCGGCGCCGGCGGCGCCGGCGGCGAGGTGCGCGCGGGCCGGCGCGGCCGCGGCCCAGAGCCCGAAGGCGCCGTCGACGTGGCACCACGCGCCGTGGGCGCGGCACGCCGCGACGATCGGCTCGAACGGGTCGAACGCGCCGGTGTTGACGTTGCCGGCCTGCGCGCAGACGATCGTCGGCCCGTCGTCGCGCGCGAGCTCCTCGGCGAGCGCTCCGGCGAGCATCCGTCCCTGCTCGTCGGCGGGCACGCGGATCGCGCGTGTCGCGCCCCAGGCCGATCAGCCGCAGCGCGTAGAAGACCGTGGCGTGCGCCTCGGCGCCGACGATCACGCGCAGCGGCGGCGCGCCCGCGAGCCCGTGCGCCTCGACGTCCCAGCCCGCGCGGCCGAGTACCGCGTTGCGCGCCGCGGCGAGCGCGGTGACGTTGGCCATCTGCGCGCCCGTGCACAGGCCCGCGGCGGTGCCCTCGGGCAGGCCGAGCAGCTCGCGGCACCACTCGGTCGCGGTCCGCTCCGCCGCGGCCGCGGCGGGCGACATGCACGTGCAGCGCGGTGTTCTGGTCCCACGCCGACGTCAGCCAGTCGGCGGCGAGCGCGGCGGGCAGCGTGCCGCCGGTGACGAAGCCGAAGTAGCGCGGGCCGGAGCTCGCCACGAGGCCCGGCTCCGCGCCCGCCGCGAGCGCCTCGATCACGGCGGCCGGGGGCTCGCCCTCCTCGGGCAGCGGGCCGTCCAGCGCGGGCGCCCCGGCCGGCCCGACGCGGCGCTCCGCCAGCCCGGCCAGCCAGGCGCGCGCGAGCTCGCCCGCGCGGTCGAGCGCCTCATCGGCCATCGCGGACCCCGTAGCGGAGGTAGAGCTCGTCGTCGTGGTGCAGGACCCATTCGAGCCGGAGCTCGACCGTGCCGGGCAGGTCGTCCCCCTCGACGATCCGCAGCGCGTCGGCGGTCCCCGCGAGCTGCGGGGCGAGCGTGAGGAACAGCTCGTCGACCAGTCCGTCGGCGAGCAGCGCGCGGTTGAGCGTCGGGCCGCCCTCGCACAGCAGCGCGCGGACGCCGCGCGCGCGCAGGTCGGCGAACGCGGCGGCCGGCGTCAGCCTCGGGCAGCCGGACGAGCTCCAGCGGCGCGGCGACGGCGCGGCGGCGCGGGCGCGTCCGCGCGGGTGAACACGATCACCGGCTGGTCGGCGGCGGCGAACAGCCCGGCGTCCCACGGCAGGTCGAGCGAGCGCGAGATCAGCACGGCGGTCGGGGTCTCGGGCCGGCCCGCGGCGACCCGCCGGGCGATCCGCCCCGGATCGCCGACCAGCCGCCCGTAGCCCTCGGCGCGCAGCGTCCCGGAGCCGATCAGGACCGCGTCGGCGAGCGCCCGCAGCTCGGTCAGCAGCAGCGTGTCGGCGTCCGAGCCGAGCGCCCGCGAGCGGCCGCCGATCGTCGCCCGCCCGTCGACCGTCGAGACCATGTTCAGGTAGACGAACGGCCGGTCCGCCGGCGCGCGCTCGGCCGGCCGCAGCTCCGCGAGCCACTCGTGCGGCGGGCGCGCGCCCGCGGCGTCGAGCCGCTCGAGCCGGGTCATCGCGCCCAGCAGCCTTCGAGGTGGTCGTTGACCAGCCCGCAGGCCTGCATCAGCGCGTAGGCGGTGGTCGGCCCGACGAAGCGGAACCCGTGCCGCTTCAGCGCCTTCGCCATCGCGGTCGACTCGGGCGTGACGGCGGGGACGTCGGCGAACGAGCGCGGCGCCGGCCGCGTGGCCGGATCGGGCGCGAACGACCACAGCAGCGCGCCCAGGTCGTCGAGCTCCGCCGCCGCGCGGGCGTTCGCGATCGCCGCCTCGATCTTCGCCCGGTTGCGCACGATCCCCGCGTCGGCCATCAG
Organism: uncultured Solirubrobacteraceae bacterium; assembly: GCA_963724145.1. Lineage (GTDB taxonomy): Bacteria > Actinomycetota > Thermoleophilia > Solirubrobacterales > Solirubrobacteraceae > DASQMT01. Next base: position 252,860 of record CAVRTO010000039.1, read on the forward strand.
GCGCTCGACGTCGTCCGGCCCGAACGCGGCCACCGCCTCGATCTCGAAGCCGGCGAACGCGGCGCGGAAGTTCTCGCGCTTGCGCAGGATCGTCAGCCACGAGAGGCCGGACTGGAACGCCTCCAGGCAGAGCTTCTCGTACAGCGCGCGGGCGATCGCGCACCGGCTTGCCCCACTCCTCGTCGTGGTAGGCGGCGTAGTCCGGCGTGCTCGCGCCCCAGCCGCAGCGCATCCGGCCGTCGTCGCCGGTCACGAGGCCGCTCATGCGAACCCGTCGATCAGGTCCGGCAGCAGCTCCGGGGCGCACAGCGGCATCAGGCAGAGCGTCGTCACGCCGGCGGCGGCGAACGCGAGCAGCCGCTCGCGCATCGCCCCGGGCCCGCCGAACACGAACACCTCGCGCAGCAGCTCCTCGGGCGCGAGCTCCGCGGCGGCGCGGCGGTCGCCCGCCCGCCAGGCCATCACCATCGGGTCGATCGCGTTGCCCCAGCCGAGCCCGCGGAAGAACGCCTCGTAGACCGGCACCGTCGCGTAGCCGGCGAACATGAAGCGCGCCACCGCGAGCCCCTCCTCGAGCGGCTGCGGGATGCAGAAGAAGCGGCAGACGACGTCGTGCCCCTCGGGCGGCTGGATCGTCTCGACGACGTCGCGCGCGGATCCGAGCGGCAGGAAGTTGAGGATCGTCCCGTCGGCGACCTCGCCGCCGAGCCGCAGCATCTTCTCGCGCAGCGCGGCGATGTAGATCGGCACCGGCCGCTCGCGGCGCCGTCTCGAGCTTGAAGCCGCCCGGCCCGCGCTCGCCCGCGAGCACCGGGCGCAGCTCGGCGACCGTCCTGCGGACGCGGCTCAGCGGCCGCTCGAAGCGGATCTCGTTCCAGCGCTCGACGATCACGTCCGACGACGACCCGAGCCCGAGGACGAAGCGCCCGCCGGAGGCGTCGGCGAGCGCCGCGGCGTGCTGCGCCAGCACCGCCGGCCCGCGCGTGAACGCATTGACGATCGCGGTGCCGAGCCGCATCCGCTCCGTCCACGCCGTGGCGAGCGCGAGCGGCGTGAACCCGTCGGGGCCGTTCGTGTCGGCCGACCACAGGTCGTCCCAGCCGGCCGCCTCGGCGCGCCGGACGAGCAGCTCGGTCTCGCGCAGCGGCACCCCGGCGAACGGCACGGTGAGACCCCAGCGCGGCATGCGCCGGACGGTATAGGGTCCGCGCCCATGAGCGTCGCCCCCGACCGGAACCTCGCGCTCGAGCTCGTCCGCGTGACCGAGGCGGCCGCGCTGGGGAGCGCGCGCTGGATCGGCCGCGGCGACAAGGAGGCCGCCGACCAGGCGGCGGTCGACGGCATGCACGCCGTGCTCCACACGATCCACATGGACGGCGTCGTCGTGATCGGCGAGGGGGAGAAGGACGAGGCCCCGATGCTCCACAACGGCGAGGAGATCGGCGACGGCACGCCGCCCGAGGTCGACATCGCCGTCGACCCGCTCGAGGGCACGCGGCTGTGCGCGCTGGGCATGCCGAACGCGATCGCGGTGATCGCGCTCGCCGAGCGCGGCACGATGTTCGACCCCGGCCCGATCGTCTACATGGAGAAGCTGGCGGTCGGGGACCGCTTCGCCGACCTGCTCGACCTCGACCGGCCGCTCGGCGAGACCGTCGAGCTGATCGCCGAGCGCAAGGGCACCGACGTCAACGACGTGATGGCGGTCGTGCTCAACCGGCCGCGCCACGAGGAGGGGATCGACGCGATCCGCAAGGCGGGCGGGCGCGTCCAGCTGATCACCGACGGCGACGTGGCCGGCGTGCTCAACGCGGTCTCGCCCGACCGCAAGGCCGACTTCCTGTGGGGCATCGGCGGGACGCCCGAGGGCGTGATCAGCGCCTCGGCGGTCAAGTGCATCGGCGGCGCGCTCGTCGGGCGCCTGCATCCGCGCGACGACGCCGAGCGCCAGGCGGCGGTCGACGCCGGCTACGACGTCGACCGCGTGCTCACCCACGACGACCTCGTGCGCGGCGAGGACGTGTTCTTCTCCGCCACCGGCGTGACCGACGGCGACGTGCTCCAGGGCGTCCGCTACGAGGGCCAGCGCGGGGCGAGCACGGAGTCGCTCGTGATGCGCTCGCGCTCGGGCACCGTGCGGCGCATCGCCTCGCGCCACGACCGCACCAAGCTGCGCGCGCTGACCGGCTACGCCGGCGGCTAGCGGAAGCGCCGCACGAGCAGCGCGATCGCGCCCGCGACCAGCCCGGCGAGCGCGCCGACCGCCGCCCACGGCGTGTCGCCGACGTTGACCGGCGCATGGTCGCGCGGCGGGTCGGCGAAGCGGCCGACCGCGGACTCCTCGAGCTCGAGCCGCGCGAGCGAGCGCAGGAAGCCGTGCGTCACCAGCACGTGGATCCGCGACTGCGTGTTCGCGTAGACCCAGCGCGCGATCCGGAACGCGATCGCGGGATAGAACGACGCGATCTCGACCTCGACGTGCAGCCGCTCGCGGGCGGGGTCGTCCTCGGGGCAGCGGGTGATGTCGATCTCGAGGAAGCCGTCGCCCTCGTGGCCCTCGGGGGCGACGAGGATGCCGTCGCGGATCCGCCAGCGGACGACCCCGTGCTCGTCGTCCATCGTGTACTCCGGCGCGTGGAAGCGCAGCAGCACGAACGGACGGCCGATGAACACGACCGCGCGCTCGGCCGGCGTGTAGACGACGCGGATCAGCCCGAGCGTCACGCGCGAGAGGTACTTCCAGTACGTGCGGGCGAGCCGCTCGAGGTGCATCGGCGACCAGATCGCCTCCAGCGCCTCCGCGGGCATCGTCAGGTCGGCCGCCTGGACGGACCGGACCGCGCCCTGGTCGTCGAACAGCGTCTGCTCCTCAGGGTCGCGGATGACCGCGTCCGCCACGCGCTTCTCCTCGCGGCGGTTGAGGAGCTTCACGCCAGCGCCGCCTTGACGGCGTCGTCGAAGCCCATCGGCGCGTCGTTGATCCCCGCCGGCGGCGCGTGGTCGACGAGCATCTCCTCCTTCAGCCCGTCGACGAGCGGGCGGACGAGGCCGAACTCGACGGGGGTGACGAGCGCGATCCAGTAGGAGGACAGGCGCGGGGTGAGCAGCGGGACGCGGATCACGGCGGGCTTGCGACGGCCGAGGACGGAGGCGGTCCGCGAGATCATGTCACGGTAGGAGAGGACCTCGGGGCCGCCGAGCTCGACCTCGGCCGGCGCGTCGTCGCGCTCGCCGAGGTCGGCCAGCGCCCGTGCGACGTCCTCGATCGCGATCGGCTGGGTGCGGGTCGAGAGCCAGCGCGGCGCGATCATCAGCGGGAGCCGCTGCGTGAGGTGCTTGAGGATCTCGAACGACGCGCTGCCCGGGCCGATGATCATCGCCGCGCGCGCATGGATCAGCTCCGGCACGCGGGCGCGCAGCAGCTCCGCCACCTCGGCGCGCGAGCGCAGGTGCTCCGAGGACGCCTCGGCGCCGAGCCCGCCGAGGTAGACGATCCGCTCGACGCCGGCGTCGCGCGCGGCCTCGCCGACGTTGACGGCCGCCTCGCGGTCGCGGGCGGCGAAGTCGCCGCCGCGACCCTCCATCGAGTGGATCAGGTAGTAGAGGGTGCGGACGCCCTCGAGCGCCGCGGGCAGGCCCTCGCCGCGCACCGCGTCGCCCTGGCGGACGTCGACGTCCGGCGGCAGCCGGCCGGGCGCGGGGTTGCGGACGAGCGCGCGCACGCGGCGGTCGCGGCGGCGCAGCTCGTCGAGGAGGTGCGACCCGACGTAGCCGGAGGCGCCGGTCAGGAGGATGGGTTCGGGATCTCGCATCTCGCCGGATACGTACCCCGGATACGCCCGGATTGGATCCCGTGCCCGCGGCCGCCCGTAGGTGCGGAAGGAGCTCGTGGCAGCTTCAACGAACCGTGGAATATATGGTGCACACGCCGTGAAGGGTCTGGCGATCAAGGACGTCGCGGAGCGGACAGGACTCGCGCCCGGGACGATCCGCATGTGGGAGCAGCGCTACGGCCTCCCCGTGCCCGGCCGCGCGGAGTCCGGCTACCGCGTCTACACGGCCGACGACGTCGAGCTGCTGCGGCGGGCGGTGTCGCTCCGCGAGCGCGGGTGGTCGGTGCCGGCGGCGCTCGACCGGGCGCGGACGCTGGTCGACGCCACCGACCGCCCGTCGATCTACGGCGCGATCGCCAGCGCGGACGTCCCGGTCAAGCCGCAGGTGCTGCGCAAGCGGACGCTGATCGCGATCTCGCACGCGATCGAGGACGAGACGATCGCCCGGGCCGCGGGCCCGGTGGTGTTCGGCGCGTTCCAGCACGAGCGCAACTACCGCCACGAGGAGCACCGCTACCGGCGCATGGCCGAGCGCGCCGACGCCGCCGTGGTGTTCGCCGACTTCCCCGCGCCGCGGCTCGACGCCGCGCCGGCCGAGATCCCGATCCCGCCGGACGCGGCCCTGGGCAACGAATGGGCGGTGATCGTGGACGCGCCCGGCTACGCCGCCTGCGTGCTCGCGTGGGAGCGCCCGCGGACGCCGGCGGAGGAGCGCGACCTGCCCGAGCTCGACCGGCGCTTCGAGTCGCTCTGGACGATGGATCCCGCGATCGTGCGGCGGGCGGCGCTCGTCGGCTGCGCGCTGACGCGCGACGAGGCGCCGGAGCTGGCGCGGCGCGGATCGAGCGGCTCCTCGCGGACCGGCCGCTGGCGGTCGAGGCGCCCGCGCCCGGGCTGACCGCGCTGACCAACCGGCTCGTCGGCTACCTGGAGGGCTGAGGCGCCGCGCCGACCCGGACCGCGCCGACCGTGTCGGTGTGGCGCAGGCCGAGCGCCTTCGCGGCGCCGAAGGTGAGGTCGAAGCGCATCTTGCCGTTGAACGGGCCGGTGTCGACGACCGGCACCGTGATGCTGCGGCCCTTGTAGAAGAAGGCGACCGGCGTGCCGCACGGGAGCGAGCGGTGGCCGACGCCCATCAGCCTGCGGCTCATCCGCTGGCCGCAGTAGGTCCGCTTGCCGAAGAAGCCCGGGCCGAACCACGTCGTGAGCGTGCGGCGGTAGATCGTGACGCCGGCCTCGGGCGGCGCGCCGGCGAGCGCTGCGCCGGGGTCGCCGCCGCGCCCGGCGGTCACGCGCGTGGTGATGCGGCCGGCGACGTCGGCGGTCCAGGTCGCGCGGTAGGAGCCGTCGGCGGCGATCGGCGCCGAGGCGATCGGCAGCCAGGTCCCGGTCTTCGCGTCGAGCCGCTCGACCGTCGCGGTCGCGCCGCCGGCGAGCGGCAGGACGCCGCTGAACGTCGTGGTCTTCCCGAGCATCACGTTCGGGCTGGTCGCCAGGCGCGGGTCCGGCGGGGGCGCCGCGGCGCCGCCCGTGCCGGGGTCGGCGGCGCGGACCGCCGCGGGCGCGAGCAGCGCGCATGCGGCGAGCAGGATGAGCAGGCGGCGGACGGACATTGCGGGACGGGCACGCGGATGGCGGCATGCGTCGTCCCACGACGGCGGCGCCCCCCGGCTGGCCGGCGCGCCACGCTATCAGCCCGCGCCGGGTTTCCGGAGCGCCGCTAGGGCTTGGGGATCCGCTCGCTGGCGCGCTTCAGCAGCTTGCCGCCGATCGCGAGGCCGAGCTGGGCGACCTCGCCGGCCGCCTTCGCGGCGGTGGCGGCGAGCTCGGTGCCGCTCGGGCGCGACGTCGCCGTCTCCTCGAAGTCCTCGCGGCGTCCGCCGATGCCGGGCGCCGCGTCGCGGACCGGCCGCGGGCGCGACGGTCGCCGGGCGCTTGCGCGCGGCGGCCGTCGCTGCCGGGGTCGGCTCGAACGTGCGCGGGGCGGCGGCCTTCGGCTTCGCCTTCGCGGCGGTCTTGGGCGACGCCTTCGCCGCGGTCTTGGTCTTCGCGCTGGTCTTCGCCTTTGCGCCGGCCTTCGCCTTCGCGGCGGCCTTGGGCTTCGCGGCGCGCTTCGGCTTCGCGCTCGTCGCCGCGGGCTCCTGCGCGGCCGTCTCGGCGGCGGGCGTCGGCTCGAACGTGCGCGGGGCGGCGGCCTTGGCGCGCGGCTTCGGCCTCGCTGCGGCGGCCGTCTTCGCCGCGCCGGCCTTCGCGGTCGCGGTCGGCTTCGCGGCGGCGCGGGCCCGGCCGGTGCTGCTCCCGCGGTGGCTTCCGATCCGCTCCGGGCGGGCGCTCGAGAGCGATCCGAGCACCCCCGGCTCGTCCTTCTTCGCCTTCGACTTCTGCTTCTTGGGCTTGTCAGCCATGAGCACCCGAGTGTAGGCTGCCGCGTCAGGACGCGGCGAACGCCCGCCGAGCACCTCAGGCACCCAGATGATTCCGCCGCGCCGTCCTGCCCGAGCAAAGTAGGTCGCTCTCGCGCGTCCGCACGATTGACGACCGTTTTTCAAGCTCCTAGACTGGCACCAGTCTCGGCCGTGCCTTCGCAGCCCGACCGCGGTGATCGAAGGCGAGACGGGGTGGTTCCAATCCCAACAACGAGGCGGTCGAGGGTTGAACCCCCGGCACCTCGAAGCTAGACAGGACACCGATGTCAGTAGTTGAACTGCAGGAACTCGAAGAGGTGAAGGGCCTGGTCCTCAAGGGCCAGCAGGTGGGCGTCCTGACCTTCGCCGAGATCGCGACCGCGGTGTCGGAGATCGATCTCGACGAGGCCGACGTCGAGGAGCTGCACGGTTTCCTCGAGAAGTCGGAGATCGAGCTGGTCGAGGAGATCGACCCTGCGCTCGCCGGTGCCCAGGAGGAGCGGGCGCCCGACAAGCGCGGTCGCCGCAAGGCGAAGACCACGATCGATCTCAAGCCGGACATGACGACCGATTCCCTTCAGTTGTTCCTGAAGGACATCGGCAAGGTGCGGCTGCTCACCGCGCAGGAGGAGGTCGACCTCGCCCGCCGGATCGAGCGCGGCGACCTCGACGCCAAGCAGAAGATGGTCGAGTCCAACCTGCGGCTCGTCGTCTCCATCGCGAAGAACTACCGGAACCAGGGACTTCCGTTCCTCGACCTCATCCAAGAGGGCACGCTCGGTCTGGTACGCGCGGCGGAGAAGTTCGATTACCGCAAGGGCTTCAAGTTCTCGACCTACGCCACGTGGTGGATCCGCCAGGCGATCGCGCGTGCGCTCGCGGACAAGGCGCGCACGATCCGCATCCCGGTCCACGTGGTGGAGAAGCTCAACAAGATCGGCCGCGCCGAGCGCAAGCTCGTCACGGAGCTGGGCCGCGAGCCCACGCCGGAGGAGATCGCCGACGTCACGGGGATCGATCCGGAGGAGGTCGACTCGATCAAGCGCTCCGCACAGGCGCCGGTCTCGCTCGAGAAGCCGGTCGGCGACGAGGAGGAGTCGGAGTTCGGCCAGTTCATCGCCGACGAGCGCGCGGAGTCCCCGTACGAGCGCGCGGCGGAGATCCTCACCAAGGAGGCCCTCCGCGAGGCGCTGGAGAACCTCTCCTACCGCGAGCGGCGCGTGCTCGAGCTGCGCTACGGGCTCGGCGGCGAGCACCCGCGCACGCTCGACGAGGTCGGGCGGACGTTCAACGTCACGCGCGAGCGCATCCGCCAGATCGAGAACCAGTCGCTGAAGAAGCTCCAGAGCCTCGCCGAGGCCCAGAAGCTGCGCGATGTGGCCTAGTGCGAAGCACCGGGCCACAGCGGTGATGGCGTAGCCCTCGTTCCCATCACAGCATTCGCCGACGGGCCCGGGAGACCGGGCCCGTCGTCGTTTCAGAGCGCGGCGGCGAGGACCTCGATCAGCCGGCGGGTGTCGGCGCCGTCGGCGGCGCCGTGGTGCGGGTTGAACTCGGTCACCGTGAGCGCGGCCACGCGCGGGTCCGCGCAGAGCGTCGCCAGCGCCCTCCCGGCCGACGCGAGCGGCAGCCCCGGCTCGCGATCGGTGTTCTCGGCCAGCGGCGCGTCGCGGAAGTCGAGCACGTCGACGTCGAAGTGGACGGCGAGGACGTCGGCGTCGAGCGCGGCGAGCGCCCGCGCGCGCGGCGCCCTCCGGGTCGGCGATCGCCGCTGTCGAGCCCGACCACGTGCGGCCGGCGCCGCTCGATCTCGGCCGTCTCGAACGGCGTCACCGGCGCGAGCGCGAGGAAGGCGAGCCGGCCGGCGGTGAGCATCGGGCGCGCGCCGGCGATCCCGGCGAGCTCGTGCGTCGCGCCCTCGACGTCGAGCAGGTGCGCGACGCCCATCCAGTCGAGCGCGCCCTCGATCGTGCTCGAGGGGACGTTGAGGTCGGCGTGGCGGTCGAGGTAGACGAGCCCGGGCTCGGTCGCCGCGGGCGATCAGCCCGGCGACCGTCCCGACGCCGGTGGTGCAGTCGCCGCCGAGCACGAGCGCGAGCCGTTCACGCGGGACCGCCGCGACCCGCGCGGCGACCTGCCCGGCGCGCTCGGCGGCGGCCGCCGCGTTCGCGGCGCGCGGCCGGTCAGGATCGGGGCGCCAGCGGAAGCGCTCGACGTCCCCGGCGTCCACGACGTCTCCGCCGAGCGCCGCGAGCAGGCCGTGCTCCCGCAGCGCGGCCGGGCCGTCCTCCTGCCCGGGCGCGTAGGCGGCCGCGCTCGTCGGGGCCCCGATCACGGTGACGGCGCGCATCGCGCACGTGGTACCCATTCGCGGCGATGGCGGAGCGCCTGCTCGTCAACTTCTTCTACGCGCACCCCGTCGGGCACGCGATCGAGGCGCTCCACTACGCCAACGGCCACCACGCCGCCGACCCGGCGCTCGAGGTCGCGGTCGCGCTGAACGCCGCGACGCCGGTCGAGCTCGCGGGCTACGTGCCCTCCGTCGAGCGCCGCGTACGCGATCCGGCATCCGTTCCTCGAGCCGTGTCCCGACTCGGCGCCGGCGCTCGCCGCCGTCCCGCGCGACTGGACGTACGTCGCCGACGACGCCCGCCGCCACCAGCCGAACCAGCTCGAGCTGTTCCCGGGGATGCGCGACTACTACGCCGCGAGCGACGCGCATCTCCGCGCCGCGCGGCGGCGCGGCGTGGCCGGCTTCCCGCCGCTCCCGTACGCGCCGCACACGCCGCTCCGGCTCGAGCTGCCGTCCGCCGCGCGCGCCGCCGCGCGCGAGCGGCTCGGCCAGGACCGCCCCGCGCTCGCGCTCATGCCCGCGGGCGGCTCCGCCGACCGCGCGCTGTACCCGTCGCTGCGCTCGTGGGAGCTGATCCTCGACGCGCTGCCCGGGTCCGGATCGTGCTCGTCGGCAAGCTGCGCGCCGACGAGCGCAGCGCGACCGCGTTCGGCCGCGACGAGCTGGCCGCCCTGCGCGCCCACCCGTCCGCGCCGCTCGACGCGTTCGACCTCCCGCTCGCCGAGCAGCTCGCGCTCGTCGAGGCGTGCGACGTCTTCCTCGCCCCGCACACGGGCTTCGGGATGGCGGCGCTCGCCGTCGGCACGCCGTGGCTCGCGCTCTCCGGCGGCCGCTGGTTCGAGTACTTCTTCAACCACGTCCCGTTCCGGTCGGTCATCCCGGACCCGGCGCGCTACGGCGGCTTCACCCAGTTCGCCGAGCCGCCGCGCGTCGACGACGACGGGCCGCGCATCCCGGCGATGACGGAGGCGCGCGTGCGCGAGGACCGCGACCGGATCGCCGCCGCGGCGCACGAGCTCGACCGGCGGCCGCGTGAGCTACGAGGACTGCCTGCGCGACCACTTCGCCGCGCTGCTCGCCGCGCACGGCGGGGACGCCGCGGCGATCTGGTCGATCGACGGCGTCCACCGCGCGTACGTGGGGGAATAGCCCCCGCGACCGGATGACTCAAGTGCCCGCGGCGGCGGGCCGATGAAGGTCGCGATGCCCTTCGATCTCGACCACGCCCTCCGCTACCTGATCGCCGCCGAGGGCTCCGACCTCCACCTCAAGGTCCCCGCCTACCCGCTCGTCCGCCTGCACGGCAAGCTCGAGCCGATCGTCGGGGACGAGCGCCTGACCCCGCAGGACACCGAGCGCGTCCTGCAGGAGATGCTCAACGACCCGAACAAGCTGGCCGAGTTCGAGGCCGAGCACGAGGTCGACTTCTCCTACGCGCTCGAGGGGCTCGCGCGCTTCCGCGTCAACGCCTTCCGCCAGAAGGGCTTCGTCTCGCTCGTCCTGCGCGCGATCCCGGTCAACATCAAGTCGATCGAGGAGCTCTCGCTGCCGCCGGTGATCCGCCGGCTCGCCGAGGAGGAGCGCGGGATCATCCTGCTCACGGGCACGACCGGCTCCGGCAAGTCGACCACGCTCGCGGCGATGATCGACCACATGAACCGGACGATGCACAAGCACATCGTCACGATCGAGGACCCGATCGAGTTCCTGCACCCGGACCGCAACTCGATCGTCAACCAGCGCGAGGTCGGGCAGGACACGGCCAGCTTCAAGCGCGCGCTGCGGCGCGTGCTGCGCCAGGACCCGGACGTCATCCTCGTCGGCGAGATGCGCGACGAGGAGACGGTCCAGACCGCGCTCTCCGCGGCGGAGACCGGCCACCTCGTGCTCTCGACGCTCCACACCGTGGACGCGTCCGAGTCGATCAACCGCATCATCGACTTCTTCGAGCCGCACCAGCAGTCGCAGGCGCGGGCGATGATCGCCGGCACGCTGAAGGGGATCGTCTCCCAGCGGCTCGTGCGGACCGCGGACGGCAGCGGCCGCGTGGCCACGGCCGAGATCCTGGTCATGACCGGCCGCGTGCACGACATGATCCTCGACCCGAAGCTCACCGGCCAGCTCCCCGAGGTGATCTCCGAGGGCGGCTACTACGGGATGCAGACCTTCGACCAGCACCTGCTCCAGCACCTCGAGGCCGGGCGGATCACGATGGAGGAGGCCGTCCACGTGGCGACCTCGCCGCACGACTTCAAGCTGATGGTCGCCGCGCGCGGCAAGCCCAAGGGCGAGGGCCAGCCGCAGCACCCGGGCGGCGGCAGCGACCCGGGCAAGCCGCTCGACGGCGTCGCCGACGTGGCGCCGCCTCCGCCCCCGTCGGGACCGCCGCCGGGCGCTCCGCCCGGTCGCCGCGCCGCCCGCGCCCGCGCCCGCCGTCGCCGGGCCCCCGCCGGCCTCGGCGCCGCCGCCCGGGTTCTGAGCTTGACGCGCGGCGCCCGTCTCCGCCAAGGTTCCCAGCCCGGAGACGACACGCGGTAGGAGGCCCGGTTCGACGTGCAGACGACGCTGGCGAAGTTCAACGAGACGCAGTCCGAGGACGCCTTCGCGCTCCAGAACTCCAAGCTGCTCAAGGTGCGGCTCGGCGCCTCGGGCGAGATCCAGGCCAAGGCGGGGTCGATGGTCGCCTACCAGGGCAGCGTGAACTTCGAGCACGCCGGCAGCGGCGGGCTCGGCAAGATGCTGAAGAAGGCGGTCACGGGCGAGGGCACGACGCTGATGCGGATGTCCGGCAGCGGCGAGGTGTTCCTCGCCTACGAGGCGCAGGACGTCCACCTGATCTACCTCGAGAACGACTTCATCACGGTCAACGGGCCGAACCTGCTGGCCTTCGACTCGGACATCGGCTGGGACATCAAGCGCGTCCAGGGCGGCTCGGGCGCGATGGCCGGCGGCCTCTACAACATGGAGCTGCGCGGGACCGGCTGGGTGGCGATCCTCTCCGACGGCCCGCCCGTCCTGCTCAACGTCGCCGCCGCGCCGACGTTCGCGGACGCGCAGGCCGCGATCACGTGGTCCTCCGGCGTGAGCACGTCGCTGCGCACCGACATCAAGATGAAGGACTTCATCGGCAAGGGCTCGGGCGAGCAGTTCCAGCTCGCGTTCTCCGGCCAGGGCTGGGTGCTCGTGCAGCCGTCCGAGGGCCGCGTCGCCGCGCCGTCGTCCGGCGGCGGGGGCGGCGGGCTCGGGAACCTGCTCGGCGGCTAGGGCGTCAGACGTGGACGACGTCGCCCTCGCCGGCGTCGTCGACCACCTGCTCGCAGTCCGGGCACCACCAGCGCGCCTCGAGCGACGCGCCGCAGCGCGCGTGCCGGAGCGGCTCGTCGTCGCCGGCCGACCGTGCGCCCCAGTCGGCCAGCAGCCGCAGCGCGCCGGCCAGCTCGCGGCCCGGACGCGGTGAGCTCGTAGACGAACCGCGGCGGCCGCTCCGAGTACGCGCGGGCGACCACGAGCCCCTGCTCGCCGAGCAGCTTCAGCCGGCCGCTCAGCACGTTGGGCGCGATCCCGTCGAGCTCGTCCTGGAGCTCGTTGAAGCGCTTCTCGCCCTCCAGCAGCGCGGCGACGACGAGCAGCGTCCAGCGATCGCCCACGCGCGCGAGCGCATCGGCGAGCGGCGTCGACGGCGCGCGCGTGGAGCGGCGGTGTCCCATGGCGTCAGAGCGTACTGATAGTGTGTTGCTTGCAAGTTGCAAGTCACTGCTCTTCGACCCGGCTGACGGCTGGGCGGGGAGGCAGACCGCCGGCGGCCGGCCCGGCCTTGGAGGGCGATCGGGCCGGCCGGCGGTGGACCCCTTCCGGAAAGGACGACGCGCGATGGACCTCCTCGACCAGCTGCAGGCGGCGGTGACCTCGGCGTCCGAGCGCGTCGGCCCGTCGGTGATCGGGCTCGGCCGCGGCTGGGGCCGCGGGTCGGGCGTCGTCATCGCCGACGGGCCGCGTCCTCACCAGCGCGCACGTGCTGCGCGGCGACGAGGTCGCCGTGCGGCGCGGCGACGGCGAGGTCGCGCTCGGCTCGGTCGCCGGCGCCGACGCCGATCTCGACGTCGCGGTGATCGCGGTCGACACGGGCGACGCGCCCGCCGTCGCCTGGGACCCCGCGATCGTCGACGCGGTCGCGCCCGGGCATCCGGTGTTCGCGCTCGCCGATCCCGGCGGCCGCGGGCTGCGCACCACCTTCGGCCTCGTCACCGCCACCGGCCGCAGCTTCCGCGGCCCGCGCGGCCGCCGCATCGGCGGCTCGATCGAGCACAGCGCGCCGCTCCCGCGCGGGGCGTCCGGCGGACCGCTCGTCGACCGCGAGGGCCGGCTGCTCGGCCTCAACGCGGTGCGGATGGAGGGCGGCCTGCTGCTCGCCGTGCCGGCCGACGCCGCGCTCGCCGCGCGCGTCGAGGCGCTCGGCCGCGGCGAGGCGCCGCAGCGCCCGCGGCTCGGCGTCGCCCTCGCCCCGCCGCGCGCCGCGCGCCGGCTGCGCGCCGCCGTCGGGCTGCCCGAGCGCGACGGCCTGCTCGTCCGCGGCGTCGAGCCCGACAGCCCGGCCGAGCGCGCGGGCCTGGAGCGCGGCGATCTGATCGTCGCCGCGGGCGGCAAGCCGCTCTCCGGCTTCGACGAGTTGTTCGACGCGCTCGACGGGACGGGCCCGCTGGCGCTGACCGTCGTCCGCGGCACCGAGGAGCGCGAGGTCACCGCACACTTCAGTATAGTGAAGCCACGCGGTAGAATCACTTGTCGATGCCGAATTCCGACTGTCCCGTCTGTCGTACCGCCGACATCGTCTGCGGCAAGTGGACGCTGCTGGTGATCCGCGACCTCGCCGACGGCCGGGCCCGGTTCTGCGAGCTCGAGCGCTCGCTCGAGGGCATCTCCCCGCGCACGCTCTCGCTCCGCCTCCGCGCGCTCGAGGAGGAGGGCATCGTCGCCCGCCGGACCTTCCCCGAGGTCCCGCCGCGGGTCGAGTACACGCTGACCGAGAAGGGCCGCGCGCTCGTCCCGATCATCGAGTCGATGCGCTCCTACGGCTGCGAGTGGCTCGGCGCCGAGGGCTCCTGCGTCCCGGCCGACGCGTCGGTCGCCGTCGCCGCCTAGCAGCAGCGCCGGACTGCAAGCACGCGTTCGTGCGGGAGGAGCCGCCCGCGGACCGGCGAACACGCGGCGCATGCACAACCGAGCGCTGCACGACACCCTCGCCTCCTTCGTGGAGGAGGCGGCCTGGCAGCTGGCCGACGAGGTCTCGGGCGGCGCGGAGGTCCCCTTCGAGCTGATCGAGCAAGGACGCAGCTCCAGCCCGCTGTACTGCTACCGCCCGCTGACCCAGCGGTTCCTCGCCGAGCGCGCCGGCTCGCTCGCGCGGCTGCCCTCGTACGTCGCGGCCGTCCAGGGGATGATGGGGCTGCCGGACCTCCCCGGCTACCTCAGCGCCCGCGGCCGCCGCCCGCAGGGCTCCGACGCACGCTCGCTGGCCGACGCCGCGCTGCAGGCGTTCATCGCCGCGATGTGGGCCGACGCGACCGACTTCACCTACGACGACGAGCGCTTCGCCGCCGCCTTCGCGGAGCTCGAGGACGCCGCGTACTGCGGCGTCGCGCTGTCCGTCGTCGTCACGCCCGTCGAGGGGCTCGTGATCGACGCCGACGAGGTCCCGCTCGGCGAGGGCATGGCGCTCGTCCGCGGCGTGACGCTCCAGGACGTCCCGCCGGAGCTGCGCGGCGACGAGTTCGCGACCGTCGCCGTGCTGGCGCTGGAGCAGGACGCCGGGCTCGAGCAGGCCGGCCGGCGGCTGCGCCGGCTGCAGACCGCGCTGCGGCTGTGGGACGAGGCCGAGCCCGCGCTCGGCCCGACCGCGTGGGCGCGCACCGACGGCTCGCCGTGGCTGGCGATCCCGCTCGCCACCGGGCTGCGCCGCGGCACCGGCGACTGCCTGCTGGCGCCGGAGGAGGAGGACCAGCTGCGCGCGTTCTGCTCGCTCGTCGCGCGCCGGATGCCGAAGGCGGGCGAGCTCGCCTGGGCGCTGCGCCGGTTCGAGCTGGGCTGCGAGCGCGGCTCCGCGCTCGAGGGGCTGACCGACTGGCTGCTGTGCGCCCGCGCGCTGCTCGCCGAGCCCGACGCCGTCGGCTACGAGGGCCTGTCCGAGCGGATGGCCGCGATCTGCGCGACGCCGGAGGAGCGCGACGAGCTGATCGCCGGGCTGCGCCGCGCGATCGCGATGGAGCGCGCGGTGGTCGCCGGGCTCGTGCGCCCGGAGCCGGCCGTCGAGGAGCTGATCGCGTCGGTCGGGTCGTGCCTGCGGGCGATCCTGCGCGACGTGCTGTGCGGGCATCTCGACCCGGACCTGCGGCGCGTCGCCGACGCGCTGCTCGCCGACGCGGCGCCCGCACCGGCTTCCTGAGCTTTGCCCGGGCGAGCGCGCGCGGCGTAGAGTCGCCCGATGCTCGCCCAGGTGCTCAACCGCGACTTCACCCTCGGCACCGTCGCGGCGACCGAGAAGCAGCTGCGCAGCGTGATCGCCAACCGCCGCGCCGGCATCCTCGGCCGCCCCGACGATCCGCGCGAGATCCCGACGGACGAGCTCGAGGAGCTCGCCGACGCGCTCGCCGGCGCGTTCGCCGCCGAGTCGGCGCCCGAGGACGGCCCGCGGCCGGCGCAGCCGGGCGAGCAGGCGCCGCCGCCGAAGAGCGACTACGCGTACGTGCCCCGGCAACCCGGTCGTCGGGCTCGTCCAGGTCGCGCTCGAGGCGCACGCAGCCGGCGCGATGGACGTCGAGGAGCGCACGATGGACGACGACCGCCGCGGCGGTCCGCTCCCGGTCGTGACCGACCGGCGGCTGGCCGGGGTCGAGCTGCGGATGACCGGCGACGGCCGGCGGCTGTGGGGGCGGATGGAGGTCGCGAACCCGAAGCTGCTGTCGGACCCCGGCTGGCTGCGCTCGGTCGCCTCGATGATCAAGCGGCGGTTCCGCGGGACGGCGCCGTTCGTCGACCGCCCCGGCGCGCCGCCCGCGCTGGCCGAGTCCGCGCGGATCGTCCTCGTCGGCGACTGGGGCTCGGGGCTTCCGCGCGCCAAGCGGGTCGCCGGCGCAGATCGCGAAGGAGCTCGACGATCCCGCGGCGGAGCGGCGCCAGAAGCACGTCATCCACCTCGGCGACGTCTACTACGGCGGCGAGCACGACGAGTACCGCGACAACTTCCTCGGGCCGTGGCCGGTGCGGCCGGGGCGGACCGACGTCGCCTCCTACACGCTCAACGGCAACCACGACATGTACGCGGGCGGGCAGGACTACTTCGCCGCGCTCGGCGACCCGCGCTTCGCCGCCCAGGGCGGCTCGAGCTGCTTCGCGCTCGCCAACGAGCACTGGCAGCTCCTCGGGCTCGACACCTCCTACGAGGACGCCGGCCTGCACGGCGACCAGGCGGCGTGGGTCGCGGGGCAGCGGGCGGACCATCCCGATCGCCGGACCGTCCTGCTCAGCCACCACCAGCTGTTCAGCGCCTACGAGGCGGGCGCGGGCAAGCTGCGGGCGAAGATCAAGCCGGTGCTCGACGGCGCGCCGCTCGACGGCTGGTTCTGGGGCCACGAGCACCGCTGCCTCGTCTACCGCGACCTCGAGAACGTCCGCTTCGCGAGCTGCGCCGGCCACGGCGGGATCCCCGAGTACCTGGTCGAGCAGCACGCCGTGCCGCCCGCCGGGCTCGTCTACGAGTACCGCAAGCAGTACGGCACCGGCTGGCAGCCCTGGAACACGTTCGGCTTCGTCGTGCTCGACGTCGACGGGCCGACGGATCGACGTCCGCTACATCGACGAGGACGGCAACGAGCACTACCGGACCGCGCTGCCGTGAGGTTCGTCGCGGCGGACCGGATCGCGGTGATCGACGGCGGGACGCCCGAGCTCGCCGGGACGGCTCGCGCGCGGCGAGGCGGTGCTGGCCGGCATGGACGCCCTGCTCGTGCGCGAGCCGGCGGCGGCGGGCGCGCCCGCGTTCGTGTTCGGCGCCGTCGAGTTCGACGCGATCGAGGCGCTGCTGCGCGCACGGCCCGAGCTGGGGCCGGAGGGGCTCGCGGTGCTGCTCGGCGTCAACCCCGCGGCGACCGTGGACGAGCGGGCCGCGGGCGTCGAGCGGGGGATCCTCGTCACCGGCGGCGAGCTCCGCGGCGCATGGGCGCCCGAGGTCGCGGCGCGGCCGCCGTCGCCCGCGCCGCCGCCGACGCTCGCCCCGCGGGCGGCGCCGCCGGGCGCCGGGCTCGAGGCCGCGCCGCCGCCGCAGCAGCACCAGCAGCAGCAACAGCAGAGCGCCGAGCCGCCCGCGCCCGGCGACGCGGTCCTGCGCCGCACGCCGCACCTCGACGCGCCCGATCCGCTCCCCGCGCAGGCCGGCGCGACGTTCACCGTCCGCGTGTGGACCGACGAGGCGCCGGCGCGGCTCGGCGAGGAGGCCGAGGACGTGATCGTCGAGGCGCCGCCCGACGTCGACGTGATCGAGCTGGGCGTCCTGCTCGTCGCCGGCGCCCACCTCGAGGTCGACGGCGAGTACTTCCGCACGCTCACGATCGAGCGCGACAAGCCCGATTCCGCGCCGGTCGAGTTCGCGCTGCGCGTCGCGCACCCGGACGCGCCCGGCGATCCCGAGCTCGTCGCCCAGTTCATGTACCGCGGCCGCCCGTGCGGGCGGATCCGGCGCCGCTGGCGCTTCCCCGGCGGCGCGGCGGTCCCGGCCGAGGCGACCCCGGCGGGCGTGCCCGTCCACACCGAGGCGCGCGCCGTCGACCTGACCGTGCTGATCACCGCGACCGGCGGGGGCAGCGCGTACACGTGCAGCGTGCACGCGCCGGACGTGCCCGGGTTCGAGCGGCCGACGCCGGCCGTCGAGTGGCCGCTGACCGAGGCGGCCGACGCGATGATCGCGAAGGCGCTGGCGAAGCTCGTCGACCGCGGCACGCCGGACCCCGAGCGCAAGCTCGCGCTCAAGGCCGCCGGCCGGACGTTCTGGAACGCGGCGCCGGCCGCCTTCCGCGACGCGCTGTGGGCGCTCCATGACCGGCGCGGCGGCGCGCCGGGGCGCGCGTCGGTCTACGTCGCCTCGGACGAGCCGCTGCTGCCGTGGGAGATCATGCTGCCGAGCCGCCCGCGGCCCGGCGCGCCCGACGAGGACCTCGGCGCGCCGCTCGGCGCGGCCTTCGCGGTCGGCCGCTGGGTGCGCGGCGACGCGAGCTCGCCGCCGCAGCTGCTGCCGGTCCGCGACGCGTTCCTGATCGCGCCCGAGTACGAGCAGGCCGAGCAGCAGCTCGACGCGAGCTCCGAGCTGAAGGTGCTGGAGGAGCACTTCGGCGGCGTCCGGCTCCAGCAGCAGGACCTGGCCGGCCTCGACGCGTTCCTCGCCGACCACGCCGCGTCGCTGCTGCACTTCGTCTGCCACGGCGCGGCCGAGGGCGACGACTCGGTGATCTTCCTGAAGGACTTCGCGCCCTGCTCGTCGGCGCAGCTGCGCGAGTCCGACGGCTTCCGCGCCGCGTGCGCGCAGCGGCTGCCGGTCGTCTTCCTCAACGCCTGCGACGCGGGCCGCGGCAACCTGACGCTCGGGCCCGGCGGCGCCGGCTTCCCGATGGTCTTCGGCCAGCTCGGCGCGCGCGCGATCGTCGCCCCGCTGTGGCCGGTGACGAAGACGAGCGCGCCGGTCGTGGCGGAGGAGATCTACCGCCAGGCGATCGCGTCGCCCGGCCGCCCGCTCGCCGACGTGCTCGCCGAGTTGCGCGCCCGCAGCTACGAGCGCGACCCGTTCGACGACAGCTGGGCGGCGTACTGCCTGTTCGGCGATCCGCTCGCCGCGCTACAGCCCGTCTGACGCCGCGTGCATGGCGGCGCGCCCGGCCTCGAGCCCGGCGGCGATGAGGGCGACGTCGCGCTCGAGCCGGCCGGGGACCGGCGAGCCGGGCGCGGGGCGGACCGAGAGCACGTGCGGCCGGCGGTCCGGCTCGGCGTCGTGGCGGGCGAGCACGGCCTCGTCCTCGGCCTCGCGGACGGCGCGGGTGCGGAACGCCTGCGCGACCGCCGGGTCGAGCCGGCGCAGCAGCCGCGCGGTCAGCCCGCCGGCGATCCTGCCCGGCGGCTGTGCCGTCTCGCCCGCGCGGCGCGAGCGCAGCACGAGCACGTGGGTGGCGCCGTCGGCGAGCGCGGCGCGGAACGGGATCGCCGCCGACAGCCCGGCGTCGAGCAGCCGGCGGCCGCCGAGCTCGACCGGCGGCCCGGCGAGCAGCGGCAGCGCGGCCGACGCGCGCAGCGCGAGCCGCAGCGACGGCGCGTCCGCGATCTCGCCGTGCAGGTCGACGGCAGCGCCGCTGCGCACGTCGGTGGCGACCGGGTGCAGCTCCGTCCCGCTCGCGAGGACGGCGGCGAACAGCCCGGGGGAGAGCTGCTCGTAGCGCCGCTCGACGAGCGTCGTCACGTCGACCACCGGCCCGCCGCGGAGCGCGCGCCGCGGCTGGATCAGCGCGTGCACGAGCCGCGGGTCGACCCAGGTCGGGATCCCCTGCGGCAGCCGCCCGCTGACGAGCCACATCGCGTTGAGCGCGCCCGCGGAGGAGCCGTAGGCGGCGTCGAACGCGCCGGCGAGCCCGAGCTCGTGGAGCGCGAGCGCCATCCCGCCGCTGACCGCCCCGCGCATCCCGCCGCCCTCGACGACCAGTGCGACGCGCGCGCCGTCCGAGCGGCGCCGCAGCGCGGCGAGCACCGGATGCGTCACGCGCCCCAGAGGTGGGCCTGCACGTGCGCGAGGCCCTCGACGTCGTGGACGTCGTCGTCCTGCTCGGGGACGAGCACGAGCGGCGGATCGCCGAGCCGCTCGCGGAGGTGCTCGACGTTGGCGGCGTCGCGCGCGGCGAGCGCCGCGAGCTCGTGCGCGGACGACGCGACGCGGCGGGCGAGCGCGTCGCCGAGCGCGTCCGCGAGCTCCGCGGGCAGCTCGCCGTCGACCGCCGGCGGGACGTGGATGCGGTTCACCACGAGCCCGGCGAACGGCAGCCCGCCGTCGCGCAGCTTGCGATGGAAGTAGATCGCCTCCTCGACCGGGTCGTGGCGCGGGGAGGTGACGATCAGGAACGTCGTGCCCGGGTCGGCGAGCAGCGCGCCGACGCGCTCGGCGCGGGCGACGAAGCCGTCGATCATCCCGCCGAGCGCGCGGAAGAAGACCGAGAGGTCCTCGAGCAGGTCGACGCCGGTGACGCGCCGCAGCAGCCCGAACGCGACGCCCGTCCCGCGGCCGATGATCCGGCCGCCGAACCCGGCGGGGCGGAGGAAGACCTTGACCGCGCGGCCCTGGAAGAAGCCGGTCAGCCGCTGCGGCGCGTCGAGGAAGTCGAGCGCGTTGCGCGACGGCGGGGTGTCGAGCACGATCAGGTCGAAGTCGCCGCTCGCGTCGAGGTCGTAGAGCTTGGCGATCGCGGTGAACTCCTGCGACCCGGCCACCGCGCTCGACAGCTGCTGGTAGATCCGGTTGCCGAGGACGTCGTCGCGGGTCCGCGCATCGGGCGCGAGGTGCTCGATCAGCTCGTCGAAGGTGCGCTTCGCGTCGAGCATGAGCGCCCACAGCTCGCCGCGCATGTCGATGCCGTGGGCGCTGAAGCGCTCCGGGTCGATCAGGCTCGGCTCGTTGCCGAGCTCCTCCAGGCCGAGCGCCGTCGCGAGCCGGCGCGCGGGGTCGATGGTCACCACGGCGACCTTCTTGCCCGCGGCGGCGGCGCCCATCGCGAGCGCGGCGGCGGTGGTCGTCTTGCCCACGCCGCCGGAGCCGGCGCAGATGACGATCCTGCGGCCGGCGACCAGCTCCTCGACCGAGGTCAGATCAGCCCCTCGCGCACGGCGTGCGCGACGGCCTGTGAGCGCGAGCGGGCGTTGAGCTTCGTCACGACGTCGTGCAGCACGTTCTTCACGGTGCGCTCGGAATAGCACAGCTGCTGTGCGACTTCACGCGTGGGATGCCCCTCCGCGATCAGCGACAGCACCTGCTGCTCGCGGTCGGTGAGGCGCGCGCCGGCGGGCTTGCCGTCGTCGCCGCCGATGCCGTCGAGCAGCTCGCGCAGGAGGTCCGACGTGACCACGCCGGTCCCGTCCACCGCCGCGCGGACGGCGTTCGCGAGCGAATCCGTGGTCAGCGTGTCCTTGCGCAGGACGCCGGCCGCGCCGGACTGCAGCGCGGCGAGCACCGCCGCCTCGGAGGTGACCGAGGTGCACACCACGACCGGCGCGCTCGCGGCCTCCGCGACCGCGCCGACGAAGTCGGCGCCGCCCGGCATGGCGGGGTCGACGATCACCAGGTCGGCGGCGAAGAGCGCCTCGTCCTCCCAGGCGGTCCGCACGCTGCCGGCCTGTCCGACCGATTCCACCTCGGGCAACGCCTCGAGGCACACCGAGAGCCCACGACGGTAGATCGTGTGGGGATCGACGACGAAGAGCTTCACTCCATCCCTGCCTCTTTGTCCTGAGCGCCTCCATGGCGCTGTTGCCCGCCCTGACTGGTGTCGCCATACTAGGGATGAGCCGAGCTGATGGAAAGTGTCGTGCCACTGAACTTCGACGACAGGGACGTCAGCCGGTGCCGGACGTCCTGAAGACCGTCGGGCGATACGAGGTCCTCCGCGAGGTGGGGCGGGGTGGCATGGCCGTGGTCTACCTCTCGCGGCAGACCGACCTCGACCGCTTCGTCGCGCTCAAGGAGCTCGCGGCGTTCCACGCCTCCGACCCGGCGTTCGCGCAGCGCTTCCTGCGCGAGTCGCGCGTGGCCGGCTCGCTGAGCCATCCGAACATCGTCACCGTGCACGACTACTTCGAGCACGACGGGACGCCGTACATCGCGATGGAGTACGTCGAGCGCGGGTCGCTGCGGCCGTGGGTCGGGAACCTCACGCTCGCGCAGATCAGCGGCGTGCTCGAGGGGCTGCTCGCGGGACTCGCCCAGGCGGAGCAGCACGGCGTCGTGCACCGCGACCTCAAGCCCGAGAACCTCATGGTCACCTCGGACGGGCGCGTGAAGATCGCCGACTTCGGCATCGCCAAGGCGACGAACCAGATGCAGACGGGCGCCTTCCTGACCGCGACGGGGACGACGGTCGGCACGCCGACCTACATGGCCCCCGAGCAGGCGATGGCGCAGGACATCGGGCCGTGGACCGACCTCTACTCGGTCGGGTGCATGGCGTTCGAGATGTTCACGGGGCGCGTGCCGTTCCACGACTCCGACGCGCCGATGGCGATCCTGCTGCGGCACGTCAACGAGCCGATCCCGGCGATCACCTCGGTCGACCCGTCGCTCGACGCGGGCGTCTCGGAGTGGGTCGAGAAGCTGCTCGTCAAGGACCCGAAGGAGCGGACCCAGAACGCCAACGACGCCTGGGACGACTTCGAGGAGATCGTCATCGGGCTGCTCGGCCCGCGCTGGCGGCGGTCGGCGCGGCTGTCGGCGGACGCGCGCCATGCGGACACGCCGAAGCCGCTGACGCCCGCGCCGTTCGAGGGCGCGCCCGAGGCGCAGCCGTCGGACGAGTTCCAGAGCTTCGCCTGGGGCGCGGGAGGTGCGACCGAGGCGCCGCCCGGGCCGGCGACGCCGCCGCCGTCGCCCGCGCCGGAGGGGCCGCTCGAGCCGGGGCCGATCGACGTCCCGACCGGCCCGCCGACGCCGCCGCCGCTGGAGCCGGTGGCCGACTCGGGGTTCGTGACGTTCGGGGCGCCGGGCGACGCCCCGGCGGCCGACGCGCCCGCCGACGCCCCCGCGGCCGACGCGCCGGCGGACGCCCCGCCGGCGACCCCGGCGGCCGACACGCCCGCCGACACCCCGCCGCGAGCGCGCCGCCGGCCGACGCCCCGCCCGCGTCGACGCCGCCCGCCTCGACGCCGCCGCCGTCGGCCCCGCCGGCCGAGGACAGCGGCTTCATGACCTTCGGCTCGCCGCCCGCGGCCGAGCCGCCCGCGCCGCCGAGCCCGCGGTCCCGGCGGAGGAGCCGCCCGCCGCGGAGCCGGCCGCCCCGGACGACGGGTTCGAGACGTTCGCGTCGCCCGGCGCGGCGACCCGCCCGGACGCCCGCGCGACGCCGCCCGAGACGCCCGCGGCGCCGGAGCCGCCCGAGCCGGCGACCACCGACGAGGGGTTCGAGACGTTCGCCGCCCCCGGCGCGGCCGCGGCCGCGAGCCACGCGCCGGCGGCGCCCGACACGGGGGCGTCCGACGCCGCCGCGCCACCCGACGCCGCGCCGCCGCCGGACACCGCGGCACCCCCCGGCGAGCCGGCCGAGAAGGCCTTCGACACCTACGTCGCGCCGCCGCCGCTCCGGCCGCCGACCGAGGAGCCCGCGCCGCCGTCCGCGCCCGAGCCCGAGCCGGTCGCGTCCGCCCCCGAGGCGCCGCCGCGCTCGCTCGACGACGAGGACGCCGGCGCGGCGACGGCGATGCCGCGCGCGCTCGACGGCGACGCCGGCGCGGCCACGTCGATGCCGCAGACGGTCGGCGCCGGCGGGTCCGGCGCGCCGCCGGAGCGCCCGCGCTCGCTCGACGAGGAGCCCGAGCCGCGCGAGCCGCGCGAGCGGCGCAACCTCGCCTTCCCGATCGCGATCGCCGGCGCGCTCGTCGTCGCGGTCGTCCTCGGGCTGCTGCTCGGCGGCGGGGGCGGGGGCGAGGAGAAGCAGGCGGCGGCGCCGCCGAGCATCGTGCCGGAGCAGCCGGTCCAGTCCGGCTCGATCGCGCTCGAGGTGCCCAAGGGCTGGCAGGAGGTCGCGACGCCCCCGGAGATCCCCAGGCTCGCGCTGACCGACGCCGCCGCGTACGCGCCCGGCGGCCGCGACGGCGGCAAGGCGGTCGAGTTCGGCATGGCGAAGGCGAACGACTCGACGCTGCTCCCGCCGAAGTTCCGCGACCAGCTCGGGCTCGCCGACGGCCAGGTCCCCGAGCGCACCCCGGTCAAGCTCGGGCCCGACGACATCCAGGCCTACCGCTACGCGGGCCTGCAGCCCCAGGGCTTCGACCGCACCGTGACGATCTACGCCGCGCCGACCTCCGCCGGCGTCGCGACGGTCGCCTGCCTGGCGCCCCCCGAGGCGGCCGAGGGCTTCGGCCCGGAGTGCGAGGGGATCGCGGACACGCTCCAGATCAGCGACGCGAAGACGTTCCCGGTCGGCCCGAACCCCGCCTACGCGAAGACGCTCAACCGGACGCTCAACCAGCTCGACCGGCGCGTCGCCGCCGGTCGCGAGGCGCTGGGCCGCGACGGCGCGACCTTCCGCGCCCAGGCGCGCGCCGCGGGCAACATCCAGGCCGCCTACGCCGAGGCCGCCAGGCAGCTCAAGCAGGCGGAGACGAGCCCGGCCGACGTCACGATCAACGACGCGCTGGTCGACGCCCTGACCGACGCGAAGGAAGCGTGGAAGAACGCGGCGTCTGCAGCGTCAGATAAGAACAAGGGCGGATTCCAGCGCTCCGGGGCGGCGATCCGGCGCACGCAGCAGCAGCTCGCGCAGACGCTCGCCGGACTCGAGGCCGCGGGGTACACGCTCGACCGTTAGAGGAACCGCGCCGCGGCGCCGATGGTGTGACCAGGTTCACCCATCCGCCGGTTGACAGGGGCGGCGCGCGCGAAGGAAGGTACGAACCATGCATCCCCGACAGCTCCTCATCGTCGCCGGCATCGCCGTCGTCGCCTTCGGCGCCGCGTTCGGCATCGCCTCCGCCGGCGGCGGCGACAACGCGCCCGCCGCCGCTCCCAAGGCCGAGGCGCCCGCGCCCGCCGAGGAGATCGAGGTCGGGGACGCCACCGTCTCCGCGAAGGTGCGCGCCGCCGCGGCGCTGCCGGCGCTCAAGGTGCCGAAGAAGAAGCCCGAGGAGAGCTCGACGTCGACGACGACGACCGCTCCGACGACGACCGTCCCCGACACCGGCACGACGACCACGCCCTCGACGGGCACGACGACCACGCCCTCGACGGGCACGACGACCACGCCCTCGACGGGCACGACGACGCCCCCGACGACCGGTGGCGGTGGCAGTGGCGGCGGCGGCCCCGTGATCCGCAACGGCGGCGGCGAGGACTGAGCCTCGGGCGGCGCGCCCGTTGCGCGCCGCTCAGCGCAGCAGCCGGCGCGCCTCGTCGAGGCGCAGCTGGTAGCGGCCGCGGTACTGCTCCGCGGGCCGCTCGATGTCCGCGATCCACTCGCCCCAGCCGCTCGGGTCCTTGCCGAAGCCGGCGTCGCCGCGCGCGATCGCCTGCTTCTTGACCGCGAGCGCGTGGTCGATGAACCACTTCGCCTGCAGCCCGGGGTTCTTCCCGTAGCCGGCGTACTCGCCCTGGTCCCAGATGCTCGTGCGCATCTGGAAGAACCCGACGCTGTCCGCGTCGCCGTAGTCGAGGTTGCGGACGCCGGACTCGACGAGCGACGCCATCACCGGCAGCTCCGGCGGGAGCCCCGCCTTCTCGGCCTGCTTGGCGAGCCACTTCGCGAGCGCCGCCTGGCCGGCGTCGTCGCCGGGGTAGCCGGCCGGGACGTCGGCGAGGTCCGGACCGGAGCCCGCGGGCGCCGCCGCCGCGACCTCGGGGGCGGCGGGCGCGGCGGCCCCGGGCGCCGGAGCCGCGGCCTCGGGGGCGGGCGGCGGAACGGGCGCGGCCTGCGCGGCGGCCTTGGCCTCCGCCGCGCGCTCGGGCGTGATCGCCTGGAGGAACAGCGCGGAGTCGCTGCGGCGCGGCGCGCTGCCGTCGCTCGCGAGCGCGCGGGCCTCCTCGTGGTTGCGCGCCTCCTGGACGCTGATCGCCTTGAACAGCCCGCTGCCCTGGCGTCCGGCCTCCGCGGCGTCCCTGGCGACGGCGGCCTGCGCCTGCGCCACCGCGACCGGGTCGACGGCCGGGGCGGCCGGCTGGACCGGGGCCACGGGCGCGGCCGGCGCCGCCGGCGCGGCGCTCGCCGCCTTGTCGAACCGCCGGCCGCCGGTGAACTGCTCCTTGTAATAGGGCTCGTCGAGGCTCGAGATCTTGACCACGTCGCCGGTGTGCGGCGCGTGGATGAACTTGTCGCCGCCGAGCGACATCCCGACGTGGTGGACGTAGCCCGTCGAGTCGCGGAAGAAGACGAGGTCGCCGGCGAGGAGCTCGGAGCGCTTCACCGCCGTCCCGTTCGTGGCGAGGATCTGCTGGTCGGTCACCCGCGGGATCTGGATCCCCTGCTGGGCGTAGGCCCACTGGACCAGCCCCGAGCAGTCGAACCCGGTCTGCGGCGTGGAGCCGCCCCACTTGTAGGGCGTCCCCAGGAACTTCTTCGCCTCGGTGAGCGCGGCCTCCGCCTTCGCGCCCGGGCCCTGCGCCATCGCCGGCGGGGCCGCGGCCTCGGCGACCGCCTGCGCGGCCGGCGCGGGCGCTGCGGCGGCCTCGGGCGCGGCCGGCGGGGGTGCGGCCTTCAGGAGGCTGTTGGCCTGGTCGAGCTGGAGCTGGTAGCGGCCGCGGTACTGCTCCGCGGGCCGCTCGACGTCGGCGATCCATTCGCCGAACTGCTTGGGGTCGGTGACGGACTGGCCGCGCGATTCGCGCTGCGCCTTGATCTGCTCCGCCTGGTCGAGGAACCAGTCGACCTGCTTCTTGGGGTCGTCGGGGTAGCCGGCGTAGTCGCCCTGGTTCCAGTAGCTGAGGCGCATCTGGAAGAACCCGACCGAGTCGGCGTCGCCGAAGTTGAGGTTCTTCAGGCCGGACTCGACGAGCGAGGCCATGACCGGGAGCTGGGGCGGGAGGCCGCGCTTCTCGGCGAGCTTGCCCATCCACGCGGCGAGCTGCTCCTTGCTGGCGTCGTCGCCCGGGTAGGCGTCGCTGACCGCGCTCACGTCGACCGCGCCGGCGGCGACGTCCGCGGCCGGTGCTGCGCCCGGCGCCGGGGCGGGCTGCGCCGCGACCTGTGCCGGCGGCTGCGCCTTGGGATCGAGCGCCGCGAACAGCCCGGAGCCGCCGCCGCCCGCATCCCCGGCGGCGGCGGTCTTCGCCGGCTCGGGGCGCGCGATCGCCTCGAAGAGGCCGGACCCGTGCGACGGGTCCGCCGGCGCCGCGGGCGCGGCCGGGGCGCCCGGCACCGCCGCGACGCCGGCCGCGGGCGCGCCCGCCACCGCGGGCGCCGCGACGGCCGGCGGCGCGGCGGGCGCGTCGGCGCGCAGGCCGGCAGGCGGCTGCCAGTCGGGGGCTGATCTCGGTCTTGAACCCGACGTGCACGTGGTTCTGGTGCGCGGCGTCGGTGAAGTAGCCCGGGCCGCTGATCGCGAACGGCGAGCCGATCTCGTCCGGGCGGATCGAGGAGTCGAACTGCGACAGCTCGGAGGCGACCTCGCGGGCGAGGGCGCTGCCGGGGCTGACGATCTCGCCGTCGATCGAGGCGATGTCCAGGCCGCGGCCGTAGGTGTGGTTGGAGACGAACCCGCTCGTGGTCATGCGCGGGTGGTCGCTGCACATGCACGAGACGACGATCTTGTGCTCCTGGCTGAGCTTCGTGAGCACGGCGACGATCCGCGGGTCGATCCGCCCCGCCTTGATGTCGGAGATCCCGACGTCGTCGAACGTCACGTTCTTGTTCTTGAGGATCGCCAGCGCCTCGGCGTCGGGCTTGCCGCCGGTGCCGGTCCCCTCCTGGCCGAACTGGTCCGCGTCGATCGGCGCGCGCTCGCTCGGGCGCCTGCGGCTCGACCGGCGGTGCGGCGGGCGCGGCGGGCGCGGGCGCCGGCGTCGCGGCGACCTCCGGAGCCGCCGGCGGGGGTGCGGCCTTCAGCAGGCTGTTGGCCTGGTCGAGCTGGAGCTGGTAGCGGCCGCGGTACTGCTCGGCGGGGCGCTCGACGTCGGCGATCCATTCGCCGAACTGCTTGGGGTCGGTGACGGACT
The DNA here is from genome assembly GCA_963724145.1 of uncultured Solirubrobacteraceae bacterium. Lineage (GTDB taxonomy): Bacteria > Actinomycetota > Thermoleophilia > Solirubrobacterales > Solirubrobacteraceae > DASQMT01. The sequence continues at coordinate 280,379 of CAVRTO010000039.1, forward strand.
GGCCGCGCGATTCGCGCTGGTTCTTGATCTGCTCGGCCTGGTCGAGGAACCAGTCGATCTGCTTCTTGGGGTCGTCGGGGTAGCCGGCGTAGTCGCCCTGGTTCCAGATAGCTGAGCGCGCATCTGGAAGAACCCGACCGAGTCGGCGTCGCCGAAGTTGAGGTTCTTGAGCCCGGATTCGACCAGCGAGGCCATGACGGGGAGCTGGGGCGGGAGGCCGCGCTTCTCGGCGAGCTTGCCCATCCAGGCCGCGAGCTCCGCCTTGCTGGCGTCGTCGCCGGGGTAGGCGTCGCTGACCGCGCTGACGTCGACCGCGCCGGGCGCGGCGGCGTCGGCGGGGGCCGCGGCGCGGCGGCGTCCGGCGGCGGTGCGGGCGTGGCCGCGACCTGCGCGGGCTGAGCGGCCTTCGGATCGAGCGCGGCGAAGAGCCCGGAGTCGCTGCCGCCCGCGGACGCGACCTTGGCCTCCGCGGGCCGTCCGATCGCGGCGAACAGGCCGGAGCCGCGCTCCGGGTCGGTGGCCACGGGCGGCGCGGCCGCCGGGGCCGCGGCGACGCCGGCCGCCGGCGCCACCCCGCGACCGCCGGCGCGGCGACCGCGGGGGCCGCGGCCGGCGCTGCGGCGGGCGCGTCGGCGCGCAGGCCCGGCGGGGGCTCCCAGTCGGGGGTGATCTCGGTCTTGAACCCGACGTGGATGTGGTTCTGGTGCGCGGCGTCGGTGAAGTAGCCCGGGCCGCTGATCGCGAACGGCGAGCCGATCTCGTCGCCGCGGATCGACGCCGGGAACTCCGAGAGCTCGGAGGCGACCTCGCGGGCGAGGGCGCTGCCGGGGCTGACGATCTCGCCGTCGATCGAGGCGATGTCCAGGCCGCGGCCGTAGGTGTGGTTGGAGACGAACCCGCTCGTGGTCATGCGCGGGTGGTCGCTGCACATGCACGAGACGACGATCTTGTGCTCCTGGCTGAGCTTCGTCAGCACGGCGACGATCCGCGGGTCGATCCGCCCCGCCTTGATGTCCGCGACGCCGACCGAGTCGAAGGTGATGTTCTTGTTCTCGAGGATCGCCTGCGCCTCGGCGTCGGGCTTGCCGCCGGTGCCGGTCCCCTCCTGGCCGAACTGGTCCGGGTCGATCGGCGCGCGCTTCTCCGGTGCCTGCGGCTCGACCGGCGGCGCCGCGGCCGGTGCCTGCGGCTCGGGCGGCGGGGCCGCCGCCGCGGTCTCCGGCGCCGCGGGCGCGGCGGCGCCGCCGGCGGGCGCCGCGGCCGGTTGCGCCGCCGCGGGAGGCTGCGGCGCGGCCTTCCCTCCGGGCAGCTCGCCGCCCGTCGCCGCCTTCGGCTCGACCTGCTCGGTCGGCAGCGCGCTGCCGCCGGGGTCGCCGCGCGAGGCGCCGGCGGGCGCGTCCGCGACGCCGCTCGCCGGTCCGCCCGGGAGCTCCGAGCCGCCGCCGTCGTCCTCCTTCGCGCGGCCGCCGCCTCCGCCGCCCTTGCCCCGCTTCGCGCTTGCCGGCGAGCTCCGGCGGCGCGGCAGCGTCCTTCCCCGCGCCCGCTCCGCCCTTGCCGGCGACCTCGGGCGCGACGGGTGCCGCGGCGGCCCCGTTGGCGGGCGCCACCGGCGCCGCGGCGGCGGCCGCCGCCCCGCGCCGCCGCCGTTCCCGTCCGCGGCGACGTCGGTCGCCGGCAGCGGCGCGGCGCTCGGCGGCGGCGCGCCCGCGAGCGACCCGCCGCCCGGCAGCGCCGGCAGGTTGACCCGGCTGAGCACGTCCCCGATCGATCCGGACAGGTCCTCGATCTGCGGCACGACGTGGCGCGAGAACTCGTACAGCCCCATGCCCTCCATCGCCGCCGCCATCACGACGCCGGCGAGCGACGACCGCGACTCGCGCATGTCCAGCGTGTGCATCGCCTTGCCCGCGCCGATCGCCATCTCGTCGGCGAGGCTGTCCAGCCCCGCCTCGCGGCAGGCGGCCGGCGGATTGCGGCGGAAGCGGTCGCGGAAGGCCGGATCGGCGAGCAGTCGCTCGATCAGCTTCGCGGCGATGTCGGACTCGGTCGCGGCCACGACTCATGTTCCCACAGGCTCAGTCATCGCCCCGCACGCGCGCGACCAGCGGCTTCGCCACGACGACCAGCGCCGGGACGAAGAACGCGACCCACAGCGACCCCAGCACCGTGTAGACGATCCACTCCGGCGCCAGCGCCTTCATCACCGGCAGGTAGCGCAGCGACATCGCCACCGCGAAGCAGCCCGCGAGCACCGTCCACGCCAGCCCCCAGAGCGAGTAGCGCGCGAGCACCGGGGAGTCGTCGCTGCGCCCGCCGCCCGACAGCCGCCGCGCGAACTGCTCGCGCGCCCGCCGCCGCAGGCCCGGCTCGCGCAGCCAGTCGACGAGCATGTGGTAGCCGTCGCGCTCGATGAACGGGTTGAGGTTGAACAGCGCGCCGACGTAGCCCGCGAACGCGACCTGGAAGCAGATGTCGCGGATCGTCCCGTCGGGCAGCAGCAGGCAGGCGATGGCGAACAGCGCGCCGACGGAGAAGTCCGACACCGGCCCCGCCGCGCTGATCGCGATCCGCCGCGCCCGCGGCTCGAACCACGCCTCGCTCGTGTCGACGAACGCGTACGGGAAGATCGCCACGAGCTTCAACCCGGCGCGGTCGATCCGGCGCCCGTAGGACGCCATCACGAGCCCGTGCGCGGTCTCGTGCACGGCCACGACGAGGAAGCGCCCGAGCAGGAACACGAGCCCGCCGAGCCCGATCTTGCTCGCGACGACGAACGGGGTCCCGTAGCGCAGCGCGATCAGCGCCACGAACACGCCGACGCCGGCCAGGCAGAGCGCCCCGATCAGCCACAGCGCCGGCTGCGTGAACAGCACCCAGCCGCCGCGGCGGTAGAGCGCGTCGAACCAGCGCCCGAGCCCGGGGAAGACCTTCTCGCGCGGCGTGACCAGCTTGCGCCAGAAGCTCTCCGGCGCCTCGGTCCGCCGGTTCGACGCCGCCACGCCCGACATCAGCCCGCGCTCGCCGAGGTCGGCCAGCAGCCGCGCCAGGCGCGCCGCGCCGGTCGGGCCGAAGCGGCGCTCGGCCTCGCCGACGAGCTCGACGAGCGAGCGCGAACCGTCCAGCAGCCGGAACAGCTGCGCGTCGTTGTCGGACAGCCGCAGGAAGCTGTTGTTCTCGAGGTCGCGCAGCACCCAGCGGCGCGAGCCCTCCGACGCGTCGAGCTGCTTGAGCGCGTAGCCGGAGCGCACGCGCGGGCGCATCCCGAACTGCGTCGCCTGCCCGACGACGCCGGCCGGCGTCACCGCGCTCGCCACGAGCGACGCGCCCGGGCGCACGACGATCGTCTTCCCCGCCTCGGCGGTGTCGCGCCGCCGCTCGACGGTCAGCTCCTGGTCGCCGATCCGGATCCGCGCGCCGTCGCGCAGCAGCAGCGGCCCGGTCACGCGCGTGCCGTCGACGAACGTGCCGTGGCTCGAGCCGGCGTCCTCGATCCGCGCGCCCGACCCGCTGCCGGCCGCCGAGATCCGCGCGTGCACGCGCGAGACGCTCGGGTCCTCGAGCCGCAGCGTGGCGGCCGGACCGCGGCCGATCATCAGCTCCTCGACGAGCGGGATCCGGATCCCGCCCGCGAGCACGAGCTCGAGCGGCGGCCCGGTGTGGCCGAGCGGCGACCCGCAGCTGCCGCAGAACGCAGCGCCCCGCGTCACCTGGCGGCGGCAGTCCGGGCACAGCACGGGCGGTGACCCTACTCCACGGAGAGCGGCTGGAAGACCGGGTTGTCGCCGGTCAGCCCGAGCGACGTCTGGGCCTTCGGGTCCGCGACCGGCAGCCGCACGAGCTCGCCCGTGGTCCGCGAAGCAGTCGTCCGCGCGCACCACGACCAGCTCGAGCCCGTCGGGCCGCCAGATCGCCTTGCACGCCCGGACGTTGAGCTCCTTCGCGTCCGCGAGCAGCGTGTCGTCCGCCTTCGTCACCAGCAGGTTCGTCCCGCTCTTGGTCTGCACGACCGCGGCGAGCTGCTTGCCGTCCGGCGAGATCGTCTCGTCGAGCACGCCCTCGCCGCGGCTTGGAGACGTCGGTGACGAAGCCCTTGTTGTCCCAGTCCTCGGGCTTGGCCGAGAACGGCTTGTCGGTCGTGAACTCCATCATCCCGAACGCGCTGCCGTCCGGCTTGGCGGCGAACACGAGCAGCGACTTGCCGTCCGGCGCCCAGTTGATCTTGCGGCCGAGCAGGTTCTCCGACACCGGCTTGCACGCCGTGGTCATGCCCTGGGCGTCGATCGCGCCGAAGCAGAGCGAGGACTGCGCGTCGGCCAGCTGGTCGCCCGTGCCGGCCTTGATCAGCGCGAGCGTGTTGACGTCGGCGGTCGGCGCCCACGCCAGGTCGCGGAAGCGCTCGCCCTCCTTCGTCAGCGGGATCGGGCTGCCGTCCTTGTCGGCGAGGTTCTTGAGGAAGACCTGGCCGTCGCTGGTGTAGGCGATCGCGCTGCCGTCGGCGCTCCAGGCCGGGTCCTTCTCCTGCTGGGAGCCCTTCGCCACCGGCTGGAGCTTCTGGCCGCGCGCGCTGGACTTGAGCAGCACGTCCTTGTCGTCGTCGTAGGCGATCTGCGGCGAGCCGGCCGAGACGGAGATCTTGACCTCCTGGCCGGGCTGCACCTCGGTGCCGGGCTTCGGCTCGACCTGGAACAGCGTGCCCTTCTTCGCGTCGTTGAACAGGCTGACGGGCTGCGGCGCGAGGCCCAGGTCGGCGACCTTCTTCGCGTAGACGTCGCGGTCCGCGCCCGAGATCTGCGGGACCTTCACGGCACCGCCCTCGCCGCCGCCGTCGCCGCCCCCGCCGCCGCCACCGGCGTCCGCGTTCGCCTCGTCGCCACCGGCGGCGGCGCCCGCGCCGGCCCCGGCGGCCGCGCCGGCCGCGCCGGCGGGCTTCGGCACGACCATGAAGATGTCGACCGCCTTGCCCTCGTTGACGACCTCCTGGGGAGCGGGGATCTGCGTCTTGATCAGCGCCTTCGGATCGACCGGCTGGGGCGTCGCCTGCCCGAGCGAGAGCCCGGCGTCGCGGAGGATCTTCTCCGCGTCGCCGACGTTCTTGCCGGTCACCGCGGGCACGGTCAGCTTGCCGTCGCCGACGGCGATCTGGATCGCGACCTCGGTGCCCTCCTCGGCGTCTTCACCGGCCTTCGGGGTCTGCGCGATCACGGTGCCGGGCGGGACGTTCGGGTCGACCTTCTCCTTGGTCCCCGGCGCGAGCTTCAGCTTCGCCTCGGTGATCACCTTCTCGGCCTCGAAGGCCGACTTCTTGCCGACCACCTCGGGCACGGTCGCGTTCTTCGGCAGGAAGAGGAACAGCAGCAGCGCGAGCAGCAGCAGCAGCGGGACGACGATCGCCAGCCACCACGGCAGCCACGGCTTCTGGCGGAAGACGGCCTGCGTCGGGCGCAGCGGGATCGCCGGCGGCGCGGCCGCGCCGGCGCCGCGGCTCGGCATCTTGAGCTGGTCGAGGCGGAGGTTCTGCTGCTTGAGCTGCGGGCCGCGGACGCGCGGCCCGCGCAGCTGCGGCTCGCGCAGGCGCACGCCCTGCGGGCCGACCGACAGCCCGCCCTGGCCGAGCTTCGGCCCCGTCATCTTCGGGCCGCGGACGCCCTTCTTCGCGAACCCCTTGAGCGCCGCGCGGCCGTCGTCGCCGCCGTCGTCCTCCTCCTCGAGATCCGCCTCCTCCTCCGCGGGGAGGTCCTCCTCGCTCACCGTGCCGCCGTTCGTGAGCACCTCGAGCCGGCGCTCGTGCGGTCGGCCGATCCACATCTGCTTCGGCGGGCGGACGGTCATCGTCGTCTCGATCGCCTCGCCCGGCGCGACGTCGACGTGCGCGGGCTTGAACGCGAAGGCGCACTCGCCGTCGGTGTCCGAGCCGTCGAACTCGACGCGCGACGGCGCGTTCGCCTTGTTCTCGACGCGCACCTGGTAGCGCACCTTGCGCCGCCCGGAGGCGCGCTCGGGATCGACCTTCGTGCGCGAGGTCCTCGAACGGCTGGATGCCGAGCAGGAACGGCGCGGCCGCCGCCTCCGTCCCGCTCGCCTTGGAGTCCGCGACGAACTCGAGCTCCCAGACGCGCGCCTCGGCCTCGGCGCTCTTCGGCGGGTGGAGGTGGATCTCCACCTCCTGCTCGTACGTGCCGCCGGCGCCGTACGGGACGAGGTAGACGGTGTCCGGGAAGATCGACCACCACGAGTCCGGCATGCCGCGGACGGAGAGGGCGTAGTTGTCGACGATCCCCGAGGTGTTGCGGATCAGCGCGAGCACGCGCTCGCGGCCGCCGGCCTCGACGCCGAGCGCGACGACGTCGTCGGGCGAGGTCGAGTCGTCCGGGAGCCGCAGCGTGACGGAGGCGATCTTCGGCGCCTCGGGCTCCGGCTCGGGCTCCGGGTGCGGGGGCAGGGGCGGCGGGCTGCTGCGGGACCGTGCCGTTGGGCGGCGGAGGCGGCGGCGGGGGCGCGGCGGCCTGGGGCGCCGCAGGCGCGGGCGCGGGCGGCGCGGCGGGGGCGGCGGGCGCGGCCGGCTCAGGCGCGGCGGGGGCCGGCGGCGCGGCGGCCTCGGCGGCGGACTGCGCCAGCTCGGGGGTGACGGCCTCGACGACCCCGGTCGGGTCCCAGCGCAGGTACTCGCCGCACGAGCAGAAGTCGCGGTCGTCCGGGTTCTCCTTGCCGCAGCTCTGACAGGTCCTCATGACGTGTCTTCCTTCGGTTTCTTCGGCGCCTTGACCCGCAACCGGTAGGTCGTGTGGACGGGCTTGTACTGCTCGATGCAGCGCGCGACGCCCGCCTGGGTCGTCTCGGGGATCGGCTTGTCGCAATAGACGACGAACGAGCCGGCCGATGATTCCTTCGGCTGCTGGTCGCCCCAGGTCACCCCGCCATTGTCCTCCACCCGCAGCGGGACGCCAGGGAACGAGAGCTGGAGCGCGAGCTCCAGCCCGCGCACCGTCCCGCGGCGGCGGCTCAGCTCGGCCGCCTCGCGCACGAGCCTGCGGCGCTCGGGCAGCGGCTGGGACTCGTCGACCTCGATCCCGAGCCACGCGGAGAGCAGGTTGAGCAGGTCGCGCGGGGCGTGGTCCGGGTTGAAGTGCGCCGGCAGCGCGTCGATGATCGCGACGATCGGGTCGAGCACCGACTCGAGCGCGCCGACGAACCGCATCCCGAAGTCGCCGTCCTGGTAGAGCGCGGGCAGCCCGCCGCGCAGGTACGCGCGGCTGGAGGCGACCGGCGGCGTCTCGCGCGAGCCGCTCGCCAGCTGCACCATGAGCGTGCCGAAGCCCGCCCCGGCGAACGTCTGGTAGTCGCCGCCGCCGTTCTGCTCCGCGTCGGCCACCCTAGGTCTCCCGGTGGGTCGCCTTCACGATGTGCTGCCCCGAGGCGATCAGCTCCCCCGGCTCGAGCACGATGTGGGTGCCGGCGGGCTTGTGGGACTGCTCGCCGGTGACCATGTCGGTCTCGTAGATGCGGAGGATCTTCACGAACTCGACGCCGTCGATCGCGTGGACGATCCCGTACAGCTCGCCCTGGTTGAGCGCGCGCCCGAACGGCCAGCCGCCGCCGAGGCCGTGCGCGTCCCCGCCGACGAGCGGGTTCAGGTACGTGTAGAGCGCGTGCGCGACGTCCTCCTCCACGCGCGCCGGGTCGGCGAGCGGCGACGCCTGGAGGTTGAGCACGACCGACAGCCCGCGGAACCGGCACGGCATCAGCTGGACGCTGGTCCCGATCAGGCGCCGCGCGTCGAGGTACTCGCCGACGTCCTGCAGCAGCTGGTCGTCCGGGACGAGCTCGTCGTAGCGCAGCTGGCGGTCGGCGGGATAGACGTGCGGGAGGATCTGCAGCGGCACCGGCCCGCCGTCGTTGGGCGGGAGGCAGACCGCGCGCGCGACCCGCGGGGACGCCTCGCCGGCGAGGAACTCGAAGTCGTCCGCGGTGACCGCGCGGTAGCGGGTGCGGATCTCCATCGACGCGCGCTGGCGCGCGTGCTCGAGCGGCTCGGCGTCGACGCCGCCGGTCGCCGCGAGCGGGTTGGTGACCGTGTCGACGCCGGGGATCGGGCTGCGCATGACGTTCAGCGTCCCGGCCGCGACGTTGCCCGCGCGGCCGCCGCCGAAGCGGTAGCGGCTCATGCGGACGACCGCGCCCTTGGCGGGCACCGCCCCGTACTGCGACCAGCCGCCGTCGGTCTCGCGGATCGCCGGGCCGAACTCGATCTCGCCCGAGACGATGTCGAGCGTGTAGTGGCGCTCGAACGCCGTCGAGTCGACGAAGTTCTCGCGCAGCTCCCAGCGCTCCCAGTCACCCGACTCCGGGTCCTGGATCTCGAGCCGCTCGCTGCCGGCCGGCTTGAGCACCGGCGCGTTGCGGAGCCGGAACGACTGGCCCGGCGTGCCGTCGCTCAGCCCGAGCACCTCGCTCTCGGCGCGCGACGAGTGCGACGCCTCGAGCAGCGCGCCGACCGGCGCCGCGGTGATCGAGTAGATCTCGGGCGGGTGCGTGTAGGTCGTGGTCGCGCCGGTGCGGGTCTTGTCGTCGATCCGGCAGCGCAGCCAGCGCAGCCGCTTGCCGGCGAGCGGCTCGACGGCGCTGCGCGGCGGGCACTGCAGCTCGACCGTGCCGGAGCCGTAGTTGAAGCCGCCGGTGAGGTCCTCGAGCACCTCGGCGTCCTCCCAGTTGCCGTCGCCCGCGCTGACCTCCCAGCGCAGCGGCGGGTCCTCGGGATCGACGCCCGCGCCGCGCGCGGTCGAGGCCTCCATCGAGACCTGGATCATCAGCTTCCCGATGTCCTCCTCGAACCCGAGGTAGAGCGCGTCGCCGACGAGCGGCGGGGCGCTGAACGGCAGCTGGTCGGCGCCCTGCGGGCGCGCCGTCCCGTCGACGACGCCGATCTCGGTGAACTTGTTGCCGCGCTGGACCACGTACGCCGCGGGCGTGGCGGGCGGGATCGCGAAGTCCTCGTCGACCTGGAAGACGATCGACTCCTCGGTCGCGGTCCGGCGGGTGCCGACCTCGGTCGTCGCGCCGGGGATCTCGATCGTCCCGGTCGGCCGGCGCGCTGAGCCGGAAGCGCAGCTTCGTGAACGCGCCGGTCGGCCCGTCGAGCCGGATCCCGAGCAGCTCCATCAGCGCGACGTGGAGCTTGTCCGGCACGCGGTTGAGCCGGTAGATCGTCATCTCCGTCATCCACGCGAACAGCTCGATCAGCGTGATGCCGGGGTCGGAGACGTTGTGCTCGGTCCACTCCGGGCAGGCCCGGTGGATGCGCATCCGCGCCTCGGAGACGAGGTCCTGGAAGCGGCGGTCGTCGAGCTCGATCGGCGGGAGCTTCACTCGCTCTCCTCCTCCGGGATCACATAGAAGGGGTAGACGAGGTTGCGCTGGTTGTTCGTGGTGCGGACGCGGTAGCTGATCGTGATCAGCAGCCGGCCGTCCTCGACCTCGGACAGGTCGAAGGCGAGGTCCTCGACGTCGATCCGCGGCTCCCAGCGGTCCAGCGCGCCGCGGATGGCGGTCTCGAGCTTGCCGATCATCGCCGCGTCGATCGTGTCGAAGACGAGGTCGTGGACCGCGCAGCCGAACTCCGGGCGCATCTCGCGCTCGCCCGGCGCGGTGCCCAGGATCAGCTCGATCGCCTGCGCGATGTCGTCGTCTCCGCCGGCCAGCGAGAGCGCGCCGCGGGCGTCCACCTGGAGCGGGAACGCAAGGCCTGAACCGAGGATCTCCGACATCGCCCGACCCTATCCGAGGCTGATCATGGGGCCGCTGATGGTCACGCCGGCGGCGGAGATCTGGATCTGCGAGCCGCCGCACTTCAGGGTGAGCGAGGCCGAGCCCTCGACCGTCACGTCGGCCTGGCCCTTCACGCTCACGCTCTGGCCCTCGAGGCTCATCGCCTGCGTGGACTTGATCGCGGTCTTGCCGGTCACGTCGCGGGTCCAGTCGCGCTTGACCTTCTCCTCGGCCTTGCCGCCGATCTCGATCGTGAGGTCGCCGTCGGCCTTGATCGTGTACGTCTCCTTCGCCTGCGTCTGGATGTGCTTGTCGCTCAGCACGACGAACGAGCCGTCCTTGTCGTGCAGCAGGTCGTCGCCCGGCGTGTCGGAGCCGTTGAACAGCGAGCCGAGCACGTAGGGCCGGGTCGTGTCGCCGTGCTCGAAGCCGACGAGCACCTCCTCGCCGACGACCGGGAGCATCAGCAGCCCGCGCTCCTTGCCCGCGCTCGCCGTCGCGATCCGCGCCCAGGCGCCCTCGGTCTCGGAGCTGAGCGCCGGGTACTGGACGCGGACGCGGCCGAGGTCCTCGGGGTCGTTGTTGTTCGTGACGATGCCGAGCACGAGCTGCGCGCTGAAGTCGGGCGCGGGCGGCCCGCCGTTGCCGATCGCGCCGAGGATCGTGTGGCTCGGCGCGTTGGCGAAGCTCGTGACGTACGCGCCGCCGCCGCGCAGCAGGTGCGTCGAGGTGGCGACGCGGTAGCTGCCGCTGAACGAGCTGCCGACGCCCTTGACGTCGACCATGACGCCGGACTTGATCCTCGGGTTGCCGGGGCCGGTGCCCTCGGCGGAGATGTAGCCGTTGGCGAGCTTGTCGAGCAGCGCCTGGGCCAGCGCGGTGCCCTCCGCCATCGACTTGACCGGCTCGGTGGCGACGTGCACCTCGGCCTCGGGGAACGCGTCCGCCACGCTCTGGCGGTCGATCCCGATCTGCGCGATCTGCTCCGGCGCGGTGGCCTGCGCCTCGATCGCCGACTTGGTCATCGGGTCGTGGGCGAAGACGCTGACCGTGCCGACCTGCTGGACGGCGGTCATCCGCGGGCGGAACGACGAGAGCGTCTTCGGCCACTCCAGCTCGACCGCGCCGGCGCGGCCCGGCTTGCGGAAGTACGCCTTCTGGTCCTCGACGACGAACTCGAACCCGCAGCGCTCGGCGAGCCGCCAGATGAAGTCCCAGTCGGTCTCGTTGTCCTGCTGGATGAAGTCGTGGGGGTCGCCGCTGGAGTCGCCCTCGAACGCGAGGCCCTGCTCGCCGACGACCTTCTTGACGACGTCGGTCGCGGTCTGGTTCTGGAACACGCGGACCTTGCGGCTGCGGTGCAGCAGGTGCGCGCGGTCGTAGGCGTTGACGATCAGCGCGCAGCCGCCGGCGCCGAAGGTCGGCTCGAGCGAGACGACGTCGCCCTTGAACAGGACCTGCGGCGCCTGCTGCTCGCGCGCGCCGAGCCGCACCTCGAGCGACTTGCCGATCCCGAACGGCTGGCTGTCGATCCCCTCGGTCTTCGGGAACGAGATGCTCACCGTGCACACGTCGGGCAGGCGGAGGTGGTCGACGATCCGGATCTCCTTGATCCGGTCGCGGTGCTCCTGGGCGAGCTCGCCGCCGTCGACGAGGATGTCGTAGGTGGGGACGTGCTCCCTGGAGGTGTCGCGCGGCATCTCAGTCGAGCGTGGGGATCGTGAGCTCCGAGCCGCGACGCAGGCTCAGCGGGTTGTCGATGCCGTTGGCCTCGGCGATCGGGCGCCAGCGGGTCGGGTCGCCGTACGCGTCGTAGGCGATCGAGGGGAGGCTGTCGCCGTCGCGGACCTGGTGGACGCGGAGCCCGCGCTGCGCCCGCGTCGTCGGGTTCTGGCCCTCGCTGGTGCCCGAGCCCGACGCGGTCGACGCCTTCTCCGCCTGCGCGAGCTCCAGGTCGACGGTGGCGCGGATCGGCTCGCCGTTCGGGTGGAAGAGGACGTACTGGATGGTCAGGCTGACCGGGACCGACTTCGGCAGGTCGACGGAGCCCCAGCGGAAGGTGACGAACGGCGGCGCGGAGCCGCCGCCTCCGCCGCCACCGCCGGTCTCCATCATCTTCAGCAGGTTGTTGGCGGTGTCCTTGACCGACTGGTCCGGGCCGAGCAGCGAGACGTCGAGCAGCAGCGCGAGCGTCGTGCGGCGGGGGAGGCCGCCGCCGAACTCGCCGTCGGGGAGGTCGACGCCGGTGGTCGGCTTGAAGTTCCACACGTTCGTCTTCGAGACCGTGTAGCTCTGCGGGTTGAAGGCGCACTCGATCGGCTCCGAGCCGTCGACCTCGAGTTGCGCGCGCTGGAAGCCCTGCGGGATCGCCATCTCAGATCATCTTCAGTCCGCCGTGGGCGATCTCGAGCGTCTCGGTCGCGATGTCGGCCCCGCTGCTGTCGATCTGCGGCCCGGTCCACTCGACCGGGAACGCGTCGGCGAACGTCCACGTCCGCTCCGCGTCCGCGGTGCTCAGCGTGAGCGTGATCTCCTTGCGCTCCGCCTTCGTGTGGGTCGCGTAGAACCACTTGAGCAGCACGTCCTCGCGCGTGAGCCCGCGGCTCAGCACGAGGTTCGGGTAGTGCAGGCCGCCGGGCAGGCGGTGGACGAAGTCGTTGTTGCCGCCCTCCTGGTACTCGAGGACGTCGAAGCCCAGCTTGAGCCCGCTGCAGTGCATGAAGAACCCGACGGTGTCGATGTCGGGGATCTTCAGGACGAAGGAGTGGACGCTGAGGGGCTGGATCGCAGTCGGACATGGGGCTCTCAGAACGGGTGCTGGATCAGGGTGCCGAGCTGCTCCTGCTCGTCGCGCAGGCGACGCAGGAGCTCGTCGTGGGCGGCGTCGCCGGACCCGCCGGCCGCGGCGTGGCCGCCGCCGCCGAGCGCGGAGCCGACCGCGGCGGCGCCGGCCTGCGCGGCGGAGCTGACGGCCGAGGCGCCGGCCTGGGCCGCGGCGCCTGCGAGCTGGCTGCCGGCCTGCGAGGCGGCGCTCGTGAGCGAGCCGAGCGGGGAGCGCGCGAGCGTGGCAGGGGTGCGCGAGAGCGCGCGCGGCGGCGCGGCGGGGAGCGCCGCGGGTGCCGGCGCGATCCGCGCTTGCGGGGGAGCGACCGGGGCCGGCGGTGCGGCGTGGACGGTCACCGGCGGCGGGAGCACGGGCGGCGCGGCGAGCCGCCGTGGTGGCGGGTGGCGCGGCCATCGGCGCGGCCGTCGGCCGGCCCGCCGTGCCCGGGCGCGGCGATGGCCTGCGGCGCCGCCTGAACCGGCGCGGGGATGGACGCGCGGGCCGGCGGCGCGGCCGTCGCCCGCGCTGCCGGCGCAGCGGTGTGCATCACGGGTCGGGCCGGCGCCGCGACCACCGGCGCTGTCGCGGGCGCCACCGTGTGGCGGATCTGCGGTCGCGCGGGCGGGGCCGGGGCCGGGTCCGCGCGTCGTGCCTGTCGCGACGACGGGAGCGGTGCCGCTCGCCACGGGCGCGGGCCTCCGTGACGACCGGTGCCGGCGCTGGTGCGCTGTCCGGGAAGACCGGCGCCGCGGTCGGGGGCGCTTGCGCGATCGCCGGGCTCGGCGAGCCGGTCCGCGCTCGCCCGCCCGCGGCGACGCGGTCGGGGCCGTCGGCTCCCGCGGCACGGCCGCCGGTGCGGCGCCGGCAGCGGGCGGTTGCGGAGGGCTCGCCGGCGGCGCCGGGACGGGTCACGCGCACCACGGCCGGGCGCGCCGGCGCCGGCGGGCGACGGCTGCGGGGCGGGCGGAGCGGTGCGGCCGAGCAGCGCGTCGACCGCGCGGCGGACCGGCCCGGGACGCGGCGCCGGCTCCGGCGCGGGACGCACCGCCACCGGGGCGGGCGGAACCCGCCGCACCGGCTGGCGGGCCGGCGGCGCCGGCGTCGCGACACGCCGGACCATGACCGGCCCGGCCGGCGCGGGCGCCGCCGGCATGGAGGGCTCCGGCGCGGGCGCGGCGGGCGGGGTGCTCGTCTCGGGGCTCCGGGTCCGGCCGCCGCTCGGGTCGAAGACCGGCGCCGGAGGGGCCGGGTCCGTGACCGGGGACGGCTCCGCGGCCGGCGCGACCGCCGGGGCGCTCGGGGACGCCGCCTGCTCGGCCGGTGGTGGCGGGGTCCGCGACAGGCGGCGGCGCGTGGGCTGGTCGTCGGCAGCGCGCGGCGTCGCGGCGGTCGGCGTCACGGGCGCCGCCGGCGGAGGGGTCGGGGCAGCAGGCCGCGCCGGGGTGACCGCGGCGGGCGACTCCGCGGGCGGGGCCGGCGTGGCGGGCGATGCCGGTGGGGTCACCCCACCCGCCGGGGCGGCCGGCGGGCCCGGACGCGGGGCGGTTTCCGCGCTGCCCCGCGGCGGGGGCGGCGGACGGCGCCGGTCCAGGGTCGGGAGCGATCCGCGCTGCCGGTTCGGCAGGCCGTGCCGCCGGCGCGGCAGGAGCGGACGGCGGCGCGGCGGTCGCCGGCCGCGCCGGCGTGGCGGGAGCGACGGTCGCCGGCTTCGCGGGCGCGGCAGGAGTGGCGGCCGGCTTCGCGGGGGTCGCGGCCGTCGGCTTCGCGGATGCGGCGGGGCGGCGGCGGCCGGCTTCGCGGGGGCGGCGGGCGTCGCGGCGGTCGGCCTTGCGGGCGCGGCCGGGGTCGCGGCGGCGCGCTGTGCGGGCGCGGCGGGGGTCGCGGCGGCGGGCTGAGCCGGTGGGGCAGGCGTGGCTGCGGCGGGCTTCGGCGGCGTCGAGGCGGTCGGCCTCGCGGGTGCGCCGGGCGCGGCAGCCGCCGGCGTCGCGGGGGTCGCGGCGGCCGGCTTCGCGGGCGCGGCGGGGGTCGCGGCGGCCGGCTTCGCGGGCGCGGCGGCGGCCGGCTTCGCCGGTGTGGCGGGGGGCGCGGCGGCCGGCTTCGCGGGCGTAGCGGGCGCGGCGGCGGCCGGCTTCGACGGTGTGGCGGGGGTCGCGGCGGCCGGCTTGGCGGGCGTGGCAGCCGACGGCGTCGCCGGGGCGGGCGGCGGCGGCGCGCTCTCCCCGGGCGTCCGGGTGCGCCCGCCGCTCGGGTCGAGCGGCGCGGCGGGCTCGTCGGCGCCCTCGGACGCGGTGAGCGGCGGCGGGGGCGGGGGCGCGGACTCCGGGGCCGGCGACTCCGGCGGCTTGCTCGACAGGCGCCGTCCACGCGGCGCGGCGCCCTCCTCGATCCGCGCGGCGCGCACGGGCGTGAAGCCCGCCGGCTCCGGCTCCTCGGCCTTCGTCGTGGACGCCGGTCCGCGGCGCGGCGCCGCGGGCGCCGGCTCGGGCGATGCGTCGACGTCCTCGCCCGCGGCCTCGCGCGCCGCCTTCTCGCGCATCTCGGCCATCCAGGCCAGCGCCTCTTCGATCCCGTGCGTGTTCGCCTTCTCGATCGGCGGCTCTTCAGGCGGCTCGTCGGGCTCGGGCGCCGGGGCGATCGGCGCGGCAGGCCTGAGGCGCCACGACGGGTGCGGGGCGGCGCCGGCTCAGGCCCCGCCGGCGGCCGCGCGCTCGGGGCGAGCCGCGTCGCATCCGGCAGCAGCTTCGGCGCCCGCGCGCCCGCGACCGCCTCGCCGAGCCACGCCCGCTGCGCCGCACGCGCCGTGCGGTGCTCGACGAACCGCAGCGTCATGCGGACCGGCCGCGGCGGCTTGGGCGACGAATCGCTGGTGTTCCGGTCTTCCACGTCTCAACTCTGGTCGGGTGCGGGCATCGCCATGCGGTCGGCTTCGGTCGAGGAAGCGACGCCGGTCGCGGTGCTCGAGGTCGAGGATCACGTCGAGCGGCCAATGGACGTGATAGGCGAGACGGGCCGTCTCCGCGAGCAGCTGCTCGGAAGACGGCCTCATCATTCCCCCAATCGACCGTCCTCGACCTCGGTCATGTCCACTTCGAACTCGTGCGCGCAGGCCGGGCAACTCACCACCCCGACCGCCTCTCCGTCGCTGTTGATGCGCTCGTAGAGGCGCTGCAGATGGTCGAAGTCGGCCGCGAACAGCCCCTCGACCAGCTCCGGGGTGATCTCGGTCACGTTCCCGATGCGGGTGATCGTGCGCGCGAGCAGGAGGATGGAGAGGTACGCCTGGTTCTGGCGCACCTCCACCTCCCGCAGCGGCTCGATCTCGTCGCGCGCCGTCGCGAGCCGCATGCGGCCCTCGCGGTGCACGGCGCCGCCGGCGTCGACGTACCCCCTCGGGAGCGTGAACTCGACCTCGGTCTGCATCCTGCGTCACCGGCGGCCGGTCAGCCGGTCTCCTGGACCGCCTCCTCGTACGAGATCGTCGCGGTCTCGGTCATCAGGTCGTGCGTCTGGGCGTTCGCGGCGTTCTGCGAGTAGCCCGTGATGACCGCGTTCGTGAGCTTCCACGAGGTGAGGATGTTCTCGTTCGAGTGGACGACGATCGTCGGGCTCTGCTTCGTGTCGCCCTCGACCGCGCCGACCTCGGTGACCTTCTTGAACCAGTCGTAGAGCGCGGTGCTCGCGTCCTTGTAGCGCGTCATGGTGATCGGGTTCCAGGTCGTCTGGTGCCCGCCGCCCGACAGCGGCACCGGGGTGCCGTTGTCCGCGCCGAAGTGCTTCACGTTGGAGATCTGCACGGTCCCGCTCGGCATGTCGCACTGGAAGAACTTCAGATCGTCCGCGCCCTCGAGGTCGGAGATCGTGACGGCGTAGTTTCCGTGGACCAGATTGTCCGGCATCGTTGGGTGTCCTTTCTATGGTCGGGGGAGGGTCACTCGGCGACTTCGGCGCCGCCGCCGCCGGTGAACTGGCTGAGCCGGAAGACGACGAACTCGGCCGGCTTGACCGGCGAGATGCCGATCTCGCAGACGACCTGTCCGGCCTCGACGACCTCCGGCGGGTTCGTCTCGGCGTCGCACTTCACGTAGAACGCCTCGGACTCGGTCGCGCCGAACAGCGCGCCGGAGCGATAGACGGTCTTCAGGAAGCTCGTCACGGACGCGCGCAGCCGCAGCCAGAGCATCTGGTCGTTCGGCTCGAACACGCTCCACTGCGTGCCTTCCATGATCGACTCGGAGACGTAGTTGAAGAGCCGGCGCACGTTGATGTAGCGCCACTCCGGGTCGCTCGACAGCGTGCGGGCGCCCCAGATCCGGATGCCGCGGCCGGGGAACGCCCGGATGCAGTTGATCCCGACCTTGTTGAGCCCGCCCTGCTCGGCCTGGGTGATCTGGAACCCGATGCCGTTCGCGCCGAGGATGACCTCGTTCGCGGGCGCCTTGTGCACGCCGCGCGTGCCGTCGACGCGGCACCACACGCCGGCCACGTGGCCGGACGGCGGGCACATCATCGGCCGCTTGGTGAGCGGGTTCATGACCTCGACCCAGGGGTAGTAGAGCGCGGCCATCTTCGAGTCGTAGCCGGCCGTGTTCATCCGCCACTCGAGCACGTCCTGCGGCAGCAGGTCGGGCGGCGTGTCGAGGATCGCCATCCGGTCGCCGGCGTTCTCGGCGTGGGCGATCATCTTGCCCTGGAGGTCGCGCAGCTGGGCGTCGTCGCCGTTCGACGCGAGCGTCATCAGGTCCGGCATGACGAGCATCGTCACCTCGTCGACCGCGGCCAGGCCGCCCATGCCGGAGCGGCGCGCCACGTCGCCCTCGAAGTGCCCGGCCTCGACCGACTCCGGCTTCTGCGCCGGGGCGGAGAGCGTGTAGGAGCCGGGCGCCACGCGCGACTCGGGCAGCGACGCCGAGACGTCCTCGATCTTGATCAGCTTGGAGGCGGCGTTGACCTTGGTCGCGATGTTCGCGCGGCCCTTCTTGAGCGTCAGGCCCTCGTGCTCCTCGGTGACTGGTCGCCGGCCGTCACGACGAGCTTGTACGTCGTGTCGCCGCCGTCCTTCGCGGCCGACTCGGGCTCCTCGGTCACCTCGACGGTGACGGGCCCGGTGACGTCCTTGAGCGCGACCGCCTTGAACGCCTCGACGCTGGTGTCGCCCGCGGCGGGGAGCGCCGCACGCGCCGCGCCGCCGCCGTTGTCGTCGGCCCCGACGCGCACGATCCAGCACAGGCTGCCGCCGTTCTGGAAGAAGCCGTAGACGGAGTGGGCGAGATAGCTCCCCTCCATGAACGGCCCGTTGTCCGGGTTGACCGGATCACCGAAGATCTTGGCGAACTGGGTCCAGTTCGAGATCCGCATCGGGGTGTTGACGGGACCGCCGGGCGCGAGGCCGACGAACGCGGCCACGGCCGTGCCGACGCCTTCGATCGGCTTGTTCGCCGAGGGGATCTCCTCGACGTACACGCCAGGGGTCAGATATGTGGGCACCTCAGTCCTCCAGTCCGTCTCGACGGCGTCCGCTGCTCAGCTCTTGGGGAAGCCCGTCATGGGTGGTCATGTCGACGAGTCGTGGTGTGTCCGACACCGATTCCAGGACGCCCATGACGGTCTCGTCCCGGGCCCAGAGGATCACCTTGGCCCGGGGGGCGGCCTGTCGTACCTCCGCCGCGAGCGTCGTCGCGCCGTCGCGGTCCAGATCGAGGACGACGACGTCCGGCTGGAGCCGCTGCGCGCGCTGCACGATCCGCGCACGCTCGTTCTCCTCGCCGATCACGTCGATGCCCTCCTCCTCCAGCACGCTCCGCAGCCCGATCGCCATGATCGGCGCGAGGTCGCCGAGGAGCACCCTGAGCACGGGGGCCGTCTCCATGGGGACAGCCTCTCCGGCGACGCGCCGCGGCGAAAGGGACGATCGGGCAGCGATGCGTGCACATTCGGATCAGCTGCTGCGGCGGCTGCGCGCGGGCTTCGCGCCGATCGTCAGGTCGACCGTTCCGGTCGGGACGTCGAGCGCGGCCTGCGCCTCGCCGCCGGTGGCGGTGCGCGCGATCACGCTGTGGGAGCCGGGCTGGATCCGGTCGAAGCGGAAGCGCCCGTCGCGGCCGGTGGCGGTCCACAGCCCGGCGGACGGGACGGCGACCCACGCGTCGGCCACCGGCTGCCCGTCGGCGTCCGTCACGGTGCCGGCGATCCGGTGGAACTCGGTCATCGTCCGCGCAGGCCCGTCGGAGATCCGCGTCCGCACCGTCTGGGTGCGCACCTCCGGCCCGCGCACGAACGCGGCGCCGGACGCGATCTGCGTGTGGACCACGAAGTCGATCGAGGCCTTGTACTGGCCGCCGATCGAGGTCCAGAAGTCGGCCTTCTCCTCGCGCGGGCGGCCGACCGACGTCTCGGCCTCGGCGAGCAGCGCGCCGCCGTCGAGCGCGCCCTCGACGACCTCGGGCGGGAGCCGCCGGTAGGAGAACAGGATCGCGAGCACCTGCGAGAGCAGCCGGTGCTCGTCCTCGACCGCCTTCGTCCACGCGGTGACCGCGAACGTCAGCTCGAGCTGGAGCGCCGGCGGCGTGACGACCGCGGTGCCGTTGGCGCGCACCTCGTCGGACGTGCCCTGGGCGCGCAGCCCGGCCTCGCGCAGGTCGTAGAGGAAGAGGTCGACGGTCGGGTTCGTGAGCTTGCCCGACCACTCCTTCGAGGGCGCGTCGAAGGCCACGTCGACGCCCTCGAAGCCGTGGCGCCGGAGCTCGCGGCGCAGGAGCGACCGCAATGCCTCGTCGAGGTCCGCGATCGCGGTGTTCAGCGGTACGTCGACGACCAACGGCATGTCAGCCGACCGTACCCGAGCGCGGCGGCCGCGTGGGAAATGTTGCGCGAACGGGGGGTTGACCGGGGTCCGCGGGCCCGGGTACGGTCGTCCCACGGTGCACGTCCCCGATCGCGAGCCGACGCCGGCCGAGCGCTCCACCCCCCGACCGGTCGCCCGCACACCCGCGGGTCCGCAGGCCAAGGCGCTCGCGCTCCAGCGCGCCGCCGGCAACCGCGCCGCGCGGCGCGTGCTGTCGCGCTGGATCAAGCATCCGGACCCGGAGCAGAAGGGCGTGATGGTGCCCGACTCCAGCGCCGGCGAGTACACGCGCTTCAACCCGCCCAAGAACGAGTAGCCGGCGTGCGCGTGGTCGTGGACCAGCCCGGTCGCGCCCCGGCGCCGGACCGGCGGCTGCTCGCACGCACCCCGGCGAACGTGACCCGCGTCCGCGAGCTGCAGCGCTCCGCGGGCAACCGCGCCACGCGCCGGCTGCTGCGGCAGGTCGTCGCGCCGGTGAAGCCGCAGCCGACGGTCACGCCGGGCAGGGACGCGAACGAGATCGTCGTCGAGCTCCCCGACAAGTCGCGCTACCGCGTGACCCGCAGCGTCCGGGCGCGCCGCGCGATCGATCCCGGCCGCGCGCGGCTCGGCCTCTGCCACGACGACAAGCGCGTCTTCCTGCGCGTCGCGTGGTGCAAGGGGACGAAGGGGCGGATCGACGTCGGCGCCAACCCGCAGGGCGCGCTCACGGACCTGGTCGACCAGATCGGCAAGGACATCGCGGCCGGCAAGGGCGTCGACGACGTGATCAACACCGTCAAGGACGCGAAGATCCAGCCGTTCGCCGAGGTCGACATCACCCGCTCCGGCGACTGGCGCGTCTCGGGCGACGTCAAGCTCGACGTCAACCGCGCCGGCGTCCTCGGCGTCGACGCCGGCGTCAAGTTCGACAACGGCTGGATCACGATCCGCGTGTCGGGGAAGGGAGGCGAGTCGGGGCCCGGCGGGTCGCTCACGATCGAGATCCCGTTCGACGGCCCGAAGCCGAAGCACGATCCGTGCCCGCCGCAGAAGGTCGAGCTCCTGTGGCAGTACACGTGCGACAAGGAGGAGACCCGGATCCACTACGAGCCGCAGCCGCCGATCCCGCACCTCGACGAGGGCACGGCCGTCCTCTACTTCGACTACGAGACGGCCGACTTCGCCACCAAGGGCATGACCGGCGCGGCGAACCTGGAGCAGCACGGCAAGCTGCGCGACTTCTTCAGCGACGGCTACGTCGTCACCGACATCAAGGGCTGGACGTCGCCGGAGGGCAAGCGCGAGCTGCCGTCCGGGACGACGGCCGGCAGGTTCCCCGGCAACGACCCGCTCTCCAAGCAGCGCGCCGACAAGGCGCGCGACGTCGCGGTCGGCTACTGCCAGATGCGGACGAGCCAGTGCGCCACCGAGGCGACGCCCGCCACCGGGATGGGGGAGAAGCTCGGGCTCGAGGCGGACGTGGGCGGCACGCGCCTCGAGCAGGCCGTCGTCCGGCAGTTCACGAGCGACGCGGCGGAGCTCGACCGCCTGCCGGCGGAGGAGCGCGCGTTCATCACCGACCAGCGCCAGAGCGTCCACGCGCGCGCCGCGCGGATCTACCCGTGGCTGCGGCGCGCCGAGATCAAGCTGCTGCACTCGTGGAGCGAGCCGGTGCCCGACAAGCCCGTGCCGAAGACCGGCTTCGAGCGCATCGAGGCGTGTCCGGTGGAGGTCGAGAACGCGGCCGACGAGCACTGGGGCAGCCGGATCCCGTTCACGACCCCCGAGCCGTCGATCTGCAAGCAGCGCTAGCCCGGGTCGGGCACGCGCACGAACTCGTGGAAGCGGGCGAAGTCCGCCTCCAGCGTGAGCCGTCCCTGCTTCGCGTACTCCTGCGCGACCGCGCGGACCAGGTGCGGCATCCCGATCTCGGCGTCCTCGTCGGCGGCCTGGAACGCGGCGGCGAGCGAGCAGTTGCGGATCGCGCCGCCGGACAGCTTGAACTGCGTGGCGAGGAAGTCGAGGTCGACGTCCTCGGCGACCGGCGCGGAGTCGGGGATGACGAGATCCCAGATCCGGCGGCGGTCGTCCGCCTCCGGGAACGGGAAGTCGACCACGAAGTCGAGCCGGCGGATGAACGCGTCGTCGATGTTGCGCTTGTAGTTCGTCGCGAGGATCACCGCGCCGGGGTAGCGCCTCCATCCGCTGGAGCAGGTAGGCGACCTCGATGTTGGCGTAGCGGTCGTGCGAGTCGGAGACCTCGGAGCGCTTGCCGAACAGCGCGTCGGCCTCGTCGAAGAAGAGGATCGCGTTCGAGCCGTCGGCGGCGCTGAAGATGCGCTCGAGGTTCTTCTCGGTCTCCCCGATGTACTTCGAGACGACGGTCGCGAGATCGACGCGGTAGAGGTCCAGGCCGAGCTCGGCGCCGAGCACCTGCGCGCCCATGGTCTTGCCGGTGCCGGACTCGCCCGCGAACAGGACCTTCAGCCCCTGGGTCCGGGCGACGGTCTTCTCGTAGCCCCAGTCGGAGAGGACGCGGTCGCGGTGCCGGAGGTAGGCGGAGATCGAGCGCAGCAGCACGCGCTGGCGCTCGGGCACGACGAGGTCCTCCCAGCGGTACGCGGCGTCCAGCCGCGCGGCGAGCTCGCCGAGCGAGGAGACCGACGCGTAGCGCGCGCCGCGGTCGAGCTCCGCGTGGTCGGGCGCGTCGCTGCCGCGCGAGCGCGCCGCGATCCGGCTGACCTCGGCGGCGGCGCCGATCTGGTCGAGCGAGAGCCGGAACTTGGCCGCGACGTCGCGCGTGTCGCCGACGCCGGTGAGGTCGCTCCACGCGACCTGGCGCTCGGCGAACGACGGCAGCGGGACGTCGACGATCAGCACGGTCCGGTCGCCGAGCGCGAGCGCCTCCGAGCGCGCGTGGGCGAGGATCACGACCCGGCGCTCCGTCTCGTCGATCGCCTGCAGCAGGCGCGCGCGGTCCGGCGGCGCGAGCCCGTCGAGGCCGGTGATGCACAGCAGCCGCTGCTCCAGCGCGGCCGCGAGCGTCGCGTCCGCCATCACCCCGGCGCGCTCGAGCGCGGCGACGTCGAAGACGAGCAGCGGGCCGGCGGCGGCGGCGACGATCGCGGCGGCGTCCGGCCCGCAGACCATCAGCGTGAGCGCGGTGTCGACGCCGAGCAGGCGCGCGACCTCCTCCACGACCTCGTGCCGGCCCGCGACCGGCAGCCGCGGGTCGACGCGCCGCAGCGCCGCCGGCGCGCCGGCCTCGGCGAGGCCGCCGCCCGCGCCGAGCAGGTAGGCCGCGAGCCGGTCGGCGACCTTCACCGGCCGGTCGGCGAGCGCGACCGGGCCGTCGGGCTGGAGCAGCCGCAGCGCGCCGGCGCGCGAGAGCCGGGCGGCGACGCCGAACGACGTCAGCACGTCCGCGCGGTCGACGCCCGCGCCCTCGAGCAGGTCGGCGACGAGCCGCGGGCTGGCGAGCCGGCGCGTGACGTCGTCCTGCAGGTACGCGTAGAGGAAGCCGTAGCGCGGGTGCAGCTCGGGCGCGGCGCAGATGCTCAGCACCGCGAGGTCGAGCGCGTCGAGCCCGAGCCGCTCGCCCGCCTCGGCGAGCCGCGCGTCGGCGTCGGGCGCCGCGCTGCCGTTGGCGAGCGAGAGCGCCTGCTCGTCGGAGATGTAGAGCCCGCGGAGCGCGTCCTCGGCGCCGTCGTCGGCCGCCGCGGCGGCCTGGACGGCGGTCCGCAGGCGCTCGTTGAGGAAGCGGAGGCCGACCGCGGAGAACTCAGCCGAGGGCATGCCGCGCCGCAGCCTCGGCGTCGCGCTCGAGCGCGTCGCCCGGCTGCGAGACGATCAGGGGACCTTCGTCGGGCGCGCCCCGCTGCTGGACCGTGTGCGCGACCTCGTGCGCGATCAGCTCGTTGCCGTCGGGCGTCCCGGGCCGGTACTCGCCGCGCGCGAAGTAGATGTCGCTGCCGACGGTGAACGCGCGCGCGCTCACCGCCCGCGACAGCGCCGCGGCGCCGTCGTCGGTGTGGACGCGGACGTCCCCCAGCCCGCCCATCGAGGACTCGAGCGACGAGCCGACGCCGCGGTCGAGCGGGGAGCCGCCGCCGCGCGTCGCCGCGATCGCGGCCTGCACGTCCGGGTGGACGAGCCCGCTGCTCATGATCCCCTCGCCGTCGCCCATGCGCGCGACGAGCTGGCCCATGCCGCGGTTGCCGATCCCGCTCGCGAGCCGCTCGAGCGACGGCCGCTGCTCGACGTGGAAGTCGGGCGCCTCGGGCTCGCGCTGCGGGACGCTCCGCGCGCTCTCGGGGACAGCGTGTGCTTCCGTCTCGACGGAGTCCACGCGGCTACCTTACGCTCGCCTCGTCGCGGCGCGCAAGTCCGACGCGGGCGGCCGAAGGGGCAGTCCGCGGTCAGCCCGGCAGCAGCACCAGCGCCGGCGCCAGCGTGAGCGCGACGAGCACGGCGTCCGGCGCCCGGAGCCGCAGCCGCGAGGCGGGCGCCGGCGGGCCGCGGACGGAAGCCGCCGGACTCCGCGGCCACCCAGGCCGTGACCGTGTCGCACAGCTCGGCGGGCTTCAGCTCGACCTCGGCGAAGCGGTCGGCGGCCGCGCGCCCGGCGGCGACGAGCCGCGGGCCGCTGTCGAGCCCGGCCATCAGCTCGGCGCCCTCGCGCACCGACGGGAGCGCCCGCAGGCGATGGAGCGCGCGCCGGAACGTCTCGCGCAGCCCGGGGGCGCCTGCGGCGGCGCGCATCCACGTCGCGACCGCCACGAGCAGCACGGCGCGCAGCGCCCGGCGCAGGGTGAGCTCCAGCCCGGCGCCGCTGAGCAGGCCGCCCGTCAGCGCGGCGAACGCGAGCAGCCCGGCGAGCGCGAGCCCGAGCTTCAACCCGCTGTTGTCCGGGCGCGACAGCAGCCAGGCGGGGACGAGCCAGGCGGTGACCGCGAGCAGCAGCCACCACGCGGTGCCGCAGAGCAGGATCCCGGTCGCGAGCAGCGCGGCGACGACGACCGCGCGCGGGTCGAAGCGGCGGCGGCCGTCGTGCTCCTCCGCCGCCGGGGCCTCGGGTCCGGCCGCCGCCTCGGTCGCCGGCCAGTCGCCGAGCGCGCGCCGGTACGCGGCGACCTGGACCGCGCTGAAGAAGATCGCCCACAGCACCTGGCCGGCCGCCGTGACCGCGACGGCCGCGGCCGCGCCCTGGGGGACGATCCCCAGCCAGCCGGTCAGCGTCTCGTAGGACCCGGTGAACGCGTCGAGCCCGCCGAGGATCACGTAGATGAAGACCGCGAGCATGACCGCGTAGTGGACGAGCCGCAGCGCGAGGCAGGCGGCGAACTCGGTCAGCGGCCGGACGCCGCGGTCCTGCAGCCGGCCCATCATCGGCGCCGTGATCGCCTGGGTCAGCGGCGCGCTGATCCGCGCCGGGCCCATCACCGCCACGGTCTGCAGCATCGACGCGAGCGCGGCGCCGTAGCCGACCCGTGCATCCCGCGTGCGCGCCGCGCGCGCGAGCGCGATCCCGCCGCCGAGCGCGAAGAAGAACTGCAGCGAGGGAGCCGCGCGGCTCGCGAGGAAGCTCACCGTCGCGACGTGGGTCAGGCCGGTGGGCAGGACCCGCCCGCGGGGTGGCAGCCACTTCATCGCGCCACCCATTGTGGCGGGCGCCGTACCACGGGTTGTCGGCGCGGGGCAGGAGAACGCCGCGGCGACGCGAATCGGGGGCCGATGGTTCTCCCACCCGACCCGAGGAGTCTCGCCGTGACCGGCAAGGCCAAGGTCATCGCGTTCGCCAACCAGAAGGGCGGCGTGGCGAAGACGACCACCACGCTCAACCTGGCGGCGGCCTTCGTCGAGGAGGGCCACCGGGTGCTCTGCGTCGACATGGACCCGCAGGGCAATCTCACGATGTCGCAGGGCATCGACCCGGACTCGCTCGAGCTGTCGATGTTCGACGTGCTCGTGCACGACGTGCCGATCAAGGACGTGGTCCGCACCCGCGAGGTGGACGTCGCGTGCGCGTCGATCGACCTTGCGGGCGCCGAGATCGCCATGTCGACCAAGATCGGCAGGGAGCGCTCGCTGGCCAAGGCGCTGCGGGCGGTCCGGTCCGATTACGACTTCATCTGCATCGATACGCCGCCGTCGCTGGGACTATTGACGATCAACGCGCTGACCGCGGCCGACAAGGTGATCGTCCCCGTCCAGTGCGAGTATCTGTCGATGCGCGGCCTGATCCAGCTGCAGAACACCCTCGCGATGATCCAGGAGAACCTGAACCCCGACGTCGACATCGCCGGGATCCTGCCGACGATGGTGGACACCAGGACGCTCCACGCCAAGGAGGCGATCGAGATCCTCGAGGAGAACTTCGGCGACCGGGTGTTCGGGGCCCGGATCCGCAAGACGGTCCGGTTCGCGGAGGCTCCCGTGAAGGGCATGTCGGTGCTCAAGTACGATCCGACCGGCACGGCGGCCGACGCCTATCGCCAGCTGGCGAAGGAGGTGCTCTCGAATGGGTAGCGGCAAGCGGGCGAGCATGCGCGAGGGCCCACTGGCGGCGCTCTTCCGCAAGACGGAGACGGAGGGCCTCGAGCCGCAGGCCGCCTCCGCGCAGGAGCCTCCGGCCGAGCCGGCGGCGGCGCCCGTGCCCGAGCCCGTCGCGGAGCAGCAGCCGGAGCCGGCGCCCGCGCCGCGCATCCCCACGCCGCAGGAGCGCCTGCGCCACGCGTTCTCCTCCGACCTGCCCGAGAACATGATGAGCCCGCCCTCCGCGGGCCAGCCGCAGGAGGCCGCCTCGCTGCCGTACCACCCGCCCGCGCCCGAGTCCGTCGGGAGCCCGCAGCTGCGGGTCGTCGGCGTCGGCGGCGCCGGCGTCAACGCGGTCAACCGGATGATCGAGGCGGAGGTCGGCGGCGTCGAGTTCCTGGCGATCAACACCGACGCGCAGTCGCTCCAGCAGTCCGACGCCGACCGCACCCTGCAGATCGGGGCGGACCTCACGCGCGGGCTGGGCTCGGGCTCCGATCCCGACCGCGGGCGCAACGCGGCGATGGAGGACTACGACCGCATCAAGTCGATGCTCAAGGGCGCCGACATGGTGTTCATCACCGCCGGCGAGGGTGGCGGCACCGGCACCGGCGGCGCGCCGGTGGTGGCGCGGATCGCCCGCGAGCTGGGCGCGCTCACCGTCGGGATCGTCTCCAAGCCGTTCGGGTTCGAGGGCTCGCGCCGGGCGCGCGCCGCCGAGACCGGGATCGACGCGCTCGGCGACGAGGTCGACACGCTGATCGTGGTGCCGAACAACAAGCTGCTCTCGGTGCTCGACAAGCAGACGTCGATGACGGAGGCGTTCCGCGTCGCCGACGACGTGCTGCGCCAGGGCGTCCAGGGCATCTCGGACCTGATCACGCTGCCCGGCCTGATCAACCTCGACTTCGCCGACGTGCGGACGATCATGTCCGAGGCCGGGCCGGCGCTGCTCGGCATCGGCATGGGCAGCGGCGAGAAGCGCGCGACCGACGCGGCCGCCCAGGCCGCCTCCTCGCCGCTGCTCGAGACGACGCTCGAGGGCGCCCGCTCGATCCTGCTGTCGATCACCGGCGGCTCCGACCTGTCGCTGTGGGAGGTCAACGAGGCGGCCCAGGCCGTCGCCGACGCCGCCCATCCCGAGGCGAACATCATCTTCGGGGCGATGGTCGACGAGAAGCTCGAGGACGGCCAGGTGTGGGTCACGGTCGTGGCCACGGGCTACGGCGAGAAGCGCGCGCCGCGCACCGAGGAGCGCGGGTCCGGCCTGCGCGAGCCGGCGGGCGAGCCGCGCGTGAGCCGCCTGCCGCGCCAGGAGCGCAACTCGCGCGGCATCGACGTCGACGTGCCCGAGTACATCCCGAGGTTCTGACCCGCCCCGCGATGCGCGGCGTCGTCGCCGCGGGCCATCCCGTCACCGCCGGCGCCGGCGCGGACACCCTCCGCGCCGGCGGCAACGCCGTGGACGCCGCGCTGGCGGCGATGTTCATGTCGTTCGTCTGCGAGCCGATGCTCACCGGGCTCGGGGCGGGCGGCTACATGCTCGTCGCCCCGCCGGGGGCGGAGCCCGTGCTGCTCGACTTCTTCGTCGAGGCGCCCGGCCGCGGGCTGCCGCCCGGCACCGAGCCGGCGCCGCTGCGGTCGGTCGACGTCGACTTCGGCGACGCCGTCCAGGCGTTCAACATCGGCGCGTCGGCGGCCGGCACCTACGGCGCGGTGGCCGGCACCGCCGCGGCCGCCGAGCGCTTCGGCCGGCTCCCGCTGGGCGCGCTCGTCGCGCCCGCCGTGCGCGCCGCGCGCGACGGCGTCGAGGTCAACGAGCAGCAGGCGTACCTGTTCGCGATCCTCGAGCCGATCACCGCGGCGACGGAGGAGTCGCGCGCACTGCTGATGCCGGCGGGCGTGCCGCTGCGGGTCGGCGACGTGCACCGCGACCCGGCGCTCGCCGACGCGCTGGAGCGGCTCGCCGCCGAGGGTCCGGCGCCGTTCTACACCGGCGACGTCGCGGCCGCGGTGTCGGACTGGGTCCGCGACCGCGGCGGGCTGCTGACGCGCGAGGATCTCGCGGCCTACGCGGCGGTCGCGCGCGAGCCGGTGCGGATCGGCTACCGCGGCACCACCGTGCTCACGAACCCGCCCCCGAGCGCGGGCGGGATCCTGCTCGCGCGGGCGCTCGCCTGCTCGACCGCGACGTGCCGCCGCCGTCGGTCGCGGCCGTCGTCGCGGCGATGGAGGCGGCGCAGGCCGAGCGGACGCCGGAGTTCCTGGCCGGGCTCGCCGACCCGGGCTTCCTCGAGCGGTTCACCGCGAGCCGGCTCGGCGCCACCACCCACATCTCCGCCGCCGACGACGACGGCTGGGCGTGCGCGGTCACGTGCACGAACGGCGAGGGCTGCGGCGAGGTCGTCCCCGGCACCGGCATCCACCTGAACAACATGATGGGCGAGCAGGACCTCTCGCCGTTCGGCTTCCACGCCCATCCGCCGGGCCGCCGCCTGCCGTCGATGATGGCCCCGACGATCGTGCTCGGCGACGCCGGCCCGCGGCTCGTGCTCGGATCCGCCGGCTCGAACCGGATCCGCTCCGCGATCCTCCAGGTCGTGCTCGGCGTGATCGACCACGGCCGCGACGTGCAGGACGCGATCGACGCGCCGCGGATCCACGTCGAGGACGACATCGTCTACGCCGAGCCCGGCGTCGACACGAGCGCGCTCGAGGCGCAGGAGCGCACGATCGTGCGCTTCTCCGAGCGCAACCTGTTCTTCGGCGGCGCCCAGGCGGTCGAGCGGCGCGGCGGCGCGCTCTCGGGCGGCGGCGACCCGCGCCGCGGCGGCGCCGTCGCCTTCGCCTAGCGCGGCCGCTCGCCGGCGAGCTCGCGCGAGAGCCGGCGCAGCAGCTGGTCGACCTCGGGCCGGCTCGCCGTCCCCTCGGTGATCCGCTGCGCGAGCTCGTCGCGGACCGCGGCGAGCAGCTGGTCGATCAGCGCGCGCCCGGCCGGCGTCTCCACCGCCGCGCCGTCGACGTCCGCCACCAGCCCGCGCTCGCGCAGCTCGGCGCCGACGGCGTCGATCCGCTCCTGCGGCACGCCGCGCTCCTCCGCCATCGCCCGCGCGCCGGCCATCCCGAGCGAGTCGATCCGCACGAGCGCCCAGATCGCGCCCGGGCTGAGGTCGGCGCCGACCCGCCGCCCGACCTTCTCGTGGAACTCCATCCGCGCCTCGCGCGTCGTCGCGACCGACAGCTGGCGGTCGAGCTCCGCGAGCGAGGTCGGCGCTGCGCGGGGCGGCGAGGCCGTCCTCGAGCCCGCGGCTCGTCTTCGCCGTCTCGCGCAGCGGCTGCTCGGGCAGCCGCCAGCTGAGCAGGAAGCCGGCCAGTGCGACGACCGCGGCGGCGAGGAAGACGGGGGAGAGCGCGTCGACGTACGCCTGCTGGTAGGCGACGCGGGCGAGCTCCGGCAGCGCGCTCGACCTGGTCGCCGGTGAGCCGCCCGCCGCCGCCGAGCACCTCCTGGAGCTGCGCCGGGAGCGAGGCGCTCCCGAGCCCGTCGATCAGCTTGTTCGTGAAGATCGCGCCGAACGCCGCGGTGCCGAGCGAGCCGCCCACCCCGCGCAGCAGCGTGACGCCCGACGTCGCCGTGCCGAGCGTCTCGTAGGGGACGCTGTTCTGGACCGCGAGCACGAGCACCTGCATGACGAGGCCGAGGCCGGAGCCGAGCACGAACAGGTAGAGCGACGCGAGCGCGGTGCTCGTCCCGACGCCGAGCCGCGAGAGCAGCAGCAGCCCGACCGCCATGACCGCCGTGCCCACGACCGGGAACACCTTGTAGCGCCCGAGCTTCGCGATCGCCTGGCCGGAGGCGATCGACGTGATCAGGATCCCGGCCATCATCGGGATCATCCGCAGGCCGGACTCCGACGGCGAGGCGGCGTCGACGGTCTGGAAGTAGAGCGGCAGGAACGTCACCGAGCCGAACAGCGCGAAGCCGACGATCGCCGACAGCACGCCGCCGACGCGGAACACGCGCTCGCGCCAGAGCTCGAGCGGGAGCACCGGCTCGGGCGCGCGGCGCTCGACGAGCACGAACCCGACGAGCGCGACGATCCCGATCGCGGCGGTGAAGTACGTCTCGGTCGAGGCCCACTCCCAGGTCGTGCCGCCGAGGCTGGTGACGAGCACGATCGCGCTCAGCCCGGCCGCCAGCAGGCCGGTGCCGAGGTAGTCGATCACCGGCTTGCCGGCGCCCTGCGTCTGCGGCAGCGTGATCGCCAGCACGACGAGCGCGAGCAGCCCGACCGGCACGTTGACGTAGAAGATCCAGTGCCACGACCAGTGCTCGACGATGAAGCCGCCGAGCAGCGGGCCGGCGACGCTGGCGAGCCCGAACACGCCGCCGAAGATCCCCTGGTAGCGGCCGCGCTCGCGCGGCGGGACGATGTCGCCGATCACCGCCTGCGTGAGCACGATCAGGCCGCCGGCGCCGAGCCCCTGGACCGCGCGGAAGGCGATCAGCTCGGTCATCGACTGCGCCTGGCCGCACAGCGCCGAGCCGATCAGGAAGATCACCACCGCGGTCTGCAGGATCCGCTTGCGGCCGTAGAGGTCGCCGAGCTTGCCGTAGAGCGGCGTGACCGCGGTCTGGGCGAGCAGGTAGGCGCTCGTGACCCAGGAGATGTGCTCGAGCCCGCCGAGGTCGCCGACGATCGTCGGCAGCGCCGTGGCGACGATCGTCTGATCGAGCGCCGCCAGCAGCATCACGAGCATCAGGCCGCCGAACACGATCCACAGCGGACCGCGCTCCTCCCCTGCCCGCTCGGCGGGCGATACGGCGGCGCTCGTCAAGGCGGATGCATACTAAGGCCATGACCACCACCGCCCTCGAGACCGTCGCCCACTGGATCGGGGGCGAGCGCGTGTCCGAGGCCTCCCGGTTCGGGGAGGTCACCGATCCCGCGACCGGCGCCGTCGTCCGGCGCGTCGCCTTCGCGAGCAGCGCCGACGTCGACCGCGCCGTCGCGGCCGCGCAGGCCGGCTTCGCGACCTGGAGCGAGCAGTCGCTCGCCAAGCGCTCCAACGTCATGTTCAAGTTCCGCGAGCTGCTCGCCGCGCGGGCGACCGACGTCGCGCGCGTGATCACCGCCGAGCACGGCAAGACGCTCGACGACGCCCGCGGGGAGGTCCAGCGCGGGCTCGAGGTGGTCGAGTTCGCCTGCGGCGCCGCGCACCTGCTCAAGGGCGAGGCGTCCGAGCAGGTGGGCACCGGCGTCGACTCGCACTCGCTGCGCCAGCCGCTCGGCGTGTCGGTCGGCATCACGCCGTTCAACTTCCCGGCGATGGTCCCGATGTGGATGTACCCGCTCGCGCTCGCGTGCGGCAACGCCTTCATCCTCAAGCCGAGCGAGAAGGACCCGTCGGCGTCGCTCCTGATGGCGGAGTGGCTCGCCGAGGCGGGCCTCCCCGACGGCGTCTTCAACGTCGTCCACGGCGACCGCGAGGCCGTCGAGGCGCTGCTCACCCACCCGGGCGTGGCGTCGGTCTCGTTCGTCGGCTCGACGCCGATCGCGCGCTACGTCTACGAGACGGGGACCGCGGCCGGCAAGCGCGTCCAGGCGCTCGGCGGGGCGAAGAACCACGCCGTCGTGATGCCCGACGCCGACGTCGAGATCGCCGCCGACGCGATCGCCTCCGCCGCCTACGGCTCGGCCGGGCAGCGCTGCATGGCGATCTCCGCCGCGGTGGCGGTCGGGCCGGCGGGCGACGCGCTCGCCGAGGCGCTCGAGGCGCGCGTCGACGCCGTCAAGGTCGGCCCGGGCGCCGAGGCGGGCTCCGAGATGGGCCCGCTCGTCACCGGCGCCGCGCGCGACCGCGTGGTCGGCGCGATCGAGGCCGGGGTCGGCGAGGGCGCCGAGCTGCGGCGCGACGGCCGCGGGCTGAGCGTCGACGGGCACGAGGACGGCTTCTGGGTCGGCCCGTCGCTGTTCGACCGCGTCACGCCGGAGATGTCGATCTACCGCGAGGAGATCTTCGGGCCGGTGCTGATCCTGCTGCGGGCCGAGAGCTTCGAGGAGGCGCTCGCGCTGGTCAACGAGAACGAGTACGGCAACGGCGCGGCGATCTTCACCTCCGACGGCCGCACGGCGCGCGAGTTCGAGCACCGCGTGCAGGCCGGCATGGTCGGGGTGAACGTCCCGATCCCGGTGCCGATGGCGTACTTCTCGTTCGGCGGCTGGAAGCACTCGCTGTTCGGCGACCTGCACGTGCACGGCCGCGAGGGCGTCCAGTTCTACACGCGCGGGAAGGTCGTCACGGAGCGCTGGCCGCAGCAGCGCAGCGGCGCCGAGTACGGCTTCCCGACGGCGCACCGGTGAGCGGCGCCCCGGCCGCGGTCGTCTTCGACTGCGACGGGACGCTGGTCGACTCGGAGCCGCTCGCACGCGTCGCGTGGGAGCGGTCGCTGGCGCCGTACGGCTACGCGATCGACGACGTCGAGTACGGCAGGCTGATCGGCCTGCCGTACCAGCAGGTCCACGCGTTCTTCGCCGGGCAGATCCCCGGCCTGGAGGCGCCGGCGCCGTTCTGGGACCGCTACTCCGGGACGCTGTTCGAGCTGATCGACGACGAGCTCGAGCCGTTCGCCGACGCGCTGGAGACGGTCTGGGAGCTGCGCGAGCGCGGCGTCCTGCTCGCCGTCGCCTCGTCGTCCCCGCGCGCCCGGCTGGACCACACGCTCGCGCGCACCGGGCTCGCGGACGCGTTCGCGGCCACCGTCGCCGGCGACGAGGTCGCGCGCGGCAAGCCGGCGCCGGACATGTTCCTCGCGGTCGCCGAGGCGCTCGGCGTCGGGCCCGACGACTGCACGGCGGTCGAGGACTCGGGGCCGGGCGTCGCCGCGGCGCTCGCCGCCGGGATGTACACGATCGGCATCGCGCGCTTCGACGACGGCCCGGAGGTCGCGGCCGCCGACGTGGTGCTCGACGAGCTCAGCGCGGACGCGGTGCTCGGCTAGCGCGGCGCGACACGAACGCAGCACGCGCCCCGGAATCCGGGCGCCGTGTTGCGTTGACGTCGTCATACGACCTCAACGCAGCAAGGACCGCCGACGATCCGCGACCCGTGCTGCGTTGATGTCGTCGCCGCGCCTCCCTCAAAGCCGAGGTTCGGGCCGCCGCAGCGTCATCCGCCAGACGCCGCCGTCCTCGTCGACGGTGAACGCGCAGCCCGCGTCCGCCGCGACCGCGGCGACGTCGATCGGGGACTCCGGGTCCGTCGCCAGCACGACGAGCGCCGCCCCCGGCGGCACGGCGGCGAGCGCCCGCCGCGCCTTGACGGCGGGGAGCGGGCAGGCGAGGCCGCGGGCGTCGAGCGTCGTGTCCATACGATCTGTGCACAGCATGATCGCCGTCATCCTCGCCTCCGAGCAGCTCGACCGGCTCTACACCGGGCTCTCGCTGCTGGTCTCCACCGCCGCGGAGGGCGAGCGCGCGCTCGGGCTGGCGACGTTCGGGGCGCTCGCGCACCTGCTCGACCCGCGGCTCGAGGCGCTCGCGCTGCACCCGGGCGCCGTGCCCGCGCTGAGCGAGCCCGGCCGGGCCACGTTCGCGCGCTCGCTCGCCGAGCTGCGCGACACGGCCGCCGAGCTGCCGGAGTGCACGATCTGGGCGTGCGCCGCCGCGGTCGAGACCACGGGCGTCGACCGCGGGGTGATCGCGGACCGGCTCGACGGCGTGCTCTCCACCCCGCGCTTCCTGCACGAGGCCGGGGACGCGCGCCTGGTGGTCGTGTGAGGGCGGTGCTCGCGGCGCTCCTGCTCGCGGGGCTGCTCGCCGGCTGCGGCACGCCGTCGCCCGACCTGTTCGTGGTCGACCGCAGCGGGCCGGACCGGAACGCGAACGTCGAGCTGCTCGTCAACGACGGCGGCAGCGTCACCTGCAACGGGAAGCAAGCACCCGCTCGACGCCGACCGGCTGCTGAAGGCGCGCCAGCTCGAGCGCGACCTCGAGCCGCAGGCGGAGCTCGGGATCCAGCTGCCGAAGGGCCCCGGCACCGACCTCTCCTACACGGTGCGGATGGAGGGCGGGACGATCGCCTTCTCCGACCGCAGCAGCGGGGTCCCGAACACGTTCCAGCGGCTCGCCGCGTTCACGAAGGACGTCACCGAGCGCGTCTGCGGGCTCGAGCGCTGATGCCCGGAGCCGACGACCTCATCGCGGCGGTGCGGGCGGGGGACGTGGCCGCGATCGAGCGGCTCGTGGCGCGCGAGCCGGGGCTCGCGGCGGCGACCGACGGCGGCGTCTCCGCGGTCCGGATCGCGCTCTACCACCGCCAGCCGGCGGCGCTCGCGGCGCTGCTCGCCGCCGTCCCGCCGCTCGACGGGTTCGACCACGCGGCGCTCGGCTGGGCCGAGGACCTCGAGCGCGACCTCGCCACCGACCCCGGGCTGACCGGCGCCCACGCGGCGGACGGCTTCACCGCGCTGCACCTCGCGGCGTTCCTCGGCGGCCCGGCCGCGGTCCGCGTGCTGCTGCAGGCGGGCGCGAGCGCGAACGAGCCGGCGGGCGGCGGCCTGCGCCCGCTCCACTCCGCGGCCGCCGCGCAGGACGCGGAGTCCGTCCGGCTGCTGCTCGACGCGGGCGCCGACCCGGACGCCCGGCAGACCGGCGGCTTCACCGCGCTCCACGCCGCCGCGCAGCACGACGACGAGGCGACGGCCGAGGCGCTGCTGCGCGCCGGCGCGGACCCGGACCTCCGCACCGACGACGGCGCCGATGCCGCCGGCATCGCCCGCGCCGCCCGCGCCGGCGCGGTCCTCGCCCTGCTCGGCGGCTAGCCGTCGAAGTGGACCTTGCCGTTCGAGCGCGCCCGCGCCTGGGCGCGCTCGACGAAGTCCAGCCGCTTGATCGCGCCGCGGAACAGCCGCGTCACGAGCTTGAGCCGGGCCGACTCCGAGCGCAGGTCGAGCAGGCCCTGCTTGGCCTCCAGCCCGAAGTCGACGGTCGCCGCCATCTCGTAGGCGGACATGGCGCCGACCTCGTCGGCGTCCGGGGTCCGGTCGGTCGCCTGCGCGACGAGGTCGGCGTAGATCGCGTGCGCCGCGGCGGCGGCCTCGTCGTCGCGGGTCCTCGGGGCGGTCCTCGAGGAACTCGACGACGCCCGCCGGATAGGCGAGCTCGTCCTGGCGGCGCTCGATCCGGAACGCGCGGGTGCCGCGCGCGACGAGGTTGAGCCGGCCGTCGGGCATCCGCTCCAGCACCTCGGCGACCTCGCAGGCGCAGCCGATCGGCCGCAGCCCGTCGTCGGACACCCAGACGATCCCGAACTCGCCCTCCTCCTCGAGGACGCGGGCCATCATCGTCTTGTAGCGCTCCTCGAAGATGTGGAGCGGGACCAGCTCGGTGGGCAGCGCCACGAGCCCGAGCGGGAAGAGCGGGAAGTCGCGCACGAGCGGCCCCATGGGCGAAGCGTACCCCGATGGTCGCGCCGGCCCACTCGCCCGTACCCCTGCAGATGCGCACCGCGATCGTCTGGTTCCGGCGCGATCTCCGCGTGCACGATCACCCTGCCCTGACGGCCGCCCACCGGGAGGCCGAGCGGGTCGTGCCGCTGTTCGTGCTCGACCCGCGGCTGCTCGACGCCGGGCGCTTCCCGTCGCGCAACCGCGCGTGGTTCATGCTCGCGTCGCTGCGCGAGCTGCGCGGCGCCCTGCGCGACCGCGGCGGGCAGCTGTTCGTGCGCGCCGGGCGGCCGGAGGACGTCCTGCCGCGGATCGCGCGCGAAGTCGGCGCGGAGACGGTCCACTTCGCGTCGGACGTCTCGCCGTTCGCGATGGCGCGCGACCGGCGCGTGACCGCGGCGCTCGACGGCATCGCCGAGGTGCGCCGCCACCCCGGCAACTTCGTCGCCGACGTCGGCAAGCCCGCGACGAAGCAGGGCAAGCCGTTCGTCGTCTTCAGCCCGTTCTGGCGCGCGTGGGAGCAGCTGCCGCGGCGCGACGTCCACGGCGCCCCGCGCACGCTGCACGTGCCGTCCGGCCTCGCCGCCGGCGACATCCCGACGGGCCCGGAGCCGGAGGCCGCCGAGCCGTTCCCGCCCGGCGAGGCCGCCGCCCGCGACGCGCTGTCGCGCTGGCTCGCCGACGGCGTCGAGCGCTACGCCGACCGCCACGACCGGCTGGCGGGCGGCACGTCGCGGCTCTCGCCGTACCTGCACTTCGGCTGCGTGTCGGCGCGCGAGGTCGAGGCGCGTGCGCGCGACAAGGGCGGCCGCGGGACCGGCGCGTTCGTGCGCCAGCTCGCCTGGCGCGACTTCTACGCGCACGTCCTGCTGCACCACCCGGGCAACGCCGAACACGCCTACAAGCAGGCGTTCGACGCGCTGGAGTGGGCGTCCGACGACGACGCGCTCGAGGCCTGGAAGGCGGGACGCACCGGCTATCCCGTCGTCGACGCCGGGATGCGCCAGCTCCTCCACGAGGGCTGGATGCACAACCGGGCGCGGCTGATCGTCGCCTCGTTCCTGACGAAGGACCTGCACCTCGACTGGCGGCTCGGCGAGGCGCACTTCATGCGCCACCTGCTGTGCGGCGACGAGGCGCAGAACAACGGCAACTGGCAGTGGATCACCTCGATCGGGGTCGATCCGGCGCCGTACTTCCGGCGCCTCTACAACCCGTCCGCCCAGCAGGAGCGCCACGACCCGGACGGCGCCTACGTGCGGCGCTGGTGCCCCGAGCTGGCCGACGTGCCGCTCGGCAAGCTCGCCGAGCCGTGGACGATGAGCGACGCCGAGCAGGAGGCCGCGGGCTGCGTCATCGGCCGCGACTACCCGGCGCCGATCGTCGACCACAAGCGCGAGCGCGAGCGGGCGATCGAGCGCTACCGCGCCGTCTCCGGCTAGCCTCCGGCCGCGTGGCCGAGCTCTACGTCCAGCGCGACCAGCCGCCCGGCGTCCCGCCGCTGCACCTCACCGGCGAGCGGACGCTCCCGGACGTGCCGGAGGAGAACTACTGGTTCCAGCGCCACCTGGCCGTCTACGAGTGGATCGCGGAGCGCGCGCACGGGCGCCGGATCGTCGACCTCGCGTGCGGCGAGGGCTACGGCAGCGCCGTGCTCGGGCGGACGGCGGCGTCGGTCGTCGGCGTCGACGCCAACCCGGAGGCGTTCGAGCACGCGCGGCTGAAGTACACGGGCGGCACCGTCCGCTTCGAGCGCGACATGGTCGAGACCTGGACGGGCGACGTCGACTGCGTCGTGTTCCTGCAGACGATCGAGCACGTGCAGGATCCCGGCGCCGTGCTCGACCGGCTGCGCGAGCTGGTCGGACCGGGCGGCGTGGCCTACGTCTCGACGCCGAACGTGCTCACGCTCGCGCCGGCGGGGGCCGAGCGCTCGGGCAACCCCTGGCACGTCCGCGAGTACCAGCCGGAGGAGTACCGCGAGCTGTGCGCGCGCCACTTCGCGCACGTCGAGCTGCTCGGGCTGTTCCACGCGCGCCGGCTGCGGGCCCACCAGTGGGCGATCGAGCACGCCGGCTGGGACGCGGTCCACGCGCGGCTCGGGATCACCAAGCCGTTCTACGACCGCTTCACGCCGGCGATCTCCGTGCGCGACTTCCGCCTGCGCCGCGACGGGCTCGAGCGGGCGCTCGACCTGCTCGCCGTCCTGCGGCCATGAGGCCGCGCGGCGCCCTCGCCCTCGTCCTCCACACCCACATGCCCTACGTCGAGGGCTTCGGGACGTGGCCGTTCGGCGAGGAGTGGCTGTGGGAGGCGGTCGCCGCGTGCTACGTCCCGCTGCTCGACGTCCTCGACGCGGCGCCCGGCCGCGTGACGCTGTCGGTCACGCCGGTGCTCGGCGACCAGCTCGCCGCGCCGGGCGCGCTCGAGCGCTGCGCGGCGTTCCTGCGCGAGATCCGCCCGGCGTCGCACGCGCTCGACCTGCGCGCCACGCCGGATCCGGGCGAGCGCGCGGCGCTCGAGCACTCGGCGGCGGCGTACGCGGCCGCCGCGGATCGCGTGGCCGGCGTCGCCGGGCGCCTGGCCGCGCACGCGACCTGGACCTCGGCCGCCACCCACGCGATCCTGCCGCTGCTGGCGACCGCCGCCGGCGTCCGGCTGCAGCTCGCGACCGGCATCGCGGCGCACCGGGCGCGGTCCGGCGCGTGGGGCGGCGGGCTCTGGCTGCCCGAGTGCGCGCACGCGCCGTGGCTCGACCCGCTGCTGGAGGAGGCGGGGGTGCGGGCGGTCTGCGTCGACCTGACCGACGTGCTCGGCGCGCCGCGCCGGCCGCTGCGCTCCGCCGCCGGGCCGCTGCTCGTCCCGCTCGACCGCCCGCTGCTCGAGCTGGTCTGGAGCGCGGGCGGCTATCCCTCGCGCGGCGCCTACCGCGACACGCACCGGCTGACCGCCCGGCGTCACCAGGCGTGGGCGGTCGCCGGCGGCGCGTACGAGCCGGAGCGCGCCGCCGCCCAGGCGCGGGCGGACGCCGCGGCGTTCGTGCGCGACGCGGCGGCGCGCGTGCGCGACGGCGGGCTCGCGACCGTCGCGGTCGACACGGAGCTGCTCGGCCTGCACTGGCACGAGGGCCCGCAGTGGCTCGCCGCCGTGCTGGAGGAGGCGGAGCGCGCGGGCCTCCGGATCGCGCCGCTGGACGAGCTGCTCGGCGACGCCGATCCCGGCGCCGCCGCTGCCGGTGACGTCGTGGGGGGCGCCGCGCGACCTGACGACGTGGAGCGGGCCCGGCGCGGCCGGGCTCGCGTGGCGCCAGCGCGACGCGGAGCTGCGCGCGCTCGCGGCCGGCCCGGGCGTGCCGGAGCGTGCGCTGCGCGAGCTGCTCGCGCTGCAGTCCTCCGACTGGGCGTTCCTCGCCACCCACCGCACCGCGGGCGACTACCCGCTCGAGCGCGCCGCCGGCCACGCGGCGGCGTTCGCGCGGCGCTCCGCGGCGGGGAGCCGCCGGAGCTGCGCGGGCTCGCCCCGCACCTCGAGCCCGCGGCGCTGTTCGCAGCCTGACCGGCCCGTCGCGACGCATTCCGTCCGCGAGGGTCGTATGCTCTCCGACCTGAAGTGGAACCAGCCGAGTCCCGGACGCCAGGTGCGGCCGGGAGCGGGGGACCCAATGGAGCCTGAGGCTCCTGGGGCGAATCGCCGCCAGAGCGCGGCGTAGCGCAGGTCAACGCGCGAGCCCGACAGCTAACCCCGTAGGCGTGATGACCAGCGAGGTTCATACGTGTCGACAACTGATCCGTCCCCGTCCGACCCTTCCCGAGGTCGGCTGCGCCTCCGCCCGCTGCTCGCGGCGGCGGCGCTCGGGCTGACCCTCGCCTGCGCCGGCGGCGCGACCGCCGCGGAGGCCGCGACGGGCGGGGCGAAGACCGTCGTGCCGGGGGTCGACGTCGCCGCCGTCCAGACCGCGCTCGGCGTCACGGCCGACGGCGTCTACGGCCCGCAGACCCGGCGTGCCGTCAAGCGCTTCCAGCGCAAGCACGGGCTCGCGGTCGACGGCATCGTCGGGCCGCAGACCGCTCGAGCGCTCGGCGTGGTCGCCCAGAAGACGTCCAAGGCCAAGGCGCCGTCGAAGCTGCTGGCCCGGATCGCCGAGTGCGAGTCGGGCGGCGATCCGACCGCCGTCTCGGCCGACGGGCGCTACCGCGGCAAATACCAGTTCTCCCGATCCACTTGGCGGGCAATGGGTGGCAAGGGAGATCCGGCGAAGGCGCCGGAGGCCGAGCAGGACAAGCGCGCGGCTGCGCTGCTGGAGCAGGCGGGCACGAGCCCGTGGCCGGTCTGCGGCAACGGATGACTTGAAGCTTCGCGCTGGGGAGCGCGAATACGTGCGGGGCGGCACCGGGGGGCGCCGCCCCGCACATCTACTTCCATCGCAGTCGCTTCGGCGCCGGGCGCATCCGCAGCGTCCGCGCCGGGGCGCCCGCGACGACGGCGTTGTCGGGCACGTCCTTGGTCACGACCGTGTTCGTCCCGATCACGCAGTTGTCGCCGACCGTGACGCCGCGCAGGATGCAGGCGCCGTAGCCGATCCAGCAGTTGTTCCCGACGTTCACGTCGCGCTTGTAGATCCCCTGCAGCCGGACGGGGCGCTCGACCTCGACGACGCCGTGGTCGAAGTCGATCAGCATCACGCGGTCGGCGACGATGCACTCGCGGCCGATCGCCACGTGCTGGAAGGCCGAGATCGTGCACTCCTGCCCGAGCACGGTCTTCGCGCCGATCGACGCCTCGCCCTCGTGGACGCGGACCTTCGTGCCGTGCCCGATCCACGACCAGCGGCCGAGGTGCAGCGTGGCGCCGCGGCCGATCTCGAACGTCACGCCCGGGCCGACGAAGCACAGCCCGTCGGTCCGCAGCCGGCCGCGCCAGCGCAGCTTGAGCCAGGCCCAGCGCAGCACGAGCCGGCCGTACTTGGCGTTCAGCATCCCGTTGGCGCGCGCGAACCGCAGCAGCGCGCGCGGGCCGCCGGAGGGCGGCATCGGCGCCCCGCGGACCAGGGTCGCCTCGGGTGGCTCGGTGACGGTCGCCATCTGCGCCGCCGATCCTAGGTGGCTGCGATGATCCCCGCCCGATGGCGGACGACCGTTCCCTCGCCGCGCGCCTCCTGGCCGGCGACAAGCGCGCGCTGGCGCGCGGCATCTCGCTCGTCGAGGACGACGACCCCGAGGGCTGGGCGCTCGTCCGCGAGGTCTATCCGGCGACGGGGCGCGCGCAGGTCGTCGGCTTCACCGGGCCGCCCGGCGCCGGCAAGTCGACGCTGATCGGCGCGCTCGTCACCCACCAGCGCAAGCTCGAGCGGACCGTGGCGGTGCTCTCGATCGACCCGAGCTCGCCGTTCCGCGGCGGCGCGCTGCTCGGCGACCGGATCCGGCTGACCGAGCACTTCCTCGACCCGGGCGTGTTCATCCGCTCGATGGCGACGCGCGGCGCGCTCGGCGGCCTCGCCGAGGCGGCGCTCCAGGCCGCGCTGCTGATGGACGCCGCCGGCCGGGACGACGTCTTCCTCGAGACGGTCGGCGTCGGCCAGGCCGAGGTCGACGTGATCGACCACGCCGACTCCGTCGTGCTCGTGCTGATCCCGGGCAGCGGCGACTCGATCCAGGCGCTCAAGGCGGGCGTGATGGAGATCCCCGACGTGATCGTGGTCAACAAGGCCGACCACCCGCTGACCGACACGATGGTCCGCGAGATCCGCGGCGTGCTCACGCTCGCGCCGGTCGAGGGCGGCTGGAGCGTCCCGATCGTCAAGACCGAGGCGGTCCGCGGCGAGGGCGTCGAGGAGCTCGCGGCGAAGCTCGCCGAGCACCGCGCGTTCGTGGAGTCCGAGGGGCTGCTGTCGGAGCGCCGCCGCCGCAACCTCTTCAACGAGGTGCTCGGGCTGGCGACCGTGCGGCTGCGCCGCGCGCTCGAGGCGTCGCTGCGCGAGGACCCGGAGATCCAGGCGCTGCTCGACGAGGTGGTCGCGCGCCGGCTCGATCCGGCCAGCGCGGCGAGCGCGGTGCTGGAGCGCGGCGCGGTCGACGCGTCCGACGCCGCGCGGCGCGCCTGAGCTCAACGCAGCACGACCCCGCGCCGGGGCGTCCGTGCTCCATTGACCCCGCATAGCGGTGCCAAACGGAGCAAGCGCAGCGACCTCGTCGCGGCTCTCCCTCAGTGCCGCAGTTCATACGCGCCGCGCTCCCGCCGGAGGTCGACGACGACGGCGGCAACGACGAGGACCACCGCGCCGACGGCGACCACCGTCATGCCCGGCGCTGCCGTCGACCGGGAACACCCGCACGATCGGCCCCCACGGCGCGTCCGACGACGCCGACCACGCGCCCTCGACCACCAGCCACAGCGACCCGGCCAGCGTCAGCGCCCCCAGCACCCAGCCCGCCACCGGCGCGTGCCGCAGCCCCCACGCCATCGGCGCCACCGCGCACGGCAGCGCGGGGACGAGCGCGGCGCCCAGCCCGGCGAGCGACGGCGTCGTGAACGCCGCCGCGATCAGCTGCGCGCCGCAGACGGCGAGCGCGAGGAACGCCGCGTGCTCGGCGTCGCGCTGCTCGGCGACGAGCCGGGCGAGCCGGACGCGGCGCGAGCGCCAGAGCAGCCACGCGCCGAGCAGGACGAGCGCCACCACCGGCGCCCAGCGCAGCAGCCCGGCGTCGCGCTCGAGCCCGGCGCCGACCAGGCGCGGGAGCCGCTCCGCGTAGTCGGACAGCGACGACGCGCCGGTCGCCGGCGCGTCCGCCACCGCCAGCGGCGTGAGCCCGCCGTACAGGCGCTCGTTGAGCGACGCGTAGAACACCAGCGAGGCGAGCTGGATCTCGAGCGAGCCGAGCGCGACCACCGAGCGGCCGCGGCGCGCCGTCCAGCGCGCGAGCAGGAACGCGACCGGCGCGGCCGGGATCAGCAGCCACGGGTCGAGCCACGGCAGCAGCGCGAGCGCGAGCCCGCCGCCGAACGCGTTGCGCATGAGCGGGCGCTCGCGCGCCCGCAGCGCGCACAGCGCGGCGGCGCAGAGCAGCGCGCCGGCGGGCAGCAGCGGCGCGACCGCCGTCGCCTGCGCCAGCGCGGGCGGCGAGAGCGCCGCCAGCACCGCGGCCCAGGTCGCCCACGGGTCCGGCACCACGCGCCGCGCCAGCGCCGCCGCGAGCACGAACGCGAGCGCGGCCACCGCCGCCATGAACAGCTCGACGGCGAGCGCGCCGCCGATCGCGTACGCCGGCGCGACGAGCAGCGACATCCCGATCCCGTACGGCTCCACCCGCCGCCCCGAGACGACCTCGCCCACCGGCCGCACCGGCGGCCCGCCCCAGTCCTGCCACACCCGCGCGCGGTAGGCGCCGGCGAGGTCGGTCCACTCCCCGCGCGTCACCGCCGCGGCGCCGACGAGCCGGTGCCCCTCGTCGCCCGCCCGGCGCGGGCCGACCCCGAGCGTCGCGGCGTAGACGGCGAACAGCACCGCCCACAGGGCGAGCGCGCGCAGCGGCTACGCCCCCAGGGCGCGGGCGATGACCATCTGCTGGACCTCGTCGGTCCCCTCGCCGATGGTGAGGATCTTGGCGTCGCGGTAGAAGCGGCAGACGGGGTACTCCTCGATGTAGCCGTAGCCGCCGTGGATCTGGACCGCCTCCTCGGCGCAGCGGACGGCGAGCCGCCCGGTCTTGAGCTTCGCCTGCGCGGCGGTCAGCGTGAAGTCGCGCTCGGCGTCCTTGAGCCGCGCCGCCTTGTAGGTCAGCAGCCGCGCGGCCTCGATCTCGGTCGCCATGTCGGCGAGCTTGGCCTGGATCGCCTGGAACTTCGAGATCGGCTGCCCGAACGCGCGCCGCTCGCGCGCGTAGGCGAGCGCCTCGTCGAGCGCGCCCTGCGCGAGGCCGACGCCCATCGCCGCGACGCCGATGCGGCCGATGTCGAGGATCCGCAGGAACTGCCGGAAGCCGGCCCCGCGCGGACCGAGCAGCGCGTCCTCGGGCACGCGGCAGTCCTCGAAGCTCAGCGGCCGCGTGTCGGACGCGTTCCAGCCCATCTTCCGGTACGGCTCGCCCTGCGCGTAGCCGGGCGTCCCGTTCGGCACGATCAGGTTCGAGATCTCGTCGTCGCCGGTCCGTGCCGTGATGCTCACGACCCCGGAGATGTCGGTCCCGGCGTTGGTGATGAACTGCTTGGCGCCGTCGATCACCCACTCGCCGCCGTCGAGGCGGGCGCGGGTTCGGACGTTGCCCGCGTCCGAGCCGGCCTCGGGCTCGGTCAGCCCGAACGCGCCGAGCTTCCGGCCCGCGGTCAGCTCCGGCAGCCACTCCTCCTTCTGCTCGGCGCTCCCGAACAGGTAGATCGGCTGCGTGCCCAGCGACGTGTGCGCGCACATCGTGATCGCCACCGAGGAGTCGACCCGCGCCAGCTCCTCGACCGCGATCGCGTAGGCGAGCGTGTCGCCGCCCGCGCCGCCGACGTCCTCCGGGAACGGGATCCCCATCAGCCCGAGCTCGCCGAGCTGGGCCACGATCTCGTACGGGAACCGCTTCTCGCGGTCCAGCTCCTCCGCCACCGGCGCGATCTCGCCCTCGGCGAACTCGCGCACGGTCCGCCGGATCA
The DNA here is from genome assembly GCA_963724145.1 of uncultured Solirubrobacteraceae bacterium. Lineage (GTDB taxonomy): Bacteria > Actinomycetota > Thermoleophilia > Solirubrobacterales > Solirubrobacteraceae > DASQMT01. The sequence goes on from CAVRTO010000039.1 coordinate 324,401, forward strand.
GCTCGTGGTCGGGGGAGAGGTCGAAGTCCATACGGGCATTGAAGCGGCCGGGGTCAGGTCGTGAGGCGCTCGAGCCAGTCGAGCGCGCGCTCGCGGGCGCCCGGATCGGCCACCAGCGCGGTGCCGTGCCCGGTCGCCTCGGTGAGGAAGATCGTCGTGCCCTCGCCGTGCGCGTCGGCGCGCAGGGCGCGCGCGTTGTCCGCCTCCCGCCGGTCGGAGATCAGCAGCAGGCCGTGCGGGCGGAAGCCGTGGCGCTTGCCCAGCGCGACCTCGCGCGGGCCTTCGAGCGCCGAGAACGCGACGCCGCCGCGGGCGCCCAGGCGGCGTCGGGTGCCGAGCGCATACGCCACCGTCGATCCGCCGACGCTGGCGCCCGCCAGCACGATCCGGTCGGGGTCGGCCTCGGGACGGGCGCGCAGCGCCCGCACCGCTCCCGTCAGGTCGCGCGCGAGCACGCCCTCGTCCGGCTGGTGGTCGCTGCGCGAGGCGTAGGCGAGCGTGGTGAACCCGGCGCGGTGCAGGTGACCGGCGAACTCGTCCCACTGGGCGGGCTCGCCGTAGAGCCCGTGGACGAGCACGACCGCGGGCGCGTGCCGTTGCGTGGCCGGCGTCAGCCGGCCGCGCAGGCGGCGGCCGTCGCTGGCGCGAAAGCGCAGCACGACGGTGGGGCGGGCTCGCGGCGGCCCGCGCCGGCGTGTCCTGCTGCACCGGCCCGGAGTCGCCGCCGCAGCCCACGAGGAGCACGACCGCGGCCAGTGCCAGGCGCGGCGCCATCAGCCCGGATCGGGCTCGCCCGCCAGCTCGCGGGCCAGCTCGAGCAGGAGCCGCACCCCCCAGCCCGAGGCGCCCTTCTGCGCGTAGGGCTTGCCGAGCCCGTCGGCGACCCCGGCGATGTCGAGATGCGCCCACGGCACGTCGCCCGCGAATCGCGCGAGCAGCGAGGCCGCGGTGATCGACTGCGCCTTGCGCCCCTCGCTCGAGTTGATCAGGTCGCCGTAGCGGCCCTTGATCAGCTCGTCGTAGGCGGGGTCGAGCGGCATCCGCCAGACCCGCTCGCCGGTCGCCTCGCCGGCGGCGCGGACCGCGTCGCACCAGGCGTCGTCGTTGCCCATCAGCGCGGCGTGCACGTTCCCGAACGCGCTGACCACGCCGCCGGTCAGCGTCGCGAGGTCGATCAGCCGCTCGGCGCCCTGGTCGCGCGCGTGGGTGAGGCAGTCGGCCAGCACGAGCCGGCCCTCGGCGTCGGTGTTGTTGACCTCGATCGTGATCCCGGCGCGCGAGCGGACGATGTCCCCCGGCCGCACCGCGCCGCCCGAGACCAGGTTCTCGGTCGCCCCGACCACGGTCAGGAGCCGGATCGGCAGCCCGAGCTCCGCGATCGCGCCGGTCGCCTCGAGCGCCGCCGCCCCGCCGCCCATGTCGAACTTCATCTCGTGCATCCGCGCGGCCGGCTTGATCGAGTAGCCGCCGGAGTCGAACGTCACCGCCTTGCCGACGATCCCGACGAGCGGCCCGGCCGCCCCGGGCGGGTCGTACCGCGCCGTGATCAGGCGCGGCTCGTTCACCGACCCCTGCGCGACCGCGGCGAACGCGCCCATCCCGGCCGCCTCGATCTCGGCCCGGCCCATGACCTCGACCGCCACGCCCGGCAGCGCCCGCGCGTGCTCGGCCAGCGCCTCCGGCGTCATCGCGTTCGGCGGCGCGTTCATGGAGGTCGCGCGCGCGGTTCGCGGCCTCCGCGCCGACCCGGCCCAGCTCGACCGCGCGGGCCACGTCGTGGTGCGCGGAGACGATCAGCTCGGCCGGCGCGCGGTCCTCGCCCGGGTCGGACTTGAAGTCGACGTAGCGGTAGGCCGCCAGCAGGGTTCCCTCGACGATCGCGCCCGCGACCGCGTCGGGCACCTTGTGCGGCAGCTCCCAGCAGAGCGAGCGCGCGCCGAGCTCGCGCGCGCGGCCCAGCGCGGCCGCCGCGACCAGCCGCGCCCGCTCGCCGTCGAAGTCGTCGCGCGACCCGCCGCCGACGAGGATCCAGCGCTTGCCCGCCGCATGCGCGACCGCGAGCGACCGCAGCTCCGACCGCGCCTCGCCGGCGTCGACGAGCGCGCCCAGCGCTCCGTCGTGGACGTCGTGCGGGATGCCCTTGCCGTCGAACACGCCGACGACGATCGTGTCCGCCCCGGTGTCGGCCGGCGCGTCGGTGGTGGCTCGGACGTCGATCGCCGGAGGCTATCGTCAGACCCATGCCCAAGACCGTGATCCTCGGAACCGCCCGGACCCCCGTCGGCAAGCTCGGCGGCGGCCTCTCCACGCTCAAGGCCACGGACCTCGGCGGCATCGCCATCGAGGCCGCGCTGGAGCGGGCGGGCGTCGAGCCGGAGCAGGTGGACCACGTCGTGATGGGCCAGGTCCTCCAGGCCGGCGCCGGGCAGATCCCCTCGCGCCAGGCGCAGATCAACGCCGGCATCCCGAAGGAGGTCTCCTCCGAGACGATCAACAAGGTCTGCGCGTCGGGCGTCCGCGCGACCGGGATCCTCGACGCGGCGATCCGCGCCGGCGACGTCGAGGTCGCCGTCGCGGGCGGCATGGAGTCGATGTCGCAGGCGCCGTACCTCCTGCCGCAGGCCCGCTTCGGCGCGCGCATGGGGGACATGAAGGCGCTCGACGCGATGGTCCACGACGGGCTCACCAACCCGTTCACCGGCAAGCAGATGTTCGTCGAGGCGACCGAGGTCGGCGACGAGCTCGAGATGACCCGCGCCGACATGGACCGCTGGGCGCTGCGCTCGCACGAGCGCGTGATCGCCGCGACCGACGACGGCCGCCTGCCCGAGGAGATCGTCGCCGTCACCGTCAAGGGCCGGAAGGGCGACACGGTCGTCGAGGTCGACGAGGCGCCGCGCCGCGACTCGAGCCTCGAGACGCTCGCCAGGCTGCCCGGGCTCGCCTCGAAGGAGGGCTCCCACACCGCCGGGAACTCGCCGGGCGTCAACGACGGCGCCGGCGCGCTCGTCCTCGCCTCGGAGGAGTGGGCGGACCGCGAGGGCAAGGAGGTGCTGGCCGAGATCCTCAGCCAGGCCCAGGTCGCCGACGACTACCCGTACCTCGCCCGCACGCCCGCCAACGCGGCGATCAAGGCGCTCGACCGGATCGGCCTCCAGCCGGGCGACATCGACCTGTGGGAGATCAACGAGGCGTTCGCCTCGGTGACGCTGAACTCGATCCGGATGCTCAACCTCGACGAGGACCGGGTCAACGTCAACGGCGGCGCGGTCGCCATCGGCCACCCGATCGGCGCCTCCGGCGCGCGCATCCTCGGCACGCTCGTGCACGAGCTGCGGCGCCGCGGCGGCGGCCTCGGCTGCGCCGCGATCTGCTCCGGCGGCGGCCAGGGCGACGCGATCGTCGTACGGGTGTGACCGAGCGCCCGCACATCCTCCCGCCACCGCCGGGCGGCGCCGCGCTGCGGCGGCCCGGACGAGCGCGGCGCCGCCTTCTTCGACCTCGACCGGACGCTGATCGCGGGCTCGTCGGCGTTCCAGTTCGGCCGCGCCGCCTACCGCGCCGGCCTGATGTCGCGCCGCGACCTGGCGACCGACGCATGGGAGAACCTGCGCTTCCGCCTGCGCGGCTCGACCGACGCGGCGACCGACCGGCTGCGCGAGCGCGTCGGGCAGACGCTCGAGGGCGTCCGCGTGCGCGACCTCCAGCGGCTCGCCCCCGACGTGCTCGCCGGCGTGCTCCCGCGCCTGTACCCGAAGATGCTGCAGATCGCCTACGACCACCAGGACGCCGGCCGCCCGATCTTCATCTGCACCGCGGCGTCGCAGGAGATGGCCGAGCTGATGGCGATCGTCCTCACCTTCGACGGCGCCGTCGGCAGCGTCTCCGAGGTCGTCGACGGGCACTACACCGGCAAGGCCGGCGGCCCGTTCACCTACCGCGAGGGCAAGGCGGAGGCGATCCGCGAGCTCGCGCGCCGCGAGGACATCGACCTGAGCGTCAGCTGGGCCTACTCGGACTCCGAGTCCGACCTGCCGATGCTGCGGCTCGTCGGCCACCCGGTGGCCGTCAACCCCGACTCGGAGCTGGGCCGCGTCGCCCGCGCCGAGGGCTGGGAGGTCATGCGCTTCGAGCGGCTCGGGCGGCGGCTGCGGATGGCCGGCGCGGCCGGCGTCGCCGCCGCGCTCGGCGGGCTCGGCTCGGTCGTCCTCAGCCGCCGCTCGGCCCCGCCGCGCCGGTCCGGGACCGTGATCCCCCTGCGCCGCCGATGAGCCTCCACGAGCTGACCGCCGAGCAGCGCGAGATCCGCGACCTCGCCGCGCGCTTCGCCGCCGAGCGGATCGCGCCGCACGCCGCCGAGTGGGACCGCGAGCACACCTTCCCGCGCGCGCTGTTCTCCGACCTGGGCGACCTCGGGCTGATGGGCGTCTGCGTGCCCGGAGGAGCACGGCGGCGCCGGCGCCGACTTCCTCGCCTACGTGCTGGTGCTCGAGGAGCTCTCGCGCGCCGACGCCGGCGTCGGCGTCACGGTCGCCGTGCACACGAGCGCGTGCGCGCTGCCGCTGCTCGCCAACGGCGGCGAGCGCTGGGTCCCGGCGCTCGCGACCGGCGAGGAGATCGGCGCGTTCGCGCTGACCGAGCCGGGCTCCGGCTCCGACGCCGGCGCGCTGCGGACGCGCGCCAGCGACGGCCGGCTGAGCGGCACGAAGCAGTGGGTGACCAACGGCTCGCACGCCGCGACGATCGTCGTCTTCGCGCGCGACGCCGACGACGACCGCGTCAGCGCCTACGTCGTCCGCGGCGACGCGCCGGGCCTCGAGGTCCTGCGCGAGGCGGGCAAGCTCGGGCTGCACTCGTCCTCGACCGCCGACCTGGCGCTCGACGGCGCCCCCGGCGAGCGGCTCGGCGAGCCCGGGGCGGGCATGCGGATCGCGCTCAGGACGCTGGACGCCGGCCGGATCGGGATCGCCGCCCAGGCCGTCGGCATCGCCCAGGCCGCGCTCGACCTCGCCGCGGGCTACGCGCAGGAGCGCCACGCCTTCGGCGCCCCGATCGCCAGGCTCGGCGCGATCCAGCAGAAGCTCGCCGACATGCAGACCGAGATCGAGGCGGCGCGCGCGCTCGTCTGGCGCGCGGCGCGGCTCAAGGACGCCGGCCTGCCGCACACGGTCGAGGGCGCGCAGGCCAAGCTGTTCGCGTCCGGCGTCGCGCGGCGCCAGACCGGCGAGGCGATCCAGGTGCTCGGCGGCTACGGCTACACGACCGAGTTCCCGGCCGAGCGCTACTACCGCGACGCGAAGATCACCGAGATCTACGAGGGGACGAGCGAGATCCAGCGGCTCGTCATCGCCCGCGCGCTCCTCGGCGACGCTATTCGGTGAGCGGCGGCGACGTCGCGCAGGAAGCGCGGGCGGGCGCCGCTGCGGCGCACGTCACGGGCGAACCGCTCGCGCACCGCGCCGGTGAGGAACGCGGTCTCGTCCGCGGTCACCGCGGTCAGCGTCATGCCGCAGTGGTGGCACGCGATCGCGTCCTCGGTCTTCCGGGAGCGCATCCAGGCGGTGCGGTGGCAGCGAGGGCAGTGCAGATACGGCATGACGGCTCTCCTACGGGGATGGTCGCCCCGGCGCGGGCGGCGAAGTTCACCTACCCGCGCGGAGCCCGGCCGGAAACACGGGCGGTGCGCCTACACTGCCCAGCCGTCCACGCAGATTCGAACCGGCGGCGGCGCGCATGCGTACCGCCAGCCGTGCCCGTCTCCGGAGGTCCTCCTTGCGCAAGCTGATCGCCCCGCTCGTCATCGCCGGCCTGCTCGGCCCGGCCGTGGCGCCTGCCGTGGCGGGTGCCGCCATCAAGGTGGGGGACAACTACTTCGTCCGCCCGAGCGGCGTGCCGGTCGTCAACGTCGCCAAGGGCGCCAAGGTCACGTGGAAGTTCCGCGGGAAGAGCGTGCACAACGTCTCGGTCAGCAAGGGCCCGGCGACGTTCCGGTCGCCGACCAAGTCGTCCGGCTACGTACACGAAGAAGGTCACCAGGAAGGGCACCTACACGCTCATCTGCACGGTGCACGGCGCGCGCGATCAGAAGATGAAGCTCGTCGTGCGCTGAGGCTGCTGCGGCGCGGCGCGGCCATGGCGGGTTACGATCCGGACATGGCCGCCGCCACCACCACCCGCCGGATCCGCGTCGTCGTCGCCAAGCCGGGCCTCGACGGCCACGACCGCGGCGCGAAGATCATCGCCCGCGCCCTGCGCGACGCGGGGATGGAGGTCATCTACACCGGGCTGCACCAGACGCCCGAGCAGATCGTCGAGACCGTCCTCCAGGAGGACGCCGACGCCGTCGGGCTCTCGATCCTCTCGGGCGCGCACATGACGCTCGTGCCGCGCGTCGTCGAGCTGCTGCGCGAGCAGGACGCGGGCGACGTGGTGGTCACCGTCGGCGGGACGATCCCGGCGCAGGACATCCCCGAGCTCAAGGAGCTCGGGGTCGCCGAGGTCTTCACCCCCGGCGCCCCGACCGCGGACATCATCGACTTCATCCGCGCCTCCGTCACCCCGTAGCGTTACCGTCCGGACGGTATAGTTACGGCCCATGCCGGCCGGGATCCTGCTCGCCATCGCCATCGCCTCGGAGGTCGCCGCGACGATCTCGCTGCGCTACGCCGACGGCTTCAGCCGCCCGCTCCCGAGCACGATCGTGGTCCTCGGCTACGCGCTCTCGTTCTGGCTGCTCTCGCTGGTGCTGCGCGACATCCCGGTCGGGACCACCTACGCGATCTGGGCCGGCGCCGGGACCGCGGCGATCGCCGTGATCGGCATGGCGCGTGCTCGGCGAGCCCGCGACCGCGCTGAAGATCGGCTCGATCGCGCTGATCATCCTCGGCGTCGATCGGGCTCAACGCCTCCGGCGCGCACTGATGCCGCGCCCGAGTCGCCGCACGGCGCTGCTCGACGCCGCGCTGACCGTGGTGCGCCGCGACGGCGCCGCCGCGCTCACGCTCGACGCGGTCGCCGCCGAGGCCGGCGTCTCCAAGGGCGGCGTGCTCTACCACTTCGCCTCCAAGCGCGCCCTGATCGACGGGCTGCTCGAGCGCTGGCTCGACGAGTTCGGCGCCCGTCTCGCCGGCCCCGGCTTCGCCGCGGCGTACGTGCGCGCGAGCGAGGTCACCGGTCCGGAGAACGCCGCGTCCGAGTTCGGGATGCTCGCCGCGATGATCGAGGATCCCGCCGTCCTCGGGCAGGTGCGCGAACGCTACGCCGCGTGGATGGACCGGATGCTGGAGGACGTCGGCGACCCGGTCGACGCGTGGCTGGTGCGACTCGCGGCCGACGGTCTGTGGTATTCCGATCTCTTCGGCATCGCCGCCCCCAAGGGCGCCGACCGTGACCGCCTGATCGAGCGCCTGCTGGCGCTCGCCGCAGGCGGATCCAAGTAGATTGACTCGTCAGTCAACCGGCTACGATCTGCGAAGTGCTGGTTCCGATTTAGGAGGCTCGATAGGCCGTGAAGATCTGCGTCCTGGTCAAAGAAGTGCCGGACGCCGCAGTCGAGAAGCGCATCAACCCCTCCACGGGGCGGCTCGACCGCAGCGGTGAGAAGAACCTGAACCCGTTCGACACGCACGCCATCGAGGCCGCCATGCAGCTCAAGGAGGGCGGTGCGGTCGAGGTCGACGAGGTCGTCGCGGTCACGATGGGCCCGGAGTCCGCGCAGCGCGCGCTCCAGAAGGCGGTGTCGCTCGGCGCCGACCGCTCGCTCCAGCTCACCGACGAGGCGCTCGCCGGCTCGGACGTCAACGGCACGGGCTACGCGCTCGCCAAGGCGCTCGAGTCCGAGGCGCCCGACCTCGTCCTGCTCGGTCAGCAGTCCGACGACGGCGAGTGCTACACGATCGGCGCGGTCGTGGCCGACCACCTGCAGATGCCGTCGCTCACGCAGGTGATCAAGATCGACGTCCAGGACGGCAAGCTGCGCTGCGAGCGCCAGGCCGAGTACGGCTACGACACGGTGCTCGTCGAGCTCCCCGCCGTCATCTCCGTCGGCGACGCGATCAACGAGCCGCGCTACCCGTCGCTGAAGGCGATCATGGGCGCCAAGAAGAAGCCGCGCGAGGAGAAGACCGCCGCCGACCTCGGGATCGAGGCGGACCGGATCGGCTACGACAACGCGCGCGCCCACTGCGCCGACTTCAAGGCCCCCGCCGCCAAGGAGGCGGGCCGCATCATCGAGGACGAGGACACCGGCGAGACCGTCGAGCAGATCGTCTCCTGGCTGGATGAGAGGAAGCTGCTGGCATGAGCTCGATCCTGGTCTACGCGCTCCACTACGACGGGGCGTTCAACAAGAACTCGCTCGGCGCCGTGGCCGAGGGCGCCCGCCTGGCCGCCGAGCTCGGCGGCGAGTGCCACGCGGTCGTCGTCGGCGAGAAGGCCGGCCTGACCGACGAGCTGTGCGCGTCGCTCGGCGGCTACGGCGCGACGAAGGTCTTCCGCGTCGAGGGCCCCGAGGGCCTGGCGCAGCCGGTCGTCGACGCGATGGCCAGGGTCATCGGCGACAACGGCCACGGCTACGCCCTGTTCGGCGGCGGCCTGCTCGGCTTCGAGATCGGCGCGGGCCTGACCGCGCGGCTCGACGCCGGCGTCTGCATGGAGGTCACCAACGTGCGCGTCGAGGACGGCAAGCTCGTCGCGGAGCGGCCGATCCTCCAGGACTCGTCGGTCTCCGACGTCCACTACCGCTCGGGCGTCGGCGTGATCATCGGCCGCCTGAACGCGTTCGAGGCGAAGGAGGCCGGCGACGGCACCGCGGCGGTCGAGGACGTGGCGGTCGAGTTCGCCCCGCACTCGCTCAAGGCGCAGATGGTCACGCGCGGCGAGCAGCGCGGCGCCGACGTCAACATCGAGGACGCCGACATCCTCGTGGCCGGCGGCCGCGGGCTCGGCAAGGCCGAGGGCTTCGAGGCGCTCGAGGACCTCGCCGGCGCGCTCGGCGGCGCCGTCGCCGCGACCCGCGCGGTCGTCGACGCGGGCTGGTACTCGTACTCGGCCCAGATCGGCCAGACCGGCAAGACGGTCGCGCCGAAGCTCTACCTGGCCGCCGGGATCTCGGGCGCGATCCAGCACAAGGTCGGCATGCAGGGGTCCGAGAACATCGTCGCGATCAACAAGGACGCCAACGCCCCGATCTTCGAGTTCTCCGACCTCGGCGTGGTCGGCGACCTCAACAAGATCGTGCCCAAGCTCACCGAGGCCGTGAAGGCCCGCAAGGGCGGCTGATGGCGAGCACCAACGGGCACCACGTCGCCCCGATCGAGTTCCCGCCGCCGGTCGACGCGGCGGCGGAGTTCGTCGGCGCGCCGACCGATCCGGAGGACGAGCGGATCGAGGTCGGCGTCGCGATCGTCGGCGGCGGCCAGGCCGGCATGGCCTGCGCGATCCGGCTCCTGCAGCTGCTCGAGGACGACCCCGAGCTGATGGAGTCGCTGGGCGAGGTGCCCGTGGCGGTGATCGAGAAGGGCCGCGTCGCCGGGGCGCACCAGCTCTCCGGCGGCGTGATGAACCCGAGCGCGATCCGCTCCCTGCTGCCGGACGACGACTCCTGGCCCCACTTCGGCGAGGTGGAGCAAGGAGACCGTCTACTTCATGCTCAACCGCAAGCGGTCGATCCCGCTCAAGCCGACGCCGCCGCCGTTCCGCAACCACGGCAACTACGTCGTCTCGGTCGCGGAGCTCAACCGCTGGCTCGCCGACCAGGCGGAGGAGGCCGGCGCCTACGTGCTCTCCGAGACCGTCGGCGCGAAGCTGCTCGTCGACGGCGACCGCGTGGTCGGCGTCCGCACCGGCGACAAGGGCCGCGACAAGCAGGGTGGCGAGAAGTCGAACTTCGAGCCCGGCTCGGACGTCGTCGCGAAGGCGACCGTGCTGGCCGAGGGCTGCTGGGGCCACCTGACCGGCGCGGCGGTGAAGGCCCTGGGCCTCGCCGGCACCGACCCGCAGGTCTGGGCGCTGGGCGTCAAGGAGGTCTGGGAGGTCGACAAGCCGCTCGACCGCGTGATCCACACGCTCGGCTGGCCGCTGCGCCCGCAGGCGAAGTACAAGGAGTTCGGCGGCTCGTGGATCTACCCGATGAACCGCGAGGGCGATCCGAACCGCGTCTCGATCGGCTTCGTGACCGGGCTCGACTACGCCGACGCGAGCCTCTCGGTCCACGACGTGCTGCAGGAGTTCAAGCTCCACCCGCTCGTGCGGAAGATCCTCGCCGACGGCAAGCGCGTGGCCTGGGGCGCGAAGGCGATCCCCGAGGGCGGCTACTGGGCGATGCCGCGGCTGCACGCGCCCGGCATGGTCATCTGCGGGGACGCGGGCGGGCTCGTCAACGTCCCGAAGCTGAAGGGGATCCACTACGCGATCCGCAGCGGCATGCTCGCGGCGGAGACGATCTTCCGGCAGCTCAAGGGCGGCTCGACCGACTTCTCCGCCTACGAGCAGGCGATCCTCGACTCGGAGATCGGCAAGGAGCTCTACGAGTCGCGCAACATGAAGCAGCCGTTCGCCAAGGGGCTGGTCGTCGGTGGCGCGATCACCAACGCGATGGTGGTCACGAAGGGCCGGATCCCGGGCGGCCACTGGGCGACGCATCGCGACAGCGAGCAGCCGCTCCTGCGCACGGATCGCGCCAAGCGCTATCCGAAGCCCGACGGCAAGTACACGTTCGACAAGCTCTCGGGCGTCTTCCTGACCGGCAACGCGACGCGCGACGACGCGCCGAGCCACATCCGGATCCAGCCGCGCGTCCCGCGCGAGCTGGGGGAGGCGTGGGCCGCGATGTGCCCGGCCGGCGTCTACGAGGTGCCGGAGGACGCGCCCGACGACGGCAGCCACGTCGAGCTCGTGGTCAACCCGTCGAACTGCGTCCAGTGCGGGGCGATCACCGCCAAGGGCGGGCGCCTCACGCCGCCCGAGGGCGGCGACGGGCCGGTCTACCAGATCACATAACGCAACTCCGGCGGACCTCGCGCGTGTTCAGGGGCGCGTCGAGATGCGACGCGTCCTGCTCATCACCCTGCTGGTCCTCGCCTTCCCCGCGGCCGCCCACGGCGCCTCGGTGAAGACCGTCGACTGCACGCCCGCGCTCGACGGCGCGGCGCGCGGCGCCACGTTCGAGGCGAAGATGAAGGCGGTCAAGGGGACCGGGAAGATGCAGGTCCGCTTCACGCTCCAGGTCCGCGACGACGGCGTGAAGAGCTGGCGCCGCGTCTCGGCGGCCGGCTTCGACACGTGGCTCAGCTCGCAGGCCGGCGTCCGCCGCTACAGCTACAGCCGCACGATCCAGAACCTGGCCGCGCCCGCGGTCTACCGCACCACGGTGCGCTTCCGCTGGCTCGACGAGGAGGGCGACACCCTGCGCACCGCGCGCGACACGTCGTCCTGGTGCCGGCAGCCCGACCTGCGGCCGGACCTCGAGGTGACCGCCGTCGACGTGCTCCCCGCGCCGCGCGCCGATCGCCGCCGCTACACGGTGACCGTCCGCAACGCCGGCCGCACCGCCGCGGCGCCGTTCGATCTCGGCCTGCGGGTCGGCGCCGCGGAGCTCGGGCCGCTGCCGGTCTTCGGCCTCGCCGCCGGCGCGAGCCGCAGCGTCACCGTGACCGGCCCGGCCTGCACCCCCGCGTGCCGCGCC
>CAVRTO010000040.1:0-110230 GCA_963724145.1 uncultured Solirubrobacteraceae bacterium
GGTACCCGGCGCGCCCGGGCAGCAGCGCCGCCTGCGCGACGCCGACCGCGAGGCCGCAGATCGCGCCCTGGATCACGAGGTCGCCGAGGCTCGTGCCGTAGTCGACGACCGCCGATCCGACGGTGAGTCCCACCGTCAGGCCCGCCGTCGTGGCGGCGATCCACCGCGGGGCCGGCGGGCCGGCCGGACCGAGTCCCCACGACTGGACCGCGCCGAGCACGGCGCCGGTGATGGCTCCGCCGGCGAGCGCCGGGGCGATCCCGTCGACCGGGCCGGCGACGAGCTCCGCCGCGAGGCCGCCGAGCGGGAAGCCGACGAACGTGGGGAGCCAGCGCAGCGCGCTCGCCCACCGCGTCGTCGCCTTCGCGTGCGCGATCACGCCGTCACCTCGTCCCGGACGGAGCCTGTCGGCGCCGCGGCGCGGCGCCGCTCGTGGAGCAGGATCACGATCGCGAACGCGATCAGCCACAGGCTCCAGAGCACGTAGCCGGCGAAGTTCGCGGTGTCGATCACGGGCAGTCCGAGCGGCGAGAGGACGCCGGCGAGTACGAGCGCGGCGGAGACCGCGCCCAGCGCCGTGAACCAGCGCCCGGCGAACGCCCGCCCCAGCGCGACGACGACCAGCACGGTCCACGTCGCGGTCAGGAGGTAGCCCACGGTCTCCCCCAGCGCCGTGCCGAGGATGTCGCTCGCCGTCGTGAACGCGTCGCGGCCGTCCGCCGCGACGCCGGCGTTCGCGCTCGCCGCGTCGGACGCGTAGCCGGGCACGAGGATCGGCCAGCGCAGGAGGCCGATGACCTGGACGACGGCGGCCGCGATCCCGACCGGGACCGCGATCCGCATGGCGCGGGCGGGCGACAGGCGGCCGACGCCGATCGCGACGGGCGCGAGCAGCGCCGCGGAGAGCGCCAGGACCGCGAACCAGGCGCTGACGGCGTCCTCGTGGTCGCGGAACGACGCGAGCACCTGGCCCGCCGGCTCGTCGAGCACGTCGGGGTAGTCGAAGATGGCGCCGAGGGCGGTGAAGGCCACGTTGGCCAGGACCGCGGCGAGGATGAGCAGTGCTGCGGTGAGCTTGCGGTTCATGTCCGCTCCTCCGGGTTGGGCCGTGCCGTGGACCGGTGGCTCGCGCCGGCGATCCAGGCGACCAGGACGTTGTCGGGGTGGTCGACGAGGTGATCCCGCGCGAGGGCGTCGACGAGGTCGGGCCGGCCGCGCAGGTGCGCGGCCGCGATGGCGACGAGCTGGCGGTCGCGGGTCGACGTCGCCCTGTCCGACGCCCGGGCCATCAGGCCGTCGCCGTCGCGGGTGAAGAGCGCCGCCGCGACGAGGATCACCGGGTCGTCGCTGGTCCGCGACGCCTCGACGATCGACGCGATCGCGGCGGCATCGCCGACCGCCAGTCGATGGATCAGCTGCTCGGGGAGCTCGGGCGACATGCGACGAGCCTCCGGGGACCCGCTGACACTCCGCTGACACCGGGTCCGCGCCCCGCGGCCGGCCATACACTTTCGCGGTGCTGCGGATCTCGGTGCTGGGCCCGGTTGAGGTCACACGCGACGGTCAGCCCCTGCCGGTGCCGGGCGGCAAGACGTCGGAGCTGCTGGTGCGCCTCGCGCTCGACGCCGGGCTGTTCGTCCGGACCGACCGGCTCGTCGACGAGCTGTGGCACGGGGCCGCCGACACGCGCCGGAACACGCTGCAGTCGAAGGTCACCCGGCTGCGCCGCGCGTTCGGGGATCCGCTCGTGATCGCCGGCGGCGAGAACGGCTACAAGCTCGCGGCCGAGCCGTCGGAGATCGACGCGCTCGTCGCCCTGCGCGACGCGTCCGCCGCGGCGCGGCGGCTCGACGCCGGCGACGACCGCGGCGCCGCCGAGCTGAGCCAGGCGGCCCTGGACCTGTACCGCGGCGACCTCCTCCCGGGCGCCGGCGACGGCGACTGGGCGGTCCCGCACAGGGCGCGGCTCGACGAGGCGCGCATGAAGCTGATCGAGGTCCGGCTCTCCGCGCTGCTGGAGCTGGGCGACCCCGGCGACCTGGTCGGCGAGCTGGAGGCGGCGGTGTCCGCCTACCCGTTCCAGGAGGGCCTGTGGGCGCTGCTGATCACGGCGCTCTACCGGGCGGGTCGCCAGGCCGACGCGCTGGCGACGTACCAGCGGGTCCGGGCGCTGCTGGCCGACGAGCTCGGGCTCGATCCCGGACCGCGGCTGCAGCAGCTCGAGCGCCAGATCCTCCGGCAAGATCCGTCGCTGCGCGTCCCGGATCGCGTCCCGCCGCGACCGGCGGCGGCCGCGGGGAACCTGCCGTCGCTGTCGGCCGGGCTCGTCGGCCGCGAGGAGGACATCGCCGCCCTGGCCGGCCTGCTGGCGGAGCAGCGGCTCGTCGAGGTCGTCGGCCCGGGCGGCGTCGGGAAGACCGCGGTCGCGATCGCGACGGGACGCGCGCTCGCGGAGCCGGCGTGGCTGGTGCGGCTCGAAGCCGCGACGACGGCGGACGAGGTCCTCGACGCGGTGCTCGCGGCGATCGACGTGACCGGCGGCGAGGCGGCGCTGCTGGAGCGGCTCGCGGGCGGCGCCTCGGTCGTGATCCTCGACAACTGCGAGCACGTCGTCGACGCCGCCGCGGCGCTCGCGGTCCGGCTGCTCGACGCCGCTCCCGCCCTGCGGATCCTGTGCACGAGCCAGGTCCCGCTCGACGTCGAGGGCGAGGCCGTCGTCGAGCTCGCGCCGCTTGCGCTCGCGGACGCCGTGGAGCTGTTCACGCGTCGTGCGACACGGCCCGGCGGCGGCGACGACGCGGTGCAGGAGCTGTGCCGCTCGCTCGACGGCCTGCCGCTGGCGATCGAGCTCGCGGCGGCGCGGACGCGGACACTCTCGATCGAGGAGATCAGCCGCCGTCTCGACGATCGCTTCAGCGTGTTGAGCGACCCGGCCAGCCGCAGGCCGCAGCGGCGGCGGGCGCTGAAGGCGACGATCGGATGGAGCTACGAGCTGCTGTTCCCCGACGACAAGCGGGGGCTGTGGGCGCTCGCGCCGTTCGCCGGCGGCGCGCCGCTTCCCGCGGTCGAGTCCGTCCTCGAGGCGCTCGACGTGCCCGCGGCGGCGGCGATCGACGTCGTCGGGCGGCTGGCGAGCCGGTCGCTCGTGATCGTCGACGGCGACGTCTCCGTCCGCTATCGGCTGCTGGACAGCATCCGCGCGTTCGCGCTCGAGGCGCTGGCGGAGCAGGGGCTGTCCGACCGCGCCCTCGGCGCGCACGCCGCGTGGTTCGCGGACGCGGCCCGGTCCTCCACCGCCGGCGTGCGCAGCGACCGGCAGGCCGAGCACCTCGCGTTCGCGCGGGCCGAGCGAGCGAACCTCGACGCCGCCCTGGCCTGGACCGCGGCGCACGATCCGCTGCTCGGGCTCGACATCGTCAACGGCTTCGGCTGGGCCTGGATCGTGCTGGGCGACAGCAGGGGCGCGCAGCGGATCCTGGCGGCGCTCGACGCCGCGGGCGAGGCGGCTCCGGGCCGCGGCCCGCGCCGGGGCCCTGCTGCTCGCGGCGTGGATCGAGGCGTCGACCGGTCACCTCGAGCTCGCCCGCGAGCACATCGCCGACGGCCACCGCGCTGGCCGAGGCGACCGGCGACGTCGAGCTGCAGGCGCGCTGTTGCTACTACCTCGCCTACGTCGTCTCGCACCATGGCGAGTTCGCCGCGGCGATGGAGCTGACCGATCGCGCCGACGCGTTGTACTCCTCGCTGGACCGTCCCTGGGACCAGGCCGCGAACTGGCTCTTCGCGTCGCGGGCGGCGATCTCGGCGGCCGACCGCGATCGCGCGGTCCGCGCACGCGACCAGGTCGACCACTGGCTGGCGCAGGTCGACGACCCGTGGCTGGCCGTCCGCCGCGAGGCGATGCTCGGGGAGCTGGCCCGCCTCGAGCACCGCTTCGACGACGCCGTCCTCCACATCGGGCGCGCGGCGAGCACGTCGGGCCGGCTCGGCTTCCTGCAGACCGAGGCGTACCAGCTCTCGAGCCTCGGGCGCGCGCAGTGCCAGGCCGGCGACTACGCGGCCGGTGCCGCGACGCTCGCGCTCGCGACCGAGAAGGCCGAGGCGACCGGCGACGCGCGGCTGGCGGCGCTCGCGCGCGTGCACCAGGGGCGCGTGCTGCGCGCGCTCGGGCGGGTGGAGGCGGCGCGGGCCGCGCTGGAAGCGGCGGACGCGTGGCACCGATCGGCGGGCGGCGGCGAGCAGGCGGCGCTCGGCGACTGCCTGCTGGCGGCGCTCGACGCGGGCGATCGCGTCCCCGGGGCGGACGCGCGACTCGCCGCGATCCTCGACGACGCCCGCCGGCGCGACGACGCGCCGGTCGAGGTCTTCGCGCTCGACGCGCTCGGACGGGTGGCGGCACAGGCGGGCGACGCCGCCACGGCGCAGGATCTCTGCGAGGCGGCCGACCGGCGGATGGACGCCGCCTCCCACTTCATCGCCGAGCTCGACCGGGTCGACGCCCGCGCGGTCAGGCTGATGGCCGGGTCCGCGCGCCGCGCTGGTTCAGGAGCACGAAGCACAGCAGGCCGGTGACGACGATCGCGATGCCGGCGATCTGACGCTCGTTCACCACCTCGCCGAGCAGCAGGAACGACCACACGACCGCGAGGGCGGGCTGCGCCACCTGGGCGATGGCGATCGTGCCGATCTGGATCGTCTTCTGCGCGAACACCAGCAGGCCCTGCGCCGCCACGCCGCTGGTGAAGGTGAGGATCAGCATGTAGGTCCAGCCGGTGCCGCTCATGTGGAAGACGCCGCCGTGGGCGACCGCCAGCGGCAGCACCGCCACCGCCGCGATCGGGCAGATCGTCGCCATGAACGTCGTGACGTCCATGTCCCTGCGGAACTGCCTCGTCGCGGCGACGTACGCGACCAGGAGCAGCATCGCGATCACGCCGAACACGTTCCCCTCGAGCGAGGCGTCGCCGTTCGGCGGGGCGCTGAGCAGCACGAGCGCGACGCCGCCGAACGCGAGCGCCGCGAACACCAGCGCCCGCGGATCGATGTACTCGCCGAACAGCCAGGCGCCGACGGGGACGATGAAGAACGGTGCGAGCGAGCCGATCAGGGCCGCGTTGGCGACGCTGTTGTGGGTCGCGCCCGCGAAGAAGACGGCGAGGTTGAGGCCGAAGAAGACGCCGGGCAGGAACGCCTGGCGGACGTTCGCCATCGTGATGTGGCGGCCGGTGGTCCAGAGCACGGCGTTCCAGACGACGCTGACGCAGACCATGCGCCAGAACGCGACGAGGACGCCCGGGGACTCCGCCCGCTTCACCAGGTCGAGCTGAGCGAGAACGCGACGACCATGCCGACGACGGCGAGCACGCCGACCGCCAGGGCGCTGACCCCGGGACCCCGGCGACCACGGCGGACGGCAGTCGGCACAGGCGGACAAGGTTCGCCGAAACCGGCGCTGCCCGCCACCCGCGGCGTCAACCGGTCAGGCGGTGATCGCGTCGATGACCGCCGGGCGTGGCGCATCGACTCGACGAAGCGGTCCCCGTCGTAGCGCCAGGTTTGGCCCACCGGGCGCTAGTCAGCCCACCAGTCGCGCTACCCGTCACGTCTCCGCGCGGATCCTCGCCGAGGTTGGGCGCGCCGATGACGAGGATCTCGAGGCCCTCCGGCCCGGCCTCGTAGCCTCGCCACGTGCCGGGCGGGACGCGCACCGCGTCCCACTCGCTGACCTCGACGATCTCGTCGTCGAGCTTCATCCGCCCGCTCCCGCGCACGACCACGTACACCTCCTCCTGCGCCTTGTGCGTATGGCCGTACGGGAAGCGGGAGCCGGGCGGGATGCGCTGGTAGCTCAGGCCGGACTGCTCGAGCTCGAGCGCCTTGCTCGCGAGGCGGAACTCCAGGCCCGGCGCGCCGTCGAAGTTGGACCCGACATCCTCAAGATCCCCCCTGAGGTTCCTGAGCGTGAACGGCACGGCCGCGATCCTACTGTGCGACTCGCCCCCGGGCTCGCCGGGCGCAGGCCTCGGCGCTCACCCCCCGCGGCCATGAGTTCGGCGACCCGCTCTCCGACGACAGTGGTCGGCATCGCGGTGGTCGCGCGCGGTATGGCCGGGAAGATCGACGCGTCCGCGAGGCGGATCGCGGGCATGCCGTGCAGCCGAGCCTGTGCGTCCACGACGGCTCCCATGCCGGGATCGGGGCCCATCGGGCAGCTCGCGCCCGGGTGCCAGTAGTGCGCGTGGTGCTCGCGGATGAACTGCTGGAGCGCGCCTTGGTCGCCCCGTGGGAGGGCGGTTCTGGGCGATCCGAGCAGCTCCGCGAGGGACGGCTGGGCGAGGATCTCGAGCAGCGCGGCGATCCCGTGCGCGAGGGCGGCGACGTCGGATGGCTCGCCGAGGTACCGGTGGTCGATCCGCCCTCGTCCGCCGGGGTCGCCAGGCTCGACGGCGCCGCGGGAGCGGGGCGTGAGGAGCGCGACGGGGAAGACGCACTTCCACGTGTGGGGCGCCGCGCCGTCCGGCTCGATCCAGGGGTAGACGTGCAGGTCGTACGGACCGTCGCACCCGGGCGACGCGAGCTTCAGGATCGCCTGCTCCTCGGGGAGCCAGCGGCGCCGGGCGAAGTCGGCGAGGCGCGCGGCGAGCGCTGCGCCGGCGTCGAACTCGAGCTGGATCGCGGGATGGTCCTGCAGGCCGCGGCCGACGCCGGCGAGGTCATGGCGCACGGCGGTGCCGGCGCGCTCGAGCGCCCGGCGGTCGCCGATGCCCGACCGCAGCAGCAGCTCGGGCGTCCCATACGCGCCGCCGCACAGCACCGTCTCGGCGGCACGGATCTCGATGGGCCCGGAGGGCGTGCGAGCGGATCCGCGTCCGGCCGTCGGTCTCCGGCGCGATTCGCTCCACCTCGGTCCGGTCGAGGATCCGCAGGCGATCGCGGACCGGATCGAGGTACGCGAACGCGGTGTTCCAGCGCGCATCGTCGGCGATGTTCACCGGAGCGCAGCCCGCGCCGGCGCCGCCGTCGAGGTCGTCGAGGTCGTCCGCCAGGCGGTGGCCTGCCCTGCGCAGGCCTCGAGGAACGCGGCCTGGAACGGCTGGATCTCGTCGGCCTCGTAGTGGCGGAGCCGCATCGCCGAGCGCGCGCGGCCGAAGGCGGGCTCGAGATCGGCCGCCGACCAGCCCGGGGAGCGCTGCCCCCAGGCGTCATAGTCGCCCCGCCATCCCCAGTTCTGCGAGCAGCCGTTGTGGGCGAGCAGCCGCCGAGAACCCGAGCGCGGTCGAGCGCGAGGGTCCCGCCTCCCGCGCCCGTCGTGCGGTAGCCCCAGTCATGGCTCGTCGGCAGTGAGCCGGCGTCCAGCAGGTCGGCGGGCCACCGGCCCGCGGCCGCCGGGCCGTAGTCGGGGCCCGCCTCGATCACGAGCACGTCGGGCCCCGCTGCCGCCAGCCGCGCGGCGAGCACCGCACCAGCCGTCCCGCCCCCGACCACCGCGATCTCGGCTTCCGTCCGGGCGGGCACGGCGGGATCGTAGTCGGCGGGCCGAGCTCGTCGGACCGCTGTCAGGCAGGCGGCGCGGCCGTGTAGGTCAGGATCATCACGCCGTCGCCGACGACCTTCGAGTCGACGAGCCGCAGCGTCTTCTTCTCCCCCGGGTCGCCGAACAAGCGCTTGCCGGTGCCGAGGATGACCGGGAAGACCATCAGCCGCAGCTCGTCGACGAGGTCGTGCTCGATCAGCGCCTGGACGAGCTGGGCGCTGCCGTGGACGACGACGTCGCCGTCCGCCTCCTGCTTGAGCCTGGTGACCGCCGCGACGAGGTCGGCCCCCGCCACGACCGTCGAGTTCGCCCAGTCGGGCTGGGTCAGCGTCCCCGACACGACGTACTTGGGCATCGAGTTGAACAGGTCGGCGAACTCGCCGTCGCGCGACGGCCAGGCCTCGGCGAAGCCCTCGTAGGTGACGCGGCCCAGGAGCAGGGCCGAGGAGGCGCGCGTCTCGTCGAGCTTGAACTCGTTGCCCTCGGGCCCGCGGTCGAACTCGAAGCTCCAGCCTCCGTACTTGAAGTCCTCGGATCCTCCGGGGTCCTCGACGACTCCGTCCAGCGAGACGAACTCGGTCACGACGATCCTGCCCATGGAGGGTCTCCTTTCATGCCGGCCGGCGCGGCGGGTCTGCTCCCGCTCGCACGGCGATGTGTCCGGGTGATCTCGTATTCTTATCAAACCGATTGGTTTGACACCGTGCCCGTCGATCAACTCAGCGAACCTTCGCCGCGCTCGCCGATCCCACGCGGCGGGCGAACCTCGCGCGCCTCGTCGAAGGCGAGGCGACGGTCACCGAGCTCGCGGGCCGATCCCGATCAGCGGCCAGGCGGTCGGCAAGCACCTGCGCGTGCTCGAGCGCGCAGGCCTGATCGAACGGCGGCGCACGGCGCAGCTGCGCCCCTCGCGCCTGCGCGCGGTCGCCATGAAGGATGCGGCCGAGTGGCTCGATGGCTACCGCGAGTTCTGGGAGGCTGGGTTCGATCGCATGGACGAGCGACTGCGAGCAGATGACTGAGCCGGCGCCCTTCGGCACCGGCGGCCTCGCGACCACGCGGATCTTCGCCGCCCCGCGCGAGCGCGTCTGGCGGGAGTGGACCGAGCCCGACCGCTTCGCGGACTGGTTCGGCGGCGTCGAGTGCGAGGTGCCGCTCGCGACCGTCTCGATGGACGTGCGTCCAGGCGGAACCTGGCGGGCGACGATGTTCTGCGGCACCGACCGCCGCGAGATCCGCTGGATCGGCGAGTACCACGAGGTGGCTGCGCCCGAGCGCCTCGTGTTCACGATCTCCGACCGACCCGGCGAGGCCCGCTACAAGCTCGTCACCGTCGTCCTCACCGACGTCGGCGACGGGCGCACCGAGATGCACTTCGAGCAGCGCGGCCACATGCGCCCCGACGAGTACGACCGCGCGAAGCAGGGCTGGGCACGTTCTTCGCGCGGATCGACGAGCGGCTGGCCGGCTAGGCCGGGGCGGCGAACCGCTCGCTGCTCGATCCTGGCGCGTCGCCGCTCGGCGGCCTGTCGCAGCGCTGGTGCGGTCGTTCGGAGCCACTACTGTCCGCGGCACGTCGTACGCAGGGGAAGATTTCGTGGCGGTGCGGACCAAGCGGCTGGTCCCCGCGCCGAGACAGGGATTGGTGCCGCGTCCGGGGCTCGCCGGCATGGTCGAGCACGGTCGCAGCGGCCGTCGAGCGGCTGCCGAGCGACCTCTCCTACCGTGAGATCGCGGGCCGGCTGCACCTGTCGCTCAACACGGTGCGCACGCACAGCCGCCGGATCCGCCGCAAGCTCGGGGCGTCGACGCGCGACCAGGCGGTCGCGGCCGCGCGCCGCCAGGGCCTGCTCTGAGCGCGCCCGAGAGGATTCGACGACCAAGAAGACGAACAGGGTTGACGATGCATCCGACGGTCCACTCGTTCCGTACGTCCGACGGCGTCATTGCGTCGGCGCCGGCCTCATGACGACGGTCGAGGCGAACGGCGTCACGCTCGGGGTCGAGCACTTCGGCGGCGCGGCGGCGCCGCTCGTTCTGCTCGCGGGCGGCACGACCATGCTCTCCTGGCCCGACGCGCTGTGCGCGGCGCTCGCGCGCGGCGGGCGCCACGTCGTGCGGTACGACCTGCGCGACTGCGGCGCGTCGACGACCGTCGATCCCGGGGCTCCGGCGTACACGCTGCGTGATCTCGCGGCCGACGCCGCGGCGCTCGCCCGCGAACTCGACGACCGGCCGGCGCACCTGGCGGGCATCGGCGTCGGCGGGATGGTCGCCCAGGTCGCCGCGCTCGACCACCCGGACGCGTTCTCGGCGCTCACCCTCGCAGGGACGCGGCCCGTCGCTCCGGGCCCGCCCGACGACGACCTGCCTGACCATGACGCGGCGACGATGGGCCGGCTGTTCTCGCGCCCGATGCCCGACTGGTCTGACCGCGCCGCCGTGGCGGAGTTCGCCGCCGGTGGCGCGGAGATCCTCGGCAACGACCCCGCCGCCGCGCGCGCGACCGCCGAGCGCATCTGGGACCGCACGCCGGGCACGGAGCCCGCGGTCCAGATGGCCAACCAGATGGGCATCGTGTTCTCCAAGCTCGACTGCAAGCCGCGCTGGCGCGAGCGCCTGTCCGAGCTCGCGATCCCGGCGCTGGTGGTGCACGGCCGCCGCGACCCGTTCTTCCCTGTCGGCAACGGCGAAGCGCTCGCGCGCGAGATCCCCGGTGCGCGGCTGCTCGTGCTCGAACGGGCCGCGACGGCAATCCCCGATGCGGCCGCCGGTGAGGTCGCCGCGGCGATGCTCGAGCTCTGATCCCGCGCGTGGCGCGCACCCGAGCCCACGCGCAACCCCGACCCCGCCCACTCTCGGGCCAGAACGCCGACGTGCGGGCCACGCCTGAACGAGAAAACCCCGCCATGTGCGGGGTTTTCTCTGACGCGCCCGAGAGGATTCGAACCTCTGACCTTCGGTTCCGTAGACCGACGCTCTATCCAGCTGAGCTACGGGCGCAGACAGCGGCGGTGAGTGTAGCCGCAGCCCAGCGGAGAGGGCGGGATTCGAACCCGCGATGGAGATTGCCTCCCCATACTCGCTTAGCAGGCGAGTGCCTTCAGCCACTCGGCCACCTCTCCGGGAGCCCCGGGTCGCGCCCGGGGTCCAGCGGACCAGTGTAAAGCGTGTCACCCCGGCGTAAGGTCGCGGGCTTACCCTCTAGTCATGTTCCTGTTCCGTGAGAAGACGAAGATGATCGAGCCCGATCGCGCGTTGCCCGGACGGGAGACGGCCATGCGGGTGCCGGCGAGCCATGACGTGCTCGGCACACCGCTGCAGCCGCCCTTCCCGGAGGGGTTCGAGACGCTCGTGGTGGGCATGGGGTGCTTCTGGGGCGCCGAGCGGCTGTTCTGGCGCCTGCCCGGCGTGTACACGACGGCGGTCGGCTACGCCGGCGGCCACACGCCGAACCCGACCTACGAGGAGGTCTGCAGCGGGTCGACCGGCCACACCGAGGCGGTGCTGGTCGTCTTCGACCCCGCGAAGGTCTCCCGCGACGAGATCCTGCGCGCCTTCTGGGAGGGTCACGACCCGACCCAGGGCATGCGGCAGGGCAACGACATGGGCACGCAGTACCGCTCGGCGGTCTACTACGACTCCGACGAGCAGAAGGCCGCGATCGAGGCCTCGCGCGACCGCTTCCAGAAGTCGCTGACCGCGGCCGGCCACGGCGAGATCACGACCGAGATCGCCGCGGCGGGCCCGTTCTACTACGCCGAGGGCTACCACCAGCAGTACCTCGACAAGCACCCGAACGGCTACTGCGGCCTCGGGGGCACGGGCGTCTCCTGCCCGGTCGGGCTGGTCGCCGCCGCCGAGTAGGGCGATGCGCCTCGACCACGTGGCGCTGACCGTGGCGGACCGGGACCGGTCCGCCACGTTCTACGCGCGCCACCTCGGGTTCGGCACGGTCGTCCACGAGGACGACCGCCTGCTGATCCTGGCCGACGCGTCCGGTGGTCTGCTCGCGCTGAGCCCCGGCGAGGTGCCGGCGCTGCCGCGCACGAACCACTTCGGCATCCGCGCGCGCTCGGGCGATGCCGTCCGCGCCGCGCGCGAGCGCTTCGCGGCCGCCGGCGTGCCCGAGGCGGAGTGGCAGGACGACGGCACGTTCGTGCGCGTCCAGATCCTCGACCCGGACGGCTACCGGGTCGACGTCTACGCGACCTGACTAGATTCTCGTCGTCCGCCCTGGAGGGGTGGCAGAGCGGTTGAATGCGACGGTCTTGAAAACCGTTGAGCCGGGTCCACCGGTTCCGAGGGTTCGAATCCCTCCCCCTCCGCTCCATACCGCGCTGAGCGGCGTCGCCACAACGCTGCAACCGGTCGCCGAGACGGACCGCTTGCTCCTTTGGCCTCGTATAGCGATGCCAAGGGAGCAACCGCAGCCGAGACGCCGGGCCCGTGCTCCCTCGATGCCCGGTGCAGTGCCTAAGCGACTCCCCGCCCAAGGTAAGGCCGCGCGTATGTGAGGTGGCGGCGTTTGCACGATGTGAGCCGGCCCTCTCAGCTCCAGCATGGTCGTCGTGATGAGCTTCGCGATGATCATCGGTGCGGCGACGAGCCGGGTCCGTCGGCGCGAGCCGCGCGGCAGCGCGTGGCCGCACGGACGGCGGCGTCGCCCCCCGACCGCACGCTGCTCTTGCTGCTCGCGCTCTATGCGTGCTGGGGCTCGGCGATTCCGGCGATGAAGCTGATGGTCGATACGGTGCCGCCGCTCGGCGGGGCGGCGCTGGTCTTCCTGGTCGCCGGGCTCGTGCTTGCTGTGGCGGCGCGTGGGCGGCCCGTGCCCACGCGCGCGCAGCTGCGGCGCTTGGCGGTTGCCGGCGTGCTGCTGCTGGTGGGTGGGCAAGGGCTCGCGATGGTGGCGCTGACCGAGGTGACCGCCAGTCTCGGCGCGATCCTCGCGGCGACGATCCCGCTGTGGGTCGTGCTCTTGAGCGGGTTGATCGGCACCCCCGTGTCGTTCGCGTCGCAGGTGCGGCTCGCGGCCGGGTTCGGCGGCATCGCGATCGTGGTGCTGACGGCGCCGAGCAGCGCGATCGGCGGGGCGCCATGGGCGGTCGCGGCATTCTGCGTCGCGCCGATCCTGTGGGCCGCGGGGAGCCTGTCGACGGCGCACGCCGACCGACCGGCCGATCGCGTGGTCGCCAACGCGGTTCAGCTGCTCGCCGGGAGCACGGTGTTGTTGCTGCTCGCGCTGTCGCTCGGCGAGCTCGATCCGGCTCGTTGGTCGGACGTCAGCTCGACATCCGTCGGGGCAGCGGTATTCCTGCTCGTCTTCGACTCGCTCGCCGGGTTCATGCTCTACACACGCCTGCTGGCCAGCGCGCCGGCGCCGCTGGTCAGTACCTACGCCTACGTCACACCGCTCGTCGGCGCCGTGATGGGCGCGACCGTGCTCGACGAGCCACTCTGGGCCGGCGCGTTCGTCGGAGCGGCCCTGGTGCTCGGCGCGGTCGCGCTCGAGCTGCGCGGGCGATATGACGACGCGAGGGCGAGCTGCGCGGGCGATCATGACGACCGCGAGGGCGTGCGGTGGTCAGCACTTCGAGCCGGCCTTGCGGCGGCGCGTGACGGCATAGACCACGGCGGCCAGCACGACCAGGCCGATGACGATGCCGACCGTGCCGGCGCCGGCGATGAGGCCGCCGCCGAGCGCGGCGCCGGCCAGCGGCAGCAGCGCGCAGCACAGCGCCATGACCAGCGCACCGGCGCCGAGCAGCTTCTCGGGCGCGCTCACGCGAACAGCTCCGCGATGATCGGGCGCGCGTCCTGCGGTCCGGCGATGTCGAGCACCAGGCCCTCGTCGCGGCGTGCCAGGTCCATGCGCAAGAACGCGCAGCAGCTCGATTCGGCGGCGATCATGGAGCGCAGGTCGCGCTCGACGTCGGCGCGGTCGGCGAACACGAGCCGTTCGCCGTCCGGGGTCTGCTCCCGCGATCGCAGCGCGCGCTCCGCCAACGCGGCCAGCTCGGCGGTGCGGTCCTTGTACTCGGCGGCGCCCAGGGTGCAGGCGATCGGTTGGTCCATGGAGTGCTCCTTGCGGGTGCTCGGGGGCGACGAACCCCTAGAGCTGAATGCTCAAGTCGACTTGAGGTCAAGGGATCGGATGGACGAGCGCACGATGCGGATCGGAGAGGTCGCCGCGCAGGCAGGCGTTCGCGTGTCGCTGCTGCGCTACTACGAGGAGGTCGGGCTGCTGGCGCCCGCCGAACGCGTCAACGGACAGCGCCGCTACGACCCGTCGGCGCTGCGCCGGCTGGCGGTGATCGACGTCGCGCAGCGCGCCGGGCTCTCGCTGGAGGAGATCCGCGAGCTGGTCGAGCACGGCAACGACCCGATGTCCGACCGGCTGCGCGAACTCGCCGAGCGCCGGCTCCCGGAGATCGACGCGCTGATCGAGCGCGCCACCCGGGTCCGCGCCTGGCTGGCCGACGCAACGCGGTGCGGCTGCGAGAGCCTGGACGACTGCGCGCTGTTCGATGACGCGTCCCTCCCCACGGGCAAGCCGGGACTGACGCTGACGCATCACGGCGCGCCCCGGCATGACCGCGGCGTGCAGGAGCGGTCACGCGATCGCACCCAACCGCCGATACCTAGCGCGTGGAGAAGCTGCGGGTCGTCTCGGAGGTACCGGGACCGGACAGCTCGCCGTACGGCGAGTGGGGGCGGCTGACGCGATTCCTTGAGAGCGCGCGCCTTGCGTTCGCTCGCGAACGCGATCTGTGGGTCTCTCTGGGCGTCGACGAGCAGGTGCGGATCTCGGCCTCCGGCTACAACGTCGCGGTCCGCAAGCACATCGACGCTGTCGAGGACGGGGAGATGCTCCACGCGTCGGTCCTGCTGCACAGCTACGCGCTGGCGGAGTCCGCCGCGGCGGATCGGCTCGCGATGGATCTGCGATCGCTCCGGGGAATCGAGGACTGGGGCGCCAGGCTCCTCAGTGCCAACGATTGCGACTGGAGCGAGGTCAAGGGCGGCCTCGCCGGAGCCGTCGAGGTCGCCGTGGTGCGAAACGCGTTCGCCCATGGCTCGCGGACGGTCGACCCGCCGGCACACGCGCGGCTGCTCGCCGCCGGCGCCCGCACGAGGCCGGTCGGCTCGGTGGTGACGTTGCCGTATTCCCAGCTGAGGGAGTTCAGAGCCCGTCTCCTGAGCCTGCTGAACGCGGCCGGGATCTAGCGCCGGCGACTCCACGCGCGGCACCGACGCCGGCGCGGCGATTCGTCGCCGGGCGCTAGCGTCCCGGCGATGCGGCGCGCGCTGCTGCTGCTCGTGGTGCTCGTCCTGGCCGGGTGCGGCGGCGGCGACGCGAAGCCGAGCGCCAAGGCGACGCCGACCGCGGCGCCGACGGCGCGGGAGACCGACGCGGCCCCCGCACCGAGGCTCGCCGGCGAGGCGCCGTGCAGGGACGTCTCCGGCGCGCGCTGCGCGACGCTGCGGGTGCCGCTCGACCACGCCGGCGCGACGCCCGGCTCGCTCGGGCTGAAGGTCGCGCTGGCCGGTCCGGCGGACGGGCCGGTGCTGGTGAACCTCACCGGCGGCCCCGGCCAGCCGGGGCGCTACTCGGTGCCCGGGACGCGCAAGCGGCTGCGCAGCGCCGGCGTCACCGGCTGGCGGATCGTGGCGATCGACCAGCGCGGGACCGGCGCCGGCGCGCTGCGCTGCCCCGCCCTGCAGCGGGAGATGGGCGCGTCGGACCTGACGCCGCCGACCCCCGGCGCGGTCCGCGCGTGCGGCGCGCGGATCGGGCCCAAGCGGCGCTTCTTCACCACGACCGACACGGTGGCCGACCTCGAGCTGCTGCGGCGCGCGCTCGGCGTCGACCGGATCGCGCTCGACGGCACCTCGTACGGCACCTACGTCGCCGAGCGCTACGCGCTCGCCCACCCCGACCGCGTCGACCGGCTCGTGCTCGACTCGGTCGTCCCGCACGCCGGGCTGACGATGACGTGGGAGGTCCCGATGCAGGCCACGGCGCGCGTGCTCGGCCGCAGGGCGGCGCGCGACCTCCGGACCGTCGTCGCGCGCGAGCACGACGGCCCCGACCTGCTCGACGCGATCACCGCGAACACGATCGGGAGGCCGCGCCTCGACGGCATCCGGCGCGCGCTCGCGACCGCCGCGGGCGGCGACACCGGCCCGCTCGACCGGATCGTCGCCGCGACGCAGGACGCCGTCCACGACTTCCCCGCGCCGGCGCTCAGCCAGGGACTGCACGCGAGCACGCTGTGCGCCGACGTCGAGGCGCCGTGGGGCGACGCCTCGGCGCCGCTCGCGGGCCGTGCCGCGAAGCTGCGGCGGGCCGCGGCGCAGGTCGACCCCGGCCCGTTCGACCGCGCCACCGCGAGCGGGAACGGCGTGGCGCAGCAGTGCCTCGCCTGGCCGCCGACGCCGGTCCGCGCCCCCGACCTGCCGGCCGACCTGCCCGACGTCCCGACGCTCCTGCTCGCCGGCACGCAGGACCTCTCCACGCCGCTCGAATGGGCGAAGGCCGAGCGCGCGCACGCGCCCGGCGGCCGGCTGCTCGTCGTCGCGGGCGCCGGCCACTCGCTGCAGTCGCAGGACCGGCCCGAGGTCGAGCGCGCCCTCCGGCGGCTCCTGCAGCCCTAGCCGCGCGCCTGCCCGACCGGGCAGACGGGCGTGCACACCGCCGCGCGGACCTCGACGCGCGCGCGGACCGCGGGTACCGTCGCGTGATGGAAGCAGCCGCGGCCGCCCTCGGCGCGCTCCGGGCGGCGTTCCCGGACGATTCCCCGGGGCAGCTCATGGAGCGTGCGATCGCGGCGGGCGACACGGCCGCGGTGGCCGGGATCGCCGACGGGACCGAGCTCGACGTGAACGCGCCGTGCGACCCGGCGGTGGAGGACAGCGCGTCGCCGCTGTTCACGGCGCTGCGCGCGGGCGACGTGCGGGTCGCCGGCGTGCTGGTGGGCCGCGACGACGTCTCGCTGGAGCGGAGCATGCCCGCCTACGGCGCGTGGGACTGGGCGGCCGACGCGCCGCTGCCGCTGCTCGAGCTCGTCGTCCGGCGGTTGGCCGGGCGCCGTCACGCGCGCGGACGCCGACGGCGCGACGCTCCTGCACGCCGCGGCGGAGGATCCCCGCGGCGGCGACAAGGTGGCGCTGCTGCTCGACCAGCCGGCGCCGACCCGGACGCCCGCCAGGCGGACGGCACGAGCCCGCTCTACCGCGCGCGCTGACGGGCGATGCGACGGCGGTGCGGCTCCTGCTCGCGCGCGGCGCCGACCCGGCCGTGCGCAACCGCGACAACGCCTGGTCGGCGCTCATGGTCGCGGCGGCGGCGGGTCATGCGGACGTCGTCGACGCCCTGCTCGGCGCGGCCGGCATCGAGCCCGACGCGCGCGGCGACCGCGGCCAGACCGCGCTGCACGTGGCGGCCGAGGCCGGGCATGCGGACGTCGTCGCCGCGCTGCGCGCGGCGCGCGGACGTCGACGCCGAGGACGGGGAGGGCCGCACCGCGCTGAGCCTCGCCGCCTTCGCCGGCCACGAGGCGGTCGTCGCGTCGCTCCTCGCCGCCGGCGCCGACCCGAACCGCGTCGACGACGCGCGCCGGACCGCGCTCCACTGGGCCGCGATGGGGGGCCACGACGGCGTCGTACGGAGTCTGCTGGCAGACCCGCGGACGAACACCGCCATCACCGACCGGCCGGAGCGCCAGACCGCGCGCGACGCGGCCCGCGTGGCCGGCCGCGTCGCGATCGCGGACCTGCTCGACGCGCGGATGCGCGCGGATCCGGGCACGCGACGACGCGCCCGAGCGGCAGCCCCCGGAGCACGATCGGGAGCCCGGCTTCCGGAAGAAGCCGCTGATCCCCGAGCCGCCGGGCCTGCGCGGGCGGAGCGATCCATGAGCGCCGCCACGCGCGAGGGCCCCGAGCCGGCACCGGCTGCCGACGCCCCGGCGCGCGAGCGTGCCGTCCAGGGTCCCGGTGCGCCGGGCGGAGCAGCCGGCGTGCTGGCGCTGCAGCGCTCTGCCGGCAACCGCGCGGTGCAGCGCGCGCTGCGCTCCGGCGCGCTGCCGGCCGGGTCCGCCCGCCGGATGCTCCAGCGCCGGCGCGTGCCCGCCGGCGCCGACATCGACGACCTGATGACGAACGTCGACGGCTCGGGCACGACCGTCGCGGCCCCCGACGCCGCCGCGCACGACGCCGGCGCGATGCGGATGCTCAGGCGCGCGTTCGAGGACCTGAGCGCCGCCGACCGGGCCCGCGTGCGCGCGGCGACGTTCGCCGGCCAGACCGAGGCGCAGTATCGCGCCCGGCCGCGCGCCGAGCAGCTCCGGCGCTGGGCCGACGCGATGCTCGCGCTGGCGCCCGCGACGCCGGACCCGCGCCAGATCCAGGAGGAGCTCTCGCTCATCGACGCGAACGGCCAGCGCGCGCAGCGGCCGGGCACGAGCGCGGTCGACCGGACCTGGTTCACGCGCCTGCGCACCGCGTTCAACACGTTCTCGGCCGCCGACAAGGCCCGCATCCGGCGCCTGACGTTCGGCGAGGAGACCGAGGCCGAGTACCGGGCGCTCCCGCGCTGGGAGCAGCTCACGCGCTGGGCCCGCGCGATGCGGTCGCTGCGCCCGGTGACGGGTCGCTTCGTCGACCCGCGGCTGATCGACGTCGGGGCGCGACCCGCGACCGCCGACGCCGCGAACCTCACGCGGCTCGTGCAGAACGCGAACCGCGTGTTCGACGTGATCGCCGGCGGCAGCCGCGACGCCGACCTCCGCGACGTGTTCGGCGCCGCGAACGTCGCCCGGGCCAAGCGCCGCTACGCGAACGCCCGCTTCTGGATGAACCGGCTGCACCGGCGCGGCCGGATCGTCACCGACCGCTCCGGCTACAGCGACGAGGTCAGCCTGGGCGGCCTCACGGGCTTCGAGGAGCAGATCTCGATCCACGCCGACGTGTGGGACAACCCGACCGCCGACGAGTCGCGTCGTCACGATGATCCACGAGGCGATGCACGCCGGCAACGAGAGCGTCGACGACAAGGGCTACATCGGGTCGCCCGTCGTTCACGGAGCTCTCCGCGGCCACCAAGCTGACGAACGCCGCCCACTTCGAGGTCGTGCCGCGGCGCATCCTCGACGCGGAGTTCGCCTTCGCGGGCACCGACGTTCGTGCCCGGCGGGCAGCGGCGGGACGCCCGCGCTCACGCCGCGGCAGCAAGCGATCCGGGACGCGTCGGAGATGTTCCGCGAGGCGTGGACGCTCGGCCTCAACCTGCACATGCTCTACGTGGAACCTCGTGCGCAGTCCGCGCGAGTGGCGCACGTTCGAGATCCGCCGCCGGCTGGGCGGCGTGGGCGCCGGGCTCAAGTGGGCGGACACGCTCCCGTTCTGGTCCAAGGTGATGAAGCTGACGATCCACGAACGGACGGCGATCGACCCGACGTCGGCCGACCCGTCGCGGCAGCCCGTGACCGGGATCGACGTGGCGCTGTCGGAGGGCGTCGTGCGCAAGCTCTCGATCGCGATGGACGCGGTCCCCGGGACGGAGGCGGAGGCGACCGCGTTCCTGAACGCGAAGGCGACCGCCGCGGAGCGCGCGGCGGCGACCACCGTCGCCGCCGAGCGCGACCTGCTGATGCAGCCTCGTGCTGCGCGAGCGGGTCGGTTCGATCACCGGCTCGGTCGACCGCGACTTCCGGATGGCCACGCGCATGGGGACCGTCGGCGGGCACGTTCCGCGAGATCCTGCGCCGGCGCACGCCGGCGGACTTCCCCGACTAGCGCACGGGCACCGTGAAGCGCGCGCCGTACTGGTCGAACTCGGAGAGCGCGCGTCGACCGCGAGCCGCCAGTCGCCCGCCGGCGCCAGCGGAGCGCCGCCGATGACGTAGTGGCCCGGGCCGGCCTTGCGCGCGTCGAGCGCGATCGGCGCGCCGCCCTCCGACGGCAGCGAGGCGTGCACGGCGCGGCCGGCTCCCGAGAGCCCTCGATCCGCGCGCCGCTAGCTGGTGGTGAGGAGCGGCGCGGCGGGCGGCGGGCGCACGGCGAGCCCGGACGCGATCAGGCGACCGGTGCGGCGCGGGACGAGCGCGTCATAGAGGCGTTGCGCGGCGGGCGCGACGCGGCGCCGCGCCCGGGGTGCCGAGCGGAGCCGGACGATCAGGTCCTCGCCGGGCATGACCCGGTGGGCGACCAGCGCGAAGAGCGCGATCGCCGGCGCCATGGCGAGCACGAACACCGGCGCGGTGACGAGCAGCACCGCGCCCGCGAGCACGAGCGCGGCGAGGATCAGCCGGCGGTTCGGACGCAGCGGGCCCATCGAGCCGCGGAAGGTATCACGGCCCGGGAGCAGCAACGAGAATGATTCTCAGTATGATCTCGCAGCGATGCGCGTGCCCGCCGCCCTCCTCCTCGCCTGCGCCGCGCTCGTCGTCGCGAGCTGCGGCGGCGCGGACCCGGGCGCCGACGGCCGGCTCACGGTCGTCGCCACCACGACGCAGGCGGCCGACCTCACCCGCGCGGTCGCCGGCGACCGCGCCGACGTCGTGCAGCTCCTCCAGCCCAACTCCGACCCGCACGACTACGAGGTCCGGCCGCAGGACGTCAAGGCGCTCGAGCGCGCCGACCTCGTCGTCCGCTCGGGCGGCGAGCTCGACCACTGGCTCGACGGCGCGATCGACAGCTCCGGCTCCGACGCCCCGCAGCTCACCCTGATCGACCACGTGCGGACGCTCCCCGGCGACGACGGCCCCGATCCGCACTGGTGGCAGGACCCGCGCAACGCGGTGCGCGCCGTCGCGGCGATCGAGGCCGCGCTGGCGCAGGCGGAGCCCGCCGGCGCGCGCGCGTTCGCCCGGCGCGCGGCCGCGCTACACGGAACGGATCGAGGCGCTCGACGGCGCCGTCGCCCGCTGCCTCGACCGGCTGCCGGAGCAGCAGCGCAAGCTCGTCACCACCCACGACTCGCTCGGCTACTACGCGCGCCGCTACGGCCTGACGGTGATCGGCGCGGTGATCCCGTCGCGCTCGACGCTCGCGCAGCCGTCCGCCGGCGAGCTGACGCAGCTCGTGCAGACGATCCGCGACGCCGGCGTCAAGGCGATCTTCGCCGAGAGCTCGGTGAACCCGAAGGTCGAGCAGGCGGTCGCCGACGAGGCCGGCGCGCGCATCGGCCGCCCGCTGTGGGCCGACTCGCTCGGCCCGCGCGGCTCCGACGGCGCGACCTACCTGAGCTCGGTCGCGGCGAACACGCGCGCGATCGCGGACGGCCTCAGCGGCGGCGCGGTCCGCTGCGACCTGCCGGACTAGCGGCGGCCGCGGCCCATCCGGTCGAGCTCCTCGAGCGACTGCCCGGCGCCCAGCGCGACGCACTCGAGCGGCGCGTCGGCGACCCGCACGGGCATCCCCGTCTCGGCCTCCAGCCGGTCGACGAGCCCGCGCAGGAGCGCGCCGCCGCCGGCGAGCAGGATGCCCTCCTTGGTGATGTCGGCGGCCAGCTCGGGCGGCGTCTCCTCCAGCGCCGCGTGCACGGCGGCGAGGATGTCGGTGAGCGGGCCCTCGATCGCGCCCTGGACGTCGGCCGACGTGAGCTGGACCTCGCGCGGCAGGCCCGAGGTCAGGTCGCGGCCGCGGACCTCGGTCACGAGCTCCTCGGCCTGCGGCGTCGCGGCGGCGATCGCCAGCTTGATCGCCTCGGCGCTCTGCGAGCCGATCGCCATCCGGTGCTCGTTGCGGATGTGGCTCGTGATCGCCTCGTCGAGGTCGTAGCCGCCGACCCGCAGCGAGCGGCTCACGACGAGCCCGCCGAGCGAGATCACCGCGACCTCGGACGTGCCGCCGCCGATGTCGACGACCATCCGCCCGACCGGCTCGGCGATCGGCAGCCCGGCCCCGATCGCGGCGGCGAGCGACTCCTCGATCAGGTGGACCTCGCTCGCGCCCGCCGACAGCGACGCCTCCTCGACCGCGCGGCGCTCGACCTCGGTCACGCCCGACGGCGCGCACATCACGAGCCGCGGCCGCGAGAAGCGGCTCGAGAGCACCTTGCCCATGAAGCGGCGCAGCATCTCCTCGGTGACCTCGAAGTCGGCGATGACGCCGTGCCGGAGCGGCCGGTCGGCGGAGATGCTCGCCGGCGTCCGCCCGATCATCAGCTGCGCCTCGGACCCGACCGCGTGGACCTCGCCGGTGCGCTCGTCGATCGCGACGACGGACGGCTCGGAGAGGACGATCCCGCGGCCGCGCACGTAGACGACCGTGTTCGCGGTCCCGAGATCGATGGCCATGTCGCCGACGTTGCGCAGGGCGGCGAAGAACCCGCGCCGCCGGCCGGAGCGTCCTCTCGGCGTCACGCCTCCCACCCTGGCACAACGGCGCTGGGCGCGCCGGCACGGCCGTTGCACGGCGGCTTTCCGGTGCTTCGAGCGCAAGCGCACGAGGAATGCCGGAGAGAGCGGGAAGGCCGCTTGACCGCGCGGCCGCGCGCGGCTCTCATGGTGCCGGCGATGCCTCCGCCGTCGCACATCTACACGAGCACGCTCGACCGCCGCCGCCGTCGCTGGCGCCGCCGGCGCAGCGGCATGCCGCTCGCCTTCGCCGTGCTCGGCGCCCTGGTGATCGCCGGCGGCGATCGTGCTCGCCGCGGCGCTCGTCTAGTCGGCCTGCGGCGGCTCGGTCCGCGGCAGGCCGGGCAGCGGCGCGTCGTCGTCGTCGAGCTCGTCCGGCACGCCGAGCGGCTGGTCGTCGATCTCCGGCTCCCCGTCGCCGGGCGGCGGCGGGTCGGCCGGGATGTCGGGGTCGTCCGGCGTGATCGGCGTCTCGGGCATCAGCGGTCGCCTACCCGCAGCTCGGCCGGCGCACCCCACGCGTGCAGCACCTCGGGGATGGCGACCGAGCCGTCGTCGCGCTGGCCGTTCTCGATGATCGCGATCAGCGTCCGCCCGACCGCGACCGCGGTGCCGTTCAGCGTGGCCACATGGCGCGGGCCGCCGCCGTCCGGGCGATAGCGGATGTTGAGCCGGCGCGACTGGAAGTCGGTCGTGTTCGAGGTCGAGGTCAGCTCGCGGAAGCGCTGCTGGCCCGGCAGCCACGCCTCGCAGTCGTACTTCTTGACCGCCGAGCGTGCCGAGCTCGGCGACGCCGATGTTGACCACGCGGTACGGGATCCCGAGCGCGGTCAGGATCTCCTCCTCGTTGGCGAGCAGCCGCTCGTGCTCGTCGACCGCGTCCTCTGGCGCCACGAACGAGAACATCTCGACCTTGTCGAACTGGTGGACGCGGAACAGCCCGCGCGTGTCGCGCCCGGCGGCGCCCGCCTCGCGCCGGAAGCAGGGCGAGAAGCCGGCGTAGCGCAGCGGCAGCGACGCGACGATCTCGCCGGCGTGCAGCGAGGCGAGCGGCACCTCGCTCGTCCCGGCGAGGTACAGGTCGTCGCCGGCCAGCGAGTAGATCTGCTGCTCGGTGTCGGGCAGGAAGCCGGTGCCGAACAGCGCCTCCTCGCGCACGAGCACCGGCGGGATCACCGGGGTGAAGCCCTTCTCGCCGAGCAGCCCGAGCGCCCAGCGCACGAGCGCCAGCTCGAGCAGGACCAGCTCGCCCTTCAGGTAGGCGAAGCGCGAGCCGGCGACGCGGGCGCCGGCCTCCATGTCGATCCAGGCGCCCGCCAGCTCGAGGTGGTCGAGGCCGGCGCGGCCGGACTCGCCGCGCTCGTAGAGCACCTCGTCCTCGTCCGCCGCGGTCGGGTCGGGCGGGTTGGGCAGCAGCGCGAGCGCCTCGTCGAGGTCGGCCTGGACGCCGTCGAGCTCCTCGCGCAGCGCCTTGCCGCGGCGCGCGACCTCCTGCATCTCGGCGATCGCGCCGGACGCGTCCTCGCCGGCCTTCTTCGCCGCCGCGATCGCGGCCGACGCCTCGTTCTGGCGCGCGCGGATCCCCTCGACCTCCGGCAGCAGCTCGCGCCGCCGGACGTCGAGCTCGAGCGCGCGGTCGAGCCGGGCGTCGGAGCCGTCGCGGCGGCGCGCCAGCGCGGCGCGGACCGGCGCCGGATCATCCCGGATCGCCTTGAGGTCGAGCATGGCCCCTAGCGGTTGGAGCCGGAGTACTTCGCCACGAAGTCGGCCACCTTCTCGGCGTCCTCGCCGACGACGATGTCCTGCGGCATCGGTCCGGACGAGAACCCGCCGTTCTCGATCGCGTAGAGGACCTGGTCCTTCGTCTCCTTGCGCTGGTCGAAGTTCGGACCGTCCTTGTAGCTCGCGGCTGTTCGCCTTGACCGCGGAGCCCTCGGTGCCGGCCGCGTCGAGCGTGTGGCAGCCCGAGCAGTGCTGCTGGAAGATCTTCGCGCCCTCGTAGTCCGGGTCGTCCTTCGACAGCTGGATGCCCTCCTCGCCGCAGGACGCGGCGAACGCGGCGACGGCGAGCACGGCGGCGACGGCGAGACGGCGGGGCATGACGGCGGAGAGCATACGGAAGAATCCGCGGGTTCATGCCGCTGCATCCCGTCGAGCCCGACCGTTTCCGCGCCGTGATGGGGCACTTCGCGACCGGGGTCGCGGTCGTGACCGCGACGGGTCCCGAGGGGCCGGTCGGGATGACCGCCAACGCGGTCTGCTCGCTGTCGCTCGACCCGCTGCTGCTGCTGGTCTGCTTCGACCACGGGGCGCGCACGCTCCGCGTGGTGCGCGACACCGAGCGCTTCGGCGTCAACGTGCTGGCGGCCGGCGAGGACGCGATCGCGCGCCGCTTCGCGTCCAAGCTGCCCGAGGCGGAGAAGTTCGCCGGCGTCGCCCACGCGGTGCAGGACGGCATCCCGGTGCTCGAGGACGCGCTCGCGTGGGTCGGCTGCCGGCTCGAGCGGCTGCTGCCGGGCGGCGACCACACGATCGGGATCGGCGCGGTCGAGGCCGCGGAGACGGGCGCGCGGCGCGAGCCGCTGATCTGGTTCCGCGGCGGGTACGGAGGCCTGGCGTGACCGCCGTCCACATCACGCTCGGCGTCGCGCTCGTGGTCGTCAACCTCGCGGCCGGGGCGTACGGCACGTGGGCCTGGTGGTACTGGCATCCGGCGCCCGGCTTCTGGCCGCTGCTGCGCGCCGGCCAGCTGCTCGTGGTCGTCGAGGCGGCGCTCGGCCTCGTGCTCGTGATCTCCGGCGAGGAGCTCCCGTCGCTGCATCTCGTGTACGGGCTGACGCCGCTCGCGGTCGCCTTCATCGCCGAGCAGCTGCGGCTGATCGCGGCCCAGACGGAGCTCGACCACCGGAAACTGGAGGGACGCGATGCGGTGGCCGCGCTGCCGGCCGAAGCGCAGCGCGAGCTCGTTCGTGCCATCGTGCGCCGCGAGATCGGTGTGATGGCCGCCTCCGCGCTCGTCGTCGCGCTCCTCGGGGTACGGGCGTCGGGATGGCTGTGAGGCCCGTTTCGCCCCAGTGCAGAATGTCACTAAGTAACACTCCGTCACAAGCAGTGCTACAAATCCCGAAAAGATGATCCGCACCTATCTTCCGGCGCTCGTCTTCCTGGGCCTCGGCGCTGCGCTCGGGCTGATCTTCGTGACGATCAACTCGGTGCTGGGCACGTTCGTGAAGCGCAACCACGCGCCGCGGTCGCAGGGCGACCCGTACGAGTGCGGTCTGCCGTCGGACGTGAAGCAGAACTTCCGCTTCGGGATCTCCTTCTACCTCGTCGCGATGCTGTTCATCCTGTTCGACATCGAGACGATCCTGCTCTACCCCGTGGCGCTGCAGCTCGGGGCGTTCGGGACGTTCGCGCTGATCGAGACGATCGTCTTCATCGTGCTGCTGATGATCGCCTACGTGTACGTGTGGCGAAGGGGGGCGCTCGAATGGAGGTGACCCGCCACCAGCTCGGGTCGGGGCCGAACGCGGAGTTCCGCGCGCGCCAGCTGCGCGCCCGCGACATGCTGCGCGGCGACCTCGACGGCCCGGAGCTCGAGCAGCACATCGAGCAGTCGGTGCTGACCACGACGATCGAGAAGGCCGGCCGCTGGGCGGTCGGGAACGCGAACTTCCCGCTGTCGTTCGGGCTCGCCTGCTGCGCGATCGAGTGGATGTCGCACATCGGACCGCGGATCGACATCGCGCGCTTCGGCTTCGAGGCCGCGCGCGCGACGCCGCGCCAGGCCGACACGATCTTCCTGTCGGGCCGGATCTCGATCAAGATGGCGCCCGTCATCCGGCGGATCTACGAGCAGATGCTCGAGCCGCGCTACGTGATCGCGATGGGCGCCTGCTCGTCGTCGATGGGCGTGTTCAACAACTACGCGCTCGTGCCGGGCGACAAGTTCCTGCCGGTCGACGTCCACGTGCCCGGCTGCCCGCCGCGGCCGGAGTCGCTCACCCACGGGATCCTCAAGCTGCGCGCCGCGATCCTCTCCCAGTCCGACGAGGGCTGGCGGACCCGCTACGGCGGCCGCGGCACCGAGGAGGTCGTCGCCGACCTCCAGCGCGAGGACCCCGACGCCGTGACGAACATCAACGTGTCGGGCGGGACCGGCGGCGGGGACCCGAGTGCCTGACGCCACCGGACTCGAGCTGATCGCCCAGGAGCTGCGCGACGCCGACGCCGACGGCGTCCTCGACACCGTCTTCTTCCGCGAGCAGGCCGCGCTGCTCGTCGCGCCGGCCGCCGTGCCCGCCACGCTCGAGCACCTGCGCGGCAAGGGCTTCCGCTTCCTCGCCTCGGTCCACGGCGTCGACTACTTCCCCGAGGAGCCGCGGCTCGGCGTGCACTACGAGCTGCTCGACATGCACGAGGTCGACCGCATCTCCGTGCGCACGCGCGTGACGATCGACGACCCGCACGTGCCGAGCGTGACGCCGGAGTGGCCGACCGCGGACCACCAGGAGCGCGAGGTCTACGACATGTTCGGCGTCCTCTTCGACGGCCACCCGGACCTGCGCCGGATCCTCATGCCCGAGGACTACGAGGGCCACCCGCAGCGGCGCGACTTCCCGATCGGCGGCGAGCCGGTCCTGTTCACGCACAACGAGGCCACGACGCCGGAGTGGTGGGAATGAGCGAGATCGACACGCGCGACCAGCGGCTCGTCCCGGACATCCCGTACCGCGAGATGGAGGAGTCGATCGAGCTCTCCCACATCGCGCACCCGGACTCCGACGAGCTGCTGACGATCAACTTCGGCCCGCACCATCCGGCGACCCACGGCGTGCTGCGGCTGATCGCGACGCTCGAGGCCGAGGTCGTGCGCGACATCAAGCCGGTCATCGGCTACGTCCACACGGGGATCGAGAAGACGGCCGAGGACAAGGCCTACTGGAAGGCGATCCCGGTCGTCGAGCGGATGGACTACCTCGCGTACTACTTCAACGCGATGGCGTTCTGCGGGTCGGTCGAGTCGATCCTCGACCTCGAGGTCCCGCCGCGCGCGCAGTACCTGCGCGTGATCCACATGGAGCTCAACCGGATCATGTCCCACCTCGTCTGGCTGGGCACGACCGCGCTCGACCTCGGCGCGATCTCGATGTTCTGGTACTGCTTCCGCGACCGCGAGCAGATCCTCGACCTGTTCGAGATGTCGTCGGGCCAGCGCATGCACACGCGCTACTTCCAGGTCGGCGGCGTCTTCGAGGACATCCCGGTCGGCTGGGAGCAGAAGGTCCGTGCCTTCACCGCGATCATGCCCGACCGCGTGGACCAGGACCTCGCGATCCTGAAGAAGAACGAGATCGTCCTGCAGCGGCTGCGCGACGTCGCGCCGCTCGACGCCCAGACGCTGCTCGACCACGGCGTGACCGGACCGCTGCTGCGCGCCGCCGGCAACCCGTGGGACCTGCGCAAGGCGGACGCCGTACTGCTCGTACGACCACTTCGACTTCAAGATCCCCGTCGGCACGACCGGCGACAACTGGGACCGGATGATCGTGCGGATCCTGGAGATCAACGAGAGCTGCCGGATCATCGACCAGGCGCTCGACGGCCTGCCCGAGGGCCCGTACATCACCGAGAACCGCAAGTACGCGCTGCCGCCGCGCCACGAGCTGGCGACGAGCATGGAGGCGCTGATCCACCACTTCAAGCTCGTCACCGAGGGCTTCCGCGTCCCGCCGGGCGAGTTCTACTACCCGATCGAGTCGCCGCGCGGGGAGCTGGGCTGCTTCGTCCGCTCCGACGGCTCGTCGAAGCCCGCGCGCGTGCACATGCGCGATCCCTCGTTCGTGAACCTGCAGGGCTTCCGGCCGATGGTCCGCGACCTCTACATCGCCGACTTCATCGCGACGCTCGGGATGCTCGACCCCGTGCTGGGCGGGATCGATCGCTGATGGCCGCCATCGACCCGTCCAAGGTCCGCCGCTACGAGCACGGCAGCCGCGTCCCCGGCTGGGACGAGGCGGCCGACCTGAGCAAGGACCCGGCGACCGTCCCGGACCCGGCCACGACGCCGGTGCCCGACGCGCTGCGCGCCGAGATCGAGGGCTACATGGGCCGCTACCCGGACTTCCGCTCGGCCGCGATCCCCGCGCTGCACGCCGCGCAGGAGCTGCACGGCTGGTGCTCGCCGACCGCGATCGAGCAGGTCGCGTGCGTGATGCGCCTGACCCCGGGCTACCTGACCGCGGTGGCGACGTTCTACGACATGTTCGAGACGGTCCCGAAGGGCCGCAACGACGTCTACGTGTGCACGAACATCTCGTGCTCGCTGCGCGGCGCCGACGCGCTCTACGCGGCGATGCTCGACGCCGCCGGCGACGACCCGCAGTTCCACGTCAAGGCGTTCGAGTGCCTCGGCGCATGCGACATCGCGCCGATGGCGTCCGTCAACGGCGAGTACGTCGGCCCGCTCGACGCGGACGACTGCCGGCAGATCGTCGAGGACGTCAAGGCGGGCCGGCCGGTGCTCGAGTCCAAGCAACTGCGGCGCCGCCCGACCGCCGGCGCGAACCGGGGGGAGGACGAGGCGTGATGCAGCTCCTGTTCGACGGCATCGACGAGCCCGGCCTGCAACACGCTCGAGGTCTACCGGCGCGAGCGCGGCGGCTACGAGATGCTCTCCCGCGCGCTCGAAGATGGACTCCGCCGACATCCTCGCCCAGCTCCAGGCCTCCGGCCTGCGCGGGCGCGGCGGCGCGGGCTTCGCGATGGGCACCAAGGCGTCGTTCCTCCCGAAGGGCGACATGGACAAGTACGTCGTCTGCAACGCGGACGAGTCCGAGCCGGGGACGTTCAAGGACCGCGAGCTGATGCAGAAGAACCCGCATCTGCTGATCGAGGGCGTGGCGATCGCGGCGCACGCCGTCGACGCGAACAAGGCGTTCATCTTCATCCGCGGCGAGTACGACTACGTCGCCACGATCGTCGAGACCGCGCTCGAGGAGGCGAAGGCGGCGAACCTGCTCGGCACGCTCGACCTCTGGGTCCACCGGGGCGCCGGCGCGTACATCTGCGGCGAGGAGACGGCGCTGCTCGACGCGCTCGAGGGCAAGCGCGGCAACCCGCGGCTCAAGCCGCCGTTCCCGGCCGTCCAGGGCCTCTACCAGGGCCCGACGCTGATCAACAACGTCGAGACGCTGATGAACGCGCCGATCATCCTGCGGATGGGCGGCGAGGAGTACGCCAAGATCGGCGTCGAGCGCTCGACCGGCACCAAGGTCGTCTCGGTCTCCGGCTGCGTCGAGCGGCCCGGCAACTACGAGATCGTCCTCGGCACGCCGACGCGCGAGATCATCTACGACCTCGCGGGCGGCCCGCTCGAGGGCAAGGCGATCAAGTGCTTCTTCCCCGGCGGC
The DNA here is from genome assembly GCA_963724145.1 of uncultured Solirubrobacteraceae bacterium. Taxonomy (GTDB): domain Bacteria; phylum Actinomycetota; class Thermoleophilia; order Solirubrobacterales; family Solirubrobacteraceae; genus DASQMT01. Next base: position 29,313 of record CAVRTO010000040.1, read on the forward strand.
TCGAGCGCGCCGGTGCTCCCCGGCACCGACGAGTACCTCGACCTGCCCTACGACTTCGACTCGATGGCGAAGGCCGGCTCGATGCTCGGGTCGGGCGCGATCATCGTCGCCGACGAGGACGTGTCGATCGTCGACCTCGCGCTCAAGACGGCGAAGTTCTACCGCCACGAGTCGTGCGGCAAGTGCACGCCGTGCCGCGAGGGCACCAACTGGACCGTGAAGATGCTCGAGCGGATCGACAGCGGCGAGGCGACGCCGATGGACCTCGACATCATGGCCTCGGTCTGCGACCAGATCATGGGCAACTGCCTGTGCGTGCTGGGCGACGCGATGGCGATGCCGATCGCCTCGATGATCAAGCACTTCCGCGAGGAGTTCGAGGCGCACATCGAGGCCGCGCGCGAGCGCAACGGGCTCGGCGCCGCGATCCCCCAGGTCAACCAGGACGAGCACGCCGGGCCGATGCCCGCGCTCACGTAGCCCGATGCCGCGTCCCGCCGTCAACTTCATCACGCTGACGATCGACGGCCGCGAGGTCTCGGCGCCGGAGAACGCGATGCTGGTCGACGCCGCCAAGTACGGCGACGTCGAGATCCCGGTCTTCTGCTACGAGCCGAAGCTCGGCCAGCCGGTCGGCGCGTGCCGGATGTGCCTCGTCGAGATCGAGGGCATCCCGAAGCTGCAGACCGGCTGCTCGACGCCGGTCAAGGACGGCATGGTCGTCCACACGCAGACCGAGCGCGTCCACGCCGCCCAGCGCGCGGTGGTCGAGTTCCTGCTCATCAACCATCCGCTCGACTGCCCCGTCTGCGACAAGGGCGGCGAGTGCCCGCTGCAGGACATCACCTACGGCTGGGGGCCGGGGACCTCCCGCTTCATCGAGCCGAAGCGCCACTTCCGCAAGCCGCTCGAGCTGTCGCCGCTGATCGCGATCGACCGCGAGCGCTGCATCCTCTGCTACCGCTGCGTCCGCTTCTCGCAGGAGATCTCCGAGGACTACCAGCTGATCCTCTCCGAGCGCGGCGCGCACTCGTACGTCTCGACGTTCGACGGCCATCCCTACGTCGCGCCGTTCAGCGGCAACATCATCGAGCTGTGCCCGGTCGGCGCGCTCACCTCGACCGCGTACCGCTTCCGCGCGCGCCCGTGGGACATCGAGGGCGCGGGCACCGATCTGCACCTACTGCCCGGCGCAGTGCAACGTCGAGCTGACCGTCCGCGACGACCGCGTCATGCGCGTGCTCGCGCGCGAGCACGACGAGGTCGACGACGGCTGGCTGTGCGACAAGGGCCGCTTCGCCTACCAGGCGACGCACGTCGACGAGCGGATCACCCAGCCGCTCGTGCGCGAGGGCGCGGTGCTCATGCCGGCGAGCTGGGAGAAGGCGCTCGACCACGCCGCGAACGCGCTCAAGAAGGCCGGCGGCCGCGCGGCCGCGCTCGCGGGCGGGGACACGACGAACGAGGAGGCCTTCCTCGTCCAGCGGCTGTTCCGCGAGGGCCTCGGGTCGGCGCAGCTCGCGGGCGCGCCGGGGCGCGCCGTGTCGCCGGGGCTGTCGCGCGCGCTCGCCGACCCCGCGCTGCAGGCCACCGTGCCCGACCTCGAGTACGCGCACGCGGTGCTCGTGCTCGACTGCGACCCCGTCGACGACGCCCCGATCCTCGACCTGCGGATCCGCAAGGGCGTGCGCCGCCATCACGTCAAGCTCGCGGTCGCGACCGCGCGGCCGTCCGCGCTCGACCCGAACGCCGAGACCGTCCTGCGCACGGCGCCCGGCGGCGGCGAGGCGCTGCTCGTCGCGCTCGACGCGGCGCTCGGCGGCGACGACGGCGCGCTCGGCGGCGCGGCGACGGCGGCCGGCTCGAACGCGACCTCGGTGCGCTCGCTCGCCGACTGGCTCGGCGGCGCCGGCGAGGACGTCGTGATCCTCTACGGCGAGCGGCTGCTGGCCGGGCCGCGCGGCGACCGCGCCGCGCAGGCGCTGCTCAACCTCGCCTCGCGGCTCGGGCTCGGCGACCACGCCGGCGCCGGGCTGCTCGAGATCCCGCGCGGCGACGAACGGCCGCGGCATCCGCGAGGCCGGCTTCGCCGCCGCGCACGGTCCCGGCTACGCCGACGCGGAGGCCGGCGCGGCCGACCTCGTGCGCGCGTTCGCCGACGGCGACGCCGGCGTCCTGTACCTGCTGCACGCCGACCCGCTCTCGACCGAGCGCGACCGCGCCGGCTGGGAGGCCGCGCTGCAGGCGGCGACGACGGTGATCGCGCACGCCGCGACGCTCACCGACGGACTCGCCGAGCACGCCGACGTGATCTTCCCCGCCGAGGCGTACGCCGAGAAGGAGGGGACGATCGTCCATCCCGACGGCCGGCTCCAGCGGCTCCGGCCCGCGATCGGGCGCCCGGGCCGGCTCGACGCCGGCGTGCGCGCCGGCTGGCAGGTCATCGCCGACGTCGCACAGCGCGCGGGCACCGACCTCGGCGTGCGCTCGGGGCCGATGGCCTCGCAGCAGCTGTTCGACGCGATCCCGTTCTACGCCGGGCTGACGCTCGACGCGATCGGCGGGCGCGGCGTGCGCTGGCCGGTCACCGAGGCGGCCGCGGCGCTGGGCGCCACGCCGTGGGAGCCGGTGCAGCTCGAGGTCCCGCCCGCCGCCGTGGCGGCGTCCGACGGCGCGCTGCGGCTCGGCACCTGGCGCTCGCTGTGGGCGGCGCCCGAGGTCGACCTCTCGCCGGTCCTGCGCTTCATGCGGCCGCGCCAGGTCGTCGAGCTCTCGCCGGTCGACGCCGACCGGCTCGGCGTCCGCGACGGCGACGAGGTGGAGGTCGGGTCCAACGGCACGCGCGTGCGCGGCGCCGCGCGGCTGCGCGCCTCCGTGCCGGGCGGGTCGGTGTTCCTCGCCGAGGGCACGCACGACCAGCCCGCGAACCTGCTCACCGACCCGGTCGTCGCGGTCCGCCGCGTCGGCGGCGCGGCCGAGCAGGCGCCCGCCGCCGCCGCGATCGCGACACCCGCCGGCGAGGGCCACGCCGAGGCGCCGCCGAGCGCCGGGCTGGACATCCCGCCGACGAGCCCGCAGGGCGACGGGAGCTCGACATGACCGTCCTCGCCACCGTCGGCTACTACGAGGACTGGTGGATCCAGCTCCTCAAGGCGCTGGTCATCTTCGCCGTGGTCTTCCAGTTCGTGCCGATCGTGCTGCTCGCCGAGCGCAAGATCCTCGGCCGCTTCCAGCACCGCTACGGGCCGAACCGCGTCGGCCTGTTCGGCGCGCTGCAGCCGATGGCCGACATCGGGAAGCTGCTGTTCAAGGAGCAGTTCCGCCCCAGCGGCTCGATCGGCTGGATGTTCGCGCTCGCGCCCGCGATCTCGATGTTCACCGCGGTGGCGGTGCTCGCGATCGTCCCGTTCTCGAACACCGTCGACATCTTCGGCACGCAGGTCGGGCTCTACGGGATCGATCCGAGCATCGGGATCCTCTACGCGTTCGCGTTCGGCGGCATCGCCTTCTACGGGCTGATGCTCGGCGGCTGGGCGTCGGGCGGCAAGTACGCGTTCCTCGGCTCGATGCGCGCCGCCGCGCAGCTGATCTCCTACGAGATCGCGCAGGGCCTCGCGCTCGTCGGCCTGATCATGATGGCCGGGACGCTGTCGCTGACCGAGATCGTCCAGTACCAGCAGGACCACCTCTGGTTCATCCTGCCGCAGTTCGTCGGCTTCATCATCTGGCTCGTCGCCGCCTTCGCCGAGACGAACCGGCCGCCGTTCGACCTGGCGGAGGCGGACGCCGAGCTCGTCCAGGGCTACAGCACCGAGTACGGCGGCGGCCGCTTCGCCGCCTTCTACGCGGCGGAGTACCTGAACATCATCGTCGTCTCGGCGATCACCGTGACGCTGTTCCTCGGCGGGTGGAGCATCCCGGGGGTCGATCCCCCGACCTGGGTCGACCCGATCGTGGTGCTCGTCAAGACCCTGCTCCTCGTCTTCCTGTTCATCTGGATCCGCGCCACGCTCCCGCGTCTGCGCTACGACCAGCTCATGTCGCTCGGCTGGAAGGTCTTCCTGCCGCTGGCGACCGTGAACGCCCTTGTCACAGCGATCCTGGTGGTGGAAACGTAATGCCGTACGACCCCGGACCCGACGTCGTCGAGGTGGTGCGCGCCCCCAAGGGCGGGCCCGTCCGCGGCACCTATCGCGCCTTCGGCGAGACGCTGCGCGGGATGAAGACCGTGCTCGGCCGCTGGGCGGAGGGCCCGCACACGTACCAGTACCCGGAGGAGAAGACCCCGGTCTACCCGCGCTTCCGCGGCCGCCACAAGCTGCACCGGTTCGAGGACACGGGGCTGGAGAAGTGCGTCGGCTGCTCGCTCTGCGCCGCGGCGTGCCCGGCCGACTGCATCCGCGTCGTCGCCGCCGAGAACACGCCGGACAACCGGGTCAGCGCCGGCGAGCGCTACGCGGCGGTCTACGAGATCAACCTCTCGCGCTGCATCTTCTGCGGCTACTGCGAGGCGGCGTGCCCGTTCGACGCGATCACCATGGGCCACGATTACGAGCTGTCCGACTACAACCGGTCGGATCTCATCTTCACCAAGGAGATGCTCCTCGCGGAGCCGCTCGAGCGCACGCCGCTGCGCTCGGCGGGCGAGTAGCCTCAGCGCCCGCATGGCCGAGGTCTTCTTCTTCCTGGCGGCGATCGGCGCCCTTGCGGGCGCGCTCGGGACGGTGGCGCTGCGCAACCCGTTCTACTCGGTGCTCGCGCTCGTCGTGCACCTGCTGTCGCTGGCCGCGCTGTTCCTGCTGCTGCGCGCGGAGTTCGTGGCGGCGGCGCAGGTGATCGTCTACGTCGGCGCGGTCATGGTGCTGTACCTGTTCGTCGTCGCCTACGTGGGCGGCGGCGCCGACCCGATCAGCCGCGCCGGCTCGCCGAGCCTGCGCTGGGCGAGCGCGCTGTTCGCCGGCGCGCTGTTCGTCGAGCTGACGATCGCGATCCTCGGCTCCGGCCTGAGCGTCCTCTCGACCGAGGGCACCGGCTGGTTCGAGGGCTTCGGCACGCCGGAGCAGATCGGGCAGCTGCTGCTGACCGACTTCCTGCTCGCGTTCGAGGTCGCCTCGATGCTGCTGCTCGTGGCCGCGGTCGGCGCGGTCGTGCTCGCGCGCCGCCGCACCGGCCTCGAGGACCCGCGCGAGATCTCCGTCGGCGACCTGATGCGGAGCGGCGGGCGCGATCAGATCGGCGGCGGCGAGGCCGGGACGATGATCGAGGTGGAAGGACCGCCCGGCCGATGAGCATGGAGTGGTACCTCGTGCTCTCGGCGCTGGTCTTCTCGATCGGCGCCGGCGGCATCCTCGTGCGGCGCAACCCGCTGGTCATCCTGCTCTGCCTGGAGCTGATGCTCAACGCGGGCAACCTCGCGCTGGTCACGTTCGCGCGCGCCCACGGGAACCAGGACGGCCAGATCTTCGCGCTGATCGTGATGGTCGTGGCGGCGTGTGAGGTCGCGGTCGGCCTCGGTCTGATCGTGGCGATCTACCGCCGCAAGCTCCCGGTCGACGTCGACGAGCTCAGGGAGCTCCAGGGATGAGCCTGGAGACCTGGGGCTGGATGATCCTCGCCTTCCCGCTCGCCGGGACGGTCCTGATCGCCTTCACGTCGCAGATCCTGCCGTCGAAGGTCCACGGCGTGATCGGCACGCTCGCGATCGCGCTGCGCGTTCGTCTGCGCGGTCGGGGCACTGTTCCAGCTGCAGGACCTCGGCGAGGACGAGCGCCAGGTCACCTCCGTGGCGTGGGACTACGCGAACACGGTCGGCGTCGAACGCGCAGCTCTCGATCCTGCTCGACCCGCTGGCGATCTTCATGGCGCTCGTCGTGTCGGGGATCTCGACGCTGATCCACCTGTACTCGGTCTCCTACATGCGCTCCGACGTCGGGTACACGCGCTTCTTCGCGTACCTGAACTTCTTCGTGTTCAGCATGCTGCTGCTGGTCCTGGCGGGCAACTTCTTCTTCCTGATCGTCGGCTGGGCGTTCGTCGGCGCGGCGTCCTACCTGCTGATCAGCTTCTGGTTCCGGCGCACGACCGCGACGAAGGCGGGCATCAAGGCGTTCGTCATCAACGTCGTCGGCGACGTCGGCCTGGTGCTCGGCACCTACTTCATCTTCAAGACGACGGGCACGCTCGACCTCCTCGGCGCGTTCGACGCGGCGAGCGAGTTCTCGCACAACGACACCGACCTCGTGGCGGGCTGCATCCTGCTGCTCGTCGGCGCGTTCGCGAAGTCCGCGCAGGTGCCGTTCCACACCTGGCTCCCGGACGCCATGGAGGGCCCGACCCCGGTCTCCGCCCTGATCCACGCGGCGACGATGGTCACCGCCGGCGTCTACCTGATCGCGCGCATGCACCCGTTCTTCGAGCAGGCGCCGACGGCGGCCGACGTCGGGTCGGTGATCGGCTGCGTGACGCTGCTGATCGCGGCGACGATCGCGCTCGTGGTGACCGACCTCAAGCGGGTCATCGCCTACTCGACGATGTCGCAGATCGGCTACATGATCATGGGCGTCGCCTCGTTCGCGTACGTCGGCGGGCTGTTCCACCTGATGACGCACGCGTTCTTCAAGGCGCTGCTCTTCATGGCCGCCGGCTCGGTCATCAGCGCGATGGCCAGCGAGCAGAACCTCGACAAGATGGGCGGCTTCAAGCGCGCGATGCCGTTCACGTTCGCCTGCATGGCGATCGGCGGCCTGTCGCTGGCGGGCGTCCCGCCGTTCGCGGGCTTCTTCTCGAAGGACGAGATCCTCGCCCAGCTGATCACGCGCGGCGGCTGGTTCGTCGTGCTCGCCGTGCTCGGCTACGTGGGCGCGTTCATGACGGCGATCTACACGTGGCGGATGATCTTCCGCGCGTTCTACGGACCGCCGGTCGAGCAGGCGCGCGAGCTCGAGGAGGGCCATCTGTACCACGCGCCCGAGCCGACGAACCCGGCGACCGGCGAGGTCGAGGACATCGACGTCGGCTTCCCCGGCCCGGACCACCAGATCGCCGAGCGCGAGTGGACCATGAAGGTCGCCATGGGCGTGCTGGCGCTGGGCGCGATCTTCGCCGGCCTGCTGCAGGTCGGGCACCTCACCTCGGTCATCCACAACTTCCTCGAGCCGACGTTCCACGACTCGCCCTACTACGACGAGCTCGAGCCGTCCGACGGCGCGACGTGGGGCGGCTGGGTCGCCGGCACGGTGCTGTCGCTCGGCGGCATCTTCCTCGCCTGGCAGCTGTGGGTCGTCGACCGCGAGCGCACCCGCGTGACCGCGCTGCGCGCGCGCCTGGCCGGGGTCTACACGCTGTTCTCGCACAAGTGGTACTTCGACGAGATCATCGACGCGGTGATCGTCCGGCCGTTCGCGATGTTCGGCCGCTTCTCCCGCAACGTGTTCGAGCGGGTCGTGATCAACGGGATCATCGTCGGCGGGCCGGCGGGCGCGGTGCGGGCGGGGTCCGCCGCCGTGCGCGCGATCCAGTCGGGCTTCCTGCGCTACTACGCCGCGCTGCTGCTCGTCGGCGTGACCGGACTCGGCCTCTACTTCCTCATCTCCGCCTCGTGACGATCCACCTCTCCATCCTGCTCTTCTTCCCGCTCGTGCTGGCGACGCTCGGCGCGCTGGCGCCGCGCACGCTCGCCCCGTACGGGTTGCTGGTCGGCGCGCTCGTGTCGCTGTTCTACGCCGTGCTGATGCTGTTCGACTTCGACACGGGGTCGGACCGGCTGCAGTACCTGACCGACGACAAGTGGATCCCGTCGCTCGGGATCCGCTACACGCTCGGCGTCGACGGGCTGAACCTGTGGCTGATCGGGCTGACGACGCTGCTCTTCGCGGCGTCCGCGATCTGGATCTGCGTGCGCCCGCCCGACAGCCGGGTGAAGCTCTACGCCTGGTGGATGGGGCTCGCCGAGACGGCCGTGCTCGGTGCCTTCATGGCGCAGGACCTGATCCTGTTCGTCCTCTTCTTCGACCTGATGCTGGTGCCGTTCTACTTCCTCGTCGGCCAGTGGGGCGGGCCGGACCGGGTCGCCGCGACGTTCAAGCTCGTCGTCTACACGCTGGTCGGCTCGCTGCTGATGCTCGCGGCGGCGGTGGCGACGGGCGTGCTGGCGCCGGGCGCCGAGGTCACGTTCTCGATCCAGCGGCTGGCGGCCGAGCAGCTCGGCGACGGCCCGCAGCGGTGGATCTTCGTCGCCTTCGCGCTGGCGTTCCTGATCAAGATGCCGGCGTTCCCGTTCCACGGCTGGATGCCCGACGGCTATCGCAACATGCCGCTGCCGGTGCTCGCCGTCTTCTCGGCCGTGCTCTCGAAGGTGGCCGCCTACGGGTTCCTGCGGATCGTGCTGCCGATCTTCCCCGACGCCACGCAGGACTTCCAGCTGATCATGCTGCTGCTGGCGCTCGCGTCGGTGCTCTACGGATCGGCGCAGGCGTTCACGCAGACGAACGCGCGGCTGATCCTCGGCTACTCGTCGATGGCGCAGCTCGGGTTCATCACGCTCGGGATCTTCGCCCTGGGCGAGGCCGCCGGCGCGCAGGGCGCGCTGCTGCAGATGGTCCAGCACGGGCTGGTGGTCGCGCCGCTGTTCTTCATCATCGCGCTGCTCCACGAGCGGACGGGCTCGGACGACATCCGCGACATGGGCGGCGTGGCGTTCCGGGCGCCGGTGCTGTCGACGCTGTTCCTGATCGTCGCGCTGGCGACGCTCGCGATGCCGGGCTCGGCGAACTTCGCCGGCGAGTTCCTGATCCTGCTCGGGCTCTTCAACGCCAAGCTCGTGATCGCGATCATCGCCTTCACCGGCGTCGCGATGGCGTCGGTCTACATGCTCCGGATGTTCATCCGCGCGATGCACAACCGCGTCGGCGAGAAGACGCGCTCGTTCGACCTGAGCCTCGCCGACGGGCTCGTGCTCGTGCCGCTCGTCGCGGTGATCATCGCGTTCGCGGTCTATCCGCAGCAGGCGCTGGACAGCTCGCAGGCGAGCGTCGAGCGGGTGGTCGGCGCCGCGGCGCCCGAGTCCGTCGCCCAGCGGGAGGTGACGCCGTGAACCTGTTCGCCGCGGCCGCGATCAGCGGCCCGAAGATCGACTGGATGGCGATCTCGCCGCTGGTGGCGCTCACCGGCGGGGCGTGCATCGTGCTGATGGCGGGCCTGCTGCGCTCGCGCTTCGTGCGCCAGTCGCTGGTGCCGCTGCTCACGCTCGTGACGCTCGGCGCGACGTTCGGGCTCGCGGTCGCGACCTGGGGCGACAACGTCAGCGTGATCTCCGGCGCGCTGGTGATGGACGACCTCACGCTGTTCCTCGGCTTCCTGTTCTGCGCGGCGGCCGCGGCCTGCGTGCTGCTCGCGTGGCAGGGGATCGCCCCGCGCGAGGCCGGGCACGGGGAGTTCCACGCGCTGCTGCTGACGGTCGTGCTGGGCATGTTCGTGCTCGCGGGCGCGACGAACCTCGTGACGGTGTTCATCGGCTACGAGCTGCTCTCGATCCCGCTCTACGTGCTGTGCGCGACCGAGATGCGGCGCGAGCGCTCGCTCGAGTCGGGCCTGAAGTACCTGATCATCGGGTCGGTCGGCTCGGCCACGCTGCTCTACGGCCTCGCGTTCGTGTACGGCGCGACGGGCGGGACGAGCTTCGGCGAGGTCGCCGAGGGCGTCCAGGCGGCGAGCGGCGACGCGCTGCTGCTGACCGGCATCGCGCTGGTCGTGGCCGGGCTCGCGTTCAAGGCCTCGGTGGCGCCGTTCCACCAGTGGACCCCGGACGTCTACGAGGGCGCGCCGACGCCGATCACCGCGTTCATGGCGGTCGCGACCAAGGCGGCGGCGTTCGGCGTGATCATCCGCTTCTTCGACGTCGCCGTGGTCGGCGCGTCCGACGTGTGGGCGCCGGCGCTGGCCGTGCTCGCGGTCGTGACGATCGTGGTCGGCAACGTGGGCGCGATCGGGCAGTCCTCGCTCAAGCGGCTGCTCGCGTACTCGTCGGTCGCGCAGGCGGGCTACATGATCGCCGGCGTGGTCGTGACCACGCAGCTCGGGATCCGCGCGGTCGTCTTCTACCTCGCGGTCTACCTGCTGATGAACCTGGCGGCGTTCGCGGTGATCGTGGCGCGCGAGCGCGAGACCGGGCTGGGCGACGGGATCGCGTCGCTCTACGGGCTGGGCGCGAACCGGCCGCTGCTGGCCTGGCCGATGACCATCGCGATGCTCTCGCTGGCCGGGTTCCCGGCGACGGCGGGCTTCTTCGGGAAGGTCACGCTGATCGGCGCGGCGGTCGACAACGGCTACGCGTGGCTCGGCGTGGTGATCGTGCTCGGGTCGGCGATCTCGCTCGCCTACTACCTGCGGGTGGTCGCGGCGGTCTGGATGCGGGCGCCCGACGAGGCGGCGGCGGGCAGCGCGGCGGCGCTGGGCTCGGGCCCGGCGCGGCCGGCGATCGCGGGCGGGTCGGCGGAGGCCGACGCGGATCCGGACGCCGTGGCGGCCACCGAGCGGCTCGGCGCGTCGACCCGGCGGCTCGTGCAGCCCGAGGTGGTCGGGCTCGGCGTGGTCTGCGCCGCGGCGACGATCTTCTTCGGGATCTGGCCGTCGCCGCTGCTCGATCTCGCGCAGGACGCCGCCGCGGCGTTCACGAACCTCTTCTAGCGCCGCGGGGCGAACTTCCCCGGCGCCCGCCTATGAGCGGGTGTGACCCGCATCCGAGGCGAGGGCGGCCAGGCCGCGGCCGAGTACATCGCGATCCTGCTCGTGGCCGGTGCGCTGCTCGCGGGCGCCGCCGCCGTCGCGGTGGCCGTGCCGGGCGTCGGCGACCGCGTCGTGGCGGCCGTCCGGACCGGCATCTGCATCGCCGGCGGCGACCTCTGCCGGACGGCGGACGCCGCCGCGGCGGGCCTGCCGCCGTGCCTGACGCGCGAGCGCGGCGATCGCCAGGACACGACGATCGACATCGCGGTCGTGCGCGTCGGCGGGCACGGCGAGTGGCAGCTCGCGCTGCGGTCCGACGGCAGCGCGGTGGTCACCCGGCTCGAGGAGAACGAGGTCGGTGGGACGGTCGGCGTCGGCGTGTCGTTCAGCCCCGTCGGGGTCGACGCGGGCGCGTCGGCGACGCTGAGCGCCGGCTACCGCAGCGGGCGCGCCTGGCGCTTCGCCGACGCCGCGGCCGCGCGCGCGTTCCTGGACGGCGCGCGGCGCGACGCGCGGGTCTCCGCGGGCCGGGCGCCCGACGAGCGCTGGGACGCGCTCGCGGGGAGCGCGGACGCGCAGGCGGCCGCCGCGGTCGCGGACCTCGCGCGCCTGGGCGTCGAGGCCGGCGGCGAGGCGGTGCTCGGGCTGCGCCGGGCCGGCGCCACGCGGACGGTCACGCTCGACCTCGGCAGCGACGCGCCCGCGATCGCGCTCGCCCTCCCGGGCTTCCCCGCCGCGCCGGGGATCCGGCGCGGCGTCGTCGCGGAGCTGACGTGGGTGCGGGGCGTCCCGCGCGAGCTCGCGCTGCGCGCGGCGCGCGCCGGCGGCGACCGCGTCGAGGAGTACACCGCGCGGCTCGACCTGCGCGACCCGGCGAGCCGCGCGCTCGCCGAGCGGGCGCTGCGACCGGGCGGCGAGGCGGCCGGCCTGCGCGCGCTCGCGGCGCGGATCGGGTCGCACGGGACCGTCGAGCGCGACGGCTACGCGGTGACGCGCGAGCGGCACGGGTTCAGCGTCGGCGGCCGGCTCGGCGTGGCGCTCGGCCTCGCGCACGAGCGGGTCACCGAGGAGCGCCGCCTGGTCGACGCGATCGCCTGGGTGAACGGCGGGCCGGCGCAGCGCAGATTCGACTGTCTCGGCGTGTAACCGTCCGCAATTTGCGGGTTATCTCGTGGCAACCATCACAAATCCGTCGCAAGGAGGAAAGCGATGGAGTTCATGAAGCGGCTCGAGCCCCTCTGGCTCGTCCTGGTCGTCCTCGGAGCCCTGAACTGGCTCATGGTCGGCCTCTTCGACACGAACGTCGTGACGGAGATCCTCGGGTCCGGCACCGCGAGCGACGTGGTCTACGTCATCGTGGGCGTCGCCGGCCTCGCCCTCCTGCCGCGCCTGTTCGAGGACGTCCGCATGGCGGGCGACCGCACGCACCCGACGGGCGCGTGACGCCTCCGGCCGGCCGGGCCGCACGACGCGGTCCGGCCGGTCGCGCTCTGCGGGCCCGCGATCACGGCTCGCCCGGCGCCGGGCTCCGCCCGGTCAGGACGCCCTTGACGACGCGGCCCATGCCGTTGCGGGGCAGCGCGTCGACGAAGTCCACGCGTGCCGGCACCTTGTAGTCGGCGAGGCGCTCGCGGCAGAACGCCTGGAGCTCCTCCACCGGCGGCGGGTCCTCGGAGGGCACGATCACCGCGCGCACGTCCTCGCCGAGCACGGGATCGTCCATCGGCACCACCGCGGCCTCGGCGACGCCCGGATGCTCGACCAGCACGCTCTCCACCTCGGCGGAGGAGATGTTCAGCCCCGCGCGCCGGATCAGCTGCTTGCGCCGGTCGACGTAGTAGACGAAGCCCGCGTCGTCGGTGGTGCACATGTCGCCGGTGAGCACCCAGTCGCCGCGGCGCACGGCGGCGGTCTCCTCCGGGGCGCGCACGTAGCGCGACATCGTCGACGGCTCGCGCATCCACAGCTCGCCGAGCTCGCCCGGCGCCAGCTCGTCGCCCTCGGGATCGCAGACGCGGTACTCGACCCAGGGGTGGAACGGCGTGCGCCCGATCGACATGCCGTACGGGCCGATCCGGCGCAGCGCCTCGTGCTGGTCCTCGGGCACGAGCATCAGCCCGGCGTTGCCGCTCTCGGTGAGCCCGTAGATGTTCACGAGCTCCACGCCCATCCGGTCGCCGACCGCGAGGATGCGGCGCACGAGGTCGGGGCCGCCCGGCTGGGCGCCGTAGCAGATGCGCCGCAGGGCGGGGAAGTCCCCGGCGGCCAGCGCATCCTCCCCGCGGCGGTCGAAGATCAGCCGCATGACCGTGTTGATCAGGAAGATCGAGGTCGTGCCGTGGCGCCGCATCCGCGCGAGCGTGTCGTCCACGTGGAACTCCGGCTCCACGACGTACGTGCACCCGGCGACGAGGCAGCCGAGCAGGTTCGTGTGGCAGCCGGTGCTGGTGAAGAACGGCGCGAACGACTGATAGACGCTGTCGGGCTCGAGCAGGAACGGCGGGCCCGCCTGGTGGCCGCAGGCGACCGACTGGGCGTGCGTGATCGCGACCGCCTTGGGGTTGCCCGTCGTGCCGGAGGTGAAGATCCAGTCGGCGTCGTCGTCCTCGTGGAGCGGCACCGGATCGGGCGGAGCGTCCGCCGGCGGCGATCGCCGCGGCGTATGCGGTGCCGAGCGCCGGCTCGTCGGCGATCTCCAGGCGCACGGCCCCGGCGAGCACGTCGTCCAGCCCGGCGAGCACGGGCGCGAACCGGCCGGCGAAGACGATCGCCGCCGGCTCCACGAACCCGAGCACGTACCGGAGCTCGCGCGGGACGTAGCGCGCGTTGATCGGCACGTTGATCGCGCCGACGCGGTGCGACGCGTGATAGGCGATGTGCGCCTCCGCCGCGCCGTGGTTGTCGAGCATGATCGCCACGCGGTCGCCCTTGCCCACGCCCGCCGCGGCGAACACCGCGGCCAGCTCGCCCGCCGCCGCCTGCAGCTCGGCGTAGGTGAGCTCGACCGTGCCGCCGTGCACGAGGCTCGGCGCGATCAGCGCGACGTGCCCGGCGCGGCTGACCGCCCGCTCGTCGAGGACGTCGCGCACGGTCCGCTCGCGGATGTCGCCGGGGAGCCGGAGCACGGTCATCGCGCTGCCCGTCCGTCAGCGGGCGGCGAGCTCGCCGCTCCGCACGGAGTCCAGCGTCCGGTCGCACTCGGCGACGATCGCGTCGAACACCTCGGCGGCCGGGCGGACCGCGTCGAGCCGGCCGACGACCTGGCCGACGAAGTAGTTGACGAGCTCCCCGGCCCGGCCCTCCCCGGCCTCGGCGGCGCGGGAGATGCGCACCTGCGGCTCGGCGGTGAGGATCCCCTGCAGCGGCATCGGGAGCGGGTCCGGATTCGCCGGATCCTCCCAGGCGTCGGTCCAGGCCGAGCGCAGCTGACGCGCGGGGCGGCCCGTGAACGAGCGCGACCGGACCGTGTCGGACGCGCGCGCGCGGACGAACTTCTCGCGCACCACCGGCGTCGTCTCGGCCTCCTCGGTGGTGAGCCAGACCGAGCCCGTCCAGACGCCGCTCGCCCCCAGCACGAGCGCCGCGGCCATCTGGCGCCCGCTGGCGATCCCGCCCGCCGCGAGCACCGGCAGCCCGCCGACCGCGTCGACCATGTCCGGGATCAGGACCATGCTCGCGATCTCCCCGGTGTGGCCGCCGGCCTCGTAGCCCTGCGCGATGACGATGTCGGTGCCGCCCTCGCGGTGCTTCTCGCCGTGTCGCGGCGTCCCGGCCAGGCCGGCGACCGGGACGTCCCGCTCGTGGAAGGCGTCGATCACCTCCGGCGGCGCCACGCCGAGGGCGTTGGCGAACAGCCTGATCCGCGACGCCAGGCAGACCTCGACCAGCGGCCAGGTGTCCTTGAGCGTGTAGGTGTGGTTGCCGGTCACCGGGACGCCGCGGCCGTCGACCTGGTCGCCGAACGTGTAGCCCTCCTCGAGCGGCGGCACCGCATAGTCGTCGAGGATCCCCTGGACGAAGTCGCGATGGCCGAGCGGCACCTCGGCGACCAGCGCGTCGCGGTCCAGCCCGCCCTCGTCCGCCGCCTCGTACCTTCCCGGGAGCAGCAGGTCGACGCCATAGGGGACGTCGCCCAGCTGGTCGTCGAGCCAGGCGAGCTTGCGCTCGAGCTCGTCGGCGGTGAGCTGGGCGGCGCCGAGCACGCCCATGCCGCCGGCACGGGAGACCGCCACGACGACGTGCTCGCTGTGGGAGAACGCGAGCAGCGGCCGCTCGATCCCCAGGCGCTGCGTGAGGGCGCCGCCGATCACCGGACCTCCTCCCGCTGCGCGTCGATCAGCGCCTCGCGGAAGCCCACGGAGTCGGCGCTCGAGGCGGGCACGCCGTAGGTCCCGGCGTCGTTGACCTCGTCCCAGCGCGCGAGCAGCTCCTCCGGCCCGATGCCCGGCGCGACGATGCCGGGCGTCTCCGCCCAGAAGATGCGCGCGAAGCGGCCCAGGCCGGCGCCGAGCGTCTCGCCCGTGCACGGGCACGACCGGTGCGCGAGGACCAGCAGCATCGGCGTCACGTGCTCGGCGCCGCGCGACGGATCCGGCGCACGGTCCTCGGGCAGCGGCGGCAGCCCTGCGCGCTCGCGGAACCCGGGATCGGTGACCATCCGCGTCTCCGCCGCCGGCGCCAGCATGTTCACGAGGATCCCGTGCTCGGCGCCGGCCAGCGCCAGCGAGCGCCCGAGGGAGACCGAGGCGCCCTTCGCCGTCGCATAGGCGAGCAGATAGCCGCCGCCGAACATCCCGATCGACGTCGTCACGATCACCCGCCCGTAGCCGCGGGCGGTCATGTGCGGCCACGCCGCCCGGGTCACGTTGAAGGAGCCGAGCACGTGGATGTCGAGATGGCGCTCGACGGACGCCGTCGTCAGCTCGGGCAGCGCCCCGGGATCCAGGTTGCCGGCGTTGTTCACCACGACGTCGACCTGACCCCAGGCGTCGAGCGCGTCGGCGATGATCGACGCGGCCCCGTCCTCGCGGGCGACGTCGGCGTCGTTGGCGATCGCCTCGCCGCCGAGGTCCGCGATCTCGCGCGCCACCGCGGCGGCGGTGCCCGGGTCGCTGCCCGTGCCGGCGACGGATCCGCCGAGGTCGTTCACGACCACCCGCGCGCCACGCCCGGCCAGGGCGTGCGCATGGGCGCGTCCGACGCCCCGGCCCGCGCCGGTGACCACCGCGACCTGCCCGTCGAATCGCAAGGGTGATGTCATCGCTCCTCCTCCTGGGGCGCGCAGCAGCCGGTGAGCGCCGCCAGATTCTCGCTGACCTCGGACTCCGTGACGCGGAACGTCGGCGGCGAGAGCACGACCTCGTCGACGACGCCGTCCCAGCGCCGCAACCGGTCGGCGACCTGCGCCGGCGTCCCGGCCGCGGCGAACTCGTCGACCATCGCGTCGGTGACCGCCGCGACCATCGCGTCGGCGTCACGGGCGACGAAGGCCGCGCGGATCGCCTCGACCTCGCGGCCGAACCCGCCGTGCTCGAACAGCGCCGCGTAGGTGCGCACCGACCCGTAGAACGCGATCATCGCGGCGGCCTGCCGGCGCGCGACCTCCTCGTCGGCGTGCGCGGCGGCCAATGCGTAGGTGGCGATCGCGATGTCGCGCGGGTCGCGGCCCGCCTTCGCCGCGCCCCGCGCAACGGCCGGCCGCACGACGTCGTCGACGTAGCCCGGGCTGAACAGGGTGTGGCCGAGCAGTCCGTCGGCGACGCGGCCGGCGGTCTCGATCATGCGCGGGTTGACCCCGGCGGTGAAGATCGGGATCCGCCGCGGCGGCGGCCCGGCGAGGTCGTCGAGCGCGGCGATCTTCACGCGGTAGAAGCGGCCGCGGTGGTCGACCGGTCCCTCGTGCAGGCTCCAGAGCCGGCGCACGAGCGGGACGAGCTCCTCCATCCGGGCGGCCGGCGCCGCGCCGTCCAGGCCGTGCCAGTCGGCGATCATCTTCCGCGTGCCGTTCCCCAGCCCGAGCACGAACCGGCCGTTCGAGAGCTCGTCGAGATCGCGGGCCTCGGCCGCGAGCATCAGCGGGCTGCGCCCGACGCCGTAGAGGATCCCGGATCCGATCGCGCAGTCCTCCGTCGTCCCCGCCAGCGCCGCGAGGGTGACGGTCGCGGACCGGTTGTAGAGCTCCGACGTCCACACGGAGTCGAAGCCGGCGCGGTCGGCGCCGGCGCCGGACCGCGCCATCGCGGTCAGCGAGGTCCCGAACACCGCGAGGCCCCGGCGTGCGCGGTCGCTCATCGCGGGGCGCCGCCGTGGCGGCGGCGGTCGAAGGGCGGCTCTTCCCGCCACGGCGTGGCCGCGGGCAGGTCGCTGCTCACGCGGAGCGGGAAGCGCGGCGCGCGCTTCTCGAGGAACGACCGGGCGCCCTCCTCCGCGTCGGCGGACGGGCCGCGCTCGGCGATCAGGATCGACTCCTGCCGGTGCGCGTCCATCGGATGCGCGGCGCCGGCCATCTGCCAGATCAGCTGGCGGTTGAGCGCGACGGACACCGGCGCGCTCTGCTCGACGATGCGGCCGGCGACCTCGCGCGCGGCGCCGAGCAGCTCGTCCGGCTCGTGCAGCGACGTCACCAGCCCGGCCGCGAGCGCCTCGCCGGCGTCGAAGATGCGCCCGCTCATCGACCACTCGAGCGCGCGGCTCATGCCGACGATCCGCGGCAGGAACCAGCTCGACGCGGCGTCCATGCACATCCCGCGCCGGCTGAAGACGTAGCCGAAGCGCGCCGTCACGGAGGCGAGACGGACGTCCATCGGCAGCGGGAAGGTCGCGCCGAACCCGACCCCGGCGCCGTTGATCGCCGCGATCACGGGCTTCGTGCAGCGGAAGATCCGCAGCGAGATCAGTCCGCCGCTGTCGCGCGGGATGTCGCCGGGCCGCAGCTCCTCGGTCCCGCGCCGGCGGGCGCGCTCGTGGACGTCGAAGCCGTCGCCCTCGGCCAGGTCGAACCCGGCACAGAAGGCGCGGCCGCGGCCGGTGACGATGACGGCGCGCACCGCGTCGTCGGCGTCGACCAGGTCCCACACCTCCAGCAGCTCGCGCTCCATGGTGGAGTCGAGGGCGTTGAGGCGATCGGGGCGGTCGAGCGTCAGCGTGGCCACCGCGTCCGCCACGTCGTAGTCGATCGTCGTGAAGCTCCTGCCGGCCGCCGGCGGCGTCATGGCGCCGAGTCTGCGGGGCCGCGGCGCCCGCCGGAACTGGCCCATCCGCCAGTCGCCCTCACGGGCGCGGCGCGCTCCGGGCGCGCAGGAAGGCGACGTCGACGTGCCGTGCGCAGAACCGCCACCCGTCCGGCGTGCGGCGGAACCGGTCATGGAGCTCGCCCACGTACTTCGGCGCGCCCGCCGGGACCGGCAGCGTCGCGTCGTGCTCGTCGCGGTCGTGGCGGTAGTTGACGAGGTAGCACGCGCCGCTCGCCTCGTCCGCGGCGGTCACGTCGATCACCACGTTCGTGCACAGGTGCCGGGACACCCGCCGGGTGAGCTGCGCGCGCTCGGTGAACCAGGCGCGGATCCGATCCTGGCCGCGCAGCTCGATGTCGCCGCGCCAGACGGCGTCGGCCGTGAACAGGTCGGCGATCGCGGCGCCCTCGCCGAAGTCGATCCGCCGGCTGTACTCGTAGATCAGCCGCTCGCATGCGCGCTCGGCGAGCATCCGGTCCAGGTCGTTCATGACAGGGCACCCACCCGGGTCGAGGGACGGAGCAACACGGCACACAGTGCAGCGCAGGCCGCGAAGCAGAGCGTGCTCGCGACGGCCGCCTGCCGCAGCCCGTCGACGAGCGGCCCCGCGTTGAGCATCGCGCCGAGCAGCGCGACCCCGAGGACCGCGCCGATCTGGCGGCCGGCGGTGAACGCGGCGGTCGCGGTCCCGACCTGCTCGCGCGCGGCATCGGAGACGATCGAGGTGGTCAGCGCCGGGATCGCCGCTCCGGCGCCCGCGCCCATCAGGGCGATCCCCGCGACCACGACCGCGATCGAGGTCTCGTCGCCGACGGTGGCGAGCACCGCGCAGCCCAGCGCTGCCAGCCCGCAGCCGAGCACGGTCGGGACGCGTGGCCCGTGACGACCCGTCCAGCGACTCGCCGGCAGGCCGCTGAGCGCCGCGCTGCCGATCTGGAACAGGAACACGAGCCCGGTCTCGAGCGGTGAGTATCCGCGCCCCGACTGGAGGTAGAGCGACAGCACGAAGAGGATCCCGTAGACGGCGAGGTTCACCCCGACGCCGGCGCCGACCGCCGTCCGGAAGCGGAGCGGGGCGAACAGCGAGAGCGGCAGCATCGGGCTGGCCGCGCGCCGCTCGATCGCGACGAACGCGGCGCCCGCGACGAGCCCGGCGGCCAGCGCGGACAGCGTCAGCGGCGCGCCCCAGCCGCGCTCCCCGCTCTCGATGATGCCGAACGTCAGGCTGCCGAGCGCGAGGATGCCGGCGATCGTGCCGGCGACGTCGGCGGCGTGCGCCGGGCGGAGCGGGGTCTCGCCGAGCATGCGCGCCACGACGAACGCCACGGTGAGCGCGACCGGGATGTCCAGCGCGAACACCGCGCGCCAGCCGATCGCCTCGATCAGCACGCCGCCGAGCACCGGGCCGATGCCGATCGCCACCGCGGAGGCGGACGCGAAGATGCCGATCGCCCGCGCACGCTGGTCGTGATCCGGGTGCGCGTGGCTGATCAGCGCGAGCGCGGCCGGCGTCATCGCCGCCGCGCCGGTGCCCAGCAGCACCTGACCGGCCAGCAGCCAGCCGAGCGCCGGAGCGAGCCCGGCGACCGTCGCGCCCGCGACGAACAGGGTGACCCCGGCGAGCATCACGCGCCGCGCGCCGCGACGGTCCGACTGCGCCCCCATGCTCAGCAGCAGGCTCCCGAACAGCAGCGTGTAGGCGTTGCTGACCCACTGCAGCGCGCCGACGCTCGCCCCGAAGTCGGCGCCGATGTCGGGGAGCGCGACGTTGACCACCGTCGTGCCGGTGATCACCAGCGAGAACGCGATCGTGCCCGCGACGAGCGCGTGGACCGGACGGCCGCCCCGCGCCGGCTCAGCCCGCGACAGGGACGGGGCCGCGGAGATGCGCCGTGTCATTGAAGCCCAGGAGCGCCCAGCGGCCCCGCGGCATGCGCACGATGCGGGTGATCGAGCAGTTCTCGGCGTAGAGGAACGCGAACGCGTGGCTGCCCGTGACCTGCCGGCACGCCTCGGCGATCACCCCGCCGTGCACGACCGCGATCGCCGTCGCGTCCGCCCCCACCGTGTCGGCGACGACCGCGATGCCGGCGCGGACGCGCTCGGCGAACTCCTCCATCGGCTCCGCGCCGGGGATGACGTCCCAGCGCTCGGCGCGGAACAGCTCGCGTGAGAGGCTGCCGTCCTGCTTGACCCGCGCGTTGAGCTGGCCCTCCCACTCTCCGAGGTGCACCTCGCGCAGCTCGGGGACGACGATCGGCGTGGCGCCCAGCAGCTCGGCGATCGGCTCCGCGGTCTCGGCCGTCCGGCGCAGCGGGGTGACGAACAGGCCGGCGGCCGGGACGTCCGCCAGGCGCCGCGCGACGGACGCGGCCTGCCGGACGCCGTCCTCGGTCAGCGGAGGGTCGCTCTGGTCGGCGCCGCCGTTCGGGGACCCGGCGTCCTCCCCCTGCTGCTCGAGCCGTGGCGTACGAGCAGCAGATCGGTCGCTCCCGCCGGGAGCACGAAGGGTCGCTGGAGATCCCGCGGCATCGCAGCTGCCGACTCTAGGCTCGGCGACGCCGATGGGTCCTGGCGAAACCGCCAGTCCCATCCGGGCCTGCCAGGTGGTCTAGTCCGGCGCGTGGAACCGCTGCCCGCGACGCTGCCCGGCGTGCTCGACGCGGCCGTCGAGCGGGACGGGCGCACCCGCTGCTCCGGTGCGGCGGCCGCGACGTGACCGTCGGCGAGCTGCAGGCCGGGAGCCGGAGCTTCGCCGGGCGCCCTGCGCCGCTGGGGCGTCGAGCCGGGCGATCGCGTCGCGATCATGATGCCCAACGTCCCGGAGTTCGTCGCCGTGTGGTTCGGCGTCACGCGGGCGGCGTGCATCGAGGTCCCGGTGCACTCGGCGCAGCGCGGCCCGCTGCTGCAGCACATCCTCGGCCAGTCCGGCGCCCGCGTGCTCGTGTGCGACGCCGGGTTCGTCGACCGCCTCGCGGCGCTCGACCTGCCGGGCCTCGAGCGGATCGTGATCCACGGGACGCCGGGCGCGCCGCCGCCCGCGGGGGTGGCGGTCGAGTCGCTCGCCGAGGCGCTGCGCGGCCCCGCGCCCGCCGCGGAGCCCGCGATCGGCGGCGACACGGTCTCGTGCATCCTCTACACGTCCGGGACGACCGGCCCGTCGAAGGGCGTGGTCCTGACCCACAGCGCGAACCTCCGGCTCGCGACGGCGAACCTCGCGCTGATGGAGTACACCGCCGAGGACGTCCTCTACACCGCGTTCCCGCTGTTCCACGTGAACGCGAAGTTCACCTCGGTCACCTCGGCGATGATCGCCGGCGCCCGGCTCGTGCTCGACGACGTGTTCAGCGCCTCGCGCTTCTGGGACCGGATGCGCGAGGAGCAGGTCACCGCCTTCAACTACATGGGCGGCCTGCTGTCGATCATCGCGAAGCAGCCCGAGCGGCCCGGCGACCGCGAGCACGCGGTCTCGCGCGCGTACGGCGGGGCGTGCCCGCCGCAGCTCTGGGAGCCGTTCGAGCGCCGCTTCGGCGTGCGCCTGCACGAGCACTACGGCATGACCGAGATCGGGATCGCGACCCAGAACACCCGCACGGACCGCCGCGCCGGGTCGATCGGTCGCGCGGTGCCGTACTTCGAGGTCCGCCTGGCGGACGCGGACGACCGCGCGGTCGGCACCGGCGACGTCGGCGAGATCCAGATCCGGCCGAACGAGCCGGGCATCATGCTGCGGGAGTACTGGCAGCGACCCGACGCGACGAGCGAGGCGTTCCGCAACCTCTGGTTCCACACGGGCGACCGAGCGCGGATGGACGCCGACGGCTTCTTCTACTACGTCGACCGGCTCTCGGACTCGATCCGGCGCCGCGGCGAGAACGTGTCCTCGTTCGAGCTGGAGGCCGTCGTGACCGCGGTCGACGCCGTCGCGGAGTGCGCCGCCTACGGCGTCCCGTCGGAGCTCGGCGAGGACGAGGTGATGGTGGCGGTGGTCGCCGCGCCCGACCGCCGGATCGATCTCGAGGCGCTGATCGCCCACTGCGAGGACCAGCTGGCGCGGTTCGCGGTCCCGCGCTACGTCCGGATCGTCGACGCGCTGCCGAAGACGCCCAGCCAGCGGGTGCAGAAGTTCAAGCTGCGCGAGCAGGGCGTGACGGCGGACACCTGGGACCGCGGGCCGGCCCGACCCCGGCGGGCGGAGCGAGCGGGCTAGCCGGGGCGATGGACTGGTCGTATCCGCTCCGGGCCGCATGCGAGCGCGACCCGCGCCGGACCGCCCTGCGGCACCGCGGCGAGCGCATGAGCTTCGCCGCGCTCGAGGACCGGATCGCCGCGCTCGCCGGCGGCCTCGCCGAGGCCGGCGTCGCCGGCGCGACCGTCGCGTGGACCCTCGGCAACGAGCCGGACGCGCTCGCGCTGTCGATGGCGCTCGCGCGGACGGGGTCGGTGAGCGTCCCGGTGAACGGTCGGCTCACGCGCGACGAGGTCGAGTACGTCCTGCGCGACTCCGGCGCCGTCGCGCACGTGACCGCGGACGGCGCGCTCCCGGTGGCGTCCCTCGCCGGCGCACCGCGCCACGACTGGCCGGACGTCCCGGACGACGCGGTGGCCTCGATCCTCTACACGTCCGGGACCACCGGATTCCCGAAGGGGGTCGTGCGCAGCCAGCGCGCGAACGCCTGGAACGTCGTCAACTCGGCGCTCGGGTCGCCGCGCACCCCGCGCGACGTGGAGCTGTTCAACCTCCCGGCGTTCGGCATCGGGCTGCTCCACTTCGCCGTCCCCGCCCTGCTCGGCGGCGCCACCGTCGTCCTGGACGACGCCTTCGCCGCCGACCGCGCGTGGACGCTGCTGGCGGACGAGGCGGCGACGCGGACGTTCCTGGCCCCGACGATGCTCAGCGCGATGCTCGCGGTCGAGGGCCACGAGCGCGTGGCGCTGCCGGCGCTCGAGACGATCTACACGGCGTACGAGTTCCCGGACCGGCTGCGCCGCCGCGCGCTCGAGCGCTTCGGCGATCGGTTCGTCTACATGTACGGCCTGACCGAGGCGCAGCTCACCTGCACGCGGCCGGGGGAGTTCACCGGCAAGCCGGGCAGCGTCGGTGGGGCGATGGGCGCGCTGCGCGTCCGCGTGACGCGCGCGGACGGCACGCCGGCGCCGGCCGGCGAGACCGGCGAGATCGCGCTCCAGGGTCCCGCGATCATGGCCGGCTACCACGGGCGCCCGGCGGACACCGCCGCGACGCTCCAGGACGGCTGGGTGCTGACGGGCGACCTCGGTCACCTCGACGCGGACGGCGACCTGCACTACACCGGGCGGGCGAAGGAGATGATCAAGACGGGCGGGTTCAGCGTGGATCCGCGCGAGGTCGAGCGCGCGCTGCTCGCGTGCGCCGGCGTGGCCGAGGCCGCCGTGGTCGGCGTCGCCGACGAGCACTGGGGCGAGATGGTCGTCGCGTTCGTCGTCGCCGCGCCCGGGGCGCCGCGGCACGCGGCGGCCGTGGTCGACGCCTGCCGCGGCACGCTCGCGGGCTACAAGCTCCCCAAGCGCGTGGAGTTCGTCTCCGCGCTGCCGACGAACGCCACCGGCAAGGTCGCCCGCGGCGAGCTGCGCGCCCGCGCGGCGGGCTAGCCGCCGGACGCGCGGCGGAAGTCGGGCCGGCGCTTCTCCGCGAACGCCTCGAGGCCCTCCTGCGTCGCCGCGGAGCGGCGCACCTCGGCCCATTCGGCGCGCTCGCGGCGCAGCCCGGTCTCGAGGTCGATCTCGGACGCGGCGACCGCCAGCCGCTTGGTCGCGGCGATCGCCTCGGCGGGCCCGTCGGCGAGGGCCCGCGCGATCGCGAGCCGCCTCGGCCTCCGCGTCGCCGTCGGCGACGACGCGGCTGACGAGCCCGAGCGCACCCGCCTCGGCGCCCGTCAGGCGGCGGCCGGTGAGCAGCATGTCGCGCGCGATGCCCTGGCCCACGGCCCGGACCAGGCGCTGCGTCCCGCCGGCGCCGGCGATCAGGCCGATCGTCGCCTCCGGGAGCCCGAGCGAGGCGGACCGCCCGGCGACGCGGATGTCGCAGGCGAGCGCGAGCTCGAGCCCGCCGCCCAGGCACGGGCCGTCGATCGCCGCGATCGTCGGGCAGCGACTGACGCTCGAAGGCCGAGTAGGTCTCCTGGCAGAGCTCGACGAACGGGAGCTGCTCCTCGATCGTGGCCGCCGCCATCCAGGGGATGTCGCCGCCGGCGGCGAACATGCGCGGCACCGCGCTGACGACGACGACGGCCCGGGTCCCGGCGTCCAGCGATCGCACGCCGGCGAGGATCTCGGCCAGGAACGGGGCGTCGAACTGGTTGACCGGCGGGCGGTCGAGCACGAGGCGCGCGACGCCGTCCTCGAGCTGCACCGAGACGCGCGGTTCGCCGGACATGCGGGGATTCAACCGCACCGGCTACCTATCGGTAGGGACAGTCTTGTCTGCGGTGCCGAAGATCGATGGTAGCTTCGCCGCTTCGGCCGACCGAGCGGTAGGCAACGTGCGAAGCGGAGGCAGACGATGGTGAGCGGATCCTCGGTGCAGGAGATCGCGGCCCGTGAGCTCGCGGACGCGGGTGTGGGGGACGCCTTCGTCCTCCGGCGCGACGACGACGGCGCCCTGCAGGTCGACTGCGCCGAGTGCGGCCACCGCTACGGCCCCGCGTCGCGCGACCCGAAGGTCGACGCGGTGATGGAGGAGCGCTCGATCGCGGATCTCAGCCCGCTCAACGCCGTCGGGATGGTCGAGCGGCTCGTCGCCCGGCACTACTACTGCCCCTCCTGCGCGCTGCTCTTCGCGGTCAACGTGCAGCAGCACGGCGACCCGGTGATGCTCGAGTGGCGGCTGGCATGAGCGCCTACAACATCGGCGTCGACATCGGCGGCACGTTCACCGACTGCGTGCTCCACGACGTCGCCGGGAATCGCATCGTCACCGCCAAGGCCCCGTCGCTCCGGCACGATCTCGCGGGCAGCGTGCTCAGCGCGGTGCGGGCGGCGTCCGAGCGGCTCGGCGTGCCGCTCGAGGACGTCCTGGGCGGCACGGAGCGCTTCATCCACGGCTCGACCGTGGCCACCAACGCCATGATCGAGCGGGACGGCGCGCGGACCGCCTACATCACGACCTCGGGCCACGAGGACACGCTCGCGATCGGCAAGATCTTCCAGAAGCGCGCCGGGCTGTCGGAGCGTGAGATGTCCCATCTCAACCGCCTCTCGATGGCCGATCCGCCGCTTGATCGAGCGCGAGCTGGTGTTCGGCGTGCGCGAGCGGGTCGACTACCGCGGGCGCGTCATCGTGCCGATGGCCCCGGACGAGCTCGAGCGGGTCGTGGCCGAGGTCGTCGCCGCGGACGTGGAGTCCGTCGCCGTCTGCCTGCTCTGGAGCTTCATGTGCCCGGATCACGAACGGCGGCTCGCCGACGCGCTGCGCGCAGCGCTGCCCGGCGCGTTCGTGTCCGCGTCGGTCGACGTCGCCGCGGTGCTCGGGGAGTACGAGCGCGGCGTGACGACCGCGCTGAACGCCTACCTCGGCCCGCCGATCTCGCGCTACCTCGGCGGCCTCCAGGACCTGCTGAGCGAATCCGGCCTCCGTGCGCCGGTCCTGCTGATGACCGCCGAGGGCGGCGTCGTGCCGATCGCCGGCGCGCGCGACCGGCCGGTGAGCCTGCTCGACTCGGGCCCGGTCGGCGGCACGCTCGGCTCGCAGTTCGTCGGCCGCGCCTACGGCGAGCCCAACATCCTCTGCACCGACGTCGGCGGGACCTCGTTCGACGTCTCGCTCGTGATCGACGGCGCGCTGCAGCTCGAGCACGAGCCGGTCATCGCGCAGTACGAGTTCAAGGTCCCGAAGGTCGCGGTCAAGAGCATCGGCGCCGGCGGCGGCTCGATCGCGTCGGTCGATCCGCTCGGCGTGCTGAAGGTCGGGCCGGCGTCCGCGGGCGCGCTGCCCGGGCCGGCGTGCTACGGCCGCGGCGGCACCCGGCCGACCGTCACCGACGCGAACCTGATCCTCGGCTATCTCAGCGCCGACAACTTCCTCGGCGGGACGATGGCGCTCGACCGGGACGCCGCCGTCCGCGCGTTCGAGCCGCTCGCCGCCCGGCTGGGGCAGACGGTCGAGCAGACCGCGGCCGGCGTGCACCGGATCATGAACTCGCACATGGCCGACCTGCTCCGCAGCTCGACCATCGAGCGGGGTCACGACCCGCGCGAGTTCGCGCTCTTCGCCTACGGCGGCGCGGCCGCCAGCCACGCCATCGGCTACGCCGCCGAGGCCGGCGTCAAGGGCATCCACATCCTCGGCGACGCGACGGCGTTCTCCGCGCTCGGCATGCTCACCGCCGACCTCGTCCACTCGTTCGACCGCGCCCGGCCGATGTCCACGCCGTTCGGCGCGGAGGACTTCGCGGTGATGCGGACCGTCTACGACGAGCTCCGCGCCGCCGCGGAGGCGCAGCTCGAGGGCGAGGGGGAAGCGGTCGGCGACGCCCGCTTCCGGCGCAGCCTGCTGCTGCGGTTCCGCGCCCAGGTGCACGAGATCGAGCTGGACGTCCCCGACGACGTCACGCTCGACGCCGCCGGCATGGAGCGGCTGATCGCGGTGTT
Organism: uncultured Solirubrobacteraceae bacterium; assembly: GCA_963724145.1. Classification (GTDB taxonomy): domain Bacteria; phylum Actinomycetota; class Thermoleophilia; order Solirubrobacterales; family Solirubrobacteraceae; genus DASQMT01. The sequence continues at coordinate 55,895 of CAVRTO010000040.1, forward strand.
CCACGAGCGCTACGAGCGGACCTACGGCGCGGGCTCCGCCTATCCGGACGCCGGGGTCGAGATCACGACGTTCCGCCTCACGGCGACGGTGCCGACCTCGGTCCGCGAGCTCCCGCGGCTGGCCGCCGCGGCCGGCCCGGTCGCGGCCACGAGGACCGGCGAGCGGCCGGCGTACTTCGACGGGCACGGCTTCCGGCCGACGGCGGTGTTCGACGGCGAGCGGCTCGAGCCGGGCCATCGCATCGAGGGGCCCGCGGTCGTCGAGCGCTACGGCGACACCGTGCTGCTCCCGCCCGGGTTCACGGCGGAGGTCGACGAGCGCGGCTCGATCCTCGTCGCGATCCCGGACGCCCCGGAGACGCCGGCGGCGCGCAGGTGACCGACGGGCGGCTCGACCCGATCACCTACGAGGTGATCCGCAACCGGCTGTGGGCGATCAACGACGAGCAGGCGATGACCGCCGCCCGCAAGTCCGGGAGCCAGTTCATCTACGAGGCGTTCGACTTCAACGCCGGGCTGCTCGACGGGGACGGCAACGGCCTCTTCGCCGGCGTCTACGTCCTGTTCCACACGACGTCGCTCGACATGACGGTGAAGGCGATCCTCGAGCGGTTCCCCGACGTCCGCGACGGCGACATGTTCATCACGAACGACCCGTGGGTCGGGGCGATCCACTTCAACGACTTCGTCGTGGTGACGCCGATCTTCGCGGGCGACGACATCATCGCCTGGGGCGCGCTCGTCATGCACTACCAGGACGTCGGCGGCCCGGTCCCGGGCAGCTTCGTCGTCGGCGCGACGAACGTGTTCGAGGAATGTCCGATCATCACCCCGCTGAAGCTCATGGACGGCGGCCGCTACTGCGACGAGGTCGAGACGCTCCTCCTGCGCAACACGCGGACGCCGATGATGAACGGGCTCAACCTGCGCGCGAGCGTCGCCTCGCAGGTCACGGCCCGCCGCCGCGTGCTCGAGATCGTCGAGCGCTACGGCAAGGACGCGTTCGAGGCCGCCGCGCGGCAGCTGCAGGAGGAGGTCGCGCACACGATGAAGGCGCGCCTCGACGAGATCCCCGACGGGGAGTGGTACGACCACGTCTACCTCGATCACGACGGCGTCTCCTACGAGCTCTACGAGGTCAAGCTCCGGCTCGAGAAGCGCGGGCACAAGCTGATCTTCGACTTCACGGGCACCTCGCCGGAGGCGCCGGGGATGATCAACGGCACGATCTCGGCGCTGCGCGGCGGGGTGATGACCGCGGTGCTGGCGATGCTCGCCTACGAGATGCCCTGGTCGACCGGGGGCCTCGAGGACATCGTCGAGATCGTCTCGGAGCCGCGGACCATCAACAACTGCGAGTTCCCGGCGGCGTGCAGCGGCGCGAGCGTGTGCGCGGAGGAGGCGACCGAGAACGTCGCGGGCACGGTGATCGGCAAGATGCTCGGCGCCAGCGCCGCGCTCAAGGACGAGTCGATGACCGTCTGGTACCCCTACTTCAACCTGGTCATCCTCGCCGGGCTCGACCAGTACGGCGAGCCGCTGGCGAGCCTGATGTTCGACAACTCGGCCGGCGGCGGCGGCGCCCGCCGCTGGGGCGACGGCGTCAACTGCGGCGGCTACTTCGAGTCGGTCTCGTGCGTGTGCCCGAACGTCGAGTCCAACGAGAAGGTGTTCCCGGTGCTCGAGCTCTACCGCCGGCGCGCCCCCGGCAGCTACGGCCACGGCCGCCACCGCGGCGGCACCGGGATCGAGCTCGGCGTCATCAGCCACGACGTCGACCGCGACCTCGACGTGATCGTGACGACCCACGGCGCCGCGCAGCCCGGTGCGCCGGGGCTCTACGGCGGCTATCCGTGCGCGCTGAACACCAACGTGATCCTGCGCGACGTCGACGCGCGGCGGCAGCTCGAGCGCGGCGCGATCGCCGCCTCGGAGGACGACGTGCGCTACGCCGGGCGCGAGGTGCTCGAGGCGAAGGCGGTCACGAACCTCGCGCCCACGGACATGCTGATCAGCCGCAACGAGGGCGGTCCCGGCTACGGCGACCCGCTGCGGCGCGACCCGGAGCTCGTCGCCGTCGACGTCCGCGCCGGGCTGTGCTCCGCGGAGGACGCGTTCGTCGTCTACGGCGTGGTGCTCGACGCGGACCGGCTCGACCCGGAGGGCACCGCGGCCCGCCGCGACGAGCTGCGTGCGGCGCGACTCGCCGCCGCGACGCCGGTGGCCGACGCGATCGAGCGCCTCGGCGCCGAAGGGGCGCTGGCCGGTGCCGGACGCTGAGCGCAGGCTGCTCGGGAGGATCGCGGTCGTCACCGGCGCGGCCGGCGGCTTCGGCCGCGCCATCAGCGAGCGGCTGGTGCGCGAGGGCGCGTCGGTCGCGCTGTGGGATCGCGACCGGGAGCGCGCCGAGGCGCAGGCGGCGGCGATCGACCCGACCGGCGGCGCGACGTTCGTCGCGGCGGTCGACGTCGCGGACTCGGCGGCCGTCGACGCCGCCGCGGCCGCCACCCGTGCGGCCCTCGGCGTCGCGGATCTGCTCGTGAACAACGCGGGGATCAGCGAGGCGGCCGCTCCGTGGGAGGTCACCGACGCGGACTGGGACCGCCACATGGGCATCAACGCGAGCGGGACGTTCTTCTGCATCCGGGCGCATCTCGGCGGGATGCGCGAGCGCCGCTACGGCAAGATCGTGAACGTCGCCTCGCTGTCCGCGCAACAGGGACGGCCCACGACGAGCCCGGCCTACCCCGCCTCCAAGGGCGCGGTCCTCGGGCTGACGGTGTCGCTGGCGCGCCACCTCGGCGAGTTCGGCATCTGCGTCAACGCCATCAACCCGGGGTTCATCAGGACCGAGATCCACGACCGGTTCACCCCCGCGCAGCTCGCGCCGCTGACCGCCGGGATCCCGCTCAACCGCGCGGGCGTGGACGGAGCGCGCGGGCTGCCCGAGGACATCGCCGGCGCGGCCTACTTCCTGCTGTCGCCGGACTCCGACTTCATCACCGGCGAGTTCCTGAGCGTCAACGGAGGAGTGAGGACCGGCTCATGAGCAGCTATCGCATCGGCGTCGACATCGGCGGCACGTTCACCGACTGCACCGTCGTGGCGGAGGACGGGTCGGTCACGATCGGCAAGTCGCCCTCGACGCCGCCGGACTTCGCCCGGGGGTTCATCGACGCGATCGGCGCGGCCGCGGACGCGCTCGGGCTGGAGCTCGACGCGCTCCTGTCCGCCACGAGCCGGCTGTCGCACGGCACGACGGTCGGCATCAACGCCGTCGTCTCCAGGACCGGCTCCCGCGTCGGGCTGATCTCGACCGTCGGCCACGGGGATGCGCTGCGGATCCTCGACAACACGGGCCGGACCAACGGCCAGCCGGTGGAGCGGATCCTCGACTACGCCGCGAGCTCGCTCCCGGAGCGCTTCGTGCGGCGCACGGACGTGGTCGAGGTGACGGAGCGCATCGACGCCTTCGGCGACGTCATCGTGCCGCTCGATCTCGGCGAGGTGGAGGCGGCCGTCGAGCGGCTGCTCGGCCAGGGCGTCGAGACGCTGGCGGTCAGCTACCTCTGGAGCCACCTCAACCCGGTCCACGAGGACCGGACGCACGCGCTGCTGAGCGAGCGCTGGCCCGACGTCTACGTCAGCTACGGCTCGCGGCTCGCGCAGCGGATCGGCGAGTACCCGCGCGCCGCGACCGCGGTGATGAACTCGTACATCGGACCGCTGATGCGCGACTACGTCACGACGCTGCTCGCCGAGCTGCGGCGGCGCGGGTACGGCGACCGGCTGCTGTTCGCGCAGTGCGACGGCGGCCTGATCGACGCCGAGGAGCTCATCGAGCGCCCGATCATGACGCTCGAGTCGGGGCCGGTCGGCGGCGTCGTCGCCTGCACGCGCGCGGGCGCCGAGGCCGGCCACGCGAACATCATCGCCGCCGACATGGGCGGCACGACGTTCGACGTCAGCGTGATCGACGGCGGGCGGCTGCCGGTGCGCGACCGCGTCGTGGTCGAGCAGCACGACCTGTTCCTGCGCATGATCGACGTCGAGTCGGTCGGGGCGGGCGGCGGGAGCCTCGCCTGGGTCGACCCGCAGTCGGGCGCGCTCCGCGTCGGGCCGCAGAGCGCGGGGGCCGATCCGGGCCCCGTCTGCTACGGCCGCGGCGGCACGGTCCCGACCGTCACGGACGCCGACCTCGTGCTCGGCCTGCTCAACCCCGAGAACTTCCTCGGCGGCCGGATGCGGCTCGACGTCGACGCCGCGCGCGCGGCGGTGGGCGCGCTGGGCGAGCGCCTCGGGCTCGGGCTGCTCGAGTGCGCCGCGGGGATCCAGGTGGTCGCCGACAGCCTCATGGAGGACAAGATCCGCAGCATGACGATCGCGCGCGGGCACGATCCGCGCGACTTCGTCCTGTACGCCTACGGCGGCGGCGGCGCGGTCCACGCCGGGCTCTTCACCCGCGGGCTCGGGATCGGCCGCATCGTCGTCCCGGTCGGCGACCTGGCCTCCGTCTGGTCGGCCTACGGGATCGGCCTGGAGGGATACGGCCGGTCGTACGAGCTGCCCGCGTACCAGCGCGCGCCGTTCGACGCCGCGGTCATCGCCGACGGCTTCGCGGCGCTCGAGCGCTCCGCCCGGGACGACGCCGGGCGCTCGGGCATCGACTGGTCGAGCCTCGCGACGAACCGCACCGCCGACGTCAAGTACGCCCTGCAGGTCTACGACGTCGAGGCGGCGGTCCCGCCGGGGGAGCTCGCGGCCGACGCGATGCCGGCCATCGTCGACAGCTTCGAGCGGACGTACGCGCGACGGTTCGGCGAGGGCGTCGGCTACCCCGAGGGCGGCGTCGACCTGACCGCCCTCCGGCTCCACGTCGAGTCCGCGGACACCCTGAGCGCGGCGGCGGCGGTCGACGCCGGCGCCGAGGCGACGACCGAGCCCGCGGGCGCGCGGAGCGTGTACTGGCCGGAGACGCGGACCGTGACGGAGACCCCGGTGTTCGACGGCCCGGCGCTCGGGCCGGGGACCCGGCTGGCCGGGCCCGGCGCTGGTCGACTACCCGGACACCACGGTCGTGCTGCGGCCGGACCTCCATCTGCGCGTGGAGCGCGGAGGCAACCTGACGATCGAGATGGGGGCGTGATGCACCGGACCCTGGCGAACGAGCGGGAGCGCCGCGCAGCGAGCTTCGTCGACGGCTACCTCCCACCCGACGAGCTGGTCATCGACCCGTCGCTCGAGCTCCACACCGAGCGCGACACGGACATCGACCCGGTGACCTACGAGGTCCTGCGGTCGAAGCTCTGGAACGTCAACTGGGATCACCAGGAGACCATCCGCCGCGTCTCCGGCAGCCAGGTCGTGGTCTACGGGTTCGACTTCAACACCACGATCCAGACCGAGGACGGGGCGGGCGTCTGCTTCGGCCCGGGCAACCTGTTCTTCGGCGGCTGCGCCGACGTCGTCGTCAAGTGGACGCTCGAGCACCGCTCGATGAACGTCGGGATCGGCGAGGGCGACATCTTCCTCCAGGACGACCCCTGGATCGGGACGAACCACCAGATGGACACCGCGGTCTACGCGCCGGTCTTCTGGGAGGGCCGGCTGTTCGCCTGGGTCTACAACGTGATCCACCAGCGCGAGCTCGGCGGCGTCGAGCCGGGCGGCTTCGTCCAGCAGGCGCACGACGTCTACTCGGAGGCGTCCTTCTTCCCCCCGATGAAGCTCGTCGACGCCGGGAAGGTCCGCGAGGACGTCGTCGACGCGTGGGTGCGGCGCTCGCGGCTGCCGGGGCTCATGACGCTCGAGCTGCGCTCGCAGATCGCCGGCGTGGAGCTCGCCCGCGAGCGGGTGCTCGGGCTGGTCCGGCGCTACGGCGCGGGTCAGGTGAAGGGCACGATGCGCCGGATGATCGCCACCACCGCGAGCGTGATCGGCGACCGGCTGCGGCAGCTGCCCGACGGCGAGTGGAGCGACACGCGCTACGTGTCGGGGGCGGTCGTCGGCGATCTGGAGCCCTACCGCGTCAGCCTCACCGTGCGCAAGGAGGGCGACCGCCTGATCTACAGCAACCGGGGCACGGACCCGAGCGTCGGCTCCTTCAACATCACGGCCGGGGTCCTGCGCGCCTGCATCGCCAACTCGCTGCTGACGTTCCTCTGCTACGACCAGTACCTCTGCGCGGCCGGCCTGCTCGAGCAGGTCGAGTTCGACTTCGAGCGCGGCACGATCACGGCCGCGCACCACCCGTCGGCGGTCAGCACCTCGATCGGGCTCGTGGTGGCCCTGGTCCAGGCGCAGCACCTGAACATGAAGCTGCTCTCCGGCGACCCCGGGACCGCCCGCCACACGTTCGGCGCATCGGGCTGCGCGACGCTGATCTACAACCACACCTTCGGCCTCGACCAGTACGGCAACCCGACGGCGAACTTCCCGCTCGACGGCATCGTGGGCGGGCTCGGCGCGTTCCCCTGGCGCGACGGGCTCGAGCACGGCGGGACGATGAGCTCGACCATGAACCCGGTCGGCAGCGCGGAGTCGATCGAGCGCGAGATCCCGATGCTGTTCCTGTACCGGCGCGAGTGCACGGACTCCGGCGGCCACGGCCGCTGGCGCGGCGGCGCCTGCCTGGTGTCGGCGATGGTCGGCCACCGCTCGACCGAGCACTACATCTCGTCCGGCGGCCTCGCGCAGAGCGTGACCCAGGGCATCGGCGTGCTCGGCGGGTTCCCGGCGACCGGCGGGTCGATGTGGCGCGCGGAGGACTGCGCGATCCGCGACTGGATCGCGGACGGCCGGCTTCCGGGGACGCCCGAGCAGCTGCGCGAGATGGCACCGGAGGGCGGCCTCGCGCCGCCCAAGGTGTTCGACAACCGGCTGCTCGAGCGGGACGTGTTCGAGGTGATCCCGAACCCGGGCGCGGGCTACGGCGACCCGATGCTGCGCGAGCCCGAGCGCGTGGCCGCGGACGTGCGCGACGGCAAGACGTCGGTCGCCGAGGCGCTGAGCATCTACGGCGTCGCGCTCGGCGACGACGGCGGGCCGGCGGACGACCACGAGGCGGTGCGCCGAGCGCGGCTGGCGGAGCGACTCGCCGCCGCGGCCGGGCCGCCCGAGCCGCGCGACGGGACGCTCGGAGCGCGCGAGGGCCTCGCGCTGGCGACGGTCGCCTTCTCCGCCGACGCCCTCGGCTGCGCGCACTGCGGGCGCGAGCTCGCCCCGCGGACCGGGAACTACCGCCTCGGGTCGAGCCGGCTGGAGCTGCCGGTGGCCGCGCTCGGCGCGCACTTCACCGACCCGCGCGAGCACATCGGCCACCACCTCGTCTGGCGCGCGTACCTGTGCCCTGGCTGCGGCGTGGCGCTCGACGGCGAGTTCTGCCGCCCGTCCGACGAGCCCGTGTGGGATCTCCGCCTCGCGCCGGCCGGCTGACCGCCGCGCGACCGCCCGGCGCGATTAGCGGTTGTGACAGTACCTCGGCCGACGGGCCGCGTGGATGATGGGCGCGAGGCCAGAGGAGAGAGAATCCAGATGAGCGATCAGGTCCACTCACCCGATGCCGTCCCGGCCGGCGACGCGACCGTCCCAGCCGCGGCCGGCCCGGCCGCGGTCACGCGGCCGCGGCGCTCGCGGCTCGCGAGCCTCGCAAGCCGCTACGGGCTCCTGGGCGCGTTCGCCCTCAGCGTGCTGGCGTTCAGCCTCGCCCGGCCCGAGGCCTTCCCGACCTGGCGCAACGCCGAGTCGATCCTGACGCTCGCCGCGCCGTCGCTGATCATGGCGGTCGGCCTCACGGTCGTCCTGGTCATGCAGGACTTCGACCTCTCGTTCGGCGGCATGATCGGACTCGCCGGCGGCGCCGCGGTCGCGTTCATGGTCACCAACGGCTGGCCGTGGGGCATCGCGGTCATCGCGATCCTGTTGCTCGGGGCCCTCGCGGGCGTCATCAGCGGGTTCATGGTCGCCGGGCTCGGCGGATCGAGCTTCATCATCACGCTCGCGATGGGCACCGTGCTCACGGGTGTCGAGTACGCGCTGTCCAGTCAGGACACGGTCTACTCCGGCTTCCCCCAGGGGTACGTCGACATCGCCTCGAAGGAGCTCCTCGGGCTGAGCAACCAGATCTGGATCGCGGCCGTCATCGGCATCGGGCTCTGGATCCTGCTCGATCGCACCGAGATCGGCCGCTACATGTACGCGATCGGCGGCAACTCCGAGGCCGCCCGGCTGTCCGGGCGTCCGCGTCGTGCCGCTGCGCATCCTCGGCTTCGTCATCGTCGGCGTGTCGGCGTCGGTCGTGGGGATCCTGATCACGTCGGTCGCCGGCTCGTACTCGCCGAACGGCGGCACGTCGTACCTCCTGCCCGCGTTCGCCGCCGTGTTCCTGGGCGCCGCGGTGTTCCGGCCGGGCGAGTTCAACGTCCCCGGGACGATGGTCGGCGTCCTGTTCCTCGGCGTCATCCAGACCGGGCTCATCATGCTCGACTTCGAGACGTACGTCGTGAACCTCGTCCAGGGCGGCATCCTCATCGGCGCGGTCCTCATCAGCCGGCTCGGGGAGCGATCGGCCGCGTCATGACCGAGCTCGACAGCATCCGCAAGGTCGAGGTCCGCGGGCTCGTCAAGACGTATCCCGGCGTCGTCGCGCTCGACGGCGCCGACGTCACCATCCCCGGCGGCAGCATCCTCGGCCTGCTGGGCAAGAACGGCGCCGGCAAGTCGACGCTCATCCGGTGCCTCGCCGGCGTCGTGCAGCCGGACGCGGGCGAGGTCCTCGTCGACGGCGAGCCGATCTCGATCGCCAGCCCGCACGACGCGACGGCGCTCGGCTTCGCCTTCGTGCACCAGGAGCTGGCGGACGTCCCGAACCTCTCGGTCGCCGAGAACGTCCTGCTCGGCCTCGGCTACGAGAAGCGCAGCGGCCTGGTCAGGCGCGGAGCCACGCGCGCACGCGCGCGGGAAGTGCTCGACCGCCTGGAGGCGCCGATCTCGCCGAGCGCGCCGCTCTCGAGCCTGAGCGTCGCCGAGCGCCGGCTGGTGATGATCGCGCGCGGCCTGGCCGCGAACGCGCGGATGTTCGTGCTCGACGAGCCCACGGCCTCGCTCACCGAGGACGAGATCGACCATCTCCACAAGGTGCTCGCGCAGCCTGCGCAAGGAAGGCGTGGCGATCGTCTACGTCAGCCACCGCCTCGAGGAGATCTTCGCCATCACCGACCGGGTGACGGTCATGCGGGACGGCCAGACGGTGCTCGCCGCCGACACCGCGAGCGTCGACCGGGCGCGGCTCATCGCGGAGATCACCGGGAACGCCCGGCCGGTCGAGGCGCGGCCCCGGTACGTCGCGCCGCCCGACACGCACGAGCTGCTCCGCGTCGAGGGGCTGACCGCCCCCGGCGTCGTCGAGGACGCGAGCCTCACGCTCCGGTCCGGCGAGCTCCTCGGCATCGCCGGCCTCGTCGGCGCGGGGCGCACCGAGCTGGTGCGGCTGATCTTCGGCGCCGACCGCGCGCAGTCCGGGCGCGTGCTCGTCAAGGGCGAGCCGGTCGGGATCCGGTCGCCGCGCGATGCGATGAAGGCGGGCATCGCGCTGCTGCCCGAGGACCGCAAGCACCAGGGCGCGGTCATGACGTTCTCCGTCAGGAAGAACATCACGCTGCCCGAGCTCGGGCGGTTCCGGTCGGGCCTGCTGCCGATGCCGCGGCAACGGCGCGAGCGCGCCGTCGCACGGGACCTCATCGGCCGGCTCAAGATCAAGGTGCCGAACGAGGAGCACCCGACGAAGTTCCTCTCGGGCGGCAACCAGCAGAAGGTGATGCTGGCCAAGTGGCTCGACTCGGGAGCCGACGTCTTCATCTTCGACGAGCCGACCCATGGCATCGACGTCGAGGGGAAGGAGGAGGTGTACGACCTCATGACCGAGCTGGCGCGGCGCGGGAAGGGGGTCATCTTCATCTCCTCGGAGTTCACCGAGCTGGTCGGCGCCTGCAACCGCGTGCTGGTGATGCGCGAGAGCCGTCTGGTCGGTGAGTTCGAGGGTGACCAGATCACGGACGCGGCGCTCGTCGAGTCCTGTTACAGCCACTAGGGACCGGCGGCGCACCGGAGAGAAGCATGGAGGCCGGTCCGAGAGGGCCGGAGTCAGCAGTCAAAGCGAACCGTCCGACCGGTAGGTCGGGTGGGCCGCGAGGAGAACAGGAGGAAGGGCATGCGAGGTAACTCCAGCCGGCGCACGGGTGTGCCGGCGGTCATGATGGCGGTGCTGCTCGCCGCAGCGTTCGCCGTCGCGGGCTGCGGCAGCGACTCCGACGACGAGTCTTCGGCGAGCAGCGCAGGCACCAACACGAAGGGCGAAGGCATCCGCGCCGGCTCGGGCGACCGCGCCGAGAAGGCGAAGACGGCCGGCCAGCAGGCCGCCGAGGAGGTCGGCGGGCCGGTGGAGCTGAAGCCGCAGACGATCGGCATCATCAACTTCCTCGACGGCATCGAGTCGTCGGACCGCCTGAAGTCGACCGCGACGCTGGCGGCCAAGGACCTCGGCTGGGAGGTGCTGCAGTGCGACGGCAAGGGCACGCCCGCGCAGTTCGTCGCGTGCGGCAACCAGCTGCTGGACCGCGGCGTGGCCGGGATCATCGAGATCGCGATCGAGCCGGGCCAGATCCAGCCGGTCCTCGACAAGGCCAACGCGAAGAAGATCCCGGTGATCCAGGTCGGGGGCGGCAGCGTGCCCAACGGCGACCTCGCGGGCAACTACGGGCCTGACGAGACGCGCGCGGGCCAGCTGCTCTCCGACGAGATCTTCAAGCAGCTCGGGTCCGAGGGCGGCGACGTCGCGATCCAGGACTTCCCCGCGGCGTGGGGCGCGACCCGGACCGACGCGTTCCGCAAGGACGTCAAGGGCCAGGACGCGGTGAAGATCACCGCCGACTACCAGACGGACGCCGCGAACCTCGTGCCGTTCACGCGCAAGGCCGTGGCCGACAACCTGACCAAGAACCCCGACCTGAAGGCGTACTGGTTCACCTTCGACACGACCGGCCAGGTCGGCGGCCAGGTGATCCAGGCGAAGTACCCGGGCAAGCAGTTCCCGGACCGGCCGCTGGTGACCACGTTCCACGCCGATCTCGGCACGATCGAGCTGATGCGCAAGGGCGCGATCGACGTGACGTCGGACGTCAACTACGACGCCGCCTCGTGGATGGGCATCGACCAGATGGCGGAGTTCTTCGCGCGGGGCACCGAGCCCTCGAAGGAGAACCAGCCCGACTGGCCGGTGGTCGGCGATCTCTTCACCTACGAGATCATCAACAAGGACAACCTCCCGCCCGAGGGGGAGTACGTCCAGCCCGAGTGGGACGTCCCGACCTACTTCCAGTCGAAGTGGGACGCGGAGTTCAAGTCCGGCTCCTAGCCGGGACGGACGGCGCCCGTCGCCGCGCAGGAGATACTGCGCGGCGACGGCCCTTCCACCTGACAGACCGATGCTGCAACTGAGCTACCGAGGTCGCGGGCGCCTCGCCGTCGAGCACGTGCCGATTCCGGACCCGGCGCCCGGCCACGTGCGCGTGCGCGTCCACTCGACGGGGCTGTGCACGTCCGACGTGTACGGCTACAGCGGCCTGAACGACCGGCGGGACGCGGTGATCGCCGGCGACGAGGTGCTCGTCATGGGCCACGAGACGTCGGGCATCGTCGAGGCCGTCGGTCGCGGCGTCGACGACGTCGCCGTGGGCGAGGCGGTCGCGGTCAACCCGATCGCCGGGTGCGGCACCTGCGAGCACTGCCGTGCCGGGGCGCCGAACCGCTGCGATCGGCGCATGGTGTACGGCTGCACGCCCGCGGCGCCCGGCGGATACGCCGAGACCATGACGGTGCCGGCGGCGAACGCCCACCGGCTGCCCGCGGGGACATCGCTCGAATGGGGCGCGCTGGTCGAGCCGCTGACGGTCGGCTTCCACGGGGCGCGGCTCGCCGCGCTGGACCCGGACGCGAGCGTCCTGGTCGTCGGCGGCGGCATCATCGGCCTCGGCGCCGCGCTCGCCGCGCGCCGCCGGGTCGGCGACCGCGTCCTCGTGCTCGAGCCGCGGCCCGAGCGGCGCGCGCTCGCGGGCCGGCTGGGGCTGCGGGCGACGGCTCCCGGCGACGTGGGCGACGCCACGTTCGACGTGGTGCTGGAGTGCGTCGCGCGGCCCGAGACCTTCCGCGCCGCGGTGGACGCCGTCGTCACCGGCGGCGACGTCGTGCTGATCGGGATCTGGGAGGACGAGATCCCGCTCCCCGTGAGCCAGGTCGTGTGGAAGGAGACCCGGGTGATCGGGTCCTACGCGTACTCGCCGGAGGACTTCGCCGACGTCGCCGCCTGGGTCGGGCGGGGGGAGGTCGATCTCTCGCCGATCATCGAGCACCGGGTCGGGTTCGACGGCGTGATCGACGCGTTCGCCGGCTACGCCGACGGCTCGCTCGGCGCGGTCCGCACGCTGTTCCAACCGGAGCCCACCACACCATGAACTTCGAGCTGCCCGACGACGTCCAAGGGCTGGTGGCGATCGCCCGCGAGTTCCGCGAGCAGCGCCTCGACCCGCTCGAGGCGGAGTTCCTGCGCGACGGCAACGTCCCGTGGCCGCTGCGGCCGAAGCTGCAGGACGAGGCGCGGCAGCGCGGGCTCTGGGCGCTCGACGTCCCCGAGGAGCACGGCGGGCTCGGCATGGGCCAGCTCGCGGTCTGCGCGGTCCACGAGGAGCTCAACCGGCACCCGATGATGTTCGAGGTCGGCGGCGCGCCCGAGCCCGCGCTGTACGACTGCTCGCCGTCGCAGTGGGACCGCTACTTCGCGGCCGTCGTGCGCGGGGAGCGGCGCAGCGCCTACGCGTTCACGGAGCCCGGGACCGGATCGGACCTGGGCGCGATCGAGACGACCGCCGTGCGGGACGGCGACGCGTGGGTGGTCAACGGCCACAAGCTCTTCATCGGGCTCGCGGAGCGGGTGGAGTTCCTGATCCTGTTCGCCTCGACGGATCCGGCGCGGGGGCCGCGCGGCGTGAGCACGTTCCTGATCGACTCGGGCACGCCCGGCTACGAGGTCGTGCGCACGATCCCCACGATGGGCGACGCGTGGGAGCCCTGCGAGCTGCGCTTCGACGACTGCCGGATCCCCCACGGCCAGCTGCTGGGCGAGGAGCACCGGGGCTTCGCGCGGGCGGATCACCAGCTGAGCCACGGCCGGCTCAAGATCGCCAGCTACCAGCTCGGGATCGCCCAGCGCTGCCTCGACGAGGCCGTCGCGTGGGCGAAGGAGCGGACGACGTGGGGGCAGCCGATCGCGTCGCGCCAGGGGATCCAGTTCATGCTCGCGGACAGCGCGGTCGAGCTGGACGCCGCCCGGCTGCTCGTGTACCGGACCGCCTGGGCCGCCGACGAGGGGCGCGACGTGCGCACCGACGCGTTCAAGGCCAAGCTGTTCGCGACCGAGATGGCGCAGCGGGTGACCGACCGCTGCCTGCAGGTGTTCGGCGGCCGCGGCTACGCGCGGGACTCGCCGATCCAGAGCTTCTTCCGCCAGGTCCGGCTGTGGCGGATCGGCCACGGCACCGCCGAGATCCACCGCTGGATGATCGCCCGCGATCTGCTCGGGCCGGAGGCGGCGGCATGACCGCGGTGCTCGAGGGACGGCGCGCCGTCGTGACCGGCGCTGCCAGCGGGATCGGCCGCGCCATCGCCGAGGCGCTCGCGGATGCGGGCGCGAAGGTCGCGGTGGTCGACGTGGCGGGCTCGGCGGAGGCGGCCGCCGAGCTGGGCGGTGGCGCGACCGGCGCGGACGCGGACGTGACCGACGCCGCCGCCGTCGCCGCCGCGTTCGCCGCGATCGCGGAGCGGCTGGGCGGCATCGACGTGCTCGTCAACAACGCCGGCATCCGCCATCAGGCGCCGATCGCGGAGCACCCCGTCGACGTCTGGCGCCGGACGATCGACGTCAACCTGGTCGGGACGTTCATCTGCACGCAGGCGGCGATCCCCTGGATGCGGAAGGCCGGGGGCGGGGTCATCCTCAACGTCGCGTCGATGGCCGGGACGCTCGCGCTCACGAACCGCTCGGCGTACAACGCGAGCAAGGCGGGCGTCATGGCCCTCACCCGCTCGACCGCGGCAGAGCTCGCCGCCGAGGGGATCCGCTGCAACGCGATCGCCCCCGGCGTGATCGAGACGCCGCTGAGCGCGCCGTACTTCGAGGACGAGCGGATGCGCGAGATCCTCACGACCAACACGCCGCAGGGTCGCTGGGGCCAGGTGGCGGACGTCGCGGGGCCGGCGGTGTTCCTCTGCAGCGATGCGGCCGAGCACATCCACGGTGCGACGCTCTCCGTCGACGGCGGGTGGGTCGTCGCCAAGGGCTACTGACGATGTCCGACATGACCATGACCGAGGAGTCGCCGTGCTAGATCCCATGGGCGAGCGAACGCTGAACCACCTGCTCGGCGAGCGCGTCGCCGAGCGGCCGGATCAGGTCTTCCTGACCTACGAGGACAAGCACGGCCGGATCACCGAGCTCAGCTACCGGGCGTTCCAGGAGCGCGTGGACCGGGTCGCGGCCGGCCTCGACGCCCTCGGCGTGCGCCAGAAGGACTTCGTCGTCGTCCACCTGACGAACAGCCCCGAGTTCCTGATCGCCTGGTTCGCGTTCGCGCGGCTCGGCGCGACGCTCGTCCCGTCCAACACGGCGAACACCGTGGCGGAGCTGGAGCACATCATCGGGTTCTCGGGCGCCCGCCTGGCGATCACCGAGCCGGCGTTCCTCGACACGGTGACGGCGGGGATCGCGGCCGCCGGCGGCGACGTCCAGCTGATCGTCGCGCGCGGGCGCGCGGAGGGCCTCGTCGCGTTCGAGGACCTCGCCGCCACGCCGGGGGACCCGCCCTCGCCGCACGTGGCGAGCCTCGATCTCGCCGAGCTCATCTTCACCTCCGGCACGACGCGCAAGCCGAAGGCGGTGATGCTCACGCATGCCCACTGCCTGCGCGCCGGGCTGGACTCCGTCCACTGCCTGTGGCTGGACGAGGGCGAGCGCTGCCTGACCGCGCTGCCGATGTTCCACGTCAACGCGCAGGCGATGTCGCTGCTCGGGACCCTGACCGTCGGCGGGACGCTGATCATGCTCGAGGAGTTCCGGGCGTCGAAGTTCTGGTCCCAGGTCCGCGCGCACGGCGCGACCCAGACCTGCCTGGTGGCGATGCAGCTGCGCACGATCCTCGCGCAGCCCCCGGCGCCCGGCGAGCGGGACCACCAGGTGCGGCGGCTGTTCTTCGCGATCAACGTCACCGACCAGGAGAAGCAGGAGTTCGAGGCGCGCTTCGGGGTCGGCCTGATCAACGGCTACGGCCTCTCGGAGGCGATGACGCTGCTGACCTGCGCGCCGATCGTCGGCCCGCGGCGCTGGCCGTCGATCGGCCTCGCGTCCCCGGGCCGCCGCCTGCTGCTCGTCGACGACCACGGCGACGAGGTCGCGCCGGGCGAGGTGGGCGAGATCGTGGTCGAGGGCACGCCGGGCCGCGACCTGCTGCTCGGCTACTACCGCGACGAGGACGCGACCAGGGCCGCGCTGAAGGGGAACCGCCTCCACACCGGCGACAACGCCTACGCGGATGCGGAGGGGTATCTCTACTTCTTCGACCGCAAGAAGGACATGATCAAGCGCGCGGGCGAGAACGTGTCCGCGATCGAGGTGGAGTGGGCGATCATCGACCACCCGCGGGTCGTCGAGGCGTCGGTGGTCGGCATCCCGGACGCGATCCGCGACGAGGCCGTCGCGGCGGTGGTCGTGCGCGAGGACCCGGAGCTCACCGCCGACGAGGTGATCGACTGGTGCCGGGGACGGCTCTCGAAGTTCAAGGTGCCGACCGTGGTGACGTTCGTCGACGAGCTCCCGAAGACGTCGATCGGCAAGGTGCGCAAGGACGAGCTGCGCAAGCAGCTCGCCCTCCGCGAGAGCGAGTCGCCCGCCTGAGCCTCAGCGGACCTCGAGCCCGCGGAGCGCCACCGAGGCGAAGATGTCGGCGACCTCGTCGGCCTCGAGCGGGCCGTCGGGCTGGAACCAGGTGTAGCCCCAGTTGACCATGCCGAGCAGGGCCTTGGCCGTGATGGTCGGCGGCAGGTCGACGAACGTCCCGGACGCCGAGCCCTCGGCGATCACCCGGGTCACGAGCTGCTCGTAGAAGTCGCGCTTGATCACGAGCTCGCTCCAGCGGTCGCCGCCGACGGCATGGCGCTCCTGGAGGAACACGGTGACGCCGTCGCGGTGACGCGCGATGAAGCCGAACGTGATCCGCAGGAGGCTGCGCACCTTCTCGGACGGCGAGGCCGAGGTCGACGCGATCGCCACGGTCTCCTCGATCAGCTCGTCGATCAGCTGCTCGTGGATCGCGAAGAGGAGATCCTCCTTCTTGCGCACGTGGTGATAGAGGCTCGGCTTCTGGATGCCGAGCGCCGTGGCGATCTGCGTCATCGTCGCCGCGTGGTAGCCGTACTCGCTGAAGATCCGCGTCGCCGCGGCGATGATGTCGGGCCGGACATCGGTCCTCCGGAGCGGGCGCGGGGGACGGTCGGTGAGGTCGTGAGCAGCCATCGCCGCCTATGCTACTGTCCCGCCTACCTACCGGGCGGTAGCCTGGAAGCGACGTCAGAGGAGAAACATGCCGAGGGCCGACGTGGCGACCGCCGAGCACCGACGTGGAGAGCTGCGGACCAGTCAGCAGCGCTACCGCATGATGCGGCTCAGCCGCCGGTTCGAGGAGACGATGCACGACCAGTTCGGGGACGGCGCGGTCCCGGGCCCGCTGCATCTCTCGATCGGGCAGGAGGCGGTCGCGGTCGGCGGGTGCGCGAGCCTGCGGCAGAGCGACGCCGTGCTCTCCACCCACCGCGGTCACCACCACTGCCTGGCCAAGGGCGCGTCGCCGGCGCGGCTGATGGCGGAGCTGCTGGGACGCACGACCGGCTACTCGCGCGGCCGCGGCGGGTCGATGCACGTCGCGGTCCCCGAGATCGGCCTGCTGGGGACGAACGGCATCGTCGGCGGCGGGCTCCCGATCGCGACGGGCGCCGCCTACGGCATGCAGGCCAAGGGCACCGACGACGTCACCGTCTGCTTCTTCGGCGAGGGCGCGACCGGGACGGGCGCGTTCGGCGAGTCGATCAACATCGCCGCGCTCTGGGCGCTCCCGCTCGTCTTCATCTGCGAGAACAACCAGTACGTCGAGCTGACGCCGCAGTCGGTCCACGTCGCGGGCGCGATCCATCGCCGCGGCGAGTCCTACGGCATGCCCGGCGTGCGCGTCGACGGCAACGCGATCGACGAGGTCGCCGACGCCGTCGAGGACGCCGTGCTGCGCGCGCGGGCCGGCGGGGGCCCGACGCTCGTGGAGGCCGTCACCTACCGCTGGTTCGGCCACTACGCGGGCGACCGCGCGGCCTACCGGCACGAGGACGAGGTCCGCGAGTGGCGCGCGCGCGACCCGCTCCCGCGCGCACGCGAGGGGCTCGAGCCGGAGGAGGCGGACGAGATCGACGCCGCGGTCGAGGAGGAGATCTCCGCCGCGCTCGCGTTCGCCCAGCAGAGTCCGGAGGCCGGGCCCGACTCGATCCACGTCGACCATTACGGGAGCCGGGCATGAGCGCCGCGACCGCACCCGCCGAGACCCGCCCGCTGAAGTTCTGGCAGGGCATCAACCAGGCGCTCGTGGAGGAGATGGACCGCGACGAGCGCGTCGTGCTCGTCGGCGAGGACGTCGGCCGGCCCGGCGGGCCCTACGGCGTGACGCGCGGGCTGCTCGACCGCTACGGCGAGCTGCGCGTCCGGGACACGCCGATCAGCGAGGCGGTCCTCGTCGGGCTCGGCGTCGGCAGCGGCGCCGTCGGCCTGCGCCCGATCGTGGAGATCATGTTCTTCGACTTCGCGATGATCGCGATGGACCAGATCGTCAACCAGGCGGCGAAGTTCCGGTACTTCTCGGGCGCGTCGATGCCGCTCACGATCCGCACGATGTGCGGGGCCGGCGGCCCGAACGGCGCCCAGCACTCGCAGAACTTCGAGGCCTGGTACAGCGCGGTCCCCGGGCTCAAGGTCGTCATGCCCTCCAACGCCGCCGACGCCAAGGGGCTGCTCAAGTCGTCGATCCGCGACGACGACCCGGTGCTGTTCATCGAGACGCTGGGGCTGCTCCCGGTCCGCCGTGACACGCCGACGGGCGACGAGCACCTCGTCCCGATCGGCGTCGCCGACGTGCGCCGGACCGGCACCGACGTGACGATCGTCGCCATCGGGCGGCTCGTCGACCGCGCGCTGGAGGCCGCCGAGCGGCTCGAGTCCGAGGGCATCTCGGCCGAGGTCGTCGATCCGCGCAGCCTGCAGCCGCTGGACGCGGAGACGATCCTCGGATCGATCGCGCGGACCGGCCGGCTCGTCGTCGCGCAGGAGGCCACCTCGCCGTACTCGTTCGCGTCGGAGATCTGCGCGCTCGCGGTGGAGTCCTGCTTCTCGGACCTGAAGGCGGCGCCCGTCCGCGTGACCTCCCCGTTCATCAACGTCCCGACCCCGGTGCCGCTGGCGGAAGCGAGAGTTCCCGGCGCGGACGCCGTGGTGGACGCTGTGCGGGGGGTGATGAGCGCGGGATGAGCGAGCTGATCGAGATCAAGATCGAGGACCCGGGGAACACCGAGGAGGTCGAGGTCGTCGAGATCGCCGTCGAGCCGGGGCAGACCGTCGCCCAGGGCGAGCGGCTGCTCGAGGTCGAGACCGACAAGGCCAACATGGACCTCGAGGCGCCCGCCGGCGGCGTGGTCGAGGAGATCCGCGTGGCCGAGGGCGACGTCGTGGCGGTCACCCAGGTGTTCGCGGTGCTGCGGACGTGACCGGCGTGACCATCCAGCGCGCGGCGGGACGCGAGCTCGGCGAGTTCGTCGCCGGCCTGACGCTCGACGCGATCCCGGGCGAGGTGGTCGAGAAGCTGCGCTGCAACGTGCTGCACAACCTCGCATGCGCGATGGGCGCGCACACGGCGGGGCGCGAGCTGTGGACGCTCGCCCGCGCATCCGGGCCCGGCGAGGCCGGGCTGCTGTGCGACGGCGCGCGGGTCTCCGCGGAGCACGCCGCGTTCGCGAACGCCGCGATCATGCACACGCGGGCGCAGGACGACACGCACTTCGCGGCCAAGACCCACGTCGGGTCGGCGATCCAGCCGGCCGCGCTGGCGGTCGCCGAGCGCGACGGCCGGGACGGCGCGGCGTTCGCGGTCGCGGTGATCGCCGGCTGCGAGGTCGCCGCCGCGGTCGGCGAGCGGCTCGCCGCGCCCTCGACGGCGCGCGGCTTCCGCTCCACCCCGGTGTTCGGGACGCTCGGCGCCGCCGCGGCGGTGGCGTCGCTGCTCGGCCTCGACGCCGAGCAGGCGGCCGCCGCGATCGCGATCGCGGCGAGCTTCTCGGCCGGCCTGAACCAGACCTGGATCGACGGCACGAGCGAGTACCGCCTCGAGCCCGGCATGGCGGCGCGCAACGGCGTGCTCGCCGGGCAGCTCGCCGCGAGCGGGGTTCAGCGGCGCCGAGCACTGGTACGAGGGCGACGCCGGGTTCGCCCGTGCGTTCGCGGACGGCGATCCGCGCGCCGGGGAAGGCTGGGAGCTCGGCGCGAGATGGCGGTTGCTCGACGTCACCTACAAGCCGTATCCGGTCTGCGCGATCACGCAGAGCCCCGTGCAGGCGGCGATCGACCTCGCGACGGCGCACGACCTCGCGACGCGTGACGTCGCCGCCGTCCGCGTGCACCTCAACCCGGACGACCGCACGTACCCGGGCACGCTCAACAAGGGGCCGTTCAACGACGTCGGCGCCAGCCTGATGAGCGCGGAGTTCTGCGTCGCGATGGCGCTCAAGTCCCGCGCCGCGACCCTCGAGGGCCTGCGCGAGTTCGACGATCCGACGATCCTGCGGCTCGTCGGCGCGACCGAGGTGCTCCCGGACGCCGGCCTCCCCAACCTCGGCGGGCGCGTCGAGGTCGAGACGACCGGCGGCGAGACCCTGCGGGCGGAGCTGGTCCCGGATGCGGCGACCTACGGCTGGGACTGGGCCGGCGTGGTGGCGAACGTCGCCCGGATGGAGCCCGAGATCGCGGTCGGCCGCGACGGCCTGGACACGCTGATCGCCGACGTCGCGAACCTCACCGGGCTCGCCGGCGTCCGGCCGCTCGTCGACGGCACCGTGGCCTGACCGCCGGGCGCCGCGCGCGTCAGGCGGGAACGACCGCGCGGGCGCGGACGAAGTCGTCGATCAGGCCCGCCAGCAGGTCCGGGTCCTCGAACATCGGGTAGTGGCCGATGTCGTCGAGGATCCTGACCTCGGCCTGCTCGCCGATCAGCTCCGCGGACGCGCGGACCAGCAGCTCGGGCAGCCAGAAGTCGTCGGTGCCGGCGATCACGAGCACGGGGCAGCGGACGTCGCCGAGGAGGTCGCGGACGTCGTGCGACGCCCAGGCCTGGATGTCGCCGTTGCCGGACTGCTGGGCGTTCTGGTGCTGCCACCAGAGCTCCTTGACCTTCTCCGGGTCGGCGAGCGTCGGCTTGCCGAGCGACTCGACGGCCGCGAACTCGAGGAACGGCTTCCACGACGTCGACCACGCGGGGCGCTCGGCCTCGCCCGGGTGCGGGAGGATCGGGGTGCCGTCCGCCAGGCCCTCCATCGGGATGATCGCGGTGTAGTCGGCGCTGTGGTGCGCGGCGACGTCGAACGCCATGCAGCCGCCGATCGAGCAGCCGGCGAGCACCGGCCGGGCGCCGGGGCGGACGGTCTGCGCGAAGCGGTGCACGAACTCCGCGTGCTGGTGCATCGTGCGGTGCGGCTCCCAGTCCACCGGGTAGGACCTGCCGTGGCCGGGCAGGTCGAGGGCGATCGCGTGATAGCCCCGCTCGGCCATCAGCGGCAGCAGGTACTGCCACTCGCGCGCATCCGCGCCCGCGGTGTGGACCCCGATGAACGGCAGCCCTGCGCCGCACTCGTCGTAGAACGTGCGCGTCCCGTCGACCGAGACGTAGCGTCCGGTGATCTCGTGGCTCATCGCCCGGCTCCCGCGACGGCGGGGGCGGCGACGGCGGCCAGCACGGCGGCGAGGCGCAGGATCGCCAGGTGCATGCGCCCCGCCTCGATGCCGTTCCCCTCGATCGCGAGCTCGGGCGCCCGGTAGCCGCCCTCCGCCGCGAACTCCTCGAGCGTGTCGCAGTGGCGCGAGCCCGGGGTCGCGAGGTCGGTGAACGTCCGCTCGCCGCGGACGAGCAGGTCCCACGCCGCGGCCGACCCCGCCAGCTTGAACGTGTACCCGAACGGCGGCACGAACTCGAGCTGGTCGATCACCGCGCCGCGGTACACCTTCAGCCAGCAGCGCTCGCCCCCGGCCTCGAGCAGGATCGAGCCGTCGAACCAGCGCGTCTCCTGGGCGAACTCCTCGTCGGCGTCGAGCGCCGCTCGCAGCCGTTCCTGCAGTGCCGGGTCTGAGAGCTTCACGCTGCTCCTCGCGTCGGTGGAGCACGAAGATCGCGCGTCGCGGGACCGCGGCCAACTACACGAAGCGACAGTACCCCCCGGCCGTGCGGCTCGTGAACATCGGCAGCCCCGAGGAGAGGAACCGGAGTGACCGCGACCGGGCTGCGGCTGCTGCCGCAGGACGAGTTCCCCCATCCGCCCGATGCGGCGGAGAACTTCAACGAGTCCGTCTATGCGAACTGCTTCGACCCGCGGCTGCGCATGGGCGCCTGGATGCGCCTGGGCAACCGGGTCAACGAGGGCCACGCCGAGCTCTCGGTCTGCATCTACCTCCCCGACGGCCGCGTCGCGTGCCAGTTCTCGCGGCCCCCGATCGCGTCCAACGACGCGTTCGACGCCGGCGGGCTGCGGTACGCCGTCGGCGACCCGTTCAAGACGCTCGCGATGGAGTACGAGGGCGAGGTCCTGCTGCTGGAGGATCCGGAGGCGCTGCGCGACCCGGCGACCGCGTTCAAGCAGTCCCCGCGCGTCGACGCCGAGGTGCGGTTCGACCTCCGCGGGGTCTCGCCGATGCACGGCGGCGAGCCGACCGCCCCGGAGCACGAGCGGCTCATGTACTACGGGCCGGAGTTCTCGCGCGGCCACTTCAACCAGCACACGGCCGGCCAGGCCAGCATCCGCGTGGGCGGCGAGTCGTTCGAGCTCGACGGCTTCGGCTGGCGCGACCACTCGTGGGGACCGCGCTACTGGCAGGTGATCTGGGCGTACCGCCTGTTCCTGGCCAACTTCGGCGAGGACCGCGCGTTCATGCTGCTCAAGAACATGGACCCGGACGGCACGTCGCGGCGGCTCGGCGTGCTCATGATCGACGGCGAGTACCACGAGGTCACCGACCTCGACGTGATCACCGAATGGTCGCCGCAGCAGGATCCGATGCGCGTCCGGCTCGGCGTCCGGACGGCGGCCGGGACCGCCGTCATCGACGCGCGCACGATCGTCATGACGCCGCTGCGCAACCGCCGCCGGGCGGACGGCGAGCTGCTCGTCTCGCGCGTCGCCGAGGCGTTCACGGAGTTCGAATGGGACGGCCGCACGGGCTACGGGATGATGGAGTACATCGAGCGCATCGAGGACGGCTCGGCCGTGGGCTTCCCGCTCTGATCGCCGTGCGGTCAGGCGCGCACGCCGTTGAGGACCAGCTCCGCGACGTGCGCGCTGTAGCGCTCGACGAGCGTGGCATCGATCTGCTCGCCGTAGGCGCGCTCGAGCAGCGGGCGCGCCGAGAACAGGAACTCGCAGACGCCGACGACGGAGAAGAAGAACAGCGTCGAGTCGATCGGCCGCCAGCCCTCGCGCGCCCGCCCCGCGGCCAGCAGCTCGTCGTAGAACGCGCGCACCGGGATCGCGAAGCTGCGGCTGATGCGGTCGACGCCGTCGGGCTCGGCCAGCATCAGGCGCTGGGTCATCAGCCGGTTGACGTACGGGTAGCGGACGTAGTTGCGGACGATCTCGCTGACGTGCCGGCGGAGCTGCTCCTCGGGCGGGAGCCCGGAGCGCGCGAGCCCCTCGACCTCGGCGGCGAGGCCTTCCAGCGAGCGCTCGAGCAGCGCGTCGAGCAGGCCGCTCTTGCTCCCGAAGCAGTACTTGACCATCGCCACGTTGACGTCCGCGCGGGCGCACAGCTCGGCCACGGTCGGCGTCCTCCCCGGTCGCTCGGTGAGCAGCGCGTCGGTGGCGTCGAGCAGCTTCGAACGGGTCACATCGGCGTTGCCGCGCGGCATCGGCGCGCATCATGGCGGAATCCGGCCTTGACCTCAAATAAACGTTGATTTAGTCTCGAGGTCATGCGCGAATCCGTACGCCTCGGCTGCTGGGCCGCGTTCTGGGGCGACACCAGCACGGCCGTCGACCAGATCCTCGACGGCAGCGAGGTGGACTACCTCGTCTCGGACTACCTCTCCGAGATCACGATGGCGCTGCTCGCCCGCGCGCGGCAACGCGATCCCGAGGCCGGCTTCGTGCCCGACGCGGTGCGCGTGATCGCACCGCGGCTGGCGGAGATCCGGTCCCGCGGCATCAAGGTGATCACCAACGCCGGCGCGCTGAACCCGGTCGCCTGCGCCCAGGCGTTCCGCGACGCGGCCGAGGCGGCCGGGGTGACGCTGCGCGTCGCCGCGATCGAGGGCGACGACCTGATGCCCCAGCTCGACGCGCTCCGCGACGCCGGAGCGGCCGACATGTTCACCGGCGAGCCGCTCCCCGACACGCCGATGACGATGAACGCCTACCTCGGCGCGCGCCCGATCGCCGAGGCGCTCGCGGCCGGTGCGGACATCGTCGTGACGGGCCGCAGCGTCGACTCGTCCGTCGTGCTCGGGCCGCTGATGCACGAGTTCGGCTGGCAGGACACGGACTACGACCTGCTGTCGGCCGGCACGCTCGCCGGCCACGTCATCGAGTGCGGCCCCCAGTGCACGGGCGGCAACTTCACCGACTGGGACACCGTCCCGGGCTGGGACGACATGGGCTACCCGGTCGCGGAGTGCTTCCCGGACGGCAGCGCGATCATCACCAAGCCGGAGAACACCGGCGGCCTGGTCTCACCCGCGACCGTCGGCGAGCAGATCATCTACGAGATC
Source organism: uncultured Solirubrobacteraceae bacterium (assembly GCA_963724145.1). Classification (GTDB taxonomy): domain Bacteria; phylum Actinomycetota; class Thermoleophilia; order Solirubrobacterales; family Solirubrobacteraceae; genus DASQMT01. The sequence continues at coordinate 80,050 of CAVRTO010000040.1, forward strand.
GGCGACCCCGGCGCCTACGTGATGCCCGACGTGGTCTGCGACTGGCGCGACGTGCGCCTGGAGTCCCTCGGCCCCGACCGCGTCCGGGTCAGCGGCGCGAAGGGGTCGGTCCCGCCGGACACGTACAAGGTCACCGTCACCCACGCCGACGGCTACCGCGTGATGACGACGGCGATGTTCTCCGGCATCGATGCGGGCGGCAAGGCGCGCCGCGCGGGCCATGCGCTGATCGCGCGCGCCGAGCGGCTGATCGCGCGCCGCCGGCCACGCGCCGCTCACCGAGTCGTCGGTCGAGGTGATCGGCGCCGGCGACACGTTCGGGCCCGACCACCGCGTCGACGGCGCCACCGAGGCGGTCGTGAAGATCGGGGCGCGGCACACGGAGAAGGCGGCGCTGGAGATCCTCGGCCTGGAGTACGCGCCGATGGCGCTCGTCGGGCAGGGCATGTCCGGCTTCTTCGGCGGGCGCCCGCGGGTCGCGCCCTCGATCGGCGTCTACCACCTGCTGGTCGGGAAGTCCTCCGTGACCGTCCGCCTGTCGCTCGGCGACGCCGACCCGGTCGCGCTGGAGATCGCGCCCGGGCGGGCCGGGGTCCAGCCCGAGACCCCGGAGCTCGCGGACGCCGCGCCGGCCCCGGACGCCGGGCCGACGACGAGCGTGGAGCTGCGCCGGCTCGCCTACGCGCGGAGCGGGGACAAGGGCGACAACGCCAACATCGGCGTGATCGCGCGCCGTCCGGAGTTCCTCGGCGTGATCCGCGAGCAGGTCAGCACCGATCGCGTCGCGGCGCTGTTCTCGCAGTACCTCACCGGCGGGGTCCGCCGCTGGGAGATGCCGGGGCTGTCGGCCATCAACTTCATCCTCGAGGGCGCGCTCGGCGGGCACGGCGGGACGTCGACCCTGCGCTACGACCCCCAGGGCAAGAGCTTCGGCTCGATGCTGCTGGGGATCGCGATCGAGGTGCCGGCGGCCTGGGACCGCGACGGGCTGCTGACGTGAGCCTGCCGGGGAAGGTCCTCGTCGCCAACCGCGGCGAGATCGCGGTGCGCATCATGCGGACGCTGCGCCGCCTCGGCATCGCGACCGTCGTCGTCCACCACGCCGAGGATGCCGGCTCGCTCGCCGTGCGCGAGGCCGACGAGGCGGTCGAGCTGTTCGGCGACACGCCGGTCGGCGCCTACCTGGACATCGAGGCGGTCGTCGCGGCCTGCACCCGCGACCGGCGCCGAGGCGCTGCATCCGGGCTTCGGCTTCCTCTCCGAGAACGCGGACTTCGCCGAGGCGGTGGCCGCCGCCGGCGTCACGTTCATCGGCCCGCCCGCGGACGCGATGCGCGCGATGGGCGACAAGATCACCGTCCAAGCGGCTCGCCGCGGCGGCGGGCGTGCCGATCCTGCCCGGCTCCGACGGCGCCGTCGGGACCGCCGAGGCGGCGGTCGCCGAGGCCGACCGGATCGGCTACCCGGTGCTGGTCAAGGCGAGCGCCGGCGGCGGCGGCAAGGGCATGCGGATCGCCGCGGGACGCCGCGGCGCTGCGCGAGGCGTTCGACCGCGCGTCGAGCGAGGCGCTGGCCGCGTTCGGCGACGGCCGGGTGTTCGTCGAGCGCTTCATCGAGCGCCCGCGGCACATCGAGGTCCAGGTGCTCGCCGACGCGCACGGCGGCGTCGTGCATCTCGGCGAGCGCGAGTGCTCGATCCAGCGCCGCTACCAGAAGGTCGTCGAGGAGTGCCCGTCGCCGTTCGTCGACGACGACATGCGGCGCGCGATGGGCGAGACGGCGGTGGCGCTGGCGCGCGAGGTCGGCTACGTCTCCGCGGGCACCGTGGAGCTGATCGCCGACGCCGACGGCGGCTTCTACTTCCTCGAGATGAACACGCGGCTCCAGGTCGAGCACCCGGTGACCGAGCTCGTGACCGGCATCGACATCGTCGCCGAGCAGCTGCGGATCGCGGCCGGCGAGCCGCTGGGCTACGGCCAGGACGCGATCCGGATGGACGGCCACGCGATCGAGTGCCGCATCTACGCCGAGGACGCGGAGGCCGGGTTCGTCCCCGCGACCGGCCGCCTGCAGCTCGTGCGGTTCCCGTCCGGCCCCGGGATCCGCGTCGACCACGGCGTCACCGAGGGCGGCGACATCAGCGCGTCGTTCGATCCGATGATCGCGAAGCTCGCGGTCCACGGCCCGACGCGCGACGCACGCGCTGGCGCGCGGCCGCGCGGCGCTGCGCGAGACCGTGCTCCTCGGGACGGTGACCAACACCGCGTTCCTCGAGCGCGTGCTCGCGCACCCGGCGTTCGCGGCCGGGGACACGCACACCGGCTTCCTCGACGAGCACGCGGACGCGCTGCTCGCGCCGCCGGCCGACGAGGCCGACGAGCGCGCGCTGATCGCCGCGGCCGCGCTCGCGAGCCCCCGCTTCGACCTGCGGCTCGCCGCGCCCGAGCCGCTCGCGTCGATGGGCGCCTGGCGGAGCTGAGCCGATGGCCTACGAGCTCACCCTCGCCGACCACGAGCCGCATCCGGTCGACGTCACCCGGCACGGCACGCGGGCCACGGTGACGATCGACGGACGCGCGCACCAGGGGAGCCTGCGCCCGCTCGGCGACGCGCTACGAGCTGACGCTCGACGACCGCCGGGCGCGGATGTGGATCGTGGTCGACCGCGACACGATCCACGTGCACGCGTTCGGGCGCGCCTGGACCCTCGAGCTCGTCGACCCGGTCGAGCGCGCGCTCGCGGGCGGGCCCGGCGACGACGTGGCTGCGGCGCCGATGCCGGGCACCGTGATCACGCGTGGCGGTCGAGCCCGGCAGCGCCGTCACCGCGGGCCAGCGGCTGATCGTGATCGAGAGCATGAAGATGCAGAGCGAGATCGTCGCGACCCGGGACGGCGTCGTCGACACCGTGTTCCTGGCCGTCGGCGACACCTTCGACCGCGGCGCGCCGCTCGTCTCCCTGCGCCCCGGAGCCCGACGCGGAGCGAGGAGTCCTGATGCGACGGCTCGAGACCCACGTCGACACGACCTCGGAGAACTACCGGGCCTATCGCGCGCACAACCTCGCGCTCGCGGAGGAGCTGCGCGAGATGCTGCACCGCGCCCGCCACGTGCGGCCGCAGCGCGCGCTCGACCGCCTCGCCGAGCAGGACAAGCTCACCGTCCGTCAGCGCCTCGACCTGCTGCTCGATCCCGGGACGCCGTTCCTCGAGCTGATGTCGCTGGCGGCCAACCGGCACTACGACGGCGAGGCGCCGCAGGCGCTGCTCGTCACCGGCGTCGGCGTCGTCAGCGGCCGCGAGGTGATGGTGATCGCCAACGACAGCTCGCTGAAGGGCGGCGCCTGGTACCCGATCACGACGCGCAAGATCGTGCGCGCGCTGCAGGTCGCGCTGGAGAACCGGCTCCCGGTCGTGCACATGCTCGACTCCGGCGGCGCGAACCTGCACCTGCAGGACGAGATCTACGCCTGGGCGGGCCACATCTTCAAGCAGCAGTGCCAGCTCAGCGCCGCCGGCATCCCGCAGCTCGCGGTGGTGTTCGGCTACTGCACCGCGGGCGCCGCGTACACGCCGACGCTGTGCGACCAGACGATCATGGTGCGCGAGCGCGGGGCGATCTTCCTCGCCGGCCCGCCGCTGGTGAAGGCGGCCACCGGCGAGGAGGTGACCACCGAGGAGCTCGGCGGCGCCGACATGCACACGTCGGTCTCCGGCACGGCGGACTACGCCGTCGACACCGAGGCCGAGGCCTGCGCGCTCGCGCGCGACGTCGTCGGCGTCTGGGCCCGGCGCGAGAAGGCCGACAGCGACCGCCGCGACCCCGAGCCGCCGTTCCACGATCCCGACGAGCTCTACGGGATCATCCCGGACGACGTCAAGAAGCAGTTCGAGATGCGCGAGGTGATCGCGCGCATCGTCGACGGGAGCCTGTTCCACGAGTTCAAGCCCCGCTACGGCGACACGATGGTCACCGGCTGGGCCTTCATCTGGGGGATGAAGGTCGGGATCCTCGGCAACAACGGCGTGATCTACTCGCGAGGCCGCCAACAAGGCGGCCACGTTCATGCAGCTGTGCGACCGCGACGGCATCCCGCTGCTGTTCATGCACAACGTGACCGGGTTCATGGTCGGCCGCGAGTACGAGCGCCGCGGCATCACGAAGGACGGCGCGAAGATGCTGATGGTCCAGGCCAACGTCACCGTGCCCAAGCTGACGCTGCTGTGCCACGCCTCGCAGGGCGCCGGGAACTACGCGATGGCGGGCCGCACGTGGGACCCGCGCCTGCTCTACGCGTGGCCGAACTCGCGCTCGTCGATCATGGGCGCCGGAGGTCGCGGCGGACACGCTGACGCAGGTCCGCGTCAGCGCGCTGCGCCGCCAGGGCAAGGACCCCGGCACCGGACGAGATCGGCCGCATCCGCGCGGACGTCATGGAGCACTTCGAGGCGACGTACCACTCGCACTACCTGACGTCCGACCTGCGCGACGACGGGCTGATCGACCCGCTCGAGACGCGCAACACGCTCGGCATGTCGCTGTCCGTCGTGCTCAACGCCCCGATCGTCCGCGCGCCCGGCGGCGTGCTGCGCATCTAGAGAGGAGACGCCATGGATGACGACGTCGTCTACGAGATCGGCGACCGCGTGGCCTGGTTGACGATCAACCGGCCCGAGGCCCGCAACGCGCTCAGCAAGTCGGTGCGCGACGGCCTGTGGGACGGGCTTCCGGCGCTTCGCCGACGACGCGGACGCCGACGTGCTGGTGCTGACCGGCGCGGGCGACAAGGCGTTCTGCGCCGGCGGCGACCTCAAGGAGATGGCGAACACCGAGCTGCGCGTGCCGCCGCCGGACTTCCTCCCCTACCTGCAGCGCACGGTCCACACCGACAAGCCGGTGATCGCCGCCGTCAACGGCGTCGCGTTCGCCGGCGGCTTCCTGCTCGCGCAGATGGTCGACCTCGTGATCGCGGCCGATCACGCCCGGTTCGCGATCACCGAGGCCAAGGTGGGCCGCGGGTCGCCGTGGGCCGCGCCGCTGCCCTGGCTGATCCCGCCGCGCGTCGCGCTCGAGCTGATGGTGACCGCGGAGCCGATCGGCGCGCAGCGCGCGTACGAGCTCGGGCTCGTCAACAAGGTCGTGCCGGCCGCGGAGCTGCGCGACGCCGCCCAGGGCATGGCCGCCGGCATCGCCGCGAACGCGCCGCTGTCGGTCCGCGCGGCCAAGCAGCTCGTCTACCTCGCCGCCGAGCAGGGCCGGCTCGCGGCGCTCGACGCCGCGGACGCGCTCTACGAGCCCGTCTACCTCAGCGAGGACGGCCAGGAGGGACCGCGCGCGTTCCGCGAGAAGCGCGCGCCCCGCTGGCAGGGCCGCTGACCGCGGCTCAGCCGGCGGCGTTGAGCTCGGCGCGGAGCTGGCTGCGCCGGATCTTGCCGCTGACGGTCTTGGGCAGCTCGGCGACGAAGTGGATCTCGCGCGGGTACTTGTACGGCGCGGTCAGCTCCCGCGTGTGGGCCTGCAGCTCCGCGGCGAGCTCGGGCCCCGCCTCGTAGCCGCCGGCGAGGACCACGAAGGCGGTCACGATCTGCGTGCGCTGCGGGTCGTCCTTGCCCACCACCGCCGCCTCGGCGACGGCCGGGTGCTCGATCAGCGCCGACTCCACCTCGAACGGGCCGATCCGGTAGGCCGACGACGTGATCACGTCGTCGTCGCGGCCCTCGAACCACAGGTAGCCGTCCGCGTCGCGCCAGGCCTTGTCGCCGGTGAAGTACCAGCCGCCGCGGAAGGAGGCCGCGTTGGCGTCGTCGTCGCGGTGGTAGCCGTCGAACAGGCCCACCGGCCGCGGGTCGGTCGACGCGGACCGCGATGTTGCCGACGGTGTCGTCGGGCGCGCGCTCCCCGGTCGCCTCGTCGAGCACCTCGACGTCCCAGCCCGGCACCGGCTTGCCCATCGACCCGGGCCGCACCGGCACCGCGCGGTAGTTGGCGACGAGCACCGTCGTCTCGGACTGGCCGTAGCCGTCGTAGACCACCAGGCCGCCGGTGCCGTCCTTCCACGCGCGGATGACCTCCGGGTTGAGCGGCTCGCCCGCGCTCGTGCAGTGCCGCAGCGCGGAGAGGTCGTAGCCGGCGAGGTCGGCCTGCACGAGCATCCGGTAGAGCGTCGGCGGCGCGCAGAACGACGTGATGCCCTGGTCGCGCAGGATCGACAGGATCGTGTCGGCGTCGGGCTTGCCGAGCGCGACCTGGACGATCGGCGACGCGCTCGTGCCACTGGCCGAACAGCCCGCCCCAGGCCGCCTTGGCCCAGCCCGTGTCGGTGACCGTCCAGTGCCGGTCCCCCGGGCGCAGGTCGTGCCAGAAGCGGGCGGTCGAGACGTGCCCGAGCCCGTAGGACTGCGGATGCAGCACCATCTTCGGGTAGCTGACCGTGCCGCTGGTGAAGAAGAGGATCATCGGGTCGCCGTGCGCGGTCGGGTCCGCGGGCGTCGCGCCGTCGCCGGCCGCCGCCGCGATCGCGTCCAGGTCGTGCCACCCGTCGTGCGCGCCCGCGTCCCAGGCGATCCGCTCGCGCACCGAGGGCAGGTCCTCCTCGATCGCGTCGACCTTGCCGACGCCGTCCGCGCTCGTGATGACCGCGACCGCCTCCGCCGCCCGGATCCGGTAGGAGATGTCGCGCGCCGTCAGCTGGTTCGTGCCGGGCATCGCCACCGCGCCGATCCGGATCACGCCGAGCATCGCCGCGTACCACGCCGGCACGCGCGGGAGCATGATGAAGACCGGGTCGCCCGGACGGACGCCGAGCCCGGCCAGCGCGTTCGCGACCCGCCGCGACTCGGCCGCGATGTCGGCCACCGTCTGCTCGGCCACGGTCTCGCCGTGCGGGCCGAGCGACACGAGCGCGAGGTCGTCCGGCGCCTCGGCGGCCCAGGCCTCGACGATGTCGAGCACCGGGTTGAAGCGCTCGGGGACCGTGACCCGGTAGCGAGCGCGCTCCTCCTCGTAGGAGGTCAGGCGAGGTGCGGCGTCGCGACCGGGGAGCATCGTCTCGCGCATGATGCCCGACGCTAGTACGCCGCGCGCGGGCCGCGTATTGGCGGAAGTGACAGTGGCGGCCGGGGCACGGCGCCGGTGGAGTGTCCGCATCGCCGCAGTGCACACGGACCCGCCCGGCCGCCGCGCCGTCCTCACCTCCGCCGACGACGCCGTCGCGGCGATCGCCGACGGCGCGACCGTGGGGCTGGGGGGCGCGGTCACGGCCGGCCATCCGATGACGCTCGTCCGGGCGCTCGCCCGCAGCGGCGTGCGGGACCTCACCCTCGTCGCGGTCACCGGCGGGATCGAGGTCGACCTGCTGATCGCCTGCGGGTGCGTGAGCAAGGTGGCCGGCGCCTACGTCGGCGTCGAGAGCGTGGCCGGCGTCGGCCCGGTCTTCCGGCGCGCCGTCGAGGCCGGCGAGGTCGAGGTGATCGACCTCGACGAGGCGCATTGCGTGATGGGCCTCCGCGCCGCGGGGCACGGGCTGCCGTTCCTCCCCTGGCGCGGCGGCGTGGGAACGGACCTCACCGTCGTCAACCCGTCGCTCGTCGCCTTCGACGACCCGATCCGCGGCGAGCCGCTGATCGCCGTGCCCGCGCTCGAGCTCGACGTGGCGCTGATCTACGCCGAGACCGCGGACGCCTACGGCAACGCGCAGGTCGTCGGCACCGGCGCGATGGACCAGCTGCTCGGCAACGCCGCCGCGGCGCGTGATCGTGCAGAGCGACCGGATCGTGCCGACCGAGACGATCCGCGCGCAGCCCGAGCGCACCTGGTACTGGGCCGACACGGCCGTCGTGCACGCGCCGTTCGGGACCCATCCGTACTCGAACGCCGGGATGATCGCCGACCAGGCGCACCTGGCGGAGTTCGTCGCCGCGGCGCGCGGCGAGGACCTGCCCGGCTGGCTCGAGCGCTACGTCCACGCCCCGGCGACCCATGAGGACTACCTCGAGGCGATCGGCATCCGCCGGCTCGTCTCGCTGCTGGTGTGACGATGGGCGACCGCCCCGCGAGCCAGGCCGAGCAGTTCGCGATCCTGCTCGCGCGCGACCTGCGGCCCGAGGACCGGACGATCATGGTCGGCGCGAACATGCCGATGGCCCGCGCCGCCGCCGTGCTCGCCACGCTCACCACGCATCCCGACGCGCGGATCCTCGTCGGCCTCGGCGTCCATGCGCTCGGCAACGGCGACCGGCCGCCCGGGGTCTATCCCTTCCTGTTCGACCCGCGCAGCATGGGCGGCGAGGCGCTCATGCACCAGAGCCTGATCTTCGACGACCACCGGCGCCCCGACGTGTTCTTCTTCGGCGGGATCCAGGTCGACCGGCGCGGGAACCTGAACCTGCTCGGCATCCCGGACGGCAACGGCGGCTGGAAGCTGCGCGGGCCCGGCGGCCTCGCGCAGGCGACGATGACGACCCAGTGCCGCGGCTACTACATCGTCATGCCGCGCCACGACCCGCGGACCTTCGTCGAGCAGGTGGCCGTGATCACCGGGCTCGGCGACCGGACCGAGCGCCGGCGCCTCGGGCTCCCGGGCGGCGGCCCGCGCCTGCTGCTGTCCCCGCTCGGCGTCTTCGACTTCGACGACGACGGCGAGATGCGCGTCGTCTCACTGCACGACGGGGTCGAGCCCGGCGTCGTGCGCGAGGCGACCGGCTGGGACCTCGCCGTCCCGGACGACCCGCCGCGCACGGCCGCGCCGACGCAGGCCGAGCTCGCCGTGCTGCGCGAGCGCGTGGACGTGCACGGGACGCTCGCGGGCTAGGCGCCGCGCATCAGCGTGGCGCGGACGCTCACGACCGTCGTGGCGTCCTGGTTCACGCACGCCGCCTCGACGTCCGCGCGGCCGGAGGCGTCGGGCCGGACGTCGCCCAGCTCGCACGTGATCGCGTCGCCGGGCCGCGTGGGCGCGCGGTAGGTGACCTTGACCTCCGAGCCGGGCGGGAGCGCGTCGGCGCCGGCCCACGCGGTCGCGGCGCGGAAGAACGCATGGAGCGCGATCGGTCCGTGGGCGATGATCCCGCCGAACTCCGACGCGGCCGCCGCCTCGGGGTCCACGTGCAGCGGGTTGAAGTCGCCGGACAGCTCCGCGTAGGCGTCGATCCCGGCCTGGGTGACGACGTCCGTGATCGCGTCGCTCATGCCTGATCCTCCTTGGGGCCGGTCGGCCAGACGATGATCTTGCGGCCGGTGACGACCGGCGCGTCGCGCTCGTCGCGGACGTCGAACTCGATCGTGACGAACGGGCGCCCGCGCCGGACCTCCTTCGCGCCGATCCACGTGGTGACGTTCACCGCGCTCTCGACCGGGAGGACCCCGTGGAACTCGAGCTCCTGCTTGGCCAGGATGCTGCCCGCCGGGATCCCGCCCATCGCGCGGCGGAGCGCCTTCAGGAAGATGATCGGATACACGGCCGGCGGCGCCGCGGCGACCGGGCGCCGGTCGCCGATCGGGCCGGCGAGCCGCTCGGCCATGTCGCGCGAGACGGGCTCGCGGTACGGCCCCATGCGCTCGCCGACGACGAGGTCGTCGTAGGCGACATGGGACAGGACGGGCGGGTCTCCAGGCATGCCGTTGACCCTTTCCGAGGACCCGCGGACCGGCAACTGGCGCAAGCGCCAGTCGGCCGCGGTCAGTCGTCGTAGAGCTGGGCGTGGGCCGCCCGGAGCTTGTACTTGAGGACCTTGCCGCCGACCGTCACGGGCAGCTCGTCGACGAGCACGACCCGCTTCGGGGTCTCGAAGCCCGCAAGGCGCTCGCGGCACCACGCGACGAGCTCGGCGGGGTCGGCGCTCGCCCCGTCCTCCGCGATCACGAAGGCGGTCACGGCCTCGCCCCACTGCTCGTGCGGCAGCCCGACGACCGCCGACTTCTGGACGTGCGGATGCTGGAACAGCACCGCCTCGACCCGCAGGCTCGAGACGTTCTCCCCGCCGGACTTCACGATGTCCTTCGAGCGGTCGACCATGATGCGCAGCCCGTCCGCGTCGTAGGTGCAGACGTCGCCCGAGTGGAACCAGCCGCCGCGGAACGCCTGGCGGGTCGCCGCCTCGTCCTTGTAGTAGCCGGGCGTGACCACCGGCGAGCGGTAGACGACCTCGCCGGGGACGCCGACGGTGCCGCGCAGCGAGTTGCCGTCCTCGTCGACCACGTCGGCGGCGAGGAGCGGGTTCGGCACGCCCACGTAGTTCTGCGCCGGCGCGGTCTCGCGGAACAGCTCCGGCCACTTGTCGGGCCAGAAGCGGCTGCAGGAGATCGCCTCGGTCTGGCCGAGGATCTCGCACACCACGAGCTCGGGGTGACAGCGCGCCTTGAGCCGGTCGACGAGCTCGGGCGCCGCCGCGGTCCAGCCGTAGATCGTCATCCCCATCGCGCTCGCGTCGAGCGACGGGTCGGCCTCGAGCTCGTTGGCGAGGTCGGTGAGCATCGCCGGGGAGCCGCCCCAGAGCGCGGTGATGCGCTCCTCGTCGAGCGTCTCGGCGATCGCGCGCGGGTCGTACCCGCGGCCCATGACGAGGGTGCCGCCGGACAGGAACGCCGGCAGGCTGAAGATCTGGTCGGCGATGTGGTAGATCAGCGGCAGGAACGTGCACAGCCGCAGATCGCACTCGAGGTGCACGTTGCGCGTCAGCGTGAGCGCGAACGAGTAGCCGGCCAGGTAGCTGTAGTTGTGCGTGACCATCGCGCCCTTGGGCATCGCGGTCGTGCCCGACGTGAAGATGATCTGCCAGACGTCGTCGGCGTGGATCTCGACGTCGGGCTCGGCCGTGGACGCGCCGGCGACGAAGCTCGCGAACGAGCGCGAGCCCTCGACGGGCGGGCCGCCGATCTCGATCGTCACGTCGGGGGTCATCCCCCGCGCCGCGAACACGCCGGCCAGCTTGGGCCACAGCTCCGCGTCGACGATCGAGAACCGCGGCTCGGTCAGGTCCAGCAGGTAGCCGACCACGTCCGGGGCCAGCATCGGGTTGAGCGGCACGCAGGTCAGCCCGGCCTTGGCGATCCCGAACTTGGTCAGGTAGGCCTCGACCGAGTTCTCGCAGAACATGAGCACCCGGTCGGACCGCTGGAGCCCGTGCGCGAGCAGCCGGTCGGCCACCTGGTTGGCGAGCTCGTCGGCCTGCCGGTAGGTGACCCGCTGCAGCGCCGGATCGGCGAACGCGCCCCGCCGGGCGACGATCGCCTCCTGGTCGGGGTAGCTCCACGTGAGTCGCTCGAACATGTCGCCGACGCTGACCCGCTCCCAGCGCTCGACGGCCCGCCGGTTATGAAGGCTGGTGACGTCCATGGTCCCGCCGACGCTACTGCGGCGGCCCCCTGACGCGCCTGGCAGATCCGCCAGTTGCGCGCGCGTGGGCGCCTGCGACGCTGGCGCCGTATGGCCACCCGCCGCGTCGTCGCGCTGGACCGGTTCGGCCCGCCGAGCGTCATGCGCTGGACCGAGGCGCCGATGCCCCAGCGCGGCGAGCGGGACGTGCTCGTGGCCGTCGACGCGATCGGGGTGAACTTCGCCGACACGATGGTCCGCCGGGGCGAGTACCGGCGCGACCAGTCGCTGGACTTCACGCCCGGGTTCGAGGTGGCCGGCCGGGTCGTGGACGGCCCGCCCGACGGGCCGGAGCCCGGCCGCCTCGTGGTCGCCTTCACCGAGCACGGCGGCGGCTACGCCGATCACGTCGCCGTCCCGCTGGACCACGTGCTCACGGTCGCCGAGGGCGTGCGCGCGGCGGATGCCGCGGCGCTGTTCACGCAGGGCGTCACCGCGTGGTACGCCGTGCATCGCTACGGCCGCGTCGCCCCGGGCGAGGCCGTGGTGGTCCACGCGGCCGCCGGCGGCCTCGGGTCGCTGTGCGTGCAGCTGAGCGCCGAGGCCGGCGCGCGTCCGATCGCCACCGCGTCGACGGAGGCGAAGCTCGAGATCGCGCGCGGGCACGGCGCGGTGGCCGGGACGCTCTCCGGCACCGACGGCCTGGCCGAGCGCCTGCGCGAGCTCACCGGCGCGACGCGGCGCCGACGTGATCATCGACGGCGTCGGCGGACCGCTGTTCCGGCCGTCGATGCGCGCGCTCGCGTTCAACGGGCGGCTCGTCGTCGTCGGCTCGGCGAGCCAGCAGCCCGCCGAGCTCGACGTCCGCTCCCTGATGCCGCGCGGGCAGACGGTGGTCGGCTTCGTGGTCGCCCGGGTCGCCGAGCAGGACCCCGCGGAGCCCCAGCGCGCCTTCGACGCGGTGCAGGAGCGGTTCCGCGACGGCCGCCTGCGCCCGGAGGTGTCCCTCGTCGGGATGGACGACCTCGCCGGCGCGCACGAGCGGATCGAGTCCCGGTCGCTGACGGGGAAGCTCGTCGTCGACGTCACCGGGGCGGACTGGCGCTAAGGACAGTAGCCGCCGCTCGCGGCCGCGCCGTAGGGTCCGCGGCACCCCGAGGCAGGAGCGCACATGGATTTCGAGCCCACCGATCGCTGCAAGGAGATCCTCGAGCAGGTCCGTGACTTCATGGCGGAGCACGTGTACCCGGTCGAGGACGAGGTGATCGAGGCGATCGATCGCGAGGTCGACGTGGACACCCCGTTCCCGGCCGTCCTGGTCGACCTGCGGGCCCGCGCGAAGGCCGCCGGGCTGTGGAACCTCTTCCTGCCGCAGCAGCACGACGACAGCCCGGGCCTCACCAACGAGGAGTACGGCACGATCTGCGAGGAGCAGGGGCGCAGCACGCTCGTCGCCCCGTGGGTGTTCAACTGCCAGCCGCCCGACAGCGGCAACATGGAGATCCTCGCCGAGCACGCCACCCCGCTCCAGCGCGAGCGCTGGCTCGAGCCGCTGCTCGAGGGCGAGATCCGCAGCTGCTACTCGATGACCGAGCCCGACACCGCGGGCTCGGACCCGACCGGCCTCGTCGTGCCGCGCGGAGCGGGTCGGGGACGAGTGGGTCATCAACGGCCGCAAGTGGTGGACCAGCAACGCGCTGGGGGCGCAGGTGGCGATCGTGATGGCGGTCACCGACCCGGACGCCGCCCGCCACCAGCGGGCGACGATGCTGCTCGTGCCCACGGACACGCCCGGCTTCAACCTGGTGCGCCCGCTGTCGAACATGGGCCACAGCGAGGGGCCGGGGCACTGGGAGATCGCCTACGAGGACTGCCGCGTCCCGGTCGACGAGGCCACGCTCGGCGCGCGCCAGAGCGGCTTCAAGATCGCCCAGGACCGGCTCGGGCCCGGGCGGATCCATCACTGCATGCGGCTGATCGGCGTCGCCGAGCGCGCGCTCGAGATGCTCTGCGAGCGGGCCAAGGAGCGCATCGTCTTCGGCGCGCCGCTCGCCGAGAAGCAGTTCATCCAGGACTTCATCGCCACCTCGCGGGCCGAGATCGACCAGGCCCGGCTCGTGACCCAGCACGCGGCCTGGAAGCTCGATCGCGTCGGCAACAAGCTCGCCCGCGGCGAGCTCTCGGTGGTCAAGCTCGTCGTCCCGACGATGGCGCTGAACGTCGTCGACCGCGCGATCCAGGTGTGGGGCGCCGCGGGGGTCTCGCGACGACACCCCGCTCGCCGGGATGTACCGCTACAACCGCATGCTCCGGATCGGCGACGGGGCCGACGAGGTGCACAAGCAGGTCATCGCCCGGCTCGAGCTGCGCAAGGGCAGCCCGGTCCCCGGTCGCGAGCAGGCCGGGGTGGCCTCGTGAGCGCATACCGGACCCTGCTCGTGACCCGGCCGCGGCCGGGCGTGGTGCTCGTCACCCTCGACCGGCCCGAGCGGCGCAACGCGATCACCTTCGAGATGTTCGACGAGCTGCACGCCCTGTGCGACGAGCTGCAGGGCGACGCCGAGGCGCGCGCGGTCGTCGTCACCGGAGCGGGCGAGGGCTTCTGCTCCGGGCTCGACCTGGACGAGGCGATGACCCTGCCGGACATGAGCCCGCACGAGATGATGCTGGGCCAGCAGTACTGGGCCGGCGCGTTCGTGAAGTTCCACGAGCTCCCGCAGCCGGTGATCGCGGCGGTGAACGGCGCGGCCGCCGGCGGCGGGCTCGGGCTCGCGCTCGCGGCGGACATCCGGCTCGCCTCTCCCGCCGCGCGCTTCAACGCCGCGTTCGTCCGCATCGGCCTGTCGGCGGGCGACGTCGGGGTGTCGTGGTCGCTGCCGCGCGTCGTCGGGCTGGGGCACGCCGCCGAGATCATGCTCTCGGGCCGCTTCGTGGACGCCGACGAGGCCGCGCGGATCGGGCTCGTCAACCGGGTCGTGCCCGCGGAGGCGCTGCTCGACGAGGCGTTCGCGCTGGCCGGCGACATCGCCGCGAACACGCCGTTCGGCGTGACGCTGACCAAGCGGGTGCTCAACGCCAACGTCGACGCCGGCTCGCTCTCGCAGGCCGTGGAGGTCGAGAACCGCGGGCAGACGCTCGCCACGCGCGGCGCGGACTTCCGCGAGGCGCTCGAGGCGTTCCGCGCCAAGCGCCCCGCGGCGTTCACCGCGCGCTGACGTGCCCGGCGCGCTCACCGTCGGCATCGAGCCGCAGGGCACCTCGGTGCGTGCGATGGGCGAGGTCGCCGCGGCGGCCGACGCCGCCGGGCTCGACGCGGCCTGGGCACCGGAGCTCTACCACCGCTCGGCCACGATCTCCGTCGCCGAGATGGCGAACCGCACGCGCCGCTGCACCGTCGGGACCGCGATCGCCTACGGCGTCGGCCGCAGCCCGCTGACGCTCGCCGCCGAGGCGCGCGACCTCGACGAGCTCGCGGACGGGCGCTTCGTGCTCGGGCTCGGCAACGGGACGCGCCGGATGATGGCCGACTGGCACGGGGCCGACCCCGAGGCGCCGGCCGTGCGGATGGAGGAGCTCGTGCCGCTCATCCGCCGGCTCTGGCGCATGCACGAGGGGCCGGTCGAGCACGAGGGGCGGTTCTACCGCGTGCGCTTCCGGCCGACCGGCGACCTGCCGGCGCCCGCGCGCGCGATCCCGGTGTACACGGCGGGCGTGAACCCGCGGATGATCGAGACCGCGGGACGGGTCGCCGACGGGCTGCTCGGCCACACCCTGTTCACCACCGGCTACCTGCAGGACGTGGCGCTGCCCGCGATCGAGCGGGGGACCCGCAAGGCCGGCCGGTCGATGGCGGACGTGCGCGTCGCGAGCCTGGTCTTCGCGTCGGTCCACGAGGATGCGGAGCTGGCCCGGGCCGAGGTCGCGACGCAGATCGCGTTCTACGCCACGGCGAAGACCTACGCGCCGCTGCTCGAGCGGACCGGCTTCGGCGCCGCGGGGGAGGCGATCCGCGCGGCGTTCGCGCGCGGCGACGTCGACGCGATGGTCGCGGCGGTGCCCGAGCGGATGGTCGACGCGCTGGCGGTCGCCGGGACGGCGGCGGACGTGCGCGCCGGGCTCCGCCGCTACGAGGGCCTGCTCGACCACGCGATCCTCTACGCGCCCAGCTTCCGGCTCACGCCGGAGCGCGTGCACGCGAACACGCTCGGGCTGATCGAGGCGGTGCGGGCGTGAGCGACACGCTCGACGGCGTTCCCGCGCTGTCCGCGCTGCGCTACGCCGAGCTCTCGCCCGGCGACGCCTTCGGGCCGTTCACCGAGCCGCTCGCGCAGGCGACCTCCGACGGGCTGCGGGGCGAGCTCGGCGCGAGCTCCCCGGGCCGGCTCGCGCCGCCGGGGGTGCTGCCGCTGCTCACGCTGCGCCTGCTGCGCCGCGCGCTGCGGGGGATCATCCCCGGCGGCGTGCTCACGCGGCAGCGCTTCGTCGCGCACGCCGAGCTGCCCGCCGCCGCCGAGATCGTCGCCGAGGTGTGGGTCGCCTCGCAGTCGCGGTCGGAGCGCGGCCTGTTCACGAGCTTCACCTTCGCGCTGCACCACGAGGGGGCGCTGGCCGCCGTGGTGGAGTGGACGATCCTCGACCCCGCCACCGCATGAGCTGGGCGCCGTTCCCGCGCGTCTCGCACACCGTGACCACGACGGAGATCGACGCGTACGCGGCACGCTCGGGCGATCGCAACCCGCTGCACGTCGACCCCGCGTTCGCGGCGGCCGGGCCGTTCGGCACGATCGTGGCCCACGGCCCGATCGGGCTGCAGACGGTCTTCGAGGCGCTCACGCGCTGGCTCGGCGCCGAGCAGCTCCCGCCCGGCGGGCTGGCCGACGTCGCCTTCCGCGGGCCGGTGCGGGCGGGTGACACGATCACGTGCACGGCGGCGCCTCCCGAGGCACACGCCGGCGACGTGCTCGTGCGCGCCGTCTGCCGCAACCAGGACGGCGGGCTCGTGCTCGAGGCGCTCGTCGTGGTGCCGCGCCAGCTGGCCCCGCGGGTGCATTAGCGCATGCGACAGTGCCCCGCGATTGTGCGGGGCGGTTTGATTGACCCGACCGTGTTCAACGCGCTGACCCCACCCGAGCTCCTCACCGGCATCGGTCACACGCTGCGGATGGCGGCGGACGCCAACGGCGCGCTGGAGGGCTTCGAGCGCAGCCAGGTGCTGTCCGCCTACAGCGTGACGCGCCTGCTGGCCTCCGAGCAGGCCGCCGCCGAGGAGCTGCTCGCCTGGACCCGCGGCGCGCTGCTGGACGCGCTCGACGGCGACGACCGCCCCGCGTCGCGAGCGCGCCCGGGCGGCGATCGCCGCGGCGCCCGACGGCCAGGCGATCGGGGCCGCGCTGTCCGAGCTGCTGCCGGCGCTGCCGGAGGACGCGACGCGACGCGCCGTCCGCCGCGTCCTGCGCGAGATGATCGAGCGCGAGATCACGGCGCTCGCCACCCCGGTCGGATGAGATGACCGGCGCGGTCACCCACACCGCCGTCGACCCGGCCAAGGCCGACGCGCTGCTCGAGACGATGCGCGCCGCCGGCGCGGCCGACACCGGCGACCGCGTGGTCTACCTCGAGCAGCTCGAGGGCGGCTGGTCGCGCCACTCCTACGCGGCGCGCGTCGTCCACGCGGACGGCGAGCGCGAGTACATCGTGCGCGCGCGCGCCGCAGGGGTCGACGCTCGACACCGATCTCGGCCAGGAGTTCCGCGTCTACTCGCTGCTGATGGACGAGCCGGTGCCGACGCCCGACGTCCACGGCTTCGAGCCGGCCGCGGACACGCCGTTCGGCGGGCCGTACTTCGTGATGGACCGCGTCGAGGGCCACGCGCCGAACGTGTGGCGCCGCCGTGACCGCCAGGCGCTCGAGGAGGACTGGGACGGCGATCGCGGCATCGCCGGCGACCTCGCCGACAACCTCGCCGCGCATCCACGCGATCGACGCGGACCGCGCGGCCGAGGCGGCCACCGTCCGGGACTTCCGGCAGACGATCGACCACTGGGCGGGGGTGTACGAGGAGATGCGGCTCGTCCCCGACCCGGTCGTCGACGAGGCCTACGCCTGGGTGCGCGCGCGCGAGCCGGAGCCCGTCGCGCCGGCGCTCGTGCACGGCGACTACCGGATCGGCAACTGCCTGACCGCCGGCGGCCGCGTCACGGGCATCCTCGACTGGGAGCTCTGCTTCGTCGGCGACCCGCGCTTCGACCTCGGCTACATGTCGCTCGACTACGCGGCGGGCAAGTTCACGACGCCCGGCTCGGAGCTGCTCAACGCGACGGCCGAGCGCGGCTGGTTCCACGAGCGCTACGCGGCGCGCTCCGGCAACCCGGTCGACCCCGAGGTCGTGCGCACGTTCGCCGCGCTCGGCGGGCTGATGCTGTACGCGATCATGACGACCGGCGTCCGGCGTCTACCACCGGGGCGACGCCGCCGACATCCGTCTGGCCTGGGGACGCTTCGTGCTGCCCGGGCTGCGGCAGGATCTCGCGGCGCTGATGGACTGGTGACGGTGATGGACGAGCAGATCGGGCAGCTCGACCGGGGGGACGCCGCGCACTGGAACCGGCTCACCCTGCCGCACCTGTTCGAGCGCGACGACCTGCAGCTCTCGCAAGACGGCGATCGTCTTCGAGGACCGGACGCGCACCTACGGCGAGCTGCGTGACGCCGGCCGCCGCGTCGCCAACGCGCTGATCGGCCTGGGCGTCGAGGAGTTCGACCGCGTCGCGGTGCTGAGCTCGAACCGGCTCGAGTTCATCGAGATCGAGACGGGCATCGCGGCGGCGCGCGCGATCATGGTGCCGCTCAACTGGCGGCTCCGGCCGAACGAGCTCGCCAACCTGCTGCGCCGCTCGGCGGCCAGGGCGATCCTCGTCGAGGACCGCTTCCTGGGCACGGTGCTCGAGCTGCGCCGCTCGGGCGAGGTGCCGGACCTGCGCTCGGTGATCAGCCTGGACGGCGGCGCCGCCGACCTCTCCTACGACGAGATCTTCAGCTCGTCGTCGCCGGAGCGGCCCACGCGGAGCCGGCGCATGGACGACCCGCACGAGATCATCTTCACGTCGGGGACGACCGGCCAGCCCAAGGGCGTGGTCTGGACCGACGGCACGGTGCATCTGGAACTCGCTCCAGCAGCTGATCGACTTCCGGCTCGGGCCCGAGCACTCGACCTACGCGATCATCGACCTCTACTACATCGGCGGCCGGCACGACTTCACCTGGGCGATGCTGCACCAGGGCGGCACCGTCCACGTCAAGCGCTCGAGCGGCTTCGACGCCGAGGAGGTCCTCTCCTACGTCGAGCGCCACGGCGTGACGCACGTGCTGTGGGTGCCGACGATGCTCTACGACATCCTCCGCCTCCCGAACCTGGCCGAGCACGACACCAGCCGCGCTGCAGATGATCATGTGCGGCGGCCAGCCGGTGTCGGTCGCGACGACCGTGCGGGCGCGCGAGGCGTTCCCGGAGACCGACTTCATGCAGGTCTACGGCCTCACCGAGGGCGGCGGCGGCGGTGACGTTCATCCGGCCGGAGCGACGCCCGCACGCGAGCCCGGCTCGGCGGGCCGGCCGGCGTCGCACGTCGAGCTGAAGCTCGTCGACGCGAACGGCGCCGAGGTGCCCGCCGGGACCAACGGCGAGATCCTGATCCGCGCGCCGTCGCTGACCGCCGGCTACTGGGACGACCCGGAGACCACCAGCCGGCAGATCGTCGACGGCTGGCTGCACACCGGCGACATGGGCCACGTGGACGCCGACGGCTTCCTCTACATCGTCGGGCCGCAAGGGCGACATGATCATCAGCGGCGGGATGAACGTCTTCCCGTCGGAGATCGAGAGCGTGCTGCTCGAGCATCCGGCGGTCGCCGACGTCGCCGTCATCGGCCTGCCGCGACGACCGCTGGGGCGAGATCGTCTGCGCCGTGATCGAGCCGTTCCCGGGCGCCGTCGTCGACGAGGCCGAGGTCATCGCCTTCTGCACGGCGCGGATCGCCGGCTACAAGAAGCCGTCCGCGGTGCGGGTCGTCGACTCGCTCCCGCGCACGGCCGCCGGCAAGCCGCGCAAGTTCGTGCTGCGGGAGCGCTTCGCCGGTCTGCGGGGCGACACCAGCGCCCGCGGACTATCGGATAGGACAGTTGGAGTCCGACGGCGCGAAAAGCAGCATCACCAGGGAGTCGAGCCGACCGTAGGTCGAGGAGAGAGATGAGCGATAACCACACGAACGGCGGAGCCCGCGAAGCGTTCATCGGCGTCGACGTCGGGGGGACCCACACGGACGTCGCGGTGATGTACCGGGGCACCGTCGAGCGCGGGAAGGCGCTCACGACGTACGACGACTTCAGCCGCGGCGTGCTGGAGGCGGTCGAGGTCGCCGCGCGCAGCTACGACGTCGGCATGGACGAGCTGCTCGACAGCACGCGGCTCTTCATCAACGGCACGACCGTCGTCACCAACGCGATCACCCAGCTGCGCGGCTCCCGCGTCGGCGTGCTGATCACGAGCGGCTTCCGCGACGCCTTCCGCCTCGCCGGCGGGCCGCGGACGACCGAGATCGACGATCACCTCCAGCTCAACGTCCCCGACCTCGTCGACCGCCGCGCGCTCGCCGAGATCGACGAGCGGATCGACTGGTCGGGCACGATCCTCGTCCCGATCGACCTCGAGCAGGTCAAGGCCGAGACCCGCCGGCTCGTCGAGGAGGTCGGCATCGACGCGATCGTCGATCTGCTTCCTCTGGAGCCACGCCAACACCGAGCACGAGCTCGCGGCGGAGGCGGCGATCAAGGAGGAGTTCCCCGACCTCTTCGTGACCCCGTCGCACCGCGTCTTCCCGGTCGAGGGCGAGACGCGGCGCTGGACGACGGCGATCCTCAACTCGTTCGTCCAGGACGGCGCCGACGTGTACCTCACCTCGCTCAACGAGAAGCTGCGCGCCGCGGGGCTCGCCGGCGGCCTCGCCTTCTTCCAGGGCCTCGGCGGCGGCATCAGCCTCGACAAGGCGCGCGCCGTACCCGCTCGGCCTGCTCGGCTCCGGCCCCGCCGGCGGCGCGATCGGGCGCCAACGAGCTCGCCAAGCGGATGGGCAAGAAGCGCGTCCTGCTCGGCGACATGGGCGGCACGAGCTTCGACACGGGCATCATCGTCGACAACGAGATCCACATCGAGAAGAACCTCGAGCTGGGCCCGTTCATGACCGGCGTCAACCTGGTCGACGTGATCTCGGTCGGCGCCGGCGGCGGCTCGATCGGATGGGTCTCCGAGCGCGGCGTGCCGCAGGTCGGCCCGCGAGTCGCGGGCTCGTCGCCCGGCCCGGCGGCGCTGGACCGCGGCGGCGACGAGCCGACGGTGACCGACGCGATGGTGACGCTCGGGTTCATCGACCCCGACAACTACCTCGGCGGCCGCGTGCCAGCTGAAGCCGGAGCTGTCGCGCGAGGTCCTCGACCGCACGTTCGGCGACCGCTTCGGCTGGTCGACCGAGGAGGCGGCCGCCGCGATGCACGACCTCGTCGTCGTCAACATGGCGAACGCGGTCCGGGAGGTCAGCGTCGGCAAGGGCCACGACCCGCGCGAGTTCCTGTTCCTCTCCTACGGCGGCACGCTGCCGCTGTTCGCGTCGCAGATCGCCGAGCGCCTCGGGATCAACGACGATCGTCATCCCGCAGAACAGCTCCGTGTTCTGCGCGCTCGGGCTGCTGTCGTCGGACTACGTGATGCGGATGGACCAGGGCGTCGGCTGGGACCTCAGCAAGCCCGAGGGCGTCGGCCGCGTCAACGAGATCGCCGAGCAGATGGTCGCGGAGGCGATCGCCCAGATGGAGTCCGAGGGCTTCCACCGCGACCAGATCGAGGTCCAGCGCAGCGGCGACCTGCGCTTCCACGGTCAGGCGTACGAGCTCACGCTCCCGATGCCCGCGCGCACGCTCACCGAGGACGACGCGGCCGGGCTCTTCGACGAGTTCCTCGGGCTCTACGAGCGCACCTACGGCGCGGGCACGGCGTGGAAGGGCGTGCCCGCCTCGCTGATCAACTACAGCGTCACGGTCACCGGGCGCCAGCAGGACCGGCCCGAGTTCCACGAGGCGACCGCGAACGGCCGGCCGGACGACCTCGTGCGCGAGCGCCGCGACGTGTTCCTGCCCGCGGAGCGCGTCCACGAGCGAGGTCCCGATCATCGACGACGCCAGCTTCACGGTCGGCACGAAGGTCGACGGCCCGGCCATCGTCGACGCGGTCGACACCACGATCTACGTGCCGCGAGGGACCACGGCGGAGCGCGACCAGTACCTCAACTACGTCCTGACCCGTTAGAGGAGCGACCATGAGCACCCCTGACTACGACGTCATCGCGGCCGAGGTGCACCGCAAGGCGCTGCAGAACCTCACCGACGAGATGGCGATCACGCTCGTGCGCACCTCGGGCTCGCCGATCGTGACCGAATCGAAGGACTTCTCGACCTGCCTGATGGACACGAAGCCCGAGCACCTCGGCTTCTCGTCCTACGTGCTGTTCCACGTCGGCTCGTCGCTGGTCGGCACGCGGGTGATCGCCGACCTGGTGAAGGACCTCGACGACCTGCGCCCCGGCGACGGCTGGGTCGTCAACGACCCGCACACCGGCGGGGCGATGCACCAGGGCGACGTGTCGATCATCATGCCGACGTTCTACGGCGACGAGCACCTCGGGTGGTCGTTCGCCAACATGCACGTGCTCGACGTCGGCGGGGTGGGAATCTCGGGCTACGCCCCCGGCGCCCACGACGTGTGGCAGGAGGGCATGCGCTTCCCGCCGATCCGGATCATCAAGGACGGCAGGATCGACTCCGAGTGGGAGCACTACATCGCGGCGAACGTCCGCGCACCCGGCGCCGTCCTGAACGACATCCGCTCGATGGTCGCGTCGAACAACACGGCGAACGCGAAGCTCAACCAGATCATCGACGAGTTCGGGCTCGAGAACCACAAGCAGTACTGCGAGATCAACAAGGACCTGAGCGAGCAGGTGCTGCGCGATCGGATCTCGCGCATGCCCGACGGCGTCTACGAGACGGTCGACTGGAACGAGTTCGACGGCCACGACGGCCCCGACCGGCTGCTGGAGCTGCGCCTGCGGCTCGAGGTCGACGGGCTCCGACCTGCGCTTCTTCTACACCGGCGTGCCGCAGATCGACGCGTTCGTGAACTCCACCGAGGGCCCGATGTTCGGCCAGGCCATGACCGGCCTGATGACGCTGATGGTCTACGGCGACCTGCCGGTCAACGGCGGGCTGTGGCGGCCGATCACCGTCGACATCGGCGAGCCCGGCACGATCGTCAACTCGCAGCCGCCGGCGCCGGTGTCGAACGCGCACTCCGAGGTCGGCATGCGGGCCTGCAAGATGGCCAAGGACGTCCTCTGCCAGGCGATGTCGCTGAGCGACGACCCCGAGCTGCGCGGGCGCGTCGCGGGCCAGCACCAGGACGGGTTCCCGGGCAACGCGCTGTTCGGCGTCAACCAGCACGACGGCATCTCCGTCGTCTTCTACCCGGACAACGCGATCGGCTCGGGCGGCGGCGCCCAGACGATCAACGACGGCCAGGACGCCTACGGGCTGACGTGCACGACCGGCGGCGGCATCCCGGACATCGAGAACCACGAGGGCGCCGACCCGGTGCTGTTCCTGTGGCGCAAGCTGCTGCCGAACTCCGGCGGCCCGGGCCACAACCGCGGCGGCCAGTCGCTCGAGCAGGCCTACGTCGTCCACTACAGCGACCGGATGGCCGGACCGTGCTTCAACGCGTGCGCGCAGGTGCCGCCGCACGGGTTCGGCGGCGGCTATCCGGGCAGCGCGGGGAACTTCTACCCGATCCGCGGCTCGAACGTGGCCGAGTTGATCGACGCCGACACGCTGCCGACGCTCGACCGCGTCGAGGGCCGCACCGAGGTGGTGCGCTCGAAGATCACGCACATCGCGCTCGGGCGCGGCGACGTGTTCGTCGGGACGTCCGGCGGCGGCGCCGGCCTGGGCGACCCCCTGTTCCGCGCGCCGGAGCGCGTGCTCGAGGACGTCGTCGCCGGCTACGTCACCGTCGGCCACGCCGACCGCGTGTACGGCGTGGTCCTCGACGGCGACGACGGGCTCGACCACGAGGCGACGCTGGCCCGGCGGGCCGAGATCCGGCGTGCGCGGATCGGCGGCGAGCCGAGCCGCGAGGCGGCGCCGCCGCCGAGCATCGGCATCTCGCTCGCGCGGGCCAACGGCTCGTGGACGTGCGCATCGTGCGACGAGGGCCTCGGCGCGTCCGACGGCAACTGGCGCGACGCGGCGGTGCTGCAGGAGAAGCCGATCGCCGAGCGCTTCGAGGAGCTCGAGATGCAGGTGCGCGACCGGCTCGAGGCACCGCGGGTCCACATGCGCGAGTACTACTGCCCCGGCTGCGCGACGAGCCTCGGGATCGACGTCGCGACCGAGGGCCTCGAGGTCCTTCCCGCCGCCTCCCCGCTGCGCGAGACCGCCGCCGTCTGACGGTCTCCACCGGGCGCCGGGGGGTGGCAACGCCCCGGCGCCCGGTGCATTGCGCGGTCTGCCTACCGGCTCGGTAGGCCAAGCCGCGCCGACGCGCGCGCCGGCATCGCGGTCTGATACGGCCGGAACAGGGCCAAATCCACTGGCGGATGCGGCCCTTCCGGGCTATACTTCTCGGGCCGTCCAACCGGGCGGTAGGTCGGAGAGAGGGCTGACCGATGAGGATCATGATCGTCGACGATCACGAGATCGTCCGAGAGGGCGTCCGGGTCTCGCTGTCGCGCGATCCGCGGATCGAGATCGTGGGCGAGGCCGCCAGCGGCAAGGAGGCGCTGCAGCGCGTCCGGCAGTGCCTGCCCGACGTCGCGCTGGTCGACCTCCGGCTGCCCGACATGCGCGGCGAGGACCTCTGCAGGATGCTGACGCGGGACTTCCCGAGCACCGCCGTGATCATCCTCAGCACGTACCTCAGCGAGGAGACCGTCCGCGGCGCGCTGGACGCCGGCGCGGCCGGCTACGTGACCAAGGCGGCCGGCCTGCCCGAGCTGCTGCGGACGATCGAGCGGGTGATGGCCGGCGACGCGCGTCCCGGCGCGGCCGCCGGGCCGCAGATCGTGCATCAGCTCCACGCGATGGTCTCGGAGCGGATGGCGGGCGTCACGCCGACGCCGCAGCAGGAGCGGGTGCTCGAGCTCGCCGCGCAGGGGTTCACGAACCACGAGATCGGCACGCGGCTGTTCATCTCGGAGTCGACCGTCCGCTTCCACATGCAGAAGCTGAAGGGCAAGTTCGCCGCGCGGACGAAGACCGAGCTGATCGCCAAGGCGATCCGGACCGGGTTCATCGCCCCGGCCGGCGAGGCCGGCGTCATGCAGGAGGTCTGACGCTGCCGACCGCCGAGGGGACGCGGCGCCAGACCGAGCACGGGCTGTCCCCCCTGGCCGATGCCGCGCGCCGCGTGCTGGGCGCCGACGCCGTGGTCGTCTCGATCGCCGAGCGCGGCGAGGCGGCCGCCGTCTCGACCGCGGCGGGCCTCTCGCCGCTCGAGCTCGAGCACGCCGAGGCCGGGCTGTGGGCGCACGGGCCGGTGTACTTCGACCGCGCCTACGAGGGGGTGCTCCACGGCGCGATCGACCTCGGCGGCGAGTCGCTCGGCACGATCCACGCGCTGCAGCGCGCCGAGGCGCGCTTCGAGCATCCCGAGCTGATCCACATCTTCGCCTCCCAGTGCGCGCTGTCGATCGCGCTGGATCGCCGGCCGCCGATCGCCGACGACCGGCTGGAGACGTGGGGCGTCCTCGACCGCCTGGTGCTGTCCGTGCACAACCAGGCCGAGCTGAGCGCGACGCTCGCGGACTATCTCGGCCCGCTGTTCGGCGGCGCGCGCTGCGGCGTGATGATCGCCGAGAAGCAGCGCAACGTCCTGCAGGCGATGCCCGGCGCGTTCGGCGCGCCCGACCAGGTGACGGCGTCGCACCGCGTGAGCTTCTTCGATCCGCACAGCAACTCGGCGCGGGTCCTGACCACCGGACGGCCCTACCTCAGCAACGCGAGCGAGGGCGACCGCGGGATCCGGCAGGGCTACGTCAACGTCTTCGGCATCGACCGGGTCCTGACCGTGCCGCTGCGCGACGTCGGCGTCCTCCACCTCGCCGACGCCGACCATGACTTCGACCTCGACGACCTCGAGCGCGCGCTCGCGCTCGCCCCGCGGATCGCCAGCATCGTCGAGGTGGCCACGCGCCTGCTCGACCACCAGCGCCGCCAGCAGCTGGAGCAGATCCTCGCCGGCGTCGGCGTCGCGGTGGCCTCCGGCCAGGGCGTCCAGGAGTTCCTGCCCGGCCGCGCTGCGCGAGCTGCGCGCCGTGGTCGACGCGAGCCTGATCGCGTTCGTCGGCGACGACGAGCCCACGATCGCCGCGCGCAGCGGCGCACCGCCGGAGGACCTCGAGCGCCTGCTGCTCGACGAGGCGGGCCGCGAGCCGGGGATGCGCGCGTACGTCGTCGGGCCCGAGCGGGCCGGGGACCCCGGCTGGGCGGTGTTCTACGTCCCGGTCCACCTGGGCAGCACGCGGGTCGGCACGCTCGCGGCGCTGCGCGTGCGCGGCGAGCCCTTCGCCCGCGAGGAGCGCGAGTCGTTCGCGCGGCTGGCGAACCTGACCGCGCTCTCGCACGCCACCGCGCGCTACCAGCGCCAGCGTGCGCAGGTCGCGCGGCTGCAGGAGCGCCAGAAGATCGGGGACGACCTGCACGACGACGTCGCGCAGATCCTCTTCGCCGCGCAGCTCAGCCTCGACGGGCTGCTCGCCGACGGCGCGCTCGACGAGGCCGCGGCGGAGCGCGTCCGCCACGCGCGCGGGCTGCTCATCCGCGGCGACACGACGATCCGCAACGTCATCAGCCGGCTCTCGAAGGCCGCGCCCGCAGCCGATCTCAGCTCGCGGCTCGTCTCGGTCGTGTCGGGCGTGGAGGACGAGTTCTCGATCGCGATCCGGCTCCAGATCGACGACGAGGCCGCGGCCGGGGCGCGGCGGCTCCGCCGCGCGGCGTCGGACGCGCTGGTCAAGGTCGCGCGCGAGACGCTCGTCAACGCCGCCAAGCACGCGGGGCCCTGCCGGGTCGACGTGCGGCTCGAGGTCTCGCGGCGCAAGCGGCTGACCCTCGAGGTGTGCGACGACGGGCGCGGCCTCGGCGCGGGCGGCGCCGGCCGGCACGGGCTGACCTCGCTGCGCGAGCTGCTGCGCGACCAGGGCGGCTCGATGCGCGTCTCGCAGCGCGGGAGGAGCGGCACGCGGGTCGTGGCGAGCCTGCCGCTCGCGCACCCCGCGGCCGCGGCCGCGTGACCTGGACTGGCGGACCCGCCAGTGCGATTCCGGCGGGCGCTGGGTAGCGTCCGCCCGCGATGGGATCGATGCCGTCGCTGCCGCTCGTCGAGACCGACGAGATCCAGGCGCTCCGCAGCTCCGTGCGCGGCATCGCGCTCGACTTCGGCCACCGCGCCTTCGCCGCCGCGGTGCGGGAGGACCGCCCGCCGCAGGAGCTGTGGGACGCGCTGGCCGATCACGGCTTCCTCGGCGTCAACGTCCCCGCCGAGTACGACGGCGGTGGTCTCGGCCTGTACGAGCTCGCGATCGTGGAGGAGGAGGTCAGCGCGGCCGGGTGCCCGCTGCTGCCGCTGCTGGTCTCGCCCGGCATCGCCGGGACGGTCCTGACGCGGCACGGCAGTCCGGAGCAGAAGGACCGCTGGCTGCGCGGGATCGGCACCGGCCGGCACAACTTCGCCTTCGCGATCACCGAGCCGGACGCCGGCTCGAACTCGCACAAGATCTCCACGCGCGCGCGGCGCGACGGCGCCGACTGGGTCCTGTCGGGCACCAAGACCTACATCTCGGGCGTCGAGTGGTGCGACGGCCTGCTCGTGATGGCGCGGACCGGCGAGGACGCCGGGACCGGCCGCGGCCGGCTCACGATGTTCATCGTCGACCCCGACGCCGACGGGCTCACGCGCCAGGACATCCCGACCGCGGTGGAGGCGCCCGAGCACCAGTCGACGCTCTTCTTCGACGACGTGCGGGTCGGCCCGGATCGCATGGTCGGCGGCGAGGGCGAGGGGCTGCGGATCGGGTTCGACGGCCTGAACCCCGAGCGCATCCTGGCCGCGGCGATCTGCACCGGCATCGGCCGCTACGCGCTCGGCAAGGCGGCCGCGTACGCGAGCGAGCGGGAGGTCTGGGGCAAGCCGATCGGCACGCACCAGGGCATCGCCCATCCGCTCGCCGAGGCGAAGGCCGAGATCGAGGCCGCCCGGCTGATGACCTGGAAGGCGGCGCTGCTGCACGACGCCGGCGCGCCGGCCGGGGAGGCGTCGAACATGGCGAAGCTGCTGGCGGCCGACGCCGGAGGCCGCGCGCTCGACCGCTCGATCCAGGCGCACGGCGGCAACGGCCTGGCGCTCGAGTACGGCCTGAGCGACCTGTGGTTCATCGTCCGCCTGCTGCGGATCGCGCCGGTGTCGCGCGAGATGATCCTCAACTACGTCGCCCAGCACTCGCTGGGCCTGCCGCGCTCCTACTGACCGGCGGCCACCGTCGGCGCGAGCCGCCCGAGCCGCTCCAGCCGGCGCCCGACCGCCTCGATCACGGTGAGCTGCTCCGCCTGCCCGAGGATGAACATGACGCCGGTCCAGCCGTCCTCCTCGAGACCGTCGAGCGACGCCTGCCAGCGCGCCTCGCCGCCCCAGACGCACAGCGTGTCGATGAGGAAGTTCGTCAGCCGCTCGCTGACCAGCGACGTGTTCCGCGGGCGCGAGTTGTCGGCGTGGTAGCCGTAGTCGTAGACCCGGCGCATCTCGAGCACGTCCGCCTGGATCTCCGGCGGCACGCCGCGCTCGTCGAGGTCGCCGCGCATGGCCCGGTTCGCCATCGCCACGACCATCGCGCCGAGATCGTCGCGGACGGCGCGCGTGGTCCTCGGCCACCGAGACGGTGGGCGCGATCCACGCCTGGCGCTCGCCGCCGCCCATCGCCGCGAGGCGGCGCCGCCGGACCGCCGGGTCCATGGTGCCGCCGTAGAGCAGCCCGTCGCCGACGCGGCCGGACAGCGCGGCGGCCTTCGGGCCGTCCGCCGAGATCAGGATCGGGCACGCGTCCCGCCGCATGCCGGTCGGCGGGATGCTGGAGTCCTTGAAGTCGCCGCGCTCGCCGCGCCAGTACGCCTGGATCGCCTCGACGGCCTGGGCGAGGTCGTCCAGCCGCGCCGGCTTCATGCCCAGCCCGCGGGCCGCGCTGTTGCCGGTCGCGAGCGTCCCGATCACGCGGCCGCCGGTGAAGGCGTTGAGCGTGGCGAGCTGGTTCCCGACGACGACCGGGTGGCGGGCGACGACGTGGCTGACCATCGGGCCGACGCGCACCGAGGGCGCGGCGCGCGCCACCTCGAGCTGGTGCAGGTAGGAGTCCTGGTAGACGGTCGGCGAGTCGGCCACGCTCACCCAGGAGAAGCCGAGCCGCTCGGCGAGTCGCGCCGCCTGTCGCGTGCTCTCGAGGTCGCGCGGCAGGATCATCACGCCGAACTCCATCGGCCCAGGCTCCCGCATGCGGGTGCGGCCGGAAGCTGGCGCAAGCGCCAGTTCTGCCCGCCGGGGGCGCGGGTTAGGTTGGCGCTGTGGCGCCGCCGGCAAGATCGAGCAGGGCCGTCGTGCAGACCGCGCCGCGAACCTTCGAGATCCACTCGTTCGCCCGGCCCCGCGTCGGCCCGGACGACGCGATCCTGCGGATGGAGCTCTGCGGGATCTGCGGCAGCGACATCGAGCAGTACGACGGCGCCTTCGACGCGATGGGCTGGACGCGCGGGCCGACGATCCCGGGGCATGAGCCGCTCGGCGTGATCGACGAGATCGGCGAGCGCGCCGCGCGCCGCTGGGGCGTGGGACCCGGCGACCGCGTCGCGGTCGAGCCGCTGATCCCGTGCGGGGAGTGCGAGTTCTGCCGCGCCGGCGACCGCACGAAGTGCGACGGGTGGGGCCGGGTCTACAGCTACGGCCTGCTCGGCACCGACATCGAGCCGGCGCTGCTCGGCGGCTACGCCGAGCATCTCCATCTCCACCCGAACACGATGCTGCACCGGATCCCGGCGTCGATCCCGCCCGACCTGGCCGTCCTCTACAACCCGCTCGCGGCCGGGATCCGCTGGGCGTGCTCGGCGACGCCGCTGCGCTTCGGCGACACGATCGTGATCCTCGGCGCCGGCCAGCGCGGGCTCGCGTGCGTGATCGCGGCACGGGCCGCCGGCGCCGGGCTGATCGTCGTCACCGACCTCGCGCGCGCCGCGAACAAGCTCGAGCTCGCGGTCGACCTCGGCGCCGACCACGCGATCGCGGCCGACGAGGAGGACGTCGTGGCGCGGGTCGAGGCGCTGACGGCGGGCCGGCTCGCCGACGTCGTCGTGGACGTCACGCCGGTGGCGACGCAGCCGGTCCTCGACGCGATCGACATCGTCCGCAGCGGCGGCACGATCGTGCTGAGCGGCGTCAAGGGCGGCCCGACGGCCGCGATCGACACCGACGTGCTGGTGCGGCGGTCGATCACGATGCGCGGCGTCTTCACCGTCGACTCGGCGTCCTACCGGCACGCCGTGAAGCTGCTGACGCGCGGCGGCTTCCCGTTCGAGCGGCTGCGCACCGCGACCTACGGGCTCGAGCGTGCCGAGGAGGCGATCCTGCACCTCGCGGGCCGGCTGGACGGCCCGCCGGCGATCAACGTGGCGATCGCCCCGGGCTGACGTCCGCAGCTTCCGGGAAACGGCCTGGTGCCCTCCGGCCGCG